>CAJOLH010000015.1 GCA_905235375.1 uncultured Bacteroidales bacterium
TTTTCGTCCTGAGTGCGACGCAGAAACGCACTCAGGCCTCCATTGGGAACCGCTAATTTTCAGTGTCCTCGGTGTCTTCCGTGTTCGATAAAAAAAGAAAGTTGGAGGTATCTACCACGGAATACACGAAAGACACGGAATCTTGTTCGTCCAAGCGAGACCAGTGGACTGCGCTGCACTGATTGCCTTTTATCACGAATTGTCGAATTATCGAATTATTTAGGTCGCTTCGCTCAAAATTATAAAAAAATTAAATCAAAAAATTATAAGAAAAACCAGACGAAATTGGTCACGGCTATTTGGGATCATCTTCTTTTGATAATTTTAAAAATTAATTTTCTTATAATTTTGAGCGAAGCGACCCCGAACAAAGGTTAGTTATCATCTCACCATCACTTTCTTCCCATTTACGATGTAGATGCCTTTTTGCAAGGTATTTCCGTCCACTCGCCTGCCGTCAAGTGTATAGATGCCGCTGCGGGAAGAGTGACTTTCGTCCGAATGAATGATGTCGATGGCATTGGAGCCGTATTGGTTGCAAAGGTTCTCGTAGTTCTTGGCATACCAATCCTTCACATACTCTAATTCGTCATAAACACTTTCCTTTAGCGGAACGGGATTACCATTCCACTTGGTGCGTTCTCTTTCCCATGCTCCTGAGACGGTAAACTGCTCGGCATAATGATCCAGACGCCGAGCGATGCTGTCGCAAGAGAAGAGCGTTTCGCTGTATTCTTTCCATTTGGCAGCCAAAAGGTCGTTGAACCCATCGATATTTTGAACCGACAATCTGTTGAATGGTGCCCTGTCATCATATTTGTGGAAATCTGCTAAAGACTCGTTATAAGATCCGTCATAATTCTGTCCTAATGACGTATCCATATCCCAAGGGGTGATCAAATAACGATGATCTTGTCTAATATCAACTACCGAAATATAGGTATTATGATATGGAAGATCCCTAACATACAGAGCCATCGTAAAAACAACAAAATCGACTAAGTTGCCAAGATAAAAATAACTGAGGTATTCATCTATGAACGTCTCATCAGATGTCTTATCCGAACAAAAATCTATCAAGTTCATCAAAGGCAGCCAAGTTTCGAAAGACGGGTAATCTTCGGGATAATGCAATTCCCAAGCATTCCATTTGTCCCTGTTAGTGGGAGCTGTAACATAGGAACGAAGGTCAAAACCAGCATTATAATTATATCCCTTATATAGTAAGCCGCGAACAGTTATCTGCCCAGACTCATCTATCTTAATCTTCTTCAGTCCAAGAAGTTTACGGTCAATCTTATCGGTCATACAATACAGGCCTTGATAAGAGCCATTGATGAATACTTCCACAAATACTCCTTTTGTTCCATTTCTATTATCATATTTGGTATCGTATGGCGTTCGATTTATCTCGTTCCACACGTCAAAGCAGATGCGATTCCTCATCCTTATCCTGTCAATGGCCATGGCATCGAGAATCCAGCTATTCTCTTTCCGAATTCCGAAGATGTTGGCATCCAAGTCTTCTCCAGTTTCGTCAAACAGCTTCACTGCATACGACTTCTTCCTTTTAGCAAGTGCTGTACGACCGCGAAGGCGATACTTGCAAGCATATCTGACCGTGAGCGATGAAGGGTCTGTCCTTCGTTGGAAGTCGGCAATCTCAATCTCCCCTGGCACAAATGTATTCTTGTTTACCTTGCCAATATCTACAATCATGTTCACCAATGGCAGCGAGTGTTCATCCAAGGACTGCTTCATCTGCTCATACTGGCTTTCCTGTGCAGCGATCGAGGCGCTGCACAGGGAAAGCAGTAATATAAGAATTGTACGCATAACTTCTTTCTATTACAAGCTCACAGGATCAATAGGCTGACTTCACTTGACGAAGACGATGCGCGGATTTCCGCCCTGACGAACCACGTTCAATCCCTTGTCCTGTGTGGGCTGGCGACGGCCCGACAAGTCGCAAACAACATCGGGAGAGGTTCGGAGGGAAGTTTCGTGGCTACTGATGCCTTGAACATTTCCATTTCCGAGTGTGACGATATGACCGATGAACATCACCTTGTTGCAAAGGTTGTCTTCGAGACTGAAATAGAAGGGATGGTCGATGGTCACTTGTTTTGGACCGGGTATTGACATTTCAGCTCCGATAACAGTGACGGCTGAAGCCTCAACGCCCTTTTCGTCAACGGCAATATGCGAAAGCTGCTTCACAAAGCTGACCCATATCGGATTTTCGGTCATGCGACTGAAGTCGGCGCCCGAAGAAAAGACTTGGGCCATGCCCATCTCCTCCAGAGCTTCGGTCATATAGAAATCCGCATCGATGGTAAAGCGTGGCAACCAAAGCGAGGCACCGCCTAACACGCCCAAAGACTGTATGGCCTGGTTATATGTCTCGCTCGTGAGGCGGGTATCACCCTGAGGCAGGAAAAACGTCATGGAGAAGCGATGGTCTTGGCCAAACCACATGCGCACCGTCTGGAACTCCTCGTTTACGCCATAATTCAGCGGACCCTCGAAGTATATCGTAGGCACGTTTCTGGCTTCACCCGTGGAAGAGTAGAAAGGTCTGTCTTCGGTAATCCCTTCATCGGCACCCATTTCCCAGCTCCCCTTGAAATAGAGGGCATTGACCAGCAGCATCAACAGTTCCTCGCTTGGCAGGATATTCAGTGAAGGAATCGTCCCATGAGTTTTTTCATTCACCCATACATCCACCTCGTCAAGGCTTTCCTGAAGCTGCAAGTCGAGCTGACTACACTCCGCACCATAGCAGATGGACAACGAGTCCTTATATTTGTCGAGACAAGTGATCAGGTCATCTGTCCAGAGGCCATTGGCCAGTTCCAACACAGGCTTTTCGCCTCGCCCCAATCTGTCCACTCGCATGGCTTCAGTAAGTCGGAGATGAGCTGGCTGTTGTAGAGGGCGAGCCCCTGGGAACCTTCCGGGAGGCGCAGCGTCTGGTTGATACAGTCCAATGTGTTCGTATTTGCACCTTGTTGGAGCATGCTCAAGGCAAACCATGCTGAAAGTGGGGAGACTACCACGTTTTGCGGTTCAGCCTCTTGCGTGAGTTTCTTTTCGACGTTTTGATAGAGGTCGAACGAAAACTGCTGATAGGCAGCAGCAAAATCCGATGCAGCAGCGGTGGTGCCTTCAGTCTGACCGATAGCCATCGCACCAGCAAAGAAAAGCGACAAAGATAAAGTAAAAAGGTTTCTCATAATAATAATGGCTTAAAATTGATAATTAGATAGCGGCAGACACAACGGCTACATTAAGAGCATCCGAACCTCTTTTGGTTCATAACTCTCACTCATACTGCTTTCCTGTGCAGCAATCGTAGCGCTGCACAGGGAAAGCAGTAATATAAGAATTGTACGCATAACTAACGCTCGTCAAGCTATCTGACTACGAGCCTTGCACCAGGCTTCACCTGGAAACCATTCGACAGTCTCAAAACTCCAGTTTTTTCTATGGAAATGACTGCATCGTTAGCAAGTGTAAAGGTGGAATTTGATTCGCCTCCGAGAGTCATATCTGACGCATACACATACCTCCTTCCATGGACTTCAGCCGAGTTGTTCTCGGATGGCAAAATAGTAGGCAGGTGGTTCAAAGCCTTCAAGGTAATCAGCTTGCCCTTACCATTCGGAATGGTCAAGTTGCTGTATGAGGGATGGAATGTATATAATTCGACATCATCATTTCCCCATACACAACGGTATCGCTGTTCGCTGTAAATGACAGGTTCGTGTCGGACGAACTGGTGTCATTCTTCAAAATGTTTCCGAATGAGCTTGGAATATTAGTCCACATGTGCAACTCTGGACAACCTATGAGGTTCGTTGTAAAAACCATGAGACGTTTATAAATACTATTGTAATCCCTCTTAGCATAACTCAGTGACTCTCCCAAAGAATAATTCTTGATGTTTCTATTGAAAAGCATCTGTAAACGATAAGAATAGTAAATTAACCCCACTCTGGTATTACCAATCAAAGCAGGTCCACCATAATCCTTTCCCATCGTAAAAGATTCGCCTATGTTAGGATGATTATCAAAAGGTGGTCGATAGCTATCGAAGGGTGTAATTGTGCATGAAATGGAATAAACGATTGCAGGATAATCTTTGTTGTTCAGTTTGTCGAGGCCATGTCCTTCTTCCCGGAAAGTATAAGGAACGGTATCAGTCTGAACGGGGGTGATACCATAAACTGAGTCCGATTGCCTAATACCATCGGATTTAGTACAAATGGCCAATGGATGACCATGACCCAACCAATTCAAATAACCATAGTGCGTATCATTCATAGCTTCAATGACTTCGGTTCCTGACGGGAATGTAGGGTTCCATGCATCATAACTGGGAAGTTCTTCGAGAATGGTATTGGTCGTAAAGACATCGTTGCAAGTGGGAATCAGTTTTTGTGCAAGACAAGTGTCTTGCATCTGGTCAGACTGGCAATAGAACGCTTTCTTCAGATACGCGAAATCTCCATTACCGGGATTCCTTTCATATCTGAGCAGTTTGTCCGTATTGTTTTCGATGTCCTTGCAGGTCTCACACAATAATCTTCCGACAAACAATTCAGGATTATAACTCAAGGAATAGTTAGATTCTCCATAATAAATGTCATTATCATGATTCCAATTGGAATTCAATTCGCTAAAATAAATATCAGTTGGTATTTTCCCTCCAATAGTATCATCGTAAGCGTACCAAGTATCTCTGTATAAGGTTGCATATCTAATTGGCAGGATAGCATTATTTCCTCCAAAAAGGACGTATTTGCCCTTCCCAGACTGGTATGCATATTGAAGATACTGTCTGATTTTCCCAGCACCATCACTGATTCCCGATACTGAATCTTCGTAACAGTAGGAATTAGACAGGATAGACTCTAATGATACCGCCCCTGCATCAATGCCCTTTGTGCGTTTCCAAGCAATGATTCTCTCGAACGATGGTATAAGGCTGTCACGAGTTATAATGCAATACTCGTAAAATGGAAGACCTATTGAACTTCTTGTTTGCATTGCCTGCCTGTTTTGATTCTTTTTTTCAATGGAATATTTTATGGAAACGGTCATGTATTGCGATAATTCAACCTTGTTCATTCTAGGTTGATAAACAATCGGATATAAGGCAATAGTTGCTTCATTGCTCTTTCCTGAAATGTTTGAAGTCCATGCCACGGATGCTGCCTCGGCTGGATACTGGCCTTCACTCGTATAAATATCCTCATTAGGACTGAAGAAATTAGGTTCTATTGCCAACAGCGATGTCGTAGCTGGTTCCTGAACAGGGATTATCGGATAGTCCAAGGACAAAGGTATAATGTCTCTATTCAGAATTTCCACTTCAATATTGGTAGCTTCTAATGGAAGTGGAACATTCATGTAATAGATGGGGAGAGCTGGATGTCCAGGTTCTTCTGTCTCGGTTTCGATGCCCTCGTATTCCAATCTACTGTAAATGGAATCATTTTCACATTTCACCGAAGATATGGAGAGCTTTTCAATATCAAAATGCAGTGTCTTAACCTCTTTATGATTAGCCGCTTGCACTTCAAATGAAATGGTTGCAATAATTGCGAATAGTAAATATCTCATAACGTATCATCTTATTACTTTACCATTCGCCAAGTTCCATCATCATTCTTCACCTGCAATTCATATCCGCCGATTTTATTTCTTTTTAGACGGATGGGGCGTGTATTCTTCAGTTGGCTATCAATTACAATCTCATTGATTCCATCTGTCATATTCTCTTTGTTATAAATCTGGACATCACGTGTGAATTCAAGTAACTGTGTCTGATTACCGCCAGTTACCGCAGGTTCGGAATAACTAAAAACACCGTTTGTGGCTCCTACTCCACAGATGATGTAGTCTCCATAGAAAATTTTGGGAGCCCAAATCTGATATGTTAGGCCGTCTTCCAGCACCGTCTCTTCTATCTTTTCAATTACTTCACAGAACTTGTCTTCTCCAGAATAGATAATGTCTGTTACGTATTCTTTTCCTTCCCACCAATCGAAATCATACAGGACTCCTTCGTATGTTGCGTCGGGCGATGACATATAGACCAACGCTCCTTCTTCACGGAGCAGACACCACGGTTCCGTTTGGTCATTCCTATAAACTACGTTGTAAACGATACCATCTATTGGTTTCTCTTCTTTCACTATGTAAGTAGAAGTATCTCTTCCAAACGAACCATATTTACTTGTTACTTCTGTCCAAGTCGTTCCAACCGGGAAGTATTTGTTCTCACCAAATGCCATAATACAGATGAAGAATAATGGCAAAATTACAAGAATCCTTTTCATAGTGGTAGTTTTTATTGGTTAAAAATTTACAAAATGAATATTTCAAATTAAATACTATAGTTTATTGAACAATCATCTGTCTTGAAATGACGGATTGTCCATCTGCCATAATCGTATAAATGTAAATACCCTTATTCAATTTACTGGTATCAATAGAGAGCTTGCCAGCACCTCGACCATCGATAATCCGACTTTCGATGAGCTTGCCTGATATACTGTAAATAAATAGCTTTGCCGATTTGACTGCATCGGGAAGAGTATATTCTATCTCACAGAGTCCATTGTTGGAGATTTGAATGCCTTGTCCGTCAGAAGCATAATCCTCGGAATTATACATTTCTGTTTCAGGGGCGATTCCTTTCACAATTCCTTCTCCTGCTCTTAAGACCTTCACTTCTGCATCCAATTGTTGAACGGTTTGGATTAGCAATGGTATCAAGCCAATGTAATCTACGCTCAGTTCACCTTTGGAGTTTTGATGCACAAGCTCAGGATAATATTTCTGCACTTCTTCTGCAATAAATCCAAAGTGAGAGCGCGCAGTAGCTTTCTTTTCAGCTGCAACTTTTTCAAGACCAGCCATAGTTTCAGCAGAAATTGTATCCATAACTTCAGGCCCTAACTCCAACGAATAAGCATGCTTGTATTCAACTGGAGTGAGAGACATGATACCCTGATAACTCCTTTCACCATCCAAGTTACTAACATTCGTAATATTTGAGGCACTTGATGGAACGGAGAATGTTGGAGCTATCACTTCTTCTGTTGCTAAGACAGGGCCGTCAAAATATCCTGCATAACGTCCATTAATAGCATAACTGAATCCCCAAGCATGATAAATGCTCGCAACTATTGCTCCGCCATTTTGCGAACCATCAAGACCACCAAAGACTCCGCAATTATATCCACTGGTAGCATTAGAAGCACAACCCAAGATTCCAAAAGTTCGTCCAGTACTAAGGGGCGTACTATTTGTCGTTACTCCACTAAGTCCTACATGTTTCTTAGTGGAAAGAAAGCTTCTGCCATATAAGCCATAAGTCCAATCTTTGTTTGTAGTGTAATTCTCTGAATAGATACCTCTGTATCGATCTGTCGTTTTGACATAAACTGTGGCTGTATTTAGACCTGCACCATTTATGCTAAGTTGTGAATTGTAACTGGTGAGAGTGTCGCCAATACCGACATTGCCATTGGCATCAACGGTAAGCTGTGCAAAAACGCTGATAGTTGTTAAACAACTAAAAATTAACAAAATTGATCTTTTCATATTATACATGTTTAAAAGTTGATATTAATGAGTTAATTGTAATGTATAATCAGTGGCAATTATTTATTGGTTGATATTATTGGTTATTAAACTCTTTAAGTTTCAAGAATGTGTAAGATTGGAAGCCCTTATCACCCCGTGTCTGAAATAAGGAGCGGTAGGCTGATCATAACGAGCGAAGAGCATATAGCCTTTTGAGAACTCATACTGGTAGCCTACTTGCTGGAAAAGTTGCTCAAGAATGGTGGCATCCTCATTGTTATGGTAAGTGCAGCATGACAATGTGATGCCGTCTCTTTCCCTAAGCAGGGGCAGGAGCGTACGGACCACTTTCGGTTCATACCCTTCAATATCCATCTTGATAAAAAGCGGAGAGGACGTCTCGCTCTTCAACAGGGATGGCAAGGAAACCGTGGTACGACCATCCTTGTCGGAAGCCAGTTTCTGAACAAATACCACCTTGTCATTATACGGGGCAAACGTGGCACGCAAAGGAGCCTTCCAAATACCGTCACGCTCTATCAGATAGACCTTCGATGCCAGCTCTATCACATCAAGCGAGAATAGCGCCTCAGCGCAACCCACATCGACCACAACGTCGCCTTCGTGGACGCAATAATCTTTCGACTGGTACTGATGGGGTGCGAAGTCTTCCCCTTTTCCGAGCAGGCGGTCTCCGCAGATATAGCCTCTATAGGCTTCTTCGGCCTGAACAACCGAGTATTTGTGTGGGAAATAGAGTTTCCTCCCTCGATGGACGATATAGGGAAGCTTGAGCGATCGGTCATAGCCGCTCTCAACATCTATAGACATCACGTACTGTGACGGATAGGTCGTGAAGCGGCCCAACTCAATCAGACGTTTTATTTCACGCTGGTACTCCCTGCGATACTCCTCACTTATCTGCGAGCGCACAAGGATTGACTGATAAGTCAGATCCTGGCGCTGCGAGATGAGAGTCTCCTTGAGATTCTTGCGAAGCAGATAATAGACATTCATGCCTATCGTTCGCAAGTTGATTTCTTCGGAATAGAGGTTTAACATTTGCTTTTAACTATTGAACTATCATCTGATGTGAGGCGACAGACCGGCCGTCAGCGATCAGCGTATAGATATAGGAACCCTTGCCAAACCTGCTGGTGTCAACCACAAGCTTGCCGTTGCCTCTGCCCTCAAGCGTGTAGCTGCCGACCATTTTACCGGAAATGCTGTAGATGTAGAGCATAGCCTCTTGCGCCGTCTCGGGCAAGGAGTAAGCAATTTCGCATCTACCATCGACAGAAACACACGCTTCCTGGCCTGAGTACAGATTGTCTTCCAACCCAGCCACATTATATCCTGGGATGTTGGCTCGGACGTTCTCCAATGTTTGCTGCAACACACCGACTTCGGAAGAAAGTTGCTGCACGGATTGGATGAGCAAGGGTATCAGCCCAACGTAATCCACTTGTTTGTTGCCCAAAGCGTCTTCGCGAACAAGCTCGGGATATACCTTCTGCACTTCATCAGCCAAAAGACCGAAGTACGGACTCACTGTCTCCTCTTGTTTGACCGTGTACTCCACTGGAGCAAGCTCCATGATACCCTGAATGCCTCTTTTGCTGTCCAAATCGTAGATGTCAGACATCTTTTCAGGGTCGGACGGAACCATCAGCGATGGAGCCACAACCGCACCCTTCACCATGACAGAGCCACCATAGCACGCCACATAGCCACCTGAGAGGGAGTTCCCGAATTGAACAGCATAGCCGACATCGGAGTTGCCAGAGTCTTCAGGGTACAGGACGTATTCGCCCGTAAATTGCGTACTGTCGGCAGTAGTAAGCATGATGATGTAATCGCCTGCATTCTCAGAAACATATAGGCTGTCAGCATCCTCAGCACAAGCCGAAAATGTAGCTTCGAATACCTTTTGATCTGATTGACGGACAACTTCACAACAGAGTGTGCCGAGGTCGATAGTGTAGGTAAATGTCAAACTACCATCCATGTAGAAGCATTGGATGGGAACAAGCGGTGGGCATCGGGGATGAGTCCCTCCAGTGGGCACCGGGTGCAATGGGATGTTCAGTTTCCCGTCTTGCTGCGATGTGTTTGCAGCAAAGAGTGAAATGGAAAGTGCCTGCATCATGAGCAAGCAGAGAATAAAAAATCTTTTAGTGAACATAGCAATATGAGATTATAGTTTTCATTTGTCGAAATTGTAGAAATTCACGTTGCAAAGTTACACATAATTTTTGGAATACCATCTGACAAACACAAAAAAAACGCGCCTTTTTCGGGCGCGTTTCATTTTGATGTTCAAAGACTTAATATTTTTTAACTTTTAGACCAATCGATTAAATCTGACATTATTCCAAAAGGAGCAGCAAATCGTCCTTATAAGCCAGACCAGAGTCCGTGATTCGCTCCCTCAATCGGCTACGACGCTTGTAGAGTACGTCACGGTTGTCTAACTTCATCAGCAGACAAGTCGATTGAGTTGAGAATCCGGCAATCATCAGGCATAGCAGATGAAGGTCATCATCCTTGGTGAAGAGGCCATCCTGCTGCACCTTCGACATCAACCCATCGAAATTGTCGTCGATAGCTTTCACGAGCTTGGCAAGGAACTCCTGATCCTTGAAGGCGCTGATCTCCTTTTGAACCTCTTCAAAAATGACCTTTCCCGATTCCTTCGTCTCACCTTTGACGTAGTATTCGAGGCCGATACGATCGATGCGTTCCATACGTTCCTTGAAGAGCCGTCGGATGGTCATCCGCGATTTACGGGTTGTTTCGCTGGCTTCGGCTGCCGCCACAGAGTGCGAGATGTCGGACTGCTGCCTCAACTGCTGCTCCATGCCAAGCTCTTGCCTGAGCCGGAAGACATCGTCCAGATAAGTGCGGGCAAGCAAGTCCTTCTGACGAAGTCTTTGGCGAACAATCACAACAAGCAACAACAGGAGCAGAGCAGACAGGGCAAGTACGGTTCGGTAGCGACGTGTCCGCTCCCGAATGAGACGATTGTTGACGTCCAACTGCTGCTCCACATAATCCTGCTGCACGGAAGAGACTGAAGTCGTGTTGATGACGCGGACAATGGAATCCTGCAAGTCCGATTTCCGCAGCAATGTCTGATAAGCCTCCCGATGCAAGCCGCGATTGTTCTGAAGATCGGCCAACGTGGCGAGTTCAAAGACCTTCTCCGTCTCCGAGGTTGAAAGCGCCTCAGCACACCTCATGCAACTGTCGGCAGCAGCACGATGCCCGTTATACTCATTGACAATGGCACGGCACAAATAGTCGATGGTATAGCGCGGAGAGTCTTGAAGTGAAATCAATGAGTCAGCCCTCTGATACTGGGTAAGCGACACACATTGATAAATATAATAGGTGAGCACCTCCTGACGAAGGTGTTCGTCGGTCACGGAACCAAGAAGACGGCTGAATATAGCATCTGCCTCATCGTAGCGCTTCTGATAGTTCAAAGCTATACCCTCCAGCATGAGCGCCCAATTCATCCGAGCGGTGTCGCCCACCATTGCATGACATTGATAGGACTTTTCGGCATAGAGCAAATCCTCGCCACTATACATCGCGTGGCAGATGCTGGCAATATTGCCGAACGACAAACCAGCAAACGTATAATCATCAAGCGCATCGGCCATCTGTGCCGCTTCGAGGTAAGAAGCGTATGCACGACCATACTCCCCGGCATTTCGCCAAACGCAACCCAGATAATAATGCGCCAGCATCTGCTCGCGCTTGCCACCATGCGCATCGTAGTAGCGCACGGCGGAGAGGATGAGACTGTCGCTGGTATCGTCGATCCAATTCTTGTCGTGGGTCTGCGTCGCGAGCAGGGCATAACGCGCCCGCTGCGCTTCTCCCTCAAGGCGCACACTGCCCGAAGAGAGCAGGCTGTCGAGCCGAGACAGCTCGACGAGGGCAGAATCGGGCTGCTGCCCGACTAAGGCATCAATCCTATCGAGCAAACGGTGAGCCTCGCGGTTGCCACGACTACACGAAGCAAGACACGAGAGCACGATTGCACAACAGGCGAGCAACGAGGCAGCATTTCGTACAGGTTTCATTCTGCAACTATCTTATGGGGATAAGCGTGAGCGTTTATCTTCCGAACTCCACAAATCCATAGGCCCGACTCACTTCATTGTATTGGGCTATCAGTTCGGCACGGTTAGGGCAACGCGTTTGCGTGAAGCGGCTGTAGAGAATCTCACGGATGGCAACGGCAATGGTCTTGTCCTGATGCATGGTGTCGTACTGATAGGCACGCTCATACCACGGAAGGGCCATCGAGTAGATGGGTTGCAGCTCACTGTCCATCTGCTTGAACTGCCGCAGATTGTAGAGCCTGGCTTTGAGCTCGACAGCACGATTGTAGTGAATGCGTCCGATGTAGGAGCAGACTTTGGCTTGGGTGGAATCGAGGTCATACGAACGTAGATATTGCGCCAAGGCGTTTTCGACATCGCCACGTATCTCGTACAGCTGGCCACGGACGCTGATGGTATGTGCATCGGTGCTATCGACACTGATGCACCGGTCAGCCACGGCTTCGGCATCGTGCCAGTTCTTTCGGTCGAGATAAATCTGAAGGAGGTTACGCTGGAACCACGTGTCGCGCGGCAAGGTCTCGATGGCGCTCATCAGTTCGGTGATGAGCATGACGGTGTCCTTGCGCGAGGAATAGATGGCAACTGTGTTGCGAAAGACTTTTTCGGGATCGTAGCCCCGCACCTTGAGGCTATCGTAATAGATGAGCGACTGGTCGAGCATACCGAGAGCGCTTGACACCGTGGCACAGTTGTAGAGCGCACGATTCTGCGTGCTGTCGGCGAGGAACGTCTCGAAACCCGAGAAGCGCTTGGCATCGGAACGGTAGGCATTGCGCAAAAATTGGCTGCGACTGCCGTCGAAGGTCATACGGAACTCGTCGAGCGTGGTGCTGAGGTCGCCGCGCTTGAAGCTTTGGCCGGCATTGACCTGAAAGCCGTTGGTAAGCAGGTAGTAATGCATGGCCGTCTGCGAAAGGCGGCTCTGCTGCTTCTCGCCATACTTGCCATACTCCTTGGCATCAGCCTGATAGAGGTCGTAGGCCTTTTGATAATAACGATAGCACTGCTTGGCGGCAGCCAGAGCGGTGGCCTCATCCATCTTACCACCGGAAGCCGGCTTGTTTCGCTCAAAATTGAAGGCAAGGTCTTCGACATCGCCTGCTGCCGCAAAATAATCGGCGTTCTCGAGATGCAGGGAGTCGGAGATCTGGAGCACGCGATTGATGTGACGGCGTGCAAGATTGAAGTCGGTGGTGCGCACGTTGATGCTGTAGCGGCGCGCCAGCTTGAGGCGCTCCTGAATGGTGTCACGGAGTGCCTTAGTGAGAACAGGGGTCTCCTGCTGTGCCTCTTCGGCATGCAGAAGACCCAAGTTCAGAAGGGATAGAAGTAATATTGAAAAATAATATCTCATTTATTCCTTACGTGGACGACCGTAGGCATCGGCTACCTCATTGTACTCGTTGATGAGAGCCTGACGGTTAGCTGCTTTAGTAGGAGCGAACTTACGATAGAGAACCTGCATCAGGAGGTTCGGGATATCGTTGTTCTCGTGGTTTGCATCAGCCTTGAAGGCGTTGCGGAGCAATGGAAGTGCCTTATCCATCTTTTCATTGGAGAAAGCATCAATCTCGTTCTCGCGGGCGTGGTTCTTGAGCATCTCGCTCTCGCCCTGCTCCATCTCTACGAGCCAAGTGTAGCCATAGTAGAGGTTGGCATCGAGGTTCTTGGGGTCGATGGCAAGAGCCTTCTCGAAATACTCCTTGGCGGTATTGGTCTCACCCTTCTGGGTGTAGAGGCGAGCGATGATGGTAAGAGTGCCGGCGTTGTTAGGATTGGAAGCCAGGCTTGCCTTCATGGCGTTGATGGCGCCGTCGAGGTCATTGCGGTCGAGATAGATGCTGAAGAGGTTGGAGCTGAAATAGTTCTCGTCGGGGAGCGCCTCCATACCCTTCTGGAGCCAAGTGATCATGTTGGCGGTGTCCTTGAGCTGGGCATATTCGCCTACGATAGAAGAATAAACAGGCACCTGGGGAGTGTTCTTGCCGATGAGCTGCTTGAAGACTTCGATTGACTTCGTCTTGTCAACCTCGCTGTAGCAAGAGCCGGCATAGAGAAGGTTCTGATACTTCACTGAGTCGTTCTTGTACTTATCAAGCTCAGCCAAAGCAATGGGGTTCTTCTTGGCAGCAGCATCGAGAAGTGCAGATTCAGCGCCGTTGGAAGCAAGTTCGAAGAACTTTGCAGCATTGGCCCAATCCTTCTGGTTGTAAGCGGTGAAGCCACAGTTGGCAAGACCATTCGACATCGAGAAGAGCTCGTAGGCCTTGGCAGCCATGTCGTCATTGTACTTGGTGTTCACCTTGCCCTTGGCATCGGGAGTAGCAAATGCGTCCCAAGCCTCCTGGAAATACTGGAAGCCCTTGCCGCAGTTGCTGAAGAGTGTGTTGAGCGCTTCCTGGTCACCGTTGGAAGCCTCGGGAAGGATGACCTTCGACTGATTGTACTCAATCAAGGCAGCAACGCGCTTGATGTCGCCGATCATGGTGCCGGCCTTTGGGTTAGCAAGAGCCTGGTCAACGAGGGCGCGGGCAGCATCGAAGTTGATGCCCTTGGCCTTCTCCATGTCAATCTGTCCCATAGCATCCTCGGGAAGCTTGGCAGCCTTCTCGGCATCCTTGATTGCCGTAGTGATGATCTTCTGCTGCTCCTTGAGAGCCTTCAGTTCCTCCTTGGAGAGTTCTTGTGCGACGACTGTACCGGCGCAGAGGCCGATGGCGATTACGGAAAGAATGAATTTCTTCATAGTAATAATAATTTAAAATGTGTAGTGATTATTCTTGATTTGGTTCTACATTGGCAGGTATTTCGGTCGAAGATGTCTCGATGCCGTTATCATCGGACTGCTCGGTGGCCTCAATCTCGATTTCCTCTTCCTCACGTTCGGTGAGCACCTTGCAGACACTGGCAATGCAGTCGTTCTTCTTGGTGAGGTCGATGAGCTTGACACCCTGTGCCGCGCGACCCATGATGCGAATGCCCTGGCCTTTCTCTGCATCGTACTTGCAGTTCATGCGGATGACGATGCCCGACTTGTTGATGATCATCAGGTCGTTCTCGTCGTTGACAAGCTTGATGGCGATGAGCGGGCCGGTCTTTTCGGTGATGGAAAGGGTCTTGACGCCCTTGCCGCCACGATTGGTGATACGGTAGTCATAGACATAGCTTCGCTTTCCGTACCCATTTTCCGACACAACAAGGATGGAATAGTTTAAAGGATTCTCGACATCTTGCGGTGCAACGGATGGCTCCTCGCTCTCTTCGACAGGAGTCTCTTCGGGCTCATCAGGCATATCGAAGAGATTCTCGAGCGAGATTTCCTGCTCGGCAGCGACATTCTCGTCCTCGTCGGCTTCAACGGGAGCATCATTGCCCTCCGACTGTCCGAGGGTGATGCCAGGATATTTGACAGCAATCATGCCGATGCACTCGTCATCGCCGTCATCAAGACGCATACCACGCACACCGGTAGCTACACGACCCATCATGCGCACCTTGTCCTCGCCAAAGGTGATGGCGCGACCATTGCGGTTTGCCATGATGAGATGATTCTGTCCGTCGGTCATGACTACGCTGACCACCTTGTCGCCCTCGACAAGATTGATGGCATTGATACCATTGGCACGCGGACGGCTGTAGGCAGCGAGCTTGGTCTTCTTGACTGTGCCGTTCTTGGTGGCAAAGACGAGATAGTGCGAGTCGTTGAACTCAGGATCGGCAAAGGTTACCACCTTGAGGAACGCAGTGATGCGATTATTCTCGTTGACGTTGAGAATGTTCTGGATGGCGCGACCCTTCTGGTTCTTGGCAGCCTCGGGGATGTCATAGACCTTCATCCAGAATGCCTGTCCCTGCTCGGTGAAGAACATCAGCCAGTTGTGGTTCTTGGCTGCATACATATATTCGATGAAGTCGGAGTCGCGTGTACCGGCGCCCTTTGAACCCACACCGCCACGGCTCTGTGCCTTGATGTCGGAAAGCTTGGTGCGCTTGATGTATCCGAGGTGGCTGATGGTGATGACCACATCGTCGTTCGGGATAAAGTCCTCGGCATTGAACTGTGCTCCGCGATAGTCGATGACGGTGCGGCGCTCGTCGCCATACTTCTCCTTGATCTCGATGAGTTCGTCGCGAACAACCTTCATGCAAAGTGCCTCGTCGGCAAGGATCTGCTTGTAGTACTCGATGAGCTTGAGCAGATCCTCGTACTGCTGCTTGAGTTCCTCGATGCGAAGGCCCGTGAGCTGCGAGAGACGCATATCGACGATGGCCTTCGACTGCAGTTCGTCAATCTGGAAACGTGCTTCGAGGTTGCGCTGGGCATCGGCAGGCGTGCGGCTATTGCGGATGATGTGAACCACCTCGTCGATGTTGTCGCAAGCGATAATCAAACCTTCGAGGATATGTGCCTTCTTCTCAGCCTCAGCCAAGTCGAACTTGGTGCGACGAATCACCACCTCATGACGATGGGCAACGAAGTACTGGATAAGCTCCTTCAGATTGAGGAGCTTGGGCATACCAAGCGCTTCGGGATGTCCCGGAATGGGGACCAGTGCGATATTGTTGACCGAGAAGTTTGCCTGCAGCTCGGTCATCTTGTTCAGCTTATTGAGGATGACGTTCGAATTGACATCCTTCTTGAGGTCGATGACGATGCGCATACCCTGACGGTCGGACTCGTCGTTGACGTTGGCGATGCCTTCGATCTTCTTTTCGTCGGCAAGTTGGGCAATGTGCTTGATGAGCTCGGCCTTATTGACACCGTAAGGTATCTCGGTGACGACAATGCGGTCGTGCTGCCCCTCGGTCTCGATTTCGGCCTTGCTGCGGATCACGATTTTGCCGCGACCGGTCTCGTAGGCCTGCCGCACGCCATCGTATCCGTAGATGATGCCACCCGTCGGGAAGTCCGGAGCCTTGATGTACTGCATCAGCTCCTCGATGGTAATGTCAGGATTGTCGATATAGGCGCAGATGCCATCGATACACTCCGAGAGATTGTGGGTAGGCATATTGGTGGCCATGCCGACCGCGATGCCATTGGCTCCGTTGACGAGAAGCGTAGGGATGCGTGTGGGAAGGACCTTGGGCTCCATGAGCGTGCCGTCGAAGTTGGGCATCATATCGACGGTATCCTTATCGATATCGCGAAGCATCTCCTCGGAAATCTTCGAAAGACGTGCTTCAGTGTAACGCATAGCGGCTGCACTATCGCCATCGACAGAACCGAAGTTACCCTGGCCATCGACCTGCAAGTAACGAAGGTTCCAGGGCTGAGCCATACGAACGAGGGCTCCATACACCGAAGAGTCGCCATGCGGATGGAACTTACCGAGAACTTCGCCGACGATACGGGCACACTTCTTGGTAGGCTTGTCGTAGGTATTGCCGATTTGCTCCATGCCGTAGAGCACACGGCGATGGACGGGCTTGAAGCCATCGCGCACATCCGGCAATGCACGTGCCACGATGACAGACATCGAATAGTTGATATAGTTGGTGCGCATCTCTTCGTCGATGTTCACCTTGATGATTCGATCGTGTTGTTGATTATTTACTTCTTCCATTTAATATTAATTGACTGCGACATTACAGCCAGTACATTTATATTATATTTGGGTGCAAAGATACATAATTTTCGCGAATGTTCCAAACAAAAACGCCGAAATTTGCGTTTTAAGGCCACAAATTTCGATTTTCGTGTGAATTTCGACCCCCTATCGAAAGAAATATTCGGATAAAATTTGGCACATTAATTTTTTTTGTTTATCTTTGCCCCAAATTTAATAAAAAACAACCCATTAATCTTATAACATCAATTAACATCAATGGAAGCAGTTTTTAGTTACATTATTGGATTGGGCGCTGCTGTGATGATGCCAATCATCTTCACGATTCTGGGCGTCTGTATCAAAATTCCTTTCTCGAAGGCACTGAAGAGCGGCTTGTTTGTAGGTGTCGGTTTCGTAGGTCTGAGCATCATCACCGCGCTGCTGGTTGACACCATGTCGCCCGCACTGTCGAAAGTGGTGGAGATCTACAACCTGGAGCTCGGCGTCTTCGACATGGGCTGGCCGGCCGCCGCCTCGGTTGCCTATAACACGCTGGTCGGTTCGTTCATTATCCCCGTGTGTCTGGGAGTGAACCTGGTGCTTCTTCTGATTGGATGCACACGCACTGTGAACATCGACCTTTGGAATTACTGGCACTTCGCATTCATCGGAGCAGTGTGCTACTTCATGACCGACTCGATTGCATGGGGATTCTTTGCAGCTGTCATCTGCTACATCATCACCCTGGTACTTGCCGACATCACGGCCAAGCGCTTCCAGAAGTTCTATCCCGGCATGGATGGCATCTCCATTCCTCAGCCATTCTGCCAAGGATTCATGCCATTTGCCGTTGCCATCAACAAGGTGCTTGACTACATCCCCGGCATCAACAAGATTCAGATCGACTCGGAAGGCATGAAGAAGAAGTTCGGTCTCTTTGGCGAACCGCTGTTCCTCGGCGTGCTCATCGGCATCATCATCGGCTGTCTGGCCTGCAAGAACTGGGACGAGGTGGTAGCCAACATCCCGAAGACCCTGCAGATTGGCATCAAGATGGGTGCCGTGATGGAACTCATCCCACGCATCACCAGCCTCTTCATCGAAGGTCTGAAGCCCATTGCAGAAGCGACCAAGAGCCTTATTGCTTCCAAATTCGGCGAAGACAAGGAGCTTTATATCGGCATGTCGCCTGCTCTCGTCATCGGACATCCCACGACGCTGGTGGTTTCGCTGCTGCTGATTCCCGTGACCCTCGTCCTTGCCGTTATCCTTCCCGGCAACGAGTTCCTGCCGCTGGCTTCGCTCGCTGGTATGTTCTACGTATTCGTCATGATTCTGCCCTACACCAACGGCAACGTGCTCCGCTCGTTCATCGTCGGACTGATCATGATGGCTGCGGGTCTTTACTTTGTCACATGGATGGCTGGCGACTTCACCAGTGCTGCCCATACCGTCGCTGAAATTCATCCCGACGACAAGACCGTGCAAGTACCTACCGGATTCCAGGCTGGTGCCCTTGACTTTGCTTCGAGCCCACTCTCTACGCTCATCTATGCTTGCGTGAAGTATCTTTCGCACATTGGAGCCGCCCTCCTTACCCTGCTTACCCTTGGCATGGTGGTTTGGAACAAGATGCGACTCAGCAAGGCAGAAAAGAGTGCGAAATTAATAACGGGTTACCGGAATAACGAAATAAAGAAATAACAAAATAACGAAATACCGAAATACCGAAATTATCAAAATAAATAAATTATGAAGAAACAGATTCTAATTAGCGCATTGGCCCTTCTTGCCATGGGTGCCACTGCCCAGATCCACATGACCAAGCAGATTGCCTGTCATCCCGACGACGTTAAGCACTACGACACCAAGACCCTCCGCGAGCGTTTCGTGATGGAGAAGGTCATGGTGGCCGACGAGATCAACCTCACCTATTCGATGTACGACCGTTTCATCTTCGGTGGAGCAATGCCAGTGACGAAGGAACTTAAACTGGAGGTTACCCAGGAGATCCGCGACAACTTCCTAAAGCAGGACTACTTCCTTTACAACCGTGAGCTTGGCGTGATCAACTGCGGTCTGGGCGCCGGCGTGGTGACTGTCGATGGTGTAGAATATCCGCTCGGTCCCAAAGAGGCACTCTACGTAGGTCGTGAGAACAAGGAGGTTTCCTTCAAGAGTAACGACCCGACGAACCCTGCCAAGTTCTATCTCAACTCGGCAACGGCTCACAAGAAGTTCAAGACCCAGTGGATTACCCTCGACGGACGCAAGAACGGCAAGGTTCAGTCGCTGAAGGCTTCGGTGTGGGGTCCTGTGGGCACCAAGGAGGAGGCCAACGGACGCACCATCTACAAGCTCATCGTCAATGATGCCCTTGAGGAGGGACCTTGCCAACTGCAGATGGGTCTGACCCAGCTGGAACCAGGTGCAGTATGGAACACCATGCCACCTCATCTCCACGGCCGTCGCATCGAGGCTTACTACTACTTCAACCTGCCTGAAGGCCAGACCATCGACCACGTGATGGGTGAGCCACAGGAGAGCCGCAACGTTTGGCTTCACAACGAGCAGGCCATCATGAGCCCCGAATGGTCGATCCACGCTGCCGCAGGAACCTACTACTATACCTTCATCTGGGGTATGGCAGGCGAGAACCTGGAGTACAACGACAAGGATCAGGTCGAGGTGATTGACATCCGCTAATCTTTACGCTCCCCATCCATCATGCCGATGCGCAGCATATTCATCATAGCCACCTGTGCCCTCCTCTCCACGGGAGCCTGGGCGCAGGTGGTTTTCAATTCGGTATCTGTCCGCACACACGACGGACAGATACATAACTTTGCCATCAATCGGGTGGACAGCATCACCTTCGACACGGTGCGAAGTGTCCAGACCGACAAATGGTATCACATGCTCGAGAATCCGGGCATTGCCGATTATCTGCGTGACTTCGAATACGACCCGATGGACTACTCTTATCACCGACTCTTCGACTATCGCGGGGAACCGTATCTCGACAAGCGTCAGGATTGGCCGTACGGAGTAACCTTGGGCGACACGACCTACTACAATCTGATTCCCGGCAAGACCTATACGCTGCAACGCTGCGAGGACGGAGTGCTGACTCCCGTCACTATCCACACCCTCGGACAACTGCGCATGATTAAGGCCGAGGGAATAGACAATGTGCGCGACCTGGGCGGATGGCCCACCCTCAGCGGCAAGCACATTCGTTACGGTATGCTCTTCCGGGGAGTAGAGATGAACACCGCGTACTCCACCATACCCGAACAGGCACGATCGACCCACGCCATAACCGAAGAAGACCGAAGGATGCTGCGCGAAGATCTTGGCATTCGAGCTGAACTGGACCTGAGGGCAAACTCAGAGAATCCCGCGAAAGGCTATTCGGCTCTCGGCAGAGACATCGTCTATGCCAACTATAACATCAGATATGGCGAAATATCGTCGGTCGAGAACCAAGCCTTGCTCCTCTCCTGCCTCCGATTCGTTGCCGAGCAAGTCGAAGCAGGCCGTCCGACATATATCCATTGCATCTGGGGTGCCGACCGAACAGGGTTACTCTGCATGATGCTCGAAGGGCTGCTGGGCGTCAGCCAAAGCAATTTGGACAAGGACTACGAACTGACATCGTTCTCGGGAAACACCCGCTATCGGAATGACACCAATTATCGCAGTGTCATCCAGAAGATTGTCGCTATGGAAGGAAGAACATTACAAGAGAAATTCCGCAACTGCTGGAAAGAATTCGGTGCAACAGATGCGGAACTGGACAGGTTCATCGAGATGATGACGGAATAAGACGTTCGACAATTCAGGGATTGAACTTGAAATCAGCAATGAGAGGGAGATGGTCGGAATAGGGAACCGTATCGACACGCACCGACTGCAGATCGAACTCCTTTGAATAAAGGATGTGGTCGAGACGAAGACGCAGCTTCTGATCGACGAAAGTAAATCCAAACCCGCGACCTCCGCGCCACCAGGCATCATTCAGCCGGTCACGATGACCAGGATGAATGTTGCGGCTGCGGCAATTCTGAATCGAGCGCACACAGCGAGCGCCACTCAAATCGTTGAAATCGCCGCAGACGATGAGCGGATTCGGACAATTGCGAAGCGAGTCGGCTATCGAACGCGACTCAAGGCCGCGATAGGCATAGCCGAACTGCAACTTTTCGTAAATATTGTGGACTTTCTGCCGCTTGCCCTTACTCTGGCTTTTGGCCGAGTCGTAAGAATTAGAGCGCAGATGGACATGAACCAAGGTGACAGGTGTGCCATCGACATTGGCGGTGGCTTCATAGACAATCATATAACTGCCAATAGCCGCTACATCGTCCTTATCCAAATAAGGATAGTCGCGCATAATCTGCTCCATATCCAACCGATAGGTCCGGAAATTGCTGAGCGGATAACGGCTGTAGATGGTCTGGTCGGCATAGACAACCGACAGCTTTTCGAACTCGGGAAAGTCATGAAGGCTGTAGGGATAAACTTCACGCAGCATCTTTTCGAATCCGTGCGACGTGCCAGGCGTATTCTCAGGCAGAAACAAGAGGTCGGCATCGAGATTCTTGACGTAATCGAGAAAAGGTTGCTGATGATTCGGAACCCTTACCGCAAATATTATATTCCAAAATGCGCAAGGTACCCACAGGTTTGGCATCGGGAAGTTCAGGAGAAAAACGCAGAGGAATCTGCTCGGTACATCCATTGACAAGCAATGCAAGAAACGCCATGACAAGCGCCGTTTTCCATTTGAGGAAAGCAAAAAAAACAACAGCTAAGCCCGCAAGGCCAACGACAACGACGGGCGCTGCCAATATAGCCATCTCAAAAGTCTCCTGGGTTACTTGCATAACGACGCGTACAATTTAACATACTCGCGAGCGATGCTGCGAGCATCGTAATTCTCTTCGACAAGACTTCTCCCACGAAGTCCCATCTGCTGAAGTTCATCTTCTGACGTATCGGCGAACTTGCAGAGTGCCGACCTGACAGCATCAACGGTCACATCCACACACCAGCCGCAATGCGCCGTGTCGAGCACGTTCCATGGCGTGCCCTTCGTCGTTAGGACTGGTGTTCCCGAAGCCAATGCCTCAGCCACCACAATCCCGAAATTTTCGGAGTAAGTGGGAAGCACCAGAAGGTCAGCTTCTCGCATCAATTCCCATTTCCTGTCGCCATAAACACCACCGAGCCACTGAGCCTGCTCCCCTACTCCAAGACTATCGGCCAAAGAACGAAGGTTAGAGAGATAAGCAGAATCACCCTCACCTGCAATCTGCAGCACATAGTCATGTAGTGGACCGTCAAGGGTTCGCAATTTGGAAAAAGCCTGTAGCAGCAGATCGACACCCTTCTTGGGATGCACACGACTCAGGAACAAGAGTCTGTGGGACTTCTTCCAGCTTGTCTTCATCGCAATGCCACGAGTATCTATGCCATTGCCGATGACTCGGACCGTGGGATGCCAATCGGATAGCAGAGGGCAGTACCGGGAAATAGTCTCGATGTTTGCCTGCTCGCTATCTGCTGTCGCATGAACAACATCGGCCGCAAAAAGCGCTCTTCGCTGGTAGGCAAGCAAGGAAGGAACCTTACGCGTCCAATAATGACGCCGAACAATCCAAGGTTCGAGCATACCGTGGGGAGAAAGAACGACGGGATAGCCCGCCTTCTTGGCCCATAGGACAGCATAAGCGAAACAGGGCTGCCAGCAGCAATTGACATGGACAATGTCGGGACGAATTGTGTCGAGCAGTTTCAGATACTCGGCACGCACACTCCATACCTTCCACGAATCGGGCAGATAATGCAATAGTGCATGGCGCACCGGCAACTCATCCTGAGCTCGGTGCGCCACGATATGTATTTCCATCATTTCGCCCAACGCATCGGACAGCGACTGCATATACATGCTCGTGCCTCCATCCTGTCGGGACATGGAAGGGATGTAGTGAAGGATTTTCAACTGATTTCCGATAATTACTTAACCACACCCTTTTCGAGGAACTCAGCCAGGTTGGTGCGCATGACAGAAGCCACGTGGTCGGCAGCCACCTTCTCCATGTCGTGTTTCACCATAATCTTGATGAGTTGTTCGAAAGTCGTCTTCTGAGGATCCCAACCCAATTCGCGCTTTGCCTTGGAGGGATCGCCCCAAAGGTTCACCACATCGGTGGGACGATAGAAGTCAGGGCTCACCTCGACGAGTGTCTTGCCCACGAGATCGGCTGGTCCTGCCACACAAACACCCTTCTCGTCAAGCCCCTCGCCATGGAACTCAAGCTCCATGCCGGCAGCCTTGAAGGCATAATAGCAGAACTCGCGCACCGAATGTTGCACACCGGTAGCGATGACGAAATCTTCGGGTTTGTCATGCTGAAGGATGAGCCACATACACTCCACGTAATCGCGCGCATATCCCCAGTCACGAAGGCTGGACAGATTGCCAAGATAAAGACGCTGCTGCTTGCCCTGGGCAATGCGAGCGGCGGCAAGCGTAATCTTGCGGGTCACAAAGGTCTCGCCTCGACGCTCCGACTCATGGTTAAAGAGGATGCCCGAGCAGCAGAACATATTGTACGCCTCGCGATACTCCTTCACAATCCAATAACCATAGAGCTTGGCCACTGCGTATGGGGAATATGGATGGAAAGGTGTATTCTCGTTCTGTGGAACCTCCTCCACCTTACCGTAGAGCTCGGAAGTCGAAGCCTGATAGATGCGACACGAATCCTCAAGATGATTGGCACGCACGGCCTCAAGGACACGAAGCACACCCGTGGCATCGACATCGGCGGTAAACTCGGGAGCATCAAAGCTTACCTGCACATGGCTTTGCGCAGCGAGATTATAGATTTCGGTTGGCTTCACCTTATCGATCACCTTCACAAGGCTCATCGAATCGCCCATATCTCCATAATGGAGGTGGAACTGAGGGTGACCTTCAAGGTGAGCGATACGCTCACGATAGTCAACAGAACTGCGGCGGATGACGCCATGCACATCATAACCCTTGCTGATGAGGAACTCCGACAGGTAAGAGCCATCCTGACCTGTGACACCCGTGATGAGGGCGACTTTTCTTTTTGTCATAATATTTTCGTCTTATAAAATAATTCTAATTCGTTATAAGTATTAACTCAAGTAACGCACTTGCTCAACTTGTTCGATCTTCTCACTCAATCGACGTCTTGTACCAGTCGAACAGCTTACGGACACCATCCTCAATCTCCACCTTGTGGGTCCAACCCAACGAGTGCAGCTTAGAGACATCGATCAGCTTGCGCATCGTTCCATCGGGTTTCGAAGCATCGAACTCCACCTTTCCTTTAAAGCCGACAGCATTGACCACAAGTTCGGAGAGCTGACGGATGGTCAACTCCTTTCCAGTGCCCACATTGATGTGGCAATTACGAATCTCACCAAGAGAAGGAATGGCACCGCCACGACCTGCCGAATGATTACGATCGACAGCACCATCAGTGGTGGCTCCATAGTGAACCGAAGAATAACGCTCGATGCCGATGATGTCGCTGAAATCCACATTGAGGAGCACGTGAACCGAAGCATCTGCCATATCCTCGCTCCACAAGAATTCACGAAGCGGCGTGCCGGTGCCCCAAAGGGTTACCTTGTTGTCCTCAATGCCATACCATGCCAACACCTTACGGATAACCGACTCATCGGATGTCTCGTCAACCTCATAGCGCACCTTGCCACCCTGTTCAGGAATAGTTGCTCCCACAGGACGGATAGCCAAATCGCGTCGGATGGACGACCAATCGTTATCGTTGATGAGTTTCGACAAATAGACCTTGCGCATCATCGCTGGCATGACATGCGAATTCTCAAGATGGAAATTATCGTTGGGACCGTATAGGTTGGTGGGCATCACAGCGATATAGTTCGTACCATACTGAAGGTTGTACGACTCGCACATCTTCAAACCGGCAATCTTGGCAATGGCATATTCCTCGTTGGTATATTCCAAAGGAGAAGTCAACAAGCAATCCTCCTTCATCGGCTGCGGTGCGTTCTTCGGATAGATACATGTCGAACCCAGGAACAGCAATTTCTTAACACCATGGGCATAGGCTTCAGAGATGACATTACATTGAATCTTCATGTTCATCATGATGAAGTCGGCACGATAGAGCGAATTTGCCATAATACCGCCCACAAAAGCAGCGGCCAAAACCACTGCATCGGGGCGTTCCTCATCGAAAAAGCGACGGACAGCGAGCTGGTCAGTCAGATCCAACTCCTTGTGCGTGCGTCCAACAAGGTTGTTATACCCCCTCGACAAGAGATTGTTCCAGATGGCAGAACCGACGAGTCCTCGATGGCCAGCCACATAGATCTTGCAACTTTTATCCAACATATTTACACACTTATTTCCCGAATATATTAAAATTTGTGCGCAAATTTACAAAATCTATTCCATTTATGAAAGCCGGCAGGAGTATTTCATCAAAAAATCATAGTATTTTGCAATATTAAGTACCCAATTGTCAATTCTACTAAAGAATTTTGAGCCAATTGACAGCAAAAATGACAAGCAATGTTGCACATGAATAAAAAAATAAATACCTTTGCGCCGCGATTTAGTGTTGATTGCACATTATTACAATATTTTAATGGAAGAACAAAACAATACAATCGCCTCCGTTGAAGCACCCGCAGATGCTGCAAATATTCAGCCAGCGGTCGATGCGGCCCCCAAGAAAAAGAAGGTCACCCGCTCCCGCAAGAAGGTAGTTGCCCCGGAGGCTAAAGAAGAGACTAACAATGAGGCTGCTCCTGACGAAAAGATTGAGGAGCCTACAGTAGAAGACAAGGCGGCAGAAAAGAAACCCGCAAAGGTCGGCAAGAAGGACGCAGCGAAAGATGCCGAGAAGCCGGTTGAGAAACCGATCGTGAAGCCTATCCCGAAGATGCCAAAGAATCTGGTGATACGCGACTTCTGTGATCTGGCAAATTCGGGTGGTTACATACCCTTGCTCAACGACCAGCAGATCCAGCTGCTCACTTACGAGGAAGCCTACGAACGGGACCTCATCTTCGAGGCTATTATTTCAAATGTACTCGATTATGACATTGTCCTCTCCGACACCAACATCTGGTTGGAACTGCTCGTCGGCCACACTTCCAGTCATTCCGATCCTCGCGTCAATGCACGTCTGATGTTTGAGCGTCAGCTGGAGTTCATCTCCAAGATGTGCAAGAAGATTGGTGGCAAGTTCACCATCATGAGCGAGACGTATGAAGAAGTCGATAGGTTTGCAACGATGCAAGAACCCACTGACTACAAGTTGGCCGACTGGAAGGATCCTGCACTCTGCTTAAACGTGGCAGCACGTCTGGCCAAACGCTTGATGCTGTATCAGCAGAAGGAGAATCGTCTGCGCATCGAGGGCATCGGTTCCGAAAGTCATCATGCCTCGTTTGCCGATCCTGCCATCATTCGCCGCACAGTGGAACTCTTTGCCCAAGGCAAGAAAGTGCTGCTCCTTACCAACGATGCCTCGGTGGCAATACGTTCGTTGGGAATGTGCGACGACCTGCAGCGCTCCAATGAAATCGGCGATGCCGAATGGCGTGAAGTCTATGAGCCCCAACGTCCGATGGTACTTACCATGGACGACCTCAAACTTCTGGATCAGTACACGCGGCAGTATCATTTCCTGACCCTCGCAGCAGGACGGCAATGGATGCAAGACGTACAGATGCGCCAACCCGCACAAATCGAGAAGCCATTGAACCTATGGCTCGAAGGGTTCCGTCCGGGAGATCGACGCGAGCGTCGCAGCGATAAGCTCGAACAACAGAAGAAGGAGTACGAAAAGCAACGCCAGGAGCAGGAACGCAAAGAACAGGAAAAAAAGGAGCAGGAAAGGAAGGAACAAGCCAGGCTCGAACAGGAACGTCGTGAAGCTGAGAAACAGGCACGTCGTGAAGAGCAAGAGCGCCGCGAACAGGAAAACCGCGAGCGGAAAGAACAGGCTCGACTGGAACAGCAGCGTCGTGAGGAACAGCGTCGTGCCGACCGCGAACGTGCCGCTGCCGAAAAGGCTGCCCGTCTTGCTGCTGAAGAGGAAGCCCGCAAGCAGCAGGCACTGCAGGCAGCAGCGGAACAAACTTCTACGCCTGAGAATGAATCTGCGGTTGTCGCTCCAACCGAGTCACCTGTTGAATTGCAGGCTCAGGACGCTGCCATAGTAGGAACTCCTGTTGAAGAGGCACCTGTTATCGAACTTCCTCCCCTTTCGCCCGAAATGATGGAGCTGATGGGACCTTCGTCGAGCGAAAAGAAGCGCACCCGTCGTGGAGGCCGCCGTCGCAAGACCTCGGTTGATACAGCAGATCAGAAATAATATACGTCGTTGAAAAAGCTTTTTATCTTAAAACGATCTCTTTTGACAATTATGATTATTCTTGGTTGCAGCTCGGCTGCAGCCAAGGATATATCCATATTGGTAGCTACCGACCTGCACGTAATGGGTCCGGGGCTTCTCATCAACGAAGGATCGGCATGGGATAATTACATCAATTCATCGCACAAGCTGGAAGACTACAGCGTTGGGTTGTTCCAGAATATGATCGACTCCATCCTGCTGGTCCGACCCGACCTCGTCATGATACCCGGCGACATCTCGAAAGATGGAGAAAAGCTTTCTCACGAATATATCACCCAAGAACTGTCGAGGCTGACCGATACCGGCATCAAGGTATTTGTCGTCCCTGGCAATCATGATATCGGGAATATCGAGAATGCCCAATATTTCGATGGCAGCAAGCGATACAAGGCAGAGAACATCACCGCCGAAGAATTTGCCGAAATGTACGCGCAGTTTGGTTATGAGGGTTCGATGAGAGATGAGAACTCACTGAGTTATGCAATCGAACCTATTGATGGACTTGTCATCATTGCCATCGACTCTCACTCTCGTGAGATAGGCGAAAAGACATTGGACTGGATTTGCGAGCAGGCTGCAAATGCACATGAGCAAGACAAGCAGATCATCGCTATGATGCATCATCCTATCATGGAGCATTTCAACGGACAGACCGAAATCAAGGCCGATGCCATCATCAAGGATGATGAAAATATCCGTTCGCGCTTTATGGAAGCTGGCATTCATACGGTCTTCTCTGGTCATTTCCATACGACCGACGTCGCCATGGCCTACAATGAGAATCACACCGACTCCATCTATGACATCACTACCGGTTCGAAGATTTCCTACCCGATGCATCATCGATGGGTGACACTCAGTGAAGACTTGAACTGGATGGAAATCAATACTTTTTCAACCGACTCCATCGAAGGACATCCAGAAATAGTTGATGTGGCAAAAAGGAGGATTGAAAATAACATCAATTCAAGACTGGAAAGCAAAGGTTTGTCATTCATGTCCTCGATCGCAAACCAGGCCACCTTCCTCCACTGCGAAGGCAACGAGAATGAAGCCGATGGAGTTAGCCTGATAGACTCCATACCTTATATTGCTTTTATATTATTCCCCGAAGCATTGGATATCATGAACAGCGTGCTCGATGACTTTACGTTCTATGGGAAAGAGAGTCAGAATCGCACCAATGACCTGAGACTTCACATCAAACTACGAGACACTGAAAGAGAAGTGGATCCTGCAAGCATCCCCGAGATGTCGGATGACATTAAGGATGAACAGTCCTATAATCTCCTGGGGCAACCGGCAGATGTGAGAACCCATGCAATCGTGATTCAAGGGGGAAAGATACTAATGCGAAAAAAATCCGTGACAACCTAAACTGCCACGGATTTTTTATTAAAACCTGCTAAAATTACAGGAGGGTGACCTTAACATCGTCCTCGGAATCCTCGAGAACTACCTTGCCTTCGCGTGCCAACCAGCCGATAGCAGAGAAGAGAACCTTATCAGTCTTGATCTTGGTGGTCTTCTTAAGCTCCTTTACAGTCTGGCCGTTCTTTTCATTGAGTGCATTCCAGACAAGTCCGGCATTTGTGCCAATAGTTTCGTTGTTCATAATAATAAAAATTTTACCTTAAATAAATAACACATTGCTTAAATAAGCGGTGCAAAGGTACACATTTTATAAATATACTTGTGCAAAAAGATCTCAATTTTTATTCATATAATGGATCTTTTTTGCAAAAATGTGCAATTTTATAAAATGAAACTTACAATTTTTATTTCGTTTCCACCTCAATATCAGAGGCAATCAACTTGTAACCCTTGCCGTGGATATTGATGATTTCGATGCTTGGATCATCTTTCAGATGCTTGCGAAGCTTGGTGATGTAAACGTCCATCGAACGCGCATTGAAGTAATTGTCATCAATCCAGATGGTCTTCAAAGCGAAATTACGCTCCAGAATCTCGTTGGCGTGAGCACAAAGGAGGCCAAGAAGGTCGCTTTCCTTCGTAGTCAACTTGATTGCCTTTTCGCTTTCGTCACCACGGAATGTAAGCAACTGCTTCTGCACATCGAAGGTGTAGCGGCTCATGTGATAAGCAACCACATCCTTGCCTTTCTTGCCCTTCACACGACGCAGAATTGCCTCAATACGGAACAGCAATTCCTCCATCGAGAAAGGCTTGGTGATATAGTCGTCGCCACCAATCTTGAATCCTTCGAGGATGTCTTCCTTCAGGCTCTTAGCCGTAAGGAAGATGATGGGGATGTCGGCATTGAGTGTACGAATTTCCTGCGCCATGGTGAAGCCATCCTTCTTGGGCATCATGACGTCGAGGATACAAAAGTCGTAGCGGCCCTTCAGATAGGCTTTATATCCGGCATCGCCATCTCCGTAGAGATCGCAAAGATAGCCTTTAGCCTGTACGTACTCGCGCAGAAGCATACCGAGGTTCTCATCATCTTCGCAAAGCAGGATGCGAAGTTTTTCAGGTTGTTGTGTCATAATACAATGGTTTATAAGTTACACATAATTATTTTTCATCTTCACTCATAAGCGGAATGGTAATGACGAAGGCGGTACCCTGTCCGTAGGTGGATTCGGCCTTGATGTCGCCACCATGATCTTTGACTATCTTCCAAACGTAGGCCAAGCCGAGGCCGAAACCCTTTACGTTGTGGACGTTTCCGGTAGGGACACGGTAGAACTTCTCGAAAATGCGTTTCAGATCCTCTTTCTTGATGCCAATACCATTGTCCTGCACTCGCAGTTCCAACTTGTCCTTGCCTACATTACGCGTGCTGATAGTGAGATGCAAGGGAACGTCATCGCGTGAATATTTGTAGGCATTGTCCATCAGATTGAAGATGACGTTGCCGAAATGCATCTCATCGACCATGCAAATGTCGTCGTCCGCATCAAGATGCGTCTCGATTTGCCCTCCTGCCTTCTCGACCTTGAGGCGGAATGTGGAGCAAGCACTCTCCACAATGGCATTCACCGGTATATCCTGAAGCTTCAAGTTGGTCTTCTGGCGGTCGAACATCGACATTTGGAGCACCTTCTCGACCTGGAAACGTAGTCGCTTGGTCTCATCAGCTATCACACCCGTGATATGCTTCACCATATCAGGCGACTTCGATACTGCAGGATCGTTGAGCATCTGCGATGCCAGCGAGATACTGGAGATAGGCGTCTTGAACTCATGCGTCATGTTGTTGATGAAGTCATTCTTGATTTCGCTCAACTTCTTCTGTCGAAACACCACATAAATAACAAAGATGAAGAGCATCAGCATCACAAGGGTGAACACAAACGAGGGAATCATGAAATGCAAGCTATTATTCATGAGGAGTCTGTGACGGCCTGGGAAATACACTTCCATATAACTGATGCGAGATGGCACCTTGACATTGTCCCTGGCCATCTGTGACCTTGGAAACAGCATCTGCATATAACTGCCCTCCTTGACTGCTTCCTCAGCATTGTAGCCAGCCGAACGATAAGCCATTGATCCATCACGTTCCACGATGCAGAACTCGTAATCAAGATTGTAACCTGCCGACTGCATTTCCTCAGTCAAAGTGCGTCGAAGCTGCTCCAAATCGAGTCGCTCCATAATAGGCTTGTCGTTGGTCTGACTGATGATGCGGAAGACTACATCGTCCAACAGATTGCGTTGATACATATATTGTCCGAGCAACATATCCTGCATCGCACGCTGACGACTTTGTATATGTTGGTTGCTCCTCGGCTGCATCTCAAAACGATGCTGGCTAAGCGAGTCACCATTGACGTTGCTTTGGAATTTGAACGTACTAACCGAACCATCCGGTCCCTGAACAGAAATGCTACCGCTGGTTGTAACGCTGCTTCTGGAATTCTCCTGATTCAATTGACTCAAAGCCTGCTTCTCGGCATCGTCATAGTACTCGTCGAGATATTTGCGTGTCTCCTGACGCTCCAGTTGACGCATGGTGCCGAACAATGCGCGCTTTGCTGCCTCGTCAAACTGTTCCTCACGAGTGCTGACTATCTCACTCAAGTAAGAGAACTGCATGACCAGCAACCCGGCGAATGCTATCAAAAGCACAATTCCAATCAACCAAATTGTCTGTTTTTTCATTGATTCATTTGTTAAAACCGCTGCAAAATTAACTTAATTCGTTAAAACCGCCAAGGAAAATGCTTGAAAAATGCATTTGATTTAACATAATTAACTAAAAATTGCGTCTTTGTTAACTAAAGATACCTCATTTTAAATAAATTATATAAACTTATGAACGTAATTGCGGTTATTAGGCGATAGAATAGCCCATGAGCAAGCAGAAAAGCGTTTATGAAATGGTGGAAGCACTCTGACGCGCGACAGGATGCTTGCTGATGCGGAATAAAGCACTCCGACGCGCGACAGAATGCTTGCTACGGCGGATAAAGCACTCCGACGCGCGACAGGATGCTTGCTACGATTAAAGCTCCTCAATTCACACCGGTAACTATCAATCAATGTCACAAAATGTCAATACAGAAACGCAATGCAGAATATCTACACCTGATAATCGACCCGAGACTTTACAGACTACAAAAGGTTATATCCATTAAAATATATTTCTGATTCAAGGGAATAAAAAAATCAAAATATCGAATAAGTTTGATACCCAAACATTGCAAATCCGCCATTTCGAGAGAAATATTTTATGATTTCCAAAGCAATCATTGGATTTATCGAGAATTTTTAGTAATTTTGCACACTATTTGTCGAAAGGGATAACTATGTCCCAATCTTAAAAAAGAAGTAAGAAACAAATATGCGCCAAATCAAAATTACGCAGAACATCACCCGTCGCACTGAAGAGTCGATCGAGTCGTACCTCACCGCCATCAGCAAGGAGCACATGGTTACCCCAGATGAAGAAGTGGACCTGGCCCAAAGAATTCATAAAGGCGATCAACAAGCACTCGACAAACTCGTACGCGCCAACCTTCGTTTCGTGGTGTCTGTCGCAAAACTCTATCAAAACCAAGGGCTCTCTCTCTCAGACCTTATCTCGGAAGGTAACGTTGGCCTTGTGAAGGCCGCTGAGAAATTTGACGAAACCCGTGGTTTCAAATTCATTTCTTATGCCGTATGGTGGATTCGTCAGTCCATTATGCAGGCTCTATCCGAGCAAGCCAGAATGGTCCGCCTGCCTGGCAACCAGAACAACCTCATCCGTCAGATTCGTGTCATTCAGAACCGTTTCGAACAAGAGCAAAACCGACCAGCCACGATTGAAGAAATAGCCGAGGAACTGGATGTCGCCCCCGAAAAGGTACGTGAGACCATGGCAGCCAATAATCGCGGTGTCAGCCTCGACTCCCCGCTTCAGGATGACGAAGACGGAACGTTGCTCGACATCACACCCGACACCAAACTCGATGCCACCGACTCCACACTCAACAACGAATCGCTCCACATCGAGCTCGACAATCTCCTCAAGTCAATGCTCAAGGACCGCGAGGCACTCATCATTAAGGAGACCTTCGGTATAGATTGTCCAGAGAAGTCACAAGAAGAAGTGAGCCAGGAGCTTGGTCTAACCCGCGAGCGCGTTCGTCAGATTCGCGAACGTGCCCTCCTGAAGATTCGCAAATCGCCCAACGCCAAGCTTCTACTTGCATACCTCTAACAAAATTTTCAAACCATTCATTACGGAAAGGGAACAGCGACAAGGCCTCTGCCGAAACGCGTTCCCTTTCTTTTTTGGTTTCCAATTCGTTAATAGAAATTGCATTTTAATCATTTCATCCAGCATATCGGGTCAAAAACCAAGCATTTTCATGGCCAAATTTGCTATTGTGAAATTATTTATTTATCTTTGCGCCCGAATATTTATATATACTTACCAAATATCAAAATAAAAAAGTATGGATAGTTTAGAAGTTGCTGTTGAGAAAAAGGCATCGAACTTCGTAGAAGAATTTATCGAAGAAGACATTGCAGCTGGCAAAGTTGCCGCATCCCCCACCCATATCGTGCATACTCGTTTTCCTCCAGAACCCAATGGCTATCTCCACATCGGACATGCCAAGGCCATCTGTATGGACTTCGGTGCAGCCGAAAAGTATGGCGGACAATGCAACCTGCGTTTCGACGACACCAATCCCAGCCGCGAAGATACCGAATATGTTGATGCCATCAAAGAAGACATCCATTGGCTCGGATTTGACTGGGGCGATCGCCTCTACTATGCCTCTGACTATTTCCAGGAGCTTTGGGATCTGGCCGAAGAGATGATCCGACGCGGTCTGGCATACGTTGATGAGCAGAGTTCCGAGGTGATAGCCCAGCAGAAAGGTACGCCGACCCAACCGGGTGTCGAGAGTCCTTTCCGCAATCGTCCTTGGGAAGAGAGTCTCGACCTGTTCCGTCGCATGAACAAAGGCGAGTTCGACGAAGGCACCATGACTCTGCGTGCCAAGATTGACATGGCGAACCCCAACATGCACTTCCGCGACCCCATCATGTATCGCATCATCAAGTACCCCCACCACCGCACAGGCACCAAGTGGCAGGCATATCCGATGTATGACTTTGCTCACGGACAGTCCGACTTCCTGGAGGGTATCACCCACTCCATCTGTACCCTCGAGTTCGAAGTACACCGTCCTCTCTACAATTACTTCGCCCAGATCATGGCCGACATCAGGGGAACGGAGTACAAGCCACGTCAGATTGAGTTCAACCGACTCAACCTCACCAATACCGTGATGTCGAAGCGCTATCTTCGCAACATGGTGGAGACCGGAGTCGTACGCGGTTGGGACGATCCTCGTATGCCAACCCTTTGCGGCCTGCGCCGTCGCGGCTACACTGCTCAGGGCATTCGCGACTTCATCACCACAATCGGTTACACCAAATATGATGCCCTCAATGACATCAAGCTTCTCGAAAATGCAGGACGTAACGATCTCAACAAGATTGCTACCCGCGTGATGGGCGTAGTCGATCCCGTCAAACTCACCATCACCAATTATCCCGAGGAGCAGACAGAATTGTGCGAGATGGAGAACAATCCCGAGCAGGAAGGCAGCGGTGTGCATCTGATGCCTTTCTCCCGCGAACTCTACATCGAGCGTGAGGATTTCCAGGAGGTGGCTCAAAAGAAGTTCTTCCGTCTGACCATCGACAAGGAAGTGCGCCTCAAGGGTGCGTACATCATCAAGTGCACAGGCATCGAGAAGGACGCAGATGGAACCATCACCAATATCCTCTGCACCTACGATCCTGACTCCAAGAGTGGAATGCCTGGTTCCGAACGCAAAGTGAAGGGAACACTCCACTGGGTAAGCGCAAAGCATGCCATTCCAGTTGAGGCTCGTCTCTATAACAACCTCTTCCTTGACGAGGAGGCAACAACCGAGTCGGAACGCAACCCCGAAAGCGAGGTTGTAGTTACTGCCTTCGTTGAACCGTTCGCAGCCCTGGATCCCGAAGTCGGCAAGAAGTTCCAGTTCCAGCGCATCGGTTATTTCTGCATCGACAAGGATACCACACCCGAGAAGATTGTATTCAACCGCACCGTTTCGCTTAAGGCATCCAAGTAGTTTGATTATTCGTTCGACAAGTTTATAAAGTGCAACAAAAGAAAAGCCGCGCCTACTATCAATATATGCTTGACCTTGCTGACGACAAGGTCAGCTACTACAGCACCGACGACATCTCACAGATCATCTACGACCTGTTGGATGACGGCGATGCTGAAGAAGCCATGGCTGCATGTCAAAAAGGTCTTGACCAACATCCTGAAGATGAGTTTCTCGAGCTCATCGAGGCCAAGATCCTTTTGCACATGAGCCGATATGACGAAGCGGAGAAGCTGGTCAAGGGCAATCCTGACGAACAGTCACCGTTTGGCATCGGCATACATTTCGGTATCGATGTAAAGACAAGAGACCAGAATAAGGCTTTCGACACCCTTTTCGGCCATCTGCAGAAAGGCGATCTTACCGGACTCGAGTTTGTGGAGATTATCGACGAACTCTTCGACCATCTCCCGAACCATCTAACGGCCGAATACATTGTCAAGGCTGCGGACGTTGTGGTTGGCAAACCATCGAAGGCGGAAGAGGATGCCGAGGCTTTGGGCCGTATGGGAGCCTTGCTGATGGATTGCAATTGCCATCGCGACGCCATCCCTGTGCTTGAAAAAGCCCTCGACATGGATGCCTACGATGTCTATTCGTGGCAAGACCTCTCGCGTTGCCAGTTTGAGCTCCAGATGCTCGATGAATGTCGAAATTCTTGCGAGATGGGCATTGCCATCGATCCCAAGAATCCGCTCTTCAACTTTGCGTTGGGCTTCATCCTCTACCAAAAGGGAGAGAACACCGAAGCGGTTGAACATCTCGAAGTGGCGCGTCAGTATGCGGAAGGCAAACTCCAACACGAAGCGCCTCATATCGATCGCCAGGAAGTCGAACAGCAGACCAGCATCACTTACGAACTGCTTGGTTCCGCCTACATGGCCATGAACGAGTTCGACAAAGCGCGTGAGTGTTATGAGATTCTCGTGCAGCGCATTCCCAAGTTCACAGAAGGATATTATCGACTCTCTTCGTTGGCGATGGAGAGGGGAAACACTTCCGACGCTATCGGCTATATTCGTGAAGCCATCAAGATAGAACCCGACAATACCACCTATCTCGGTTTTTATGTCACATTGTTGACCGAGCTCCGCAAATTCAACGAAGCCCTGCAAGTACTCGACGAACTAATCGAACTCGAACCCAAGTCAAAGGCCTATCTCCTGGCAAAGGCAGAACTGTCACTCAGCCTCAAACGCTACGATGAGGCAGACAGGGCTTACCGCTCATTGCTCAAACTCAAACCCAAAGACTCCACGTCACGCGAATTGATGCGTGCCTACTTTGAGGCCATCGGCGACAAAGAGGCACTCAAGAAACTTAACAAGTAATAATGGAAGAAATCTATAACTGGATAGCTCAGAATATGAACTATGGTGTCATCACCCTGTTCATGGCTATCGAAAGTTCCTTTATACCTTTCCCCAGCGAGATTATCATCATTCCTGCTGCCTATATTGCCTATCATCAGGGCATACTCTCGCTGCCGCTTATCATCCTCTTCGGCACAATAGGCGCACTCATCGGTGCACTCATCAACTATGGCCTGTCGATTTGGCTGGGGCGTCCCCTCATCCATCGTTTTGCCGACACCAAAGTGGCACACATGCTTCTTATCGACCTTCCAAGCGTTGAGAAGGCTGAGAAGTACTTCGCCGATCATGGCGCCATAGGCACCCTTGTGGGACGCCTTATTCCTGCCATCCGTCAACTCATCTCAATCCCCGCAGGCTTAGCTCGCATGAATATGTCAGTCTTCCTGCTTTGCACATGCATCGGAGCGGGTGTCTGGAACACCTTCCTCGCCTATCTGGGCTATTTCATCGGACAGACCGTAAGCGAGGAGGTGCTCATTGCCAAAGTCCAGCAATACAGCGGCTACGTGAAGATTGCAATCTTTATCATTCTCATCATTGGTTTCGCCTATTACGTCTATCGTGTGATTGCCGCCAATCGGGCCACGGCACGCAGACAACAACAGTGATTTCCGAACTATGACTTTCGAACTACAAGCCACCGACCGCAATAGCTGGGCCCGTGCAGGTGAGATTACCACCGATCACGGCAAGATACAGACGCCGATCTTTATGCCCGTAGGAACTGTAGGCTCAGTGAAGTGCCTCCACTTCCGCGAACTCAAGGAAGACGTAAAGGCTCAGATTATCCTTGGCAACACCTATCATCTCTACCTGCGCCCAGGCCTCGACGTCCTGCAGGAAGCAGGCGGACTCCACAAGTTCAACAGTTGGGATCGTCCTATCCTCACCGATTCAGGCGGCTTCCAGGTCTATTCTCTTGCTGAGAATCGCAAGATCACCGAGGAGGGCGTCATGTTCCGCAGCCATATCGACGGTTCCAAGCATCTGTTCACGCCCGAACGCGTGATGGACATTGAGCGCATCATCGGAGCCGATATCATGATGGCTTTCGACGAGTGTCCTCCAGGTCAATCCGATTTCAAGTATGCCGAGAAGTCTTTAAATCTAACCGAGCGTTGGCTCGACCGTTGCTACAAGCGCTACAAGGAGACCGAGAACGAACAGGGCAACGGACTTTATGGCTATCATCAGGCCCTCTTCCCCATCGTTCAGGGTTGCACATATCCCGACTTGCGCCGCCGTGCTGCCGAGAAGATTGCTGCCATGGATGTCGAAGGCAATGCCATCGGCGGCCTTGCCGTAGGTGAACCAGTCGAAAAGATGTACGAGATGATTGAGGTGGTCAACGAGATTCTTCCACAGAATCGGCCCCGTTACCTGATGGGCGTTGGCACTCCTGCCAACATCCTTGAGGGCATCGAGCGAGGCATCGACATGTTCGACTGCGTAATGCCGACACGCAACGGACGCAATGGTATGCTCTTTACCAGCCATGGCATCATTAACATCAAGAACGCCAAGTGGGCACACGACTTTTCCCCACTTCAGGAAGACGGCCCTTCGTTCGTCGATCAGGTGTATTCAAAGGCATACGTTCGCCATCTCTTCCACGCAGAAGAATACCTGGCACTTCAGATTGCCTCCATCCACAACCTCGCATTCTATCTCTGGCTCGTCGGCGAAGCACGCAAGCACATCCTCGAAGGCGACTTCAAACCCTGGAAGGAAGAGATGTTGCGTGCTGTGACCACAAGATTATAGTAACTCTATGCACATTCGAATTGTTTCTCCCGCAGGCTCCATCAAGCCTCGCCTTATCGACAGCGGTGCCCAGACGTTGAAGTCTTGGGGCCACAAAGTCACAGTAGCTGCCCATGCGAAAGGCAGCTACGGTCGTTTCTCCGGCACGCCACAGGAACGTGCGCAAGACCTCATCGATGCTCTCGAGGATAAAGACGTGGATATCATTTGGTGCTCGCGTGGCGGCTATGGTTGTATGCAGATACTCGACATGATTCCACTCGAACTCATCAGTCGAGCCGGCAAACCCATCATCGGCTACAGCGATATTACGGCACTTCATGCCCTATGGCAACATGCCGGCGTACGCAGCCTTCATGCCCCAATGATGAAGCATCTTGCCAACGAATTTGAGCATCGCACTTCGCAGACGATTCGCGAACTGTTGGAGTATTATACGGCTCATCGCAGCTGGCCTCCCAAGCACAATCTTCTTTTCATGAAGAAGGCACGTCTCTTCGTTGCTCCCCATCAGGGTTGGAGCAGCGAGGATCTCAATCCCGAAGCGACCGAAGAACTGCTCGACGAACTGATGGCACACCCTGTCCCGTTTGTCGGAGGGAATCTTGCCGTTCTCACAGGTTTGCACGGGACGCCTTACGACTTCGACTATCACGACAAGATTCTTTTTATCGAGGATATTGCCGAGACCCCCTATAAGATTGACCGCATGATGCAGCAACTCCGTCTTTGTGGCATACTCGATCAAGTCAAAGGCCTCATCTGCGGGTCGTTTACGGGCTGTGAAGAAGATCCACTGATGCCTGTCAAGATTTGGGACAACTTCAAGATGATTGTTGAACCCTACGGCATCCCGCTTTGGCTCGGTTCTCCCATCGGGCATGAGGTCAACAACTATCCAGTTGTAGAAGGATGAAGTTAGTAGATTTCATAAGTCGCTGGATGGCACTGATTGTGCTCGTCGTAGCCGCAGGATCTCTCCTGTGGCCCGCTGTTTTCGGAGTCATCAAGACCGCGTGGATCAGTTATCTGCTCGGCGTTGTGATGTTTGGTATGGGATTGACGCTCAACCTTCATGATTTCAAGATCGTATTTACCCGACCAAGGGATGTCATCGTCGGATGCATCGCTCAGTTCACCATCATGCCGCTTTTGGCCTGGATGTTGACCAAAACATTTCAATTGCCGCCCGAATTGGCTGTCGGTGTAGTGCTTGTGGGTTGCTGTCCCGGCGGCACTGCAAGCAACGTCATCACCTACCTTGCTGGAGGCGATCTTGCCTTGAGTGTTGGCATGACCGGCGTTTCCACCATCCTCGCTCCCATCATGACACCCTTCCTGACCTGGCTATTTGTCGGCACAACGGTCGATGTCAATACCATCGCAATGTTCATGAGCATCGTCCAGGTGGTGATTCTCCCCATCGCATTGGGACTCCTCTTCAAACGCTTCTTCCCTGTAGCCACAAACCATGCGAGCAAATATCTGCCTGCATTTTCGACACTTGCAATCGCTGCAATTGTAGCGGCTGTTGTTTCTGCCAATTCCACCAATCTGAAGACCTGTGGATTCATTATCATCCTCGTTGTCATCCTGCATAATCTCCTCGGATTTGCGTTGGGCTATCTGTTGGGAAGCATTCTAAGATTATCACACCCCAAACGCACAGCCATCAGCATCGAAGTTGGTATGCAGAATTCGGGGCTTGCCTGCAGTCTTGCCACCCAACATTTTGCATCGATGGCATTGGCGCCTGTCCCTGGTGCCATCTTCAGCGTTTGGCATAACATTGCAGGTGCAATTCTTGCAAAATTCTATAAAGGCTCACACTTTTTTACGCGCGCACACAATAAACAAGGACAAAATACGTTATAACTAAATAATATCCTATAACATTCTGTCCAATGCCGATCGGCAAACTGGACGATCATACGATGATATGAAACACAAACGTCTATACACACTTCTCCTCGGAGGCCTTCTGATGCTTGGAGGTCTTGATGTCATGGCACAAGGCTCGACGATGACCGACCAACAGGTTCTCGACTACGTTGTAACCGCCCTGAAGGCAGGCAAGGACCAGCGCACCATCGCACTGGAACTGGCACGTCGTGGAGTGACCGAAGAACAAGCCTACCGTGTGAAAAGGCTGTACGAAGAAAGCAACGAAAACGGAACAATGGGTGCTTCAGAAGCTGCATCCAGCAGGCAGACATCGCGTCGTAGGGTCAGCTATTCCGACGAAAGCACTTATCTGGGACGAGACTTCGACTTCGAAGGCAATGCCGACAGACGTAGCCGCTCCGCTGCCGGAAGGAGTGGAACAGGCGCAACCACATCCCGCACATCGACGTCACGTACTACGCGAACTCAAAACCGCATTGGCAGTCGTTCCACGTCCAACAGGGCATCCTCTGCCATTGGCGAGACGGGGGCCTCAACCTATGACGGAGGTTATATAAATGCTGGTCGCAACACAGGCAATCGGCTTACTACGGACAAAGAGCTCGAGAGCCAGGCAGGCGAACAGCTGGCCGAAACCTTCTGGGGCGAAGATGTGATGCTGCCGATTGAGGAAGAAGAGCTTCCCGTCTTCGGTCGCAACATCTTCGATTCGGAGGAACTTACCTTCGAGCCATCAATGAACCTTGCCACACCAAAGAACTACGTGCTTGGTGCAGGCGACGAGGTCATCATCGACATCTGGGGCGACAATGCCGCCACCATCCGTGAGGAAATATCTCCAGATGGAACCATCAGTATCGAAAACCTTGGATTGGTAAACCTTTCAGGCAAGACCATTTCGGAAGCCAAGCGATATCTGCGCCATCAGCTTTCGCGCATCTATGCAGGCCTTGACCAGGCCGATGGCGTGAACGACATGGAACTCTCGCTCGGTCAGTCACGCACCATCCAGGTGCATGTAATGGGCGAAGTGAAGTACCCCGGCTCCTATTCCTTGAGTGCCTTTGCCACAGTTTTCCATGCCCTTTACAGTGCAGGAGGCGTCAGCGACATCGGTTCGCTTCGTAAGATCATGCTCAATCGCGGAGGCCGCAATGTTGCCGTCCTCGATGTCTATGATTTCATCATGAACGGACGTTCCAAGGGGGATGTCACCCTTGAAGAAGGCGATGTCATCGTTGTTCCCGCCTACGAGCAGCTTGTCGAACTCACGGGCACCGTCAAGCGCCCGATGCGCTATGAAATGAAGAACGGCGAAACAGTGAAAGACCTCTTCTCATACGCCGGAGGTCTCAGCAACAAGGCATATACACGCAGCATCCGCATTCAGCGACAGAACGGCAACGAGAACGAAATCTGTACCATTCGCAAGGATGAGTTCGGCACCTTCCCCACCATGGATGGCGATGCCATCGAGATTGAACCCATCCTGGAGCGTTATTCAAACCGAATCGAAATCAAGGGTGCAGTCTATCGTCCCGGTTCCTATCAGCTGGGTGCCATCAACACCGTGAAGCAGCTCATCATCGCTGCCGACGGACTCACTGGCGATGCCTTCACCAATCGTGCCGTGCTGCAGCGCGAAAACGAGGATCTGACCCGCTCTGTACTTTCAGTTGACGTCAAGGATATCATGGATGGAACCATCAGCGACATCGTGCTCCAAAAGAACGACATCCTCTACATCCCCAGCCATTACGACCTGAATGATATGGGAACTGTAACCATCCATGGCGAAGTAGCTCGTCCCGGCGACTACCTGTATGCGTACAACATGACTATCGAAGACCTCATCATCCAAGCAGGCGGCTTGCTTGAGTCGGCTACTACCCAGCGTGTCGATGTGTCACGCCGCATTAAGGATCCGAAGAGCGAGGCCGAAACGTCGCGTGTCAGCGAAACCTTCCGCTTCGCCATCAAGGACGGGTTCATCATCGATGGAGACCCCACCTTCACTCTGTCCCCCTACGATGAAGTATATATCCGCCAATCCCCTGTCTATCGCAAACAGACCAATGTGATGGTCACAGGCGAAGTGCTCTTCCCCGGTGAATATGCCCTGACCCACAAATCCCAACGTCTGTCAGAAATCATCGAGCAGGCAGGTGGAATCACCAGTTTCGGCTTCGTCAAGGGCGCACGACTGACCCGCTTGATGAATGATGAGGAGAAGGAACGACAGAAGAGTGTCATCAAGATGTCGCGAAATTCCAAGGATTCCATCTCTGAGGCCATGCTTGACATCAGCAATACCTACTCGGTGGGCATCGATCTCGAGAAGGCGCTCAAGAATCCTGGCTCTCAAGCCGATGTGGTTCTCCGTGAAGGCGACATCATCGAAGTGCCCGAATACACCAACACCGTGAAGATAAGTGGCGCCGTGATGTATCCCAATACCGTCAGCTTCGTTGATGACAAGCCCGTGAAATATTACATCGAGCAGGCTGGCGGATTCGGCAACCGCGCCAAGAAACGTCGCGCCTATGTCGTTTGCATGAACGGACAGGTGAAGAGAGCCCGGAGAAACAGCAATCATGCCGTCGAACCCGGTTGTGAGCTCATCGTCCCGATGAAGGATCAGAGCAACTGGAACATCCAGCAGACCATGTCGGTGGCTACTACTTCGGCATCTCTTGCTACCATGGTTGCTTCTATTGCCAATATTCTAAAATAATTGAAACGATGGCTACCAAAAGGAAATTCGATCTAAAGGCCATTGTCAAGCAACTTTGGCAAAACCGCAGAACACTCTACTGGTGGTGTGGCATCGCTATAGTTCTCGGTGTAATCTTTGCGCTCACGAATCCCAAGGAATATACAGTTACAACGGCTATCGTTCCCGAGCAATCCTCTTCCACAGGTCTGGCCAGTATCGCATCGATGATGGGTGTAAGTCTTGGCAATGTGGAGGGTGGTAATGTCGATGCCATGGATCCCTCGATGTTCCCCGACATCGCCGAATCCATCCCCTTCTTGCAGGCGATGATGGCTACTAAAGTCCATACGCTCGAAGACACAACTTCGGTGACGCTTCACGATTATCTCAAGACAGAATATGTTCCTTGGACCGTCAAGACTGTCGAAGCTCTCCATAAGTTCAAGGACTTTATCACCAGGCGCAAGAAACCATCATTCGACAATCAATCAAATGACGGTAAAGAGCCACCGCGTTATATTCTGCTTGGCGAAAAGGAGTTTGGCAGGTTGAAGGGTCTGGCCCGCAACATCAAGTGTGGACAGAACATGAAGACAGGCATCATTACCATCTCGACCACCTGTCAAGACCCGATGGTAGCCACGATGATGGCCGACAATGCCATCGACTGCCTGCAGGCAAGTCTTTACGACTATAAGAGTGCCAAGGCCAGAGCCGAACTTGCCGACCTCAACGCCCTCGAAGCCGAACGCCGCCTGGAATACGAAAAGCGGCAAAAGAACTATGCCGACTTCCTCAACCAGAATCGTTCGGCCAACAATTATGCAATCACCGCCGAGAAGGATCGACTTGATGCCGAGATGACACTCGCGTATCAAGCCCTTCAGCAGGTAACCCAGCAACGTTACCTTGCCGAACAGAGCCTCATTGAGAAGAAGCCATCCTACGCATTGCTGACACCTCCCACATTCCCTCTGACTGCCAATGGTTCACGCAAGATGGTGGTGATTGTATGGCTGTTTCTCGGCTTCGTTTTCGGTGCAGCATGGATTGTCTATGGTCGCAAGTACTGGCAATGGACTAAAGACTTTGTGAATGAGCTTAGACGCAACGACTCATAATCAGGGACGATTAGCCCGAAACACAATAGCGCTGTACCTGCGTACGGCGCTTATGTTGGTTATCAACCTTTATACTTCCCGCGTCATCCTGCAAGTGCTTGGTGTCGATGACTTTGCCATCTATTCCATCATCGGCAACTTTGTGGCAATGTTTACGATTGCCACCAGCACTTTGACCGTAGCGACACAGCGATTCATCACAGTAGAAATCGGACGAGGTTCGAAAGAAGACATACGCAGGACCTTCAGCACAGCGCTGAGCCTTCATCTTTTGATTGCAGTGCTTCTAATCATCATCTGCGAAATCGCAGGTTTATGGTACATCAACAACAAGATGATTCTACCCGCGTTTCGTGTAGATGCCGCCCAAATGGTCTTCCACTGCTCCCTCATTGCCTTCATCTTCCAATTCATCAGCATTCCTTACACTTCGCTCATCATCGCCTATGAGCACATGGGAGCATGGGCGTGGATCAGCATCGTTGAAGTACTGCTCAAACTGGTTGGAGTATTGATTCTTCCTACGCTCCCAAATGGTTTTGACTACCTTGTCTGGTATGCTGTCTTCATCGTCATTGCAGCTGTTGTAGTCCGTATCTCTTATGGTTTATATTGCCGCTGGCGGTTTCCTTTCTGCTCGTATAAGTGGAGCCTTGACATAGCACAAACGCGAGAGATGTCAGCGTTCATGGGATGGAATATTTTCGGCATCGGTGCCGATATCGTCAGCAAGCAATTCATCACACTCCTGCTAAACGCATTTTTCGCTCTTGCTGTCAATGCAGCACGTGGAATCGCTATTCAAGTCGAGAATGCAGTTGCCAATTTCACCCGTCAGATATCGATGGCTTTCAATCCGCAAATCACAAAGTCCTATAGCAATGGCGATTTCAACCGATTGATATATCTAGTCCGTCTGGGGGCAAAACTCGGATTCTTCCTCTACCTTATTGTCGCAATCCCCCTCATTGCCGAGACTCCTGCCATCCTATCAGCTTGGCTTGAAGAATATCCGAACTACACCGTTACCTTTGTTCGTCTATCCCTCGTCAATAATCTCATTATGTCGTTAAGCTATACGCTCGACACAATGATCTTTGCCTCTGGCAGGATACGCGGCATGCAGGTCTGGACAGCCCTGCTTCTGATGTTATGCTTCCCAATCTCCTACATTTGCTTCTGTCTCGGTCTTCCGCCCTATTACTGCTATCTGGCCACCATCTCGATGACATCCATCCTTCTAATCATCAAGATCTGGATTGCGACAAACCTCCTTTCTGAATGTCCACTGGGTTTCGTCAGAATGCTCCTAACCAACTGCCTACCTGCTGCAATACTGGCAGCAGCTCTGCCAACAGCTCTGCACTTCTTAGGCATTGGACAAACTTCTCCCTTGATTTTCGCTTTGCTACAGTGCATCATCTATGTAGTGTGGAGCTTCGTCACGATTGCTATCGTAGGTCTTGATTCCAAGGAGCGCCAGATGGCCAAACAATACATAATTCGTTTCGTATGTCGATAATCAGCACCATCGAACCCTATCTAATAATCTTTGGCACAGCCATGGTTATGATGTTGTTGAGCATGTTTGCAGACAATCGTTCAACGACACATAAGATTATGTTCCTGTGCGGATGGATTGCCCTCATCATCTTCGTGGGGTTTCGCGACATGTCTGTAGGCAGCGACACCGACAATTATCTTCAATCTTTTCATCATCCAGAGGCAGGTTATGGCGAAAACGGCCAAACAGATCCCGGTTTCCATCTATACCTGTATCTCACTCACTACCTGTTTTTCGACAACGGAACACTTTTCCTCCTGATTTCAGCAATCATTGGATTAGGTGGCATAGGCTATTGTATTTGGCATAACTCCAATCAGCCGATGATGTCGCTAATTGCTTTTGTTTCTTTTAGCACGTCTTCAATGTTCTTCTTCCACACACTCTCCGCTGTTCGCCAATCAATAGCCGAAGGAATATTTCTGATGGCACTGTGCAATTATCTCGGCTCTACTTGTGAGGAGCGCAAGTTACTCACTCTTCAAGCTGATGGCAAGACCATAACCGAAAAGGAAGAAGAGGAGATTATGGAGTCACGTAACCGAGGGCTGGCTATCTTGCTTTATATTATCGCAATTTCATTCCACGGCTCGGCTCTGGTAATGCTACCTATTATATTTATAGCACCCATACTCAAGAATGTCAGTCAGTGGATATGGTATTTGCTCCTTGTGGGGAGCTATCTTATTTCAGCATTTAGCCCAATCTCTGCTTCCGATCTTGTCTTTCTATTCTTCTCAATCTTCAGCCGAAACTCAGACAGCTACATAAACCGATTCAGTTCCTATAGCAACTTCGAGCAAGGCGAAGTCACCGACATGGGCTTCCTCAATCCAGCTCTCTGGCCATTCACCCTACTTGCCATCATCATCGTATGGCGATGTGACAAAGTGCGGCTCCAGTCGCAATGGACCATTCTGTTTCTCCTCTCGGTAATTTTAAACAATCTCTTCAGCGACAACCTAATTTGGGGGCGACTCTTCATCTACATTTCCTTGCTTTGTGTCGTTGTGGTTCCCAATGCCATTGAGCAATCCAAAAGCTGGATATTCCGTGGAGGCTTCACACTCTTTGCCATCTACTTCATCGTACGAGCTATCAAAATACTGTTCGCTCAATGGCTGGTTCCTGAAGGAAATATTGTAGCACCTTACCAATTCACGGACTTCACGATATGAAACATCTCACAGTAATCACAGTTACGTTCAATGCCGAGCAAGCCATTGCCAAGACTCTGCATTCTGTGATGGGCCAGACCGTCTTTGATGATCAAATCGACTATATCTTGGTGGATGGCGGTTCAAAAGACAAGACGATGGAACTGATAAATCCTTTTGTATCAAAACTGGCCCACCTGTTCCACGAACCTGATCATGGCATCTTTGACGCGATGAATAAGGGAGCTGCAATCGCTAAGACTCCTTGGCTGATGTTCTTGAATGCAGGTGATGAGTTTTTCGACAATGATACCGTATCATCACTACAACTTGCGAGACAAGTACCCGACCATATCATCTACGGAGACTGCATACGAACCTTTGGAGATGGTCGAAGGAAACTCCAGAAAGCAGAACCATTCTTCGAAAAAAAAGATTGCGTGCCTGGCATAGGCATCTGTCACCAAAGTATATATATTCCCACCACTTGGATGAATTCACATCCATACCTATGGCAACAGTATCCGCACTGTGCCGATTTTGAACAAATTTATTCCTTTTGGAAAGAAGGCCGACGTATGGAATACCTTGATCGTCCTTTATGCTATTATTCATACGGAGATGGATTCTCATCCAATGTCAAGAATATCCGCGAAGTCTTCGAAGAGAATGCCAGTATAACGAATCAGAAACATTCTTGGCTCTACTACAAACAAAAACTGCATCTATGGCTATCATCTCTAAAATAATCTATCATCTGAATTGTCTGCGCCTGATGCCTCTTTACGGCATCATGAAGGTTCACCCTCGTCATCGCTTCTTTGACGAGGAGCGTCAAAACTGGTATCATGCAGTGCTTGGCAAGGAGGGTTGCCGACAGACCTTCAGTGAGAATATGCTACTGCTCACCCTACGAGAGTATCGTTCTGTTCTATATTGGCGCATGGGTGGACTACGTTATTTCATCTCATGGTTGGCTCCTGGAGAGAGTGTTCTCCACTTGGTTCAGTCGAAGGACACTGTAGGTCCAGGTCTCGTCATCCACCATGGTCACTCCACACGTGTCGCCTGCAAAAAGATAGGCTGCAACTGCCAGATATGGCAAAATGTAACCACGGGGATCAACCGCCCTCTTGTCGGAGATCGTCCTACCATTGGCAACAATGTTCGTATATGTTCAGGAGCCATAGTGCTCGGAGGTATCAACATTGGCAACAATGTAACCATTGCGGCTGGTGCTGTAGTGGTCAAGAGTGTACCCGACAATGCTGTAGTTGCTGGAAATCCGGCTAAAATTGTGAAGTTGAATGGAGAGAAGCTCAGCTCTCCTGTCAATCTTTAAAGATATGTTCCGTAAAGTCATCATCATATTATTCTGTTTCCTAACTCCTTCGATATTCTTTGCCCAAAAGGTAAGGATATTGGGGTTCGGAAGTAGTTTTATGGAGGATGCATTCTATCGGGTGCCGGAACTGTTGAAAGCAGATACAGCCAAGGTTGAGCTGGCTTTCTTATACAAGGCTGGATGTTCGCTGGCCGAACATATAGATCTTATGCGCTCTCAAGAACCTATTTATACCTATTATAAATATAATAATGAAATAGGAAAATGGGCAAAGAGAGACAGCACCAATTCTCGATTTGCACTTCTTGAACACGAATGGGACATTATTGTTCTCCAGCAGTCAGCTTCCGAGTCTGGCCTTTACAGCTCAGTTAAGAATACCTTGGCTCCCCTCATAGATTCCATCTACCACTATCAGCCTACAGTTCAGTTGGCATGGCACATGACATGGGCTTTTGCCCATAACTCCACACATCCCGCTTTCAATGACTATTATAACATTTCACAACAGCTAATGTACTACCAGATTCTTTCGGTCGGCTACAAGATATGTCGTGACGAGTTTGTCGATGATTTTCGTTATCTGATACCTTCGGGTCCAGTCATTCAGGCATTAAGGGAGTCATATCTCGAATGCGACAATGACTTCTGCCGCGATGGATACCACATCGACCTGAATTTGGGAAGGTATGCGATTGCATGCGCGACTTACGAATCGGTGCTCGCGGATGTGCTCAATCACGATATTCGTCAGGTGAACGTTACTCTGGACAAGGACACGACACATAAGGTTAGTGATTTCGCCTTTATCCGAGAGATAGTGTACGACATCTGTCATAATACGGACAGCTTGATATGGAATTATATCAAGGATGACCGTGTTTACAACCGAAGATATTACGACTTGCTGGGTGTTCCCTTACCAGATTTACCGAAGCAGAGAATCGTTGCCGAACAGGAGTTCTACCAATCTGGACGAACTACCAGCCACCTGATATACAAGAAAGAATAATGATCAACGTACTGTATATATCCCATGAGACTTATGAGGTAGCTGGCTCGACATTTTCTCTTGCCAATCACCTGCATGCACTGCGTTCCGAAGTGCATCCACTTGTCGTGTTGCCAAACAAAGGCCCCGCTGCCGACTATCTCCGAAACCTGGGTTATAATGTCCAGATCGTCCCTTTCAAACTCAACATCTCCCCCAACCGCTTCGCATGGCTCAAACGTCTGCCAAGAATGGTTTATGACGATTGGAAAAACTTGCAGGCCTGCAGAATCCTTAGGCCTATTATTCACGATTCCCATATCCAAATGATACACACTAATACCAGTGCCACCATCTTTGGATCATATTTGACTCATTACATTGAAGTTCACGATCACCGACACATTCCGCATGTCTGGCACCTACGAGAATTTCTCGACCTCGATTTTGGTTTCACACCGTTCAATGGATGGCCGCACCTGCGCAAACTTGTCAATGACGCAGATGCTACCATTTCTATTACACAGGCTGTCCACGACCACTTTATCACCAATTCGGATGATGTACGCCATCATGTGATCAACGATGCGGTTTGCAGTATATCACAACTCAGTTGCTCAGCCAAACTGCCATATCTCCTCTTCTGCGGCAAAGTCATCCCCGAGAAGGGTCCTGAGCTTGCCCTCGACATTTTCCATACGCTGCATCTCAAGCACCCGAATTACCATCTCGTTTATGTCGGAAGTGTAGAAGCCCAATACCAACGATTCCTCGAAACGAAGGCCAAGGACTACGGTATTTCCGATGCGGTCACTTTCAAGCACTTTCAGACTGATATTCACCCCTTCATATCACAAGCAACAGCACTTCTGATGTGCAGCCGTAACGAAGCCCAAGGGCGTGTTACTGTCGAAGCAATGTTTTATGGCACCCCTGTCATTGCAATGTCCTCAGGTGGTAGCCTCGAAATTATATCGGACAACGTAAATGGGTTGCTGTTCAATACGGTTGAAAAGGGTGCTCAACAATGCAGCAGGATTATCGAAGATACGACACTTGCACAAAGTATCATCAAAAACGCCCAGCAAACTGCCGCTTCACGATTCAGCGAGGAAGTTTACCGAACGAAAATGGTTAAGATCTATAATTCCCTTCTAAACAATAATTCCACCATTTGAGTTATGGATGTCAGTATAGTCATCGTTAATATGAATAAGCCAGACGTACTTCGTATATGTTTGGACAGCATACGTGCTCATACCAACCAAGTGACCTATGAGACATTTGTGGTAGCTTACCTCTACAACCCCGACTCGCTCAAGTTATTACGCGTCGAATATCCTTGGGTCTGTTGGCTCGAAAGTAATGAGATACGTGGTTTTAGTGAGAATAACAACCTCGCTCTTCGGCAGGCTTCTGGCCGATACTGCTTTGTAGTCAACGATGATACAGAGATGCGAATGCCCGTCATTGATCGGCTTGTCACCGACCTCGACAATGCCGATGACAAGGTAGCTGTCTTCTCCCCCGTCGTATGCAAACCAGATGGCAACATTCAATATGCTGGTCGAAACAGATTCACGCTTTGGCGCTGTATAAAACTATACTTTAATTGTTGGTCTGATGCAGTAGGCCCTTACACTCATGGTCAAGGAATCTTTCAATCTTACAATATCATTGGAGCTTCCTTTATGATTCGCACCCACATCTTCCGACAAATGGGATGGTTTGACGAATATTATTTCTTTTGTCCAGAAGACATCGCTCTCTCAACCAGTCTCAACCAACAAGGATATGAATGTTGGGTCGATGCTGATGTCTCTATCATCCATTATGAAGGAATGTCTGGTCAATCTTTCTCACGTATCAAGGAAGCCACGCAGCCTTCAGCCGACATCGGGACCATCCGATTCATTGCTCAGGAAAGTACCCTACGCAAATTGATAATGCGTCTCGCCGTTACTTTATCGAGCATCTTAAAGATTATAGCATATACCATTCGTATCGCTTTGAAAAGAGACGTGGAGAAACGGCGCGTCATGCGTTCTGCCCTATTCAATGTAATCTACTATATTTGGACAAACAACCCCCCGAAACAAGCGTTTGTCGAATGTTTCTCGGCCATAAAGTGATAATCATGAAACTATTATTGATTGACAACGATACCAGCAATTACGACTTCCTCGTCGATGGCTTCGATGAGGTAGTCTATTCGCCATCCCGGCAACCTAAGATACTGGGATGGATTGTTGGTGCTTGGCGGGCTATACGGAAGACTCCTAATAAGACTGATACTATCGTCTGCTGGTTTGACTTCCAAGCTATTTTGGTCTATTATTTTACCCGCATTTGTCTCTCACGTCGTCGTATCGTTTGCATCAATATCATGCTGAAGGATAAACATACGCTGCTCAATCGGCTTGTCACTCGGCTATACGCTTGCGCACTCCACGACAGAAATCTTGTTGCCACAGTCACTTCCTTGTCCTATGGCGCATGGCTTGACTCTAAACTCAATGGTAGTTACAGGTTCACCCTCCTTCATGACGTCTATCATCGCTATTATGAGATAGAGACATCTCCTGCCGACAGTCCTTATATATTCTGTGGTGGCAGGAATGGGCGCGACTGGGAACTGATGTATCAAATTGCAAAACGTATGCCTAATGTGGCATTCAGATTTGTACTCTCCCCTAATGATATTGTACGCCACAGGTTTCATGAGTTGCACAATGTCACTGTAATGTCAGATCTTCCTCCCCAAGAGTTCCTACATGAGTTGTCATGCTCCCGGGCAGTATGCCTGCCCCTCGACACAATTGCGCCTGCCGGGTTGATTGTAATGTTTCAAGCAGCTGCAAACCTTCGCCCTGTGCTCATGACCGAGACCATCACTACCAGTGAATACATTACCCCCGACAGAGGATATCCTTTAGGAGCCGATCCTGAGCAATGGTGCTCTTCTATACAATACGTTTTGTCGGATGCCGACAAAGCACGACAAAAGGCTATCGCCCTTCGCACATTCCTTCAAGAGCAATGTTCCGAACAGGTCTTTTGCCGTATTTTAGCAAATCTAATCGTTTCAAACAATGAGAATTCTTCTGTGTAATAAATTCTACTATCATCGTGGAGGTGACTGCATCTACACCCTCGAACTTGAGCGGCTGCTGCATCAGCATGGTCATGACGTGGCCATCTTTGCAATGAAGTATCCTGACAATCTTCCGTCGCCTTGGCAAGATTACTTCCCCAGCGAAGCATCATTCAGTTTTGGACCGAAGATGATTAATGCTTTGTTTCGCCCTTTGGGTTCTCGTGAAGTGAAAGAGGCTTTCGAGCGGATTATCCAGGATTTCAAACCCGATGTCATACACCTAGGGAACATCCATTCCCAGCTATCTCCTTTACTGGCTGAAATAGCTCACTCCAGGGGAATACATACAGTCTGGACCCTGCATGACTACAAGCTGCTCTGTCCTCGTTATGACTGTATGCAACCTAATGGTCTTGTATGCGAAGAGTGCTTCTGCAATCAAAAAGAAGCGACAGGAAAAGCGGTCAAAAGTCCCAATCCCAATGCTTGTCTCAGGCACCATTGCCTAAAAGGAAGCCTATTGGCCAGTTTCATTGGTTGGGTCGAAATGAAGAAATGGAACTGCGACCGACTGACTCGTATCACCGACACTTGGATATGCCCCAGCCAATTTATGCTCAAAAAGATGATACAAGGAGGATTCCCGCACGAGAAACTGATACATCTCTGCAACTTCATAGATGTCGAAAAATGCTTGATGGAGAATTATAGTCAGCGTGAAGACTATTATTGTTTTGTAGGTCGCCTAAGCCACGAAAAAGGAGTCGAAACCCTTATCAATGCGGCTTCACATCTTCCCTATCGTCTCATAATTATCGGCGATGGTCCTTTGAGAAGCCATCTGAATGAAAAAATCAAGCAATTATGCTGTCAGGATCGCATTCAACTCGCAGGGCAGAAGAACTGGGAACAAATCAAGCACCTTGTCGCTCACGCCCGACTGCTGGTTGCGCCCTCGGAATGGTATGAGAATAATCCTCTCTCTATCCTTGAAGCTAAATGTTTGGGTACACCTATTATTGGTGCAAGGATTGGAGGTATCCCAGAACTTATCAATCCAATCTCAAACGGCAAAGCATTGGGCGAAGCTGATGGCGACCTTTTCATCCCTCGCAATGTCCCCGATTTGACTGAAAAGATCAATTTGCTTTGGACGCATCCTTTCAATCATGAACAGATAGCCAAGAGGTCGCAGCAACGGTTCAGTGCAGAGTCGTATTACGAAAGCCTGATGAAACTTTATGCTCCTTCATGAATAAATTCAATCATCTACTCTATCCTATACTGCGACATAGTATGCGATGCATGCTTGTGTTGTGTCTTGCACTTTCCTTGGGCTTTCTAACCAATATAGCCCTGGGGCAGGCTGTTTCGTCGGTGCTTCTCCCATTCCATGAGGGTAACAATTTGACATATAGCTTAACCACCGAGACCGCTGTGGGGTCGGGTGACTATACTGCCTATTATCTTACCGCAAATCGGCATGGCATACTCAGCACCGACGCCAATACATCCTATCTGCGTGCGGCGATGAACTATAACTTCCGACGTGGACGATGGTCGGTCGATGCATGCCTCGATGCACAGGTACAGACGAATGCCTACAGCAAATATTTCATCCAGCAAGCTTACGCCGACCTCACCTGGTCGTGGATTACGTTGGGTGTCGGTAGCCGCGAGTTTTCTCCCGTACTGCGCGACATTCGTCTGAGCAGCGGCAGCACCATCTGGAGTGGGAACTGCCGCCCTATCCCCAGCGTCTATCTCATTACCCCCGATTTTGTCACCATCCCAGGCACAAAGAAGTGGCTGCAGGTGTATTTTGAAGGAAGTTTCGGGAAGTTGCTTGACGACGACTACAAGCGCGACCGTTACGCCATCTATCGTGTCGGCAAAAGCGGACAAGCAGAGTCGTTCCTCACCACCGACGTGTGGTTTCATCAGAAGAAACTGCATCTGCGCACCAACCCCGACAAACCCTTCGTTTTCTACGTGGGATTTGACCATGCAGCCTATTTCGGAGGCGAGTCCTACAATAGCGAATTTCGAGGAGAAACCACTTCGTTCTCTCCCCGACTGAAGGACTTCTTCAAGGCCTTTTTCATCTCCGGCGGTGACAGCAACTCTCCCACTGGCGACCAGGCTTTCTTCTACGGCAGTCATCTCGGTGCAGAGTGTTTCCGTCTCGATTACCAATGGGGAGGTACCGACAGCAAACAGCAGCGTGTTGGAATCTATTTGGAAAATCTCTTCGAAGATGGTTCCAGCATAGCCAAGCTGAACGGCTGGGATGGACTGTGGGGTTTGGAGTACCACAACAGCCAGCACGAGACTTGGATTCAGGGCATCGTCATCGAATATTTACAGACCACCAATCAAAGCGGTCCCATTCATTGGGACCGTGAGGATTGGTCAGACAGTTTTGGTCCCGACTTTGGTGAGGGGCGTGCAACGGGTGCCGATGACTACTACAATAATTACTATTATGCCGGCCATTGCTACTACGGCCTTGGGTTAGGCACACCCATGATCAAATCGCCCGTCTATAACGCCGATGGCTACCTGCGTTTCACCGACAATCGCATCCGTGCCTGGCACCTCGGCATCGAAGGTTCTTTGACCAAAGCTGGTTTGTCCAACATGGGCTATCGCATTCTCAGCAGCTATCGTCGTTCGTGGGGCACTTCGTACGTCCCATCTTCTTCTATCCGCGATGCTTTCTGCACGATGATCGAACTGAATGCAGGCTTTGGTCATTGGTCAGGAAAGATTGCTTACGCCATGGATCATGGCGACCTCCTCGGCAACAATCACAGTTTCAATTTCAGCATCTCCTATCATGGAAAGATTTTATAAGTTATTTAGGGATTCTAAGGGATTTGAAGGGATTCTAAGGGATCTTAAGGGACGAAAGTTTCTAAGGGATTCTAAGGGATTATTAGAGATTATAAGGGAAATTAAGGGACGTTTGCTCTGCTTCTACAACTGGACAAGGCAAATGCTTCGTCCCCAAATATCCCTTAATATCACCAAATATCCCTTAATATCCCTAATTCTTCTCCTTCTTCTCCCCTCCTGCAATGTGGGAAGTGACATCGGCGGCCTCTTTGGCAGATGGCAGATCACAACCATCCAGACACCCGATAGCATCGCCACGCCTACCGACCTCTTCTACGATTTCCAGTCGAAGGTTCATATAGCGCACGTGCTCTACGAAGACGAGCATCGCACGCTCGATTTGCACGGTCTGGCACGTCAGGAGGGCGATAGTCTCTTCATCAAGTACCTGCCGATGGATGATACCGGCAACACGATGCGGGAGTTCATATCCAATCGTTTTCTCATCGAGGACGATTATAACGACGTGCGTTTCCACATCCTGCGTCTCGATGGCAGCAGGATGATACTCGAACGAGGAAATCGTCGATGGGAATTGCGCTCGTATTAAGTTATTCTTCGAGCAAAATGATGCGCTCTTCCTTTGCGTCGCCCGAGAGATAGTAATTCCTGCGTATTATGGGCCAACGATAAACGGGTTGCTTCAATTTCAAACCCGAAGGGGAATAATATTCTGTTTTATAAACAATGTTTTCAGAGAGTCGCTCCCAAATCAAGGTGTCGTGACAAACATCGTAAGCCACTTGCTTGATGTATTCGAAGTCCGAGGCCGTGTGTATCGTATCCGTGATGGCACAACGCTCGTTCTCTACAATCGAAACGCCCAATCTCGGTGCCAGCAGCATTTCATAAACAAGGTCACTGACCGCCTCGGCTGCAAATGCCGACAGATGATACCCGTCACTCGTCAAATCAAGGCTATCGTTAAGCGCTGTCAGACGCAAGCGTTTAATCAATTGCTGGCTATGGATAATCATGTCAATCCTATCAGCAAAGTCATTTCTCACCGCCAATGTAGTTTGTTCTATTGCATAATCCATCTTCTGCTGAGAGAAATCATAGTTACTGAAATTCGGATGACTTGAATTTCTACCATAACTCCACGTAGCATGCCAGGCAATTCGAGCCTGTGGCTGATAGCATTCTATCGAATCGAGCATCATCTGAAGATTAGGTTTCACCGTATCATATAGGCCAGAGGTTCCTGAAGCCTGCTGCAGTGTAATCACTTCCCATTGCTTCATCTTCAGTACACTGTCAATCCGCACATGCTGGGTCTCTTGCCACGCTCCCGATTCAGGGTCAAATTCAAAAAGCGAACACTCTCGACCTCCTTTCTTCATCGTCTCGCAATATTGGTCAAGCGTTGCTCCCGGGCGATACAGATAGGCCACATCCAACTCCCCGCTTCCCCTATCGGGCAGCAGGTAAGGCAGAAGCTGAAGCATATTCTCAGTAAAACTGTTTCCGATGCCAAGCAGATGCAATGGTTCGGCATTAATATGGTTTGAAGCGAATAGCCACAGCAACAAAATAAGCAGTTCACGTGTGCATTTCATCCGTCGAATGACTTTTTCGGGGGCAAATATACAAAGTTTTTTGCAACGCACAAAATTTTTTCGCGATTTTTTCGTTTATATGATATGAAACCGAAGATTCAATTCCTCCTCATACTCATCGGCTGCCTCTTGGCGGCTCGACCCGTCATGGCTTCGGTCGGCGAATGGCATAGTTATCGCAACGTCGGCACCTACGACCAGGTGGCCCTTCTCGGCGACAACCTGTATATCTTGACCGACGGCAACCTCTTCGTCACCGACACCACGCTCACCGAGTTCACCAGCCTCTCCCGCCTCTCGCTGCTCAGTGGCAACACGATCTCAAAAATAGCGGTCACTCCCGACCATCAGCAGCTCGTCCTGCTCTACAACGACGGCCTCATCGACATCATCGATGCCGACGGCAGCACCATCTCCATCATGGATCTGCAGACCAAGAGCCTGACAGCCGATAAGCAGCCGCTCGGCATAACCTTCAGTGGCGATGAGATGATTGTGGCAGCTGAATTCGGATTCTATCGCGTCAGCCTGTCGTCCTACAGCATCGTCGATTCCTTCACCACGCCATCATCCTGCAACATCGCCTTCTATTGGAAGGATGCTTGGTATCGTTCGGTGCGCGGCCACGGCCTGCAGCGCTGTCCGACAGCAAGCAATGCCAAGCAGGAGTCCAACTGGACAACAATCCAATCCGACACCATCATCTCTGCCCTGACATTCTATACGCCTGATAGCACGGAACATTGCTGGGTACTTGCCAACGACAAGAACGTCAACGTGCTCGATGCTGACGGCAAGACGATACGACGTTCAGCACGCGGTTGCTACACTTCGCTCATCCAAGCGGGTCGTTACATATTCATGGCGGGTAGCGGGTTCACGCTTGCCGACCCTGAGACCTACGACATCAGCGTCTGCCAAAACGGATACCTCCAGCAAAGCATCAGCATCTGTGCGCTCTCCGACGACACCTTCTTCACTTCGGTCGCTTCCACTGGACTTTTTTGCTTCAAACTCACCTCCTTCAACCGATGGGCATCATTCGACTATGAACTGCTGGCCGATGGCATCACAATATCCGAAGTCTTAGGTTCCACGGCGCTCTATGCCGGACTGCTCGGCAACGGTCAGTTCGTAGCCACCAACTCCAAGCGCATGTGTCTGACCAACTACAATGCCATGGCGCGTACTATGGGCGACATCTCCATCTACCATCCTGACGATGACCGATGGACCACCCGAAACTATCGCGAGGTCATCAATCAGGGCAAAGCTGATGGACTGGATGTGTTCCAAGGCATTTCTGCTTTTGCTGCCGACCCGCTCGACGATGACAGCTATTACATCAGCACCCTGCAGCGCGGTCTCTTCCACTTCAAGGGAGATTCGCTCATCCAGTGGATCGGACAAAGCACACCCGAAGCCTATCCCGACCAAGCCACCAGTCGCATCACCGCTGTCTATCCCGACGAGAACGGTTACCTTTGGGTAGCGTGTCCCTTCACCGACCATCTGTTCCGCAGCCTCTCACCCCAGGGACAGTGGACCTGTTATCCCATCTCCGGCTTCCCCGCAGCATCCAACATCCACCGCATCCTGCAGGCCAGGCACGACAACTATCAGTTCAAGTGGCTCCTGTGCGACTATCCCTACCAGAGCAGCAAGGTGGCGATGTACTACGACCATGCGACCCCTGCCAACCTTTCCGACGACCAGAGTGCCTATTTCAGCATCCTCGTCGATCAGGATAACAACCAATATTCCACCATCAACTACTTCTTCGACATTGCCGAAGACCTGAACGGTGCCATCTGGTTGCTTACCACCATCGGCCCCCTCGTCATTGACGATCCCTATACCACCTTTACCTACGCGCAGAATAATCCCGGCTACGGCAAGGTACGCCGTGTGAAGGTGCCTCGCAACGATGGCACCAACCTGGCCGACTATCTCATGGAGTCGGCATCTTGCACCTGCATCGCTGTCGATAACCTCAACCGCAAGTGGATCGGCACTCTCGGCAGTGGCCTCTTCCTGCTCAGCGAGAAATCGAGCATTTCGACACCAGCAACGCCCCGCTTTTCTCCAACGACATCCTGTCCCTCTCGTTCGACCCAGAGACATCGGTGCTCTATATCTCCTGCGAAAGCGGCATACTCACCTATCAGACCGATGCCTGGCAGGGAGAGGCGGATTTCAGCAATCTCTATTGCTATCCCAACCCCGTGCGTCCCGAATATAGTGGCGAACTGCGCATCATGGGCCTCATGGACAATTCGCAGGTCACTGTCACCGACGTAGCGGGCAACCTCATCATGCGCACCCAAAGCGTCGGCTCTTCCATCACCTGGAATCTCCGCGACAGCGACGGTCGGCGCATCAAACCAGGCATATATATGATTCATGGTGTCGATTCGGAAGGTGAAAAGGGGAAAATCTGCAAGTTTCTGGTGCTTTGAGCGAAAAATATTTGCCTTTAGGCAATAATATTCGCAATAATACGTTATAGATACATAAACACCACTGATTTGGGCTCTATGCAAGATAACACTATACAGCAGCCCACCGATGCAAGCATCATACTGACCTATCGTTGCCCGATGCGTTGCGTGATGTGTAACATCTGGAAAAATCCGACTCGCAAAGAGGAGGAAATCAAAGCTGCTGACCTAAAGACCTTACCGCAGCTCAAGTTCATCAACTTGACAGGCGGCGAACCATTCATTCGAGAAGACCTCCCTGACATTGTCGAGGAGTGCTATCGTCATACCAGTCGCATCGTCATCTCCACCTCCGGCTGGTTCGAGGAAAAGGTTATTGATCTTGCCAAGCGTTTCCCAAACATTGGTATTCGCATCAGCATCGAAGGACTGAGCCAGAAGAACGACGAGCTGCGTGGCCATCAAGGCGGTTTCGACCGTGGTCTCCGCACGTTGCTCAAGCTCAAGGAAATGGGACTGAAGGATATTGGCTTCGGCTGCACGGTCTCGAACAATAATTCGGCCGATATGCTGTCGCTCTATCAACTTTCGCTCAGTATGGGCATGGAGTTCGCCACGGCTGCCTTCCACAACAGCTATTACTTCCACAAGGACGACAACCAGATTACCAACCGCGAGGAAGTGTGCCGCAACTTCGAGAAGCTCATCAATATGCAGCTCAAGGAGAAGCATCCGAAATCGTGGTTCCGCGCCTGGTTCAACATGGGACTGATCAACTACATCGAAGGAGGCCGTCGTATGCTCCCCTGCGAAGCGGGCTCTGCCAACTTCTTCATCGACCCCTGGGGAGAGGTTTATCCGTGCAATGGCCTCGAAGAGAAATTCTGGAAGCAGTCGATGGGCAACATCCACCATGCCGACTTCATGACCATCTGGCAAAGCGAGGAGGCACAGGAGGTGCGCCGCAAGGTACGCTGCTGCGCCAAGAACTGCTGGATGGTGGGCACCGCAAGTCCAGTGATGCACAAGTACATCAAATATCCGCTCCGATGGGCACTGCGCAACAAGGTGCGCTCGATGCAGGGCAAGCCTGCGTGTCTCGACAAGACATGGTGTGACGTCGGACAAGATCCCCGCCAAGGTGACCTAAACCCTAATCGCTCGTGAAGAAACAAAAGAACCGCATAGTTGTAACCGGCACACGCGGAATACCCAACATCATGGGTGGTGTCGAGACGCATTGTGAGGAGCTCTTCCCCCGACTGGTGGAAGAGGGTTATGACGTAACCGTTATTCGACGCTCCAGCTATTGCCACGACCACCTCTCGCATTGGCGGGGCGTCAAGCTCATCGATATCGACGCCCCACGCAAGAAGTCGTTCGAGGCCATCATCCACACGTTCAAGTCGGTTATTCGTGCCAAAAAGCTCAATGCACAGATTATACATATCCATGCCTGTGGTCCAGCGCTGCTTGTCCCGATGGCTCGTATGTTGGGGATGAAGGTGGTCTTCACCCACCATGGACAAGACTACGACCGCGTCAAGTGGGGATGGGTAGCCAAAATGATGCTTCGACTGGGCGAAGCCATGGGCTGCATCTTTGCCAACCGCGTCATCGTCATCAGCCAGGGCATCCGCGACATGGTGAACCGCAAATACAGCATTACCCGTAAGATGCACCTCATCTACAATGGTGTGGCAACCCCAGAGGACATCAACGAGCCCGGCTACTTCAGGCATCTCGGCATCGAGCATGGCAAATACATCCTGGGCATGTGCCGATTTGCCCCCGAGAAGAACCTTCACCAGCTTATCCAGGCTTTCTCGAAGATCGATTCCCACGGCTACAAGCTCGTCATCGCCGGCGACTCCGACTTTGAGGACTCCTATTCCATCAAGCTGAGAAAGATGGCCAAGGAAAATGGTGTCATCCTGACAGGCTTCATCAAGGGACGCCGACTGCACGCGCTGTTGAACCATTGCCGCTGCTATGTGCTGCCTTCTTCGCACGAAGGATTGCCCATCGCGCTGCTCGAAGCCATGTCCTACGGCGCACCAATCCTCGTAAGCGACATCCCTGCAAATCTCGAAGTGGGACTGCCCCGCGACAATTACTTCCATTGCAACGACGTACTCGAGCTCACTGCCAAACTACAGGAAACCGTCGATATGCCGTATGATAAATGTGCCTACGACATGGAGAAATACGACTGGAATGTCATCGCCCAGCAAGTCAGCGAGGTTTATCGCAGCCTCTAACGAACATTTATAAATAATATATAGCATCTATAGCAACTATAGCTCATATAGTAACTATAGCTCCTATAACTTCTATAGCTCCTATCCCCTATAAGAAAAAACTACATGCGTCCCCTCCCCCTTTTAGCGCTACTCATCATCCTCCTTCCATTTGCTGCCACAGCGGGCGAATGGCAGGCATTTACCTATACGGAGAGCTACAACCGCGCCTGCCGCATGGGGGACAATCTCTACATCCTCAAAGGCAACAGCCTCGTGCGCGCCAGCGTCTCAGGATGGGCTGTCGAAAAGGAGCTGACACGCGAAGACGGTCTCTCAAGCACCAAGATTGTGGATATCTGCTTCAGTGAGGAAGTCAATCGCCTCGCCGTGGTCTATGCCGATGGTCTCATCGACATCTTCCATCCTGACGGCTCCGTCTGGACCATCCCCGATTTCTACAATGCTCCCATGCAAGGGAACGACAAAACCATCAATGGTATTCGTCAGCAGGAAGGCCTTCTTTTTGTCTCTACGGCATTCGGATTCCTCGTTGTGGACCTTATGCAGGAGATTATTCAGCAGACATTTAATCTTGGCTTGTCGGTCAAATGTGCCTGGCAATACAATGGGGATTGGTATTACAGCACCGACCAAGCTACCTTCTATTGTCCTTGCAGCGGCAATCCCTTTGCTCCTAATGCCTGGAAAAAGGCAAGCAATCATGCCATCGATGACGTCATCGTCCTCTCGGGTGGTAACGAGCCCCAGTGCTGGCAGCTTGCGCACGACCTCTGTCTGCGCCGTCTCGTCCCTACGTCCCACGTCTCGCAGCGATGCACTCCTTCCAATACCATTCAGGGACTTTGCCGAGCCGACCGCTTCATCATGACGGTTTCTACCGACAGCCTCATACTCTACGACATCAATTACGGCCATTGTCCCACCTACGGCAATGCGCCCAAACCGAACCAGCGCTATACGTGTGCGGCACGTGGACATCTTTCCGGCAGCACTGGTCTCTGCTCGCTCTCCAAGGGGGGCGATTCCTTTGCCTTTCTGCATCCTTCACTCGGCATCTTTGCCGACACGTTGTCCTACCCCAATCCTTATACTGTCAAGGTCAACGTCCTCTATCGCGAAGGCCTCACCATCAAGAATCATCAGCAGAGCGCCGACATCAATCGCATCACCTACAGCCAGGGAGAGGTAGGCATGACCTGCATCCTACCGCTCATCACCAACTACGGCACCATGATGCGAACGTCTGCCTTTCTCACCACGATGAACCCTGAGAGCGAAACCTGGAACAACTACACGGCCTCCATCGTTACCCCTTACGTCGATAACAATCGCTTCGCAGGTGCTGCCGACATGGTGGCCGACCCGTTCTATCCTTCCCGCTACTGGTTCTCCACGCTCGAGGACGGCATCATCGGCATCGACCACGGCAAATACCTCCGCACCTACAATCATGGAACCACCAATCATAAACTGCAATGGTGTGCGCCCAACGTCACCCGTGTCGCCGGCATGGCTTTCGCCCCCGACAGCAATCTCTGGTGCTTCAACGAGGGCGTCGATCGCGAGCTTTGTGTATTGCGCGTCAAGGACAGCACATGGTATAACTTCCAGCTCCCCGGTCTTGAAATGAGCTATGGGTTCACTCACCTTTGCCACACTTGGCGAGGGGGACGGCATCAGATATGGGGCTACCAGCACCTCAAGTACGAAGCCACCAACATCTTCGTCTATGACTACGGCAGCGGCCTCAATTCCACAGCCGACGACCGCTTTACCTACTTCAAGGCGCTCACGCCCTCTTCGGGCATCACCTTCACACCCTATTACGGGCGAGGTGTCTATGAAGGACCCAATGGAGCTATCTGGCTGCTCAACACTTCAGGACTTTACATCGTTGACAATCCATCGACCGTCTTCAGCAATCCAGGTGTTGTGCGAACCATCATCGAGAATGTCGTTCCCAACAGCTTTGCCATCGACAACCAGAATCGCGTGTGGATAGGAACCGAAGGGAATGGTCTATATCTCTTCTCAGGCGATGGTCGCAGGCAGATTGCACAAATCACAACGATGAACAGCATCCTCAAGACCGACGAGATTCTCTCGCTGGCGTTCGATGACAAACGCTCCGACCTATGGATCGTCACCGCAGGGCAGATACTCCGTTATCATTACGACGATGACGAGTACGATGCTTCCGACGAGCTCTCCACCACGGCCTACTGCTATCCCTCGTCCGTCACTTATGGCAGCAACTCAGTGATCAATGTCTTCGGACTGAAGGACGAAACAGAAGTGATGGTTGAAAATAGTCAAGGCCGCACCTTAATAAAGGATACGGCCGTGGGTGGACTCTGCACAATCGATGCTTCAACTTTCCCTGTCGGCATCTACATGGTCATCGGAACTGATGCCAATGGTGCCCGTGGCACCCTGCTGACTTTCACGGTAGATGAGCCATAGGACTATCACCATCAGCACGACACTCACACCAACCGTTACTGCCCCGAAATGCTCCAGCATCTTCGGGGCTTCTTTCATTTCAATCAGTGCCCAAAGGTTGTTGATGGCATGGGCAATGACACCGGGCCAGATGGAACCCGTCCAATAGACCAGATAGACGAAACCTGTACCCAACAGCCAACGAGGGATAAACCCATAGGCTTCGAGATGAATCAGCGAGAAGAGCAAACCGACCAGGACAGCCGCCCAATGCTTGTTATATCCCTTGAAGCAACGCAACAAAGCTCCTCGGAACATCCATTCCTCGCCGAGCGCCGTACCGATGCACATCAACATGATGAGTTCAATCCAGCCACCAACACCCGACAGCCCCAACATGGTATCAATCGCCTGCTGCTGCGCTTCGGCATTGTTCTTGGCCCATGTAGCCAAAGGTTCGGGCAGCGGCAACGATTCGCAAGCCGTAGCCAACGCATCGAGCGCAGGCAGGCTGACAATCATCAGCAGGACAATCAGGGCAACTACCTTCCACGAAGTCTTCCGTGTATGCATGACCTCACGGATCGTTTCTTTCTTATAGAGTATCGTCCACAGGATGGCTGGCAGCAGCATGATCAGCAAGGTCTGTCCCCATTGGATAAGATGCAGCATCAATGTGCCGTGAGTCAAAGCTGAAATGGGTATAATGGCCAGCACCATGATGATTGTGCCGACAAAGGCAAACACCAACAGCCAGAAGAAGTCGGTCCAGAACTTTCTTTTCATTTTTGAGTGGTCAAATTATCAATTATTCTTCATTTCGGGGGCAAAGATAAAGAAAATCGCACAAAATACAAAAAAAATCCCCATAAAATTTGGAGATTCACTGAAAAATCACTAACTTTGCACCCGCAAAACTGAAACAAACCACAGTTTCGCAGTCTTCGAGACTTGCCCGGATGGCGGAATCGGTAGACGCGCTAGTTTCAGGGACTAGTGGCCGTACGGCTGTGTGGGTTCGAGTCCCACTTCGGGTACTTGGTTGCATATCTTTAACAAGTTATGCAACCTTTTTTTATTCTCATTTTCAGCACTTTATATATTTCGCGAGTTTTCAACCATTTGCAAATATATTCATTTGGTTGGACAATTTGTTGGACAAAAATTTGGAAGTGTCCAACATTTTTCCTAACTTTGCACCAGCAATCGAGGATTGCAGCCAAATTTTATCCATTAACGGACGGAACACCCGTAACAAAAAAATTATTTTTATGTCCAGCATCGAAAAAAATTTATCAAGCAAGGCAAGGCAGGATGGCAAGCGCGAGATACTTATCCGTGTGTCCGCTGGCCGTGGTGTCCGCTTTCGCCTACGCTCCAACGTGTTCGTCTCAGCAGAGTTCTGGAACGATGAAGCGCAGTCGGTCAATGTCCCACCGAAGCGCAAGATCAATGCAAGCAAGGTGATGGAAGCGCAGCAGCAGAAAGCAGCCATCGAAGCCTATTCCCGTGACCTCATTGCCATCTGCAACGCAGCGCAAGAAGCAGACGCGGAACTGACAAGGGAATGGTGCGAGGATTGCTTTTCGCTTGCTCCTTTCCTACACGATCCAAGCAGCCGATTCGTGGCCGATGCTTCTCAGAGCCTTTACACACTTGCCAATATCCGGCGCGCCCAGTCAATGCGCCAGGATGCCATCGAGCGAGCAGCAAAGCAGGAACAGGAGAAAGCAGCAGCCGAAGCAGCTATGAACATCAAACGGCTTTATGACTATATCCAGATCATGTGCGAGCGAAAGCAGTTGAGCGCAGTCCGCAGCAAGAATTATCGCGTTCTGATGGGGCAATTGCAGCGATACGAATATTGGTATCAACTGACGAAAGACAAAGACTTCCGACTTGACCCCGAAACCATGTCAGCCGAGATTGCCGAAGATTTCCGCGTCTATTTGCGCGACGAAGCCAAGTTGCAGAAGAAGCACCCAAAGACATTTGCCAAGATTCTTGCAAAATACCCCATAGCAATCCGCAGCACGCAGCGCAAGACCCCTCTACCCGACAATGCCAAGCCAAGGACACGCGCCATCGAGGAACGCGGAACAAACACAATCGTAGGCCAAATGCAGAAGTTCAAAAGCCTATGCAATTGGTTGTACGAAGTCGGCTACATGAGCAGCAAGCCATTTGAGCGCGTTTCGATTGGCAAAGAGTTATATTCGCAGCCGATATATATCAGCATCGAGGAACGAAAGCAGATTGCAGCACTTGATTTGAGCAATGCAAGCCGAACTATGCAAATCGCCCGTGACGAGTTCATCCTGCAATGCCTGACCGGATGCCGCATCAGCGACCTTGAAACACTCACCGATGCCAACATAAAAGATGATGTCCTGACCTATGTGCCGAACAAGACAAAAGCCGAAACGCACGCAACCGCAACCGTCCCCCTTTGCTCCGAAGCCAAAGCCATCATCGACAAATACAAGGATAGCCAAGAGCGCGGAAATCACCTTATACCGTGTATCGCGCAGCAAAATCTAAATATTGCCCTCAAAACCATTTTCCGAATGGCTGGAGTAACCCGACAGGTTGAGCGCATCAACCCACGAACGGGCGAAAAGGAGAGCATCAGCATAGCCGACATTGCAAGCAGCCACATGGCCCGTCGCACCTTCGTCGGCGCAGCCTACGCGCAGACGCAAGACCCGACAATCGTCGGCCTAATGAGCGGCCACGTCGAGGGCAGCAAGGCGTTTTCGCGCTATGTCCGTCGCGACATTTCTATGCTCCGAGGTATCATCGACAAAATCCAATAAGCCAAGATGGAACGATTTGAATTATTGCCGCACCTCACATTTGACAAGGAACGGCTGCAACTTGCATTTATCGGGAACGTCCCCCCAATTCCGTACACTCGCCTTTGTCGTGAGTTTAGGGAAGGAGAATCACTTTCGCCGTTGGTTGGTATAACTGCTGTTCTTGGAAGCAGCGCAATCGTTGATAGGTTTCGCCAGCGCTACCTTGTCGCAGACGATGATGTCAAGGACGAGCAAGCGCCCAAAGTCGCTTTTGGCATGGCCGCAACCATCCTCAAGCACATTTGCTTTGATGTTGAACTGGAAGAGTGGATAACATTTGGCGGTGACGAAAATACCACCATTTTCGAGCCGTACTACTCCGCACACGTTGTCAAGGGGCGCAACCTCACAACCGAGCAGCTTGCCAAGTTGGGTGCAAAGCATATCAGCATGGAGCAGAGTTACCTGGAAGAAACACGAAAGCAATGGGCGAAGCACCTTCCCAGACATCCCGAGCTACTTGAAAGCGTTACATCAATAGCGGAACAATACATCACGCTTGTCAAGGAGAGAACGAAACCAACCGACCCTCCTGCACTCTTGCAAGAATCCGTAGAGGCAGAGCATCAGCCCGTAGAGGCAGAGCAAAACGGAGATAACGAAGAACAACCAACCGGCACTCCTGCAATGGCAGATCTCGTCACTTTCTTCCTTGCTGGGCAAGGCGGCAAGGCGAATGAAATGCTTGCTGAAATCGGAGGCAAGTCAGGAAAGAAAGCAGTCGAAATCGTTTGGAGGTATCGCTCATTTATACGGGACGAGAATGAAATCCTAAACAAAATTTTTAAGCCTCTATCGAAATTGTTAGGATGGACTGATAACATGAATAAGAATTGGAACACGCAAATAAGAAACTTGCTCGAAAAGGAGAAAAAACGAAATGCCATAGAAAAGATGTTTCTCGAATATCAAATGTGTCAAAGGCCATAAACCCTTTGGCACTTTTTTTCGTTTTATAAGTTTTATAAGTTTTATAAGTTTTGGGATAAGTTTTATAAGTTTTGATTGCAGATGAAAACAAAAGACAATACCTTTGCACCATCAAATTTGAAATGCCCCGACATCATTTCAAAGGAGACAGGCAGCGAAGCAAGGCGGCATAAGCCGTTGTCGGAATCGCCGAGCCGACCAAAAATATTATGGCAAATAATGTTCTTTCAACAATCGAAAGCAACCCCCAAACAATCGTCATGGTCACCGCTGGCGACCTCTGCGAACTCGTCGAACGTCTGATCGATGCCAAGACGAAGAATGAACAACCAATCGAGCAGCAAGGCGATGAATTCCTCACACCAGTCCAAGTAAAATCCATTTTGCGCATTTCCACAAGCACCGTATGGCGATGGAAGCGAGCTGGCTTAATAACCCCCGTCAAGGTTGCTGGCCTACATCGCTATCGCAAGTCCGAAATAATGGCGCTTCTTAACCATCAAGTGTAATGAGCAATACCGATTCAACCATCATCTGCAAGGCGATTAGCCGTTGTCTATCGAATCCATCGGAAAAGAATGTTTCTGCCGTAATGAAGCGCTTTTGGAATGGCCTACCCGATGGTGACGAAATGCAGCCGCTTCGGTTCCTCGTCTATGGCATCCGCGCCCTGCAAAGACGCGGTGAGCCAATCAATGAGGAAAATGTCATCGACTATCTGCGCTGCGAGACCTACGACATGACGAGGCCGTGCAAACGATTTTTGAAGAAGATGAAGCAATGAGCAATCAGATACACAAGGCGCAGCTCGAAGCGTCACTGCAAATCGCCGACCCTGTTCTACGCGCCGAGTACCTTTCGGCTTGCAGCATCGAGCAGGCGACGGGCAACCGAGAGCCGTTGAAACGCTTTCAGCAGAAATATGCACGATACATTATGAATAATGCAAAATAACAAGAAGAATGAGTGCAAAATCAAAAAACCAGGAGGCACGCCGTACCTGCGTGTTCCACTCGAATTGGATGCAGGTTGCAAAGACCATCGCCGACATGAAAGTGCGCTGCATATTCTACGAAGCAGCGCTCCAGTACGCATTTGATGGGACGAAGATTGACACACCTCCAGAACTCGAACTTGTCCTCACATTCGTCTATGGACTGATTGACGAGGACGTGGCGAAGTATCAGAGAATCTGCGAGAGAAGGGCAGAGGCGGGGAGAAAAGGTGGCGCTCCAAAGGGGAATCAAAACGCAAGTAAAAACAACCAAAATCAAGCAATTCAAGCAAATGCTTGTTTTGATAACAAAACAAGCAAAAACAATCAAAACAAGCCTACTGATACTGATACTGATACTGATACTGATATTCTCAATGAGAATAATAAAAAAGAAATAGTATCAAAGAAAAAAGCTGCGTCCGCAGCCGCACTCGAAAAGAGAAAGAGGGATTTTTACGAATCGCTTTTGCCATATCGAGAGCAATATGATAAAGACCTTTTGCAGGGATTTTTCTCATATTGGTCTGAATCGAACAAAAGTCAGACAAAAATGAAGTTCGAGCTTGAAAGGACATTCGAGGTGGGTATGCGGCTCGCACGCTGGGCAAATCACGACACACGCTTCTCTAAAAACTGATCGACATGAAACCGCAGGATAAGAACCAAATGCCATCCGTACCAAGGATGGCCGTGCAACTACCCAGTGCGCCCGATGCAGAAAGGGCACTTCTCGGTATGTTCATTTCATATCCGAATATCATTATGTCAGTACGTGAATCGCTATCCGAGGCTGACTTTACGGACACAAGGAACCGCGCCCTTTTCCGCTGCATAAAGAGCTTGCTCGACGATGGCGTAGAACCCTCTATCCTGTCCGTGTCACGGAAAGCGCGAACCATGTCTCTCGAACTGGATGATGCCTTCATTGCCGAAACTGCCGTCGCAGACGATGGGGGCCACGATGCCGGATATTTGGTCTGTGTGCTTAACGAGATACGCGTCCGTCGCGACTTGTGGACGCACCTGCAAGATGCGGCAAACCGCGCACTCGACTACTCCGTCGATACTGCTGGCATTATAGAGCAAGTAAGAAACGAGCTGAGTGACATTCAGAGCATCGGGCGTGAGCATATTGTCTCTGATGCAAACGTCTATGGGGAATTGTGCAAGATAATGGAAGATAACCGACAGCCAGAAACGCGGCACGAAGGCACTCCAAGCGGTTTTGATTGGATTGATGTTCGTGGAGGACTTAGGCCAACCGACTTAATAATAATTGCGGCTGAAAGCAGCCAGGGCAAAACGTCGTTCGCCCTATCCGTTGCCCTCAACGCAAGGCTACAAGGCCATAAGGTGGCATATTTCAGCCTCGAAATGTCCTGCCAGCAACTTTGTGCCAGGCTTCTCGCAATGCAGACCAACGTGCCATCATCAAGCATCTTGACAGCCCAGCTGAACGATCACGATTTCGGAACGGCTTACCATTATGCAGCCAACCTTGCGGAGCACGGTGGCGAAGGAGGAGCAATACTTCTCGATGATAGGCCGCTGTCTGATATCAACACAATCATTCAGAGCATCCGAAGCATGACAATAAAGCGCGGTATTTCGGGCGCAGTCGTGGACTTTATGCAGCGCCTATCTCCACCAAGAGGAATGAGCCGTGAGCAGTACATGGGAGAGGTGGCGCAGCGGTTGAAGAACCTTGCGCGTGAACTCAACATTTGGGTGATGGCGTTGAGCCAGCTTTCACGAGACCGAGATTCGCCCGTGCCTAATTTGAATCGGTTGAGAGATTCGGGACAGATCAACGAGGCTTCCGACATCACCATTCTACTCTACCGACCCGAAGCTGTCGTGCCTTATTCATCTTCGCGGACATTCCCAGAGCCATTCAGTACCTACGACCCGAAAGGCCATGCAATGGTAACGATAGGCAAGGGACGCAGCATCGGCACGGGAGCCTTCCTGTGCGGCTTCGATGCGCAGGCCACCCATTTCTATGAGAAGCCATTGTCGCAGATACCGACAATCGGGAACTACACAACAGATAACCAGAGATATAAATTTTAATAACGAGGAAGAAACATGGAAGACGAACTGAGCACAACAAATGCCGTGAACGGCATGAGGGTAGGGCGCTTCGGTGGAGCCATCAACTATGCAGTCAGAAGCACCCCAAAGCAACCAGCACCGCAACCGATGATACAGGAGGACGAAACGCCACCTGTGACACAACACTATGAGGCTGCTCCAGTACAGGCACCAGCGCCCGACATCAGCACCACGATGCCGCAGGTGCCGGATGTGCAGCCTACGGAACCAGTGCAGCCAAGTTTGGCTGCAACACCGACAACCGCACAGACAACCGCACAGACGGATGCACAGACGCAGCCGAAGGCTCCAGTGCAGCAGATACCGAAGCCGATGCCGGCAAGACCAGGAGTGACCGCCAATCCAATGACCGACCCTTATGCCTACTTCGAGCAGATGTACGGGCCGAGCGAGACGCTTGAGGAAAGACAGGCAAGGGAGCGCAGGGAGTACAAAAACCAACAGATATCCAATTGGCTCGGCACGCTTGGGGCATTGGGAAATATGGTCGTGACCTCAAGCAGCAGATATGGACGGGCGGTGAAAAGTCCCGACATTGCACAAGCAGCCGCCAATGGCATCATGACACAGGCGGCGAAGCGCCGCGAGGAGGACAGGAGCCGACTGGCAGCGGTGCAGAAGCAACAGCAGCTTGACGCGCAGCGCGAGAAGATGAAGCGCGATGCAGACGAGAGGGCATGGAACCATGCCTACAAGGTGAAGAAGGACGAGGCCGATGATAGGTGGAGGCGCGAGAAGGATGAACGCGATGATGCATACCGTCGAGAACAACTCGACTACCAGAAGCAGCGCGACTCCGACAGATTGAACTTTGACAAAACAAAGGAAAAAGAACGAAGAGCCATAGAATATGCAAAGCTTGCCGACCAACGTAAGGAACGTAGGCAAAATATTGAAATTGAAGCTATGAAGTTCGCTGCGGAGCAAGCCCGTTATGAAAGAGAACACAGCAGCAAAGACGAGATTGTATTGCCTCATCCATCTTATCCAAACGGCCTCCACATTGCAAAATCCGTTTGGAACGATGCGACGAAGAATGTCGTTATTTCCATGCTGTACAACGAGGCCGAAAAACAGCGAAAGGAAGAATTTAAGAAGTGGAAAGAACACGAAGAAGCCACAAACTGGAAATACAGACACTTCGGGCGCGGTTTTGAAAAAACTCCGAGACCTAAAAATTGGTTCGATGAATTTGCTGGTGATATTAATAATTTAGATTACCGATCTCCTGATGCAGAATATTTGATCGTTTCCTATCTATCAACACATCCAGATAGCGAGGCATCGAAAAATGTTGTTAATATGCTCCAGAGCATGAGCAATTACAATACCAACGATACCCATCATGAAAGTACCTTTTGGGATGACGATGACCCACTTAAGGAATAAAACGAATAAAACGAGAAGCAATGAAAAAAAGAAGCAGCAGCAAGTCAATCCACAAGAGTACGATAAGCGAAGTGAACGAGATGATTTGCGACTTTTACGGCGAGTATTATCGCGAGATCGAGAAAGTTATCGGCAGTCTGACTTGCGACCCGTACTACGACTTCATGCGCCTATTACAGGCATACCCTTCGAAACTCAAGGATGCACCAGGAGATAGCGAAGATATCCTGCAACTTAAGGCTGACTTTCGACGTTGGCTCAGAAGATACCGAGCTTGGCGTAAGGTTCGCGAACGGATAGACGCAGGTTCGGCTGGTTCGGAGGAACACGGCGAAGATTGAATCTTTTTGCACTCATAAATATGTCCGAAGAGAGTGGGGCGGTTTCGCGATGAAAGCACCCCACTCGATTATGTCGATGTGCAAATAATTACAAAAATTGTGTCCGTGGATGGCCTATGCCACACCCCCACCTCTACCCCCCATCCACCACCCCAAGTGCCACCCTGTGCAATGCGCGAAGCCGTCAAAAGCACCTCCGACATGACAAAAGACATTGCCAACCATCGAAATCGCATCGAAGTCGTACCGATGTCGTATGTTTGAGCGCGAAGAAGCCGTGCGGATGCCCGTATTTGCCCACATTTGCCCCAAGAATCAACGTTCGCTTGTCGAGTGATAAGTCACCCATCTATGCGGCGAAATGCAGTCACGCGCGAATATTATAAACACCGATTTTTTAGAGAATGTCGGGTACCTTAGACGGGGTCATTTTCCCCACGAACAAGGACACCACCCCTCCCCCTACCTCCCTGGTCCTTTGCAGAGATAAGCTGTGTGTGGATGATTGGTATGTAGTACCTACCCACCCCCGCGCGTGTTCCATATTGGGATGCACCACCCCCTCCCTTCGGTTCTTCATCCGTCTGGCACACCAGGCATACAGGGTTCGGCACCATCAAGCACACCGACCACCGACAAACCACCGACACCAGGCACCATCAAGCGACCGACACCAGACACCATTAGGAGCGCGCCGCCCTTTCTCCCTTCCTTTGGATCCAAATTTGCACCCCCTTTCCATTTTGCTTTGTAACCTATTGCAGGCACATATATTTTTGCACATTACGAAAAGCCATCAAAACAAAATGGCAACAAAATATAAACGTACTACCAACAAAATAAAAACATTATAAACGTCTTAAAAACAATATGTTAAATAGTCTTAACGAGCAAAAAATAATTGCCGAAAAATTTGGAGGGTATCACAAAATGCCATACATTTGCAGCGGCAATATCGCCAAAACAACCTATAACAATTTATCATTATGTCACAATTAACAACTACACCCGAATGTATTGAAGAGAGCCGCAACAATGAGCTGTTAGCTAAGATTGACGAACTCATCAAAAAGGTCGATGAGATTCGCGCCGCAGCGACGAAAAGGTATTTGTCAAAGAAGGAGGCTGCTGCCTATATTGACAGGTCAGTAAACTATATTGACAATCTGATAAGGAGCAAGGAAATTCCCTATTACATGCCAAGCGCAAACGCCGTATACATCGACAGGCACGAGCTGGAACGATACATCTCAAATAACAGATTCAAGAGCATGGTCGAAATCGAGCGTATAAAATAGCATCAGCACTCCGACCATCAGAGGGACGCAGCAGCGCCCCTCTTTTTTTGGCTCATAGATACATGGCCAGAGCAGCAGCCGCCCCGTACCATCTTGCAATTTCCCATTGATCCGAGCGAAGCTGCCACGCATACCGGGCAACCCATCAGGAGCGCACCCCACCACATTGTCAAGCTGGAGACAATCACCGACACCCACACATTGCAAAGATTGATGATTCAGCGCGTAGTACAACGTCACATATCATTTTTCGTGTCTGCATTTTGGCAATCATCGTTTATTTTCCCATCTTTGCCACATCAGAACAGGCGGCAACCATTCGCCGTTATCATAAACAAAGCATTCAAGACATTAACAATTCAAGAAGATGGAAATCGACAGCCTACATCTTGCCCTGGTAGTACAGGGAACAATACAGAGAGCAAAGAAAGGGGATCCGCTGGCGAAGGAGACACTGGAGCAGTGGAACCGAATGAACCAGGAGGAGGGTCTGCCACCGATGGAGCAACTACTTCGGGAGTGGGTGGAGCAGAACCGACCGAAGGAATCCGAAACACCGAAGCAAAAAGAGGATAACGGGCAGATTTCAGATGCCCAGGAGAACCTATACAAGGCGAAGTGAGCGTGAGCCTGAAAAGGTAACCGAAGCAGAAGCACATATCCAGCGACAAACGACAAATAGATTTGCCAAAATTTAATAAATCCTGCAACTCAAAGCACTTTTCTTGCAGTATGTTTTGCAGTGTTAGGAATAATAATTATCTTTGCACCCGACATAAAATAAATTGTTACGGCAACTATTTGCCACTTGAAGGTGTCATTTGCGAAAATGGCATCTTTTTTTTGGTATGTTGGACATTTGGTTGGACAATTTTTACAAACAGCCATTTAATCGCATAGCTATATGCTTGAATACCAACGCACTACAATTATATAATTGTACCCCCACTTCGGGTACCTTTTTACTTTTATTTGAATTGCCAAATATCTAAAAAATCAGATATTTGGCAATTTCCTATTATAAAAAGTGACGGTTTCCCAGCTCACCACCTGCTGAGGACGGATATGATATTTCAGCCGTGATAGTTCGCGGCTGCTGATAGTTTAGCGGTGCAATTATACACATTATTATACAATAAAGCAAATATTTTCGAAGAAAAAGATGTTTATTCAGCGTTTTTATTCTTTTTCTTCAAAAAAGTTTGGTTGTTTCGTAGAAAAACAGTACATTTGCACATCAAAAAAATAAATACTCATTTATATAAATAACGGTTTACATTTATGAGATTCTATGATCGAGAATCGGAAATTGGCATCTTGCTCAACAATGAGCAGCAGTCAGAGAAAAGTGCTACATTCACAGTGCTAATGGGACGAAGACGCGTCGGCAAGACATCTCTCGTAATGAAAGCCTTCGAGGGGCGTCAATATGCCTATCTCTTTGTGTCGAAGGACAGTGAGGCAGTGCTTTGCAATAAGTTCCAACAGGCAATAGAAGAACAGTTGTCCATCAGGGTCTATGGCCGCTTGACCACCTTCCACGATTTCTTTGAGGTAGTGATGAAAGAGTCTCTTCATCGGCACTTTACAATCGTATTCGATGAATTTCAAAATTTGTACAAGGTGAATCCCGCCATCTTCAGTGAGATACAAGATTTGTGGGATCGTTACCACCGGGAGTCGCATCTCAACCTTATCACGATGGGTAGCATCCGCTCCTTGATGAAGCGTATCTTTGAGGATGAGAATGAACCGCTATATGGTCGTCCCACTTCCAAGTTCACCCTCCTCCCCTTCACAATAAATGTAATCAAACAGATATTTCGAGACCATAAGCCCGACTATAGAAACGAGGACTTGCTGTGCCTATACATGCTTACAGGGGGTGTTGCCAAATATGTGGAACTTATGATGGATGCCGGATGCTATACGAAGGAGAAGATGCTCAACTACTTCTGTCGTCAAGACTCCTATTTCCTTTCTGAGGGTCGAGATCTGATGAATCAGGAGTTCGGTGACGAGGGCTCCACCTACTTCTCTATACTCCAACTCATTGCAGCAGGACTGAACAGACGTTCTGACATTGACGGAGCCATGCAGAAGGACATGGGTACGTTTCTACAGAATCTAGAGAGGAATTTCAATGTTATATCACGCTTGAAACCTATTCTTGCAAAACCTAACAGCAAGACAAGCGCCTATGAGATTTCCGACCAGTTCTTGCGCTTCTGGTTCCGTTTCGTATGGCCATACCAGTCTTTAGTGGAACGTAGGCAACTGGCATTGTTGCGACAAAATATGAGTCTGCACTATGAGCAATTTTCTGGCAGGACGCTCGAACAGTTCTTCCAGCAGTCGGCAATGGAATCCGGACACTATACGATGGTCGGAAACTGGTGGGATCGAAAGGGAGAGAATGAGATAGATATGATAGCCCTCAACGAGTTTGACCACACAGGCATCGCTGCCGAGATAAAGCGTAATCCACGAAAGCTAAGTCTTTCAGAGCTGGAACGCAAGGTGTCAAACCTACCGTCTGCAGACTTTGGAGGTTATAACCTTACCTTGCAAACTCTTTCATTAGAAGATTTGTAAAGATATATTTACCTTGATTAAGTCAGAGCGAGTTCAGCCATTCCTTCATAGCTTCAGGATCAGAGAACCGAATACCCTCACCTCGTTTAATTTCTTCCTTTGCTTTATCTACACGTGCGAAGACCTCTTCTTTGCTCATCAGCGATGAGTCTGCTTTACTCGCAGTCAATTTCTTGGTATATTTCAAAAGCTTTGCCATTAAATAAGATATTTATGGTTCTGATGTAAGAGGGAGCCTCTATCTTTGCGGGGTAAAAACATTTCCAAGGTTAGCTCGCAGACGCAGTCAAGGCCCATCAGGGTTAAGACCGAAAGCCCGTTTCCGCCCAGCATGCAGGCAAGGGAAAGCAGGGTTAACTCATACAAGTAAAGTCCTACCAGAGTTAAGACGAGAAGTAGTAAACTCTTTGTAGGGTTAAAGTCTAATTCCAGTCAAGTTTTTTCAGGGAACTACACTTCTTTTGTCATAAGGGATATTAAGGGATGTTTGGGGATATTTAGGGATATTTGGGGTCAATGCATTCGCCTTAACCAATTGGAATAGCAGTACATTCGTCCCTTAATATCCCTTAAATTCCCTTAATATCCCTTAGAATCTCTGCTAGTTCATCTATGACTAAGTCGGGACAAGCCGACAAGAGAAGTTCGCGTGAATGATTGCCCCACGTTACGGCGCAAGTGCGGCAGCCCGCGCGATTGCCCATCTCGATGTCGAAAGTCGTGTCGCCCACAACGAGTGTCTCGTCTGCCCGAATGTCCATCCTTTCGAGCAAGGCCAGCACCATGTCGGGAGCAGGCTTGGGTGTCAGATGGTCATCGACGGTCACCACCGTCTCGAAATAACGGTCGATGCCATTGTTCTGAAGAATCAGGTCCAGGGAATGACGGTCGCGCGAAGTGACGATGGCCATACGGGTGCCATATTGGGCAAGTTGCTCCAGCATCTCTGCCACGCCTGGGAACATACGGATGTTCGGGATCTCATACTTCATGAACAGTCCCGCATAAACCTCCACGGCCTGGTGCGCCTCTTCTTCCGTCATATTTCCCAACGTCTGGAATGCCTTCCAAAGTGGTCGGCCGATGGTTGCCACCATCTCTTCCTCTGCTGGCACAGGAAGTCCTAACTGCACAAAGGACTCCCGCAAAGTTTCTACAATCCCTCGCGCCGTATCGGCCAAGGTACCATCGAAATCAAATAGTACATTCTTGATCATAATGTTAAAAAAAGAGGTTGCAAAGATAATGAAAAAATGCAATTTATATACCAGAATCCCCGAAAAGAAACATAAATAAGAGGAATTTGCGATTATTTGACGTGATTTCCTCGATAAATGAAAAATAATTCGTACCTTTGTCGCACCAAACACTACAATTAGATGAAGGTTTTATACATTGCTCATACTTCCGACAATGAAGGCTCTTCTGTAGCCCTCATCAACATTGCAAAAGGGATGCAAGGCAGGGACATCGAATTTGCAGTAGTATGCCCCGACTCCAAGGGAACCATAGTTGCGAGCCTCCATGCAATGGGTGTTAGGGTCTTTGTCCCACGATTCCAATACGCCGGCTTCTATGTTTATCCGCTGACAAAGAATCCTCTGCTTTGGCTTAAGAGAATGTTGGGCATCGCCTTGCGCGAATTATATGGCAGATGGTATTTACTCAAAGTGGTGAAGGTCTTTCATCCTGACATCCTTCACACCAACAGCGGAGCGTGTGCCTTGGGGTGGAAAATCGCAAGAAGAATGCACATACATCATGTCTGGCATATCAGAGAATACATGGATAAGGATTTTGGGCTGACCGTCATTCCATCCAATCGGGCATATCGAGACCGTCTGCTCAGCAGCAATAACTACAATATTGCCATCACACAATCCATCTTCAAGCACTTCAATCTTCGTCCAGTAGATGAATGTATTTACGACGGAGTAATTGACAGTCATCGAGCCGTCGGCGACGCTCCCTCATTCGGCTATCCTTATTTTCTCTTCGTAGGCAATATAATCAAAGCCAAGGGCGTCGATGCTCTCGTCGATCAATTTCTTTCTTTCCACAGGTCTGACGACCGACATCATCTGGTTCTCGCCGGTCCCTATGACAGAGATCCCGAATTCTACGACTCTCTACAGAAAAAAATAGCTGCCGCTAATGACTCTGATTACGTTCATTGGCTGGGACATCGTACTGATGTCTATGAACTGATGCGAGGTGCCACCGCCTTGATCGTTCCCAGCTACAACGAAGGATTTGGATTTATCACCGCCGAGGCAATGTTCTGCAATTGTTTAGTAATCGGTCGAGATACGGCTGGTACCAAAGAACAATTCGACAAGGGCAAGGATGAAAGCGGTGGAGAGATTGGTCTGCGCTTTTCAAGCGATAGCGAGATGCCCTTTCTCATGCATCTGGCTGCCAACTCGAATTTCGATGAAATAAAAAAAAGAGCATTGGAAGTAGTTTTGAATAACTATACCATAGAAGCAAACACACAACGCATTTATAAATTCTACGAGAAAGTACTTTCACAGCATTAAGACTATCTGGGCTATTTGTCAGCACCACCATAACTGATCAGCAAGCCGATCACCGCCGAATAGCTCTTCCGCCCCTCCTCAATCCTATTGGAACGAAGATAGAGGTCAAAGATCTTATCCTGAATATTGCCAAGAGTCGTGCTGTAGAGGCCCGACCAATGTTCATACCTTGCCTGCTCAAGCTGGATTATCTCGGGTCGAATCTGGGCTCGAAACACTTCGTATTCCTCCCCTCCCACACCCTCCATCGCACGAAGCACATAGTGCAGGATGGAAAGATAGCCGCTGAAACGTATCGACGGAACGTCGCTCGACGTGCAGGCAAGGAAACCGTAGAAGTTCGCCTCCCCTTCGCTGGTGATGCCTAAGAGGTGCGAAAGTTCATGCGCGTAGGTCGCTGCATATTCGCAGGGCAGCAGGTCACCGTTAACAATAAATTCGCCGAAGAAAGGCCCCATCGTGCCCGTCACTCCAACCTTCGAGGCGAGCGGTGTCAGCAGCATGGTCTTCACCTGCGGTTGCTCGGTGAAAGGCGTATGGATACCTAACCTTTCACCCATTCGGGCATATTGCCTCACCACCTCCCGCTGCACCAGCGCTTCGTCAACTTCCTTTATCTCGACATACGCATCATTGAGCCTCTCCACATAGTCGTCGGCAAAGCGCTGTAAGGCAGCAACGTCATAGTTCGGACGAGGTGTCGATGTGCGCTGATAGAAGTCCGATTGGCTATAGTTCAGCCCCCAAGCCGCATAGAACCACACGTAGAGCCACACTACCAGCTCCATTTCCATCCACAAAACCTTGCGCTTCCGCTGTCTGCATTTCGTAACGGCGAGAATAGGATAAAGCAGAAGGCCCAGGATTCCAACGATATAGAAAACTCCACTGATGCTGAAAGGCATCAACGAGGAAAACGCAGACAATGGCTTGGCAACAACGGGGTAGATATGCTGCGCATATAGGTCGCCCCCTCCAGGCAGGAGTTGGAACGACACAACCAACAGAAACAATATCAGCAGAACCGTTCGTCTCATCTTAGTCTTGCATACTTCGAGCGCAAAGATACGAATTATTTCCGATTTATCCAAATCCTTTGGGAGTTATTCGCAAAAATAAAACAAAAACCAGTTCACAACCTTCGTAAGCACGCTGTCGCGCGACAGAATGCTTTATCCCATCGAAGAATACCCTTTCTTGGCCAGAATTGGGTATGCTCCCGCAGAAGAATGACCATTTTCAGCCAAGAATGGTTATGCTCCCGTCGGCGAAAGCATTCTGTCGGCCGTCAGAGTGCCTTATCCTGTCGAAGAATTCCCTTTCTTGGTCAGGATTGGGTATTCTTCAATCGTGGCATACCCTTTTTTGGCCAACTTTGGTTATGCTCCAAACGGAGAAAGCACTCTGACGGCCGACAGAGTGCTTTTTCCAAACGAGGAATACACTTTCTTGGCCGAAATTGGTCATGCTCCTGTCGCAGCATACCCTTTCTTGGCCAACTTTGGTTATGCTCCAAACGGAAAAAGCACTCTGACGGCCGACATAGTGCTTTTTCCAACCGAGGAATACCCTTTCTTGGCCGAAATCGGTCATGCTCCCGTCGAGGCATGACCTTTTTCGGCCAAGACTGGTCATACCTCGATTTGAGATGGTGTATTTGCCGTCTTAGCCTTCCAATTAGACAAATTAATCCGATAATTTTCATCGGGAAATGCAATTATTTGGCAAAAAGAGGGAATTATCGGAAAAAGACATTATTTTTGCATTTTAGTTTCCGATATATCGGAATAACGGCATACCGTAATTTCGGAATCCCGGAATAACGAAATCCCCCGCAAAAAGCAATAACCCAAAAAGAAATATGAAGAAAAACCTCGAGACCATCTGCGTTCACGGCGGATGGAAGCCCCAGAAAGGCGAACCCCAGCAGTTGCCTATTTACGAGAGCACCACATTCAAGTATGAAACCAGCGATCAGATGGCACGTCTCTTCGACCTGAAGGACGACGGCTACTTCTACACCCGCCTTGCCAACCCCACCAACGATGCCGTGGCCAAGAAGATTGCCGCCCTCGAAGGCGGTGTAGGTGCCGTCCTTACCTCCTCGGGACAGGCTGCCAACTTCTACGCCATCTTCAACATCTGCGAAGCTGGCGACCACTTCGTCACATCCAACACCATCTACGGCGGCACGTTCAACCTCTTCGGCGTGACGCTCAAGAAACTCGGCATAGAATGTACCTTCATCGATCCCGATTGGGACGACGAACGTATCGAGGCTGCCTTCCGTCCGAACACGAAATGCTTCTTCGGCGAAACTATCTCCAACCCCGGTGGAAACGTGTTCGACATCGAGCGATTTGCCAAGATGGCGCACCGCCATGGCGTGCCCCTCATCGTCGATAACACCTTCGCCACGCCCATCAACTGCCGTCCCTTCGAATGGGGCTGCGACATCGTGACCCACTCCACCACAAAATACATGGACGGACACGCCGCACAGGTGGGCGGTGCTGTAGTCGATTCGGGCAACTTCGACTGGGATGCCTACGGCACGAAGTTCCACGGCCTGACCACGCCCGACGAGAGCTACCACGGCCTCACCTACACCAAGGCTTTCGGCAAGATGGCCTACACCACCAAGCTCGTCAGCCAGCTGATGCGCGACTTGGGCAGCATCCCCTCGCCCTTCAACGCTTATATCCTCAACCTTGGCCTTGAGTCGCTGGCACTGCGCATGAAGCAGCATTGCGCGAATGCCCAGAAGGTTGCCGAGTGGCTGGAGAAGAACCCGCGTGTGAGCTGGGTGAACTACTGCGGCCTGCCTTCTAACAAGTATTATCCCTTGGCGCAAAAATACCTGCCCAACGGCTCGTGCGGAGTCATTGCCTTCGGCCTGAAGGGAACGCGTGAGGATGCCATCCGCTTCATGGACAACCTCGACTTCATCTCCATCGTCACCCACGTCGCCGATGCCCGCACCTGCGTGCTCCATCCCGCCAGCCACACCCATCGCCAGCTCTCCGAAGAACAGCTTCGCGAAGCAGGCGTCGCTCCCGACCTCGTTCGCCTCTCAGTCGGCATCGAAAACGTCGATGACATCATCGCCGACCTTGAGCAGGCGATGGCTAAGATGGGATGATGTGTTTTTAACACGAATTATCGTGAATTATCGCAAATTTAATGCCGGCAGATGGGTTCTGTCGGCATTATTGTTATTTACCTCTTCGGATAGATGGAGTCGCGGCAAATACTACTCCCCAATAAGGAGCCAGTACGTATATGTCGTTGCAATCCCAACTTTCGATTAGAAAAGGCACAGCATCCCACAATGCCGCACCTATCGATTGCTCTTATTCTTTGGGAAGCTTGATAAGTCCCGCTTTCTCAAGGATGGGCAGAACATGAGAGGCAGCTTTTCGCTTCGACTCGTCCTTCTCGTTCCAATACAGTTGTTGAAGGTCTTCACGATCCTTGACAATCTCGTGCATCTCCTCATCGTCCATCAGCTGGAGGATAATATGTCCCTTTTTATCTGTTCCACTCGAAACGACATAGCAAACCATATCCTTCAACATGTCACTGGCAATCATTCCGCCTGCAATTCCACCGCCAATAGCGCCACCAAGCACTCCGAAAACGCCAGCAATGGCTCCAGCGTTCATTGACTCCTTACGGCCAATCTTTCGGTTGACAAAAAGCAGGTCGTTCTGTCCCATGCGGATCGCTCTCGAATAACCGTTGCCGAAGCGGGCTTTCTCATAGCGAAGATTACGGCAGTTCACATAGATGGTATCTGCCTGCATCACGGCGAAAATTTCCTTCTTCAACATTTTGTCGATGGTCTTATCTCCTGTTTTCAAAATAAAGTCACTTCCACCCCACCATACCTGATGAGTCTTGCTTTGTTGATCGAAACAGACGGTGTCCAAGGGCTGCCAGCGGCCAGCTACAAAATCTTCATAAGTGTTGCAGTAACGGCACTGTGCCTGGAGTGTAACGGATGTCAGCATAAGGAGCGACATCAGAAAGAGGATAAAGATTTTTTTCATACGATTTGATGTAATAGCATATTTTAATTAAAGAAATATAGAACTCATCGTTCTTCTACAATATAACGTATCAGGGACGAAATTATTGTCTTTGGGCGTTAGTTTTTCTCAAAGAATCGCCGCAATTTATCTTTGTTATGTTGCGAACCTCACGCCGATTTGTTTCAAAGGACTCCAAAAATATCAAAAAAGACGAATAAATTTTGGATTTACCACTTTTATACCTTATCTTTGCACACGTTTTTATTTACCTTTCATTTAATAATACCTGTTATGCAACAAAACGAAAAGGGTAGCAAAGGCTACTTGTTTGGTATCGTGTTGGTAGCCGTTCTGGGCGGATTGCTCTTCGGTTACGACACCGCTGTCATCTCTGGAGCCGAGAAAGGCTTGCAGGCCTTCTTCAAGGGAGCCGACGGATTTGTTTACACCGACTACATCCACGGCTTCACATCTTCGTCAGCACTCATCGGCTGCATCATCGGCTCGGCACTCTCGGGTCTGTTTGCCACAAGCTTCGGGCGCAAGCGTTCGCTCATCTTCGCCGGTGTCTGCTTCTTCCTCTCTGCCTGGGGAAGCATGAGTCCAGAGACGGGCATCCTTGCAAAGGGCGAACCTACGATGACGCTGCTCGTAGTCTTCAACCTATACCGCGTGCTCGGCGGCATCGGCGTTGGCATGGCATCGGCCATCTGCCCGATGTATATCGGCGAAGTCGCACCTGCCAACATCCGAGGTATGCTTGTCAGCTGGAACCAGTTCGCCATCATCTTTGGTCAGCTCGTCGTCTATTTCGTCAACCTCGTTATTCTGGGCTCACATGCCAATCCCATCTATGATGCCGTGTCGGGCGTAATCACCAACTTTACCGAAGCACAGTGGACCATCGAAACCGGCTGGCGATATATGTTTGGCAGCGAAATGGTGCCTGCCGGACTCTTCACCCTGCTTATCTGCTTTGTGCCCGAGACACCGCGCTATCTTGCCATGACTGGACAGGACGAGAAGGCACTGCACGTCCTTTCGCGCATCAATGGTTATTCGAAAGCGGTTGACATCCTCGAAAACATCAAGAACACCGTGGCCGAAAAGAAGGAGCGCCTGTTTGCCTACGGCTTCATGTGCATCTTTGTGGGCGTGATGCTCAGCGTATTCCAGCAGACTGTCGGCATCAATGCCGTGCTCTACTATGCACCGCGCATCTTCGCCGACATGGGCATGGACAATCCAATGATGCAGACTGTCATCATGGGCATCGTCAACATCACGTTCACACTCGTGGCTGTGTTCACCGTCGAGAAGCTGGGCCGCAAACCGCTGCTCATCACTGGCTCTCTGGGTATGGCCCTCGGTGCCTTGGGTGTGGCTGTCACCTTCGGCAACGAATCGTTGAGCATCGTTACCATGCTCAGCATCATGGTCTATTCGGCCTGCTTCATGTTCTCGTGGGGGCCCATCTGCTGGGTATATATCTCCGAGCTCTTCCCCAACACCATCCGTGGTGCTGCCACCGCCATTGCCGTGGCCTTCCAGTGGATCTTCAACTTCATCGTAAGCTCTACGTTCGTGCCGTTGTTCAATATGCACATCACCCCTGGCGACGACTTCGGCCACTGGTTCACCTACGGCCTCTACGGACTCATCTGCATCATTGCTGCCATCTTCGTCTGGAAGCTCGTTCCCGAGACCAAGGGCAAGTCGCTCGAAGATATGTCACGTCTCTGGCGTGAACGCAACAAGAAGTAACGCTTAATCGCTGATTAAACAAAGGACGGAAACGTCGGACACCTACAAGAAATCCGCGTTTCCGCCCTTTATTTTGTAGTCAACTCCTGATAGAGCGAGAAGAGTCGGGCGAAGCAACCACTCTGAACGACAATTCGGTGCGGGCGACATCCATCTTGCAGATTTGCTCCGCGAGGAGGTTCATGTTGTGAAAACGGTCGTAGTCCGAGGGTTCATGGTTAAGGGTTGAGGATTCATGGTTAAGAGCGCCATCGAATTGAGATGGCATAGCATCGAGGTCATCAGGCCAAGGGGCGAGGATGAACGGGATCCATATTGAGGGAGCCAAAGAGGGGATCTCGATGGGCAATAACGATGGTGATGAGGTAAATGCCGCGCTCGTAGTAGTCGTGACCTTTGTAATGCGGACGATGGGACGGGTATTGTGGGATGGGGATCGTCATTCAATCATGTTTGCTGTATGTGGTTTGGGCGTCAGGTAACTGCGAACAAGCCTTGACGGCCTGTAGGTCGCGGGCGAGTTGTGCCTTGAGATCTTCAAGTGACTCCATCTTGCGCTCATCGCGGATACGGTCGATGAAACGCAGGCTGAGACGCTGGCCGTAGAGGTCGCCACTGAAGCCGATGAGATGGGCCTCGATGGTGAGACGGTGCTCATTCTCGACCGTGGGGCGATAGCCAACGTTGACCATTGCCAGAAAGCGGCGGGCATCGGGAAGTGTAGCAATGGCGGCATACACGCCACGACGCGGAAGGTCGGTTTCATTTCCTTCGGCAGCAATGTTTGCGGTAGGATAACCCAGCCGGCGTCCCAACTGATGACCGCGCACGACGATGCCCGATATCTCCTCGCCCATGGTCACGAAACGGAACTGCTGGCCGCGATACACCATCTTGACCAACGCGAAACGCACGAGGTCGGCAAGCAGACGGATGGCGCTCTGTCGCGAGAGTGTTACCCGACGGCAGAACTGATTGAGCGTAAGTCCGGCTTCGCCCTCCTTGGCGAGCAGGTCGAGAGCGGTGGCCTGTTGCTCGGTGAAACGCATCAGCGAACCGACATCGTGCTGTTCGCTGCGCCAAAGGGCAAGATGGACGGGCGTGGCCACGATGTTCTCGTCGGCGACACGCACGTATGCACGCCAACGTCCATCCTCTTCACGTGCCATAACGGGGCGGTCGGTCGAAGCAGGGATGGTGGCGATGAGCACCGTGTGACCTTCGGCTTTCACCGTTTCCCACGTGCAATCGACTTCGGGCCGACATCCAGTGTGGGCAGCAGCATCAATCATGTAGATCTCCTCGTCGCTGCGCACGCCCGCTATCGTCCCATTGTCGCGCACACCGACGAGCAGCCGCCCGCCCTTCGTATTGGCAAAAGCGGAGATGCTGTGGGCAATCTTGCTCACGCTGGATATCTCGTATTTGAAATCCTGTTGCTGATGTTCGCCCTCGGCGATGAGTTCGCTCAGGCGGTCCTTGGGTTTCATTTCTCTTTCGTTGTAATGGTTTTCTGGAAAGCCAGACGCGGGTCGCCATTGGTCAGATGGATAATGCCGCAATAGGTGAAGCCGAACTTTCGAAGCAGGTGCTGCATCGTCTTGTTGTCGGCATGGGTGTCGATACGCACGGTGTCGGTGAGTGCAAACGCATAGTCGAGCACACGACTCATCACGCCATGTACCTTTGTGCCCGAAGCTATGCGATGGATCACGTAGTACGGATGGTCGTTGAGCCATTGGCCTTCATAAATCTCGGCATACGTCGGGTCGGGGCCTTCGATGAGGGCGAAGGTGGCCACAGGTTCAACGTCCTCCTCCATCACATAGCTGACGCCACGCTCCACGTCATCCTCAATCTGCTGACGCGAGGGATGTCCATCGGCCCACTGATGGATATTACCTTCGGCCACCATCTTCTTACGCGCCTCGTCGATGAGAGCAAGGATGGCAGATATATCGTCCGTAGAGGATTTGCGTATCATGAGGCTTTCTGAACTTATCTTTTCTAATTTTGGCACAAAGGTACTATATTCTGGCCAATTTACCAAAATAAAGAATAAATAAAAGTAAAAATATGAACATTTGTCAGTCATTTTACATAAAATTCATAAAAAAAACAGAATTTCACGTTCAAAAGCCCTCCATTTACGAAATAATAACTATCTTTGCACATCGAAAACTATATAAAATGCGTTAAATCACCCCAATGGTTGAAACTAAAGCGTCTGTCTTAAAGCAAATCAACGAAGTACTGGAGACATACCAGCCCATTTCGCTCGAAGAGATGAGCGCCGTGAATCTGATGAACCGCATCGATGCCAAGTTCGTCATTCCGCTGGTCAAGCTGAAGCCTCTGCTCCAAACCGCCGCCTCACAGTACTATGTTCAGGTGCTGGGAGGCAAGCCCACAGCTGCCTATCATACCATCTACCTCGACACCGACGATCACCGCATGTACAACCTGCACCAGACGGGCCGCAAGGTGCGACAGAAGATCCGTGTGCGCACCTACGAGGAGACAGGCACCACCTTCCTCGAAGTGAAGAACAAGAATAACCACGGACGCACCAAGAAGAAACGCATCGAGGTGCCCAACTTCGAGAGCATCTTCCACAGCGATGAGGCACGGCAGTTCTTAGAGCAGAAGTCGTGGTACACCATCGACCAACTGCGACCCCACGTCGAGAACTTCTTCGACCGTATCACCCTCATCAACCACGGCATGACCGAACGCCTTACCATCGACCTGGGTCTGCGCTTCCACAACTACGAAATAGACACACGCGCCGACATTGGTCACTGCGTGGTCATCGAACTGAAGCGCGACGGCCTCACCCATTCGCCGATGCAGGATATCTTCCTCGATATGCGCATCCTCCCTGGAGGCTTCAGCAAATACTGCATCGGTAGCGCATTCACCAATCCCGCCTTGCGCCACAACAACCTCATCGAAAAGATGCGCCGCGTGGAGCGGTTTCGCCAGATGCAGGAGGGATTGCTGCTTGATTAGAAAGTAGTAAAAAGGGAGTAAAAGGGGAGTAAAAAAGGGAGTAAAAGGGACAATACTACCGCCTTTCGAAAAGAACTCCCTAAAATAAGAAGCCCTAACAACATTTGTCCCTTTTTCTCCCTTTTTACTACCCTTTTACTACCCTTCAATAACACTTAACATCTTTAACACCCCTTCATAAACAACTATGGATTCTGAACTTCTCGACATTGGCTCCGAACTGATCAAGCCAATTGGCATGACCGACTTTTTGTTGCGTCTTCTCATCAACGTGCTGTTTGTCATCGGCATCATTCACTTCCTCTATTATCGCCGTTCGCGTCGCGCCGACTACTATTTCACTTTTGCCATCATTTCGCTTTCGACGTTCATGATTGTGGCATTGCTGGGCACCGTGAAACTCAAGACGGGCTTTGCACTGGGTCTCTTTGCCATCTTCTCAATCATTCGTTACCGAACGGAGTCGATGCCTGTGCGCGAGATGACCTACCTCTTTGCCATCATCGCCATTTCGGTGGTCAACGCCCTGGCAGGAGATGCCGTTGGCTGGGTTGGTCTGATTGCCATCAATGTCATCTTCGTCATCGCCATCTCACTCGCTGAACTGACGCGCAAGATGAAGCATCTGGCGTGCAAGTTCGTCAAGTACGACCGCATCGACCTCATTGTCCCTGCACGTCGCGCCGAACTTATCGCCGACCTGGAGAAACGCTTGGGCGTCACCATACGTCGCGTCGATGTAGGCACGGTCAACTTCCTAAAGGACATGGCTCTTCTGAAGGTTTGGTATGAGCCAGAAGACGGCAACGAGGAAAACACGGTCGATGAACTCAGCAAGGTGCCAAATTTTTAATCTCAAGACAATCTTTCTTGAGAATCTAAGACACACATTATTCCGATGAAGAAATACATTCTATTTATTCTGACCCTGCTACCCATGGTCAGCATGGCGCAGTCGGATGCCGGACTTTGGACATCGGTCGGCATCGACAAGAAAATCAACAAGAAACTCTCCTTTGGCTTGGAAGGTGAATTTCGTTCGCGCAACGACTTCAAGACCGCCGACCGATGGAGCATTGGCCTCGATGGCACATACAAGTTCACCAAGAAGTTCCGCGTGGCAGCAGGCTACACTCTCCTGAATGACAACCGCAAGGAAAAAATCTCCTATAACAACGATGACCCCTCGTCGCTCAACTACTACAACAACTGGCGTCCCTCCTACTGGACCGTTCGCCATCGTGTCTTTGCAGGCTTCGGCTTGAGTACTGGTGTCGGACGCTGGTCGTTCTCACTGCGCGAACGCTGGCAATACACCTACCGCCCCGAGAAGACCACCACGCGCTACGACTTCGACAATGCTAAGTGGGAGGACACCACCGTCAAGGGCAAGGCGAGCAACGTGCTGCGTAGCCGCATTCAAGCGGAATACGACATTCCATACTGCACCTGGACACCCTACGCCAGCGTGGAGCTCTACAACGCATGGTCAGTCCAAAAGGTGCGCTACACCATCGGAGCAGACTGGAAAATCAACAAGAAGAACAGTGCAGGCATCTACTACCGCCTCCAGAACGAGCGTAGCAGCAACGATGATGACGAAGATTCGAACATGAACATCATCGGCCTGACATACAATTTCAAATTCTAAGCAGTAATGAAAAAGTCTTTCATTTATATCATAATGTCGCTTGCAGTGGTGGGCTTCACGGCCTGCGAGAACGACGATACCGACTTCAGCGACATCATCAACCAAGACACAAGCGGTGGGGAAGATGAGGGTGAAGAAGAAAGCGACGGAGGCAGTGAAGAAGGCGGCGGTTCAGGCGGCTCCACCTCCGACCTGCTCATCACTGAAAGCAGCTCGCTATCCAATGCTGTCGAAATCAAATGGACCAACAGTGCAGCCGCACTCACCGTAGCTTCAGACATCTATTCGTCACTCACCTTCAAAGGTTCGGGCACCCACGTAAACATTACGTCAGCCAGCAGCCTCACCAGCGAAGTGACCTACACCCTCAGCGGCACCGCCACCAAAGGCTCATTCTATCTCAATGGATCGACCGATGCTACCGTGGCATTCAACGGCCTTACCCTCACCTGCACCGACAGCGCTGCCGTCAACATCCAGAACGGCAAGCGCATCAACGTCATTGTAGAGGGCACCAACACCCTCAAGGACGGCACAAAGAACAGCAGCAAGGGCACACTCGTCATCAATGGACATTCGCAATTCTCCGGCACAGGCGCTCTGACGCTCTACGGAATGGCAGGCCACGCCTTCTGGGCTGATGAGTACATCCAGATGAAGCAGTCGTTCACCGGCAGCCTTGTTGTAGCATACGCCGCTGGCGACGGCATAAATGTCAACCAATACTTCGAGCTCAATGGCGGCAACGTAAAAATCTCGGGCACGATGGACGATGGCATACAGGTCAATGCCGATGACAAGTATTGCGGCTTTTTCAACGTGGATGGCGGCACACTTGACATCATGACTTCGGCGGCTTCGAGCAAAGGCATCAAGGCCGACGGATATGTCCACATCGACAACGACAAATCCGACCCCGTCATCACCATCACCAACAGCGGAGCAGGTTCGTACGACAGCACCGAAAAGGAAGCAAAGGGTGCAGCCTGCATCTCGAGCGACGGCAGCGTCACCATCGATGCCGGCACACTCACGCTCACAGCCACGGGCAACGGCGGCAAGGGATTAAAGTGCGACTCTACCTTCACCATGAACGACGGCGCGCTCACCATCACGACCTCCGGCTCGTCCTACTCGTCGAGCGACGACACCACCTATCCCAAGGGTCTCAAGGCGGGCACCGAGTCGGGTAGTACGCGTGTGGGTGGCATCGTCATCAACGGCGGCACGCTCAACATCACCGTCAGCGGTCGCGCCGAAGGAGCTGAGGGCATGGAAAGCAAAAACACCATCATCTTCAACGGCGGCTACACCACCGTCAATGCCTACGATGATGCCATCAACTCGGGTGGCGACCTCACCATCAACGACGGCTACGTCTATGCCCGCGCCACCAACAACGATGGCCTTGATGCCAACGGCAACTGCTACATCAAGGGAGGCCTCATCTACGCCATCGGTGCCTCATCGCCCGAATTGGCGATCGATGCCAACAGCGAAGCGCAGAAGAAACTCTATGTCACAGGTGGCACCATCGTCGCCCTTGGCGGATTGGAGTCGGGAGCCAGCCTCAGCCAAGCGTGCTATTCTGCCTCCTCATGGAACAAGAGTACATGGTATGCCTTAACCTATGGCAACGAAACCTTCGCCTTCCAAACCCCATCGAGCGGCGGCACCACAATGGTTGTCTCAGCAGCTTCCACCCCCTCGCTCAAGAGTGGTGTCACCGTTTCGGGTGGCACGGAGATCTTCGGAGGCACAGCCTACACCGGAGCCTTGGTGAGCGGCGGCTCCTCCGTCACGCTCTCCAACTACACGGGCGGCAATCAGGGCGGCGGCCCAGGTGGTGGAGGTCCAGGCGGTGGAGGTCCAGGCGGCGGTGGACACCCGGGTGGATGGTGATGATCTAATATCGGGATTGCGGAATTTCGTAATAACGGGATTTCGGGATTTCGGAATAACGGCATTACGGAATAACGATATTAACAGGGCGGCACTCCGAGTTTCGGAATGCCGCCCTGATTAATCAAATCAGTCCTTACTTCAGCTTGAAGTAGCGATACTTGATGTCGTAAGCAAAGAACGTCTCCATGCGCACGTCGTGCCCCCGGTGTTCCTTCAACTGCTTGAGGAAGCGCTCAAGCATCTTTTGTTCGGACTTGTTAATATCTTTCGGATCCTTCAATTCCTTTTCTGCCTGGTCTATCATCCCCGGCAAGGAGTCAGCGGGAATAGTTGGAAGCGTCAGGCGACTGCTGGAACTGATGGGCATATAGATGCCGCCACCCAAGTCGCGACATTCGGTGCTCCTTTGGATATAATCACCTTTCTTCTCTGCCTTCAGAATGCCCCATTCGTCTTCCACCACATGCAGGCGGCTGACAGTGCTGCGAACCTTCGTCTCCTTGACTTTTTCTCCCTGTTCATTGACTTTCTCACGTTCAGTGGTGCGCGTGGAGATGTATTCGAGTACGTCAATCATCTTGCCATCTTGTTCGTAGGAGCCCACCAACTGGAACTTGTCGCGTGCCGAACCATGACGACCCCAATCCTCATAGTCATCATAGACCTCATCGAAGATATCGGGCTCAATGAGGAGCTTGTTGCTGTAGAGCGTCTTCTGTTCGTCGGCAGTGAGTTGTTCGTTGCATTCGGTAATCTTCTGCTCCGAATCGGTGACCTTCCCTTTCGCGTATGTCCGCACCATCGACACCTTTGCCTTCAAGGAAGGATGGTCAAGCGCCAGGTTAAAGATCTTGCGAAAGCCTGCTACGGAAATAGCAGTCTTGAGCAAAATCATGTACTTCTTCGGAATAATCTTGAAGATCAAATCCATGTCGTTCATGCCAGCATCATACTTCACCACAGCCTGCCATGAGTCGATGCGAGCCCTGTTTTCCTTGGCCTTGTCCCAAACGTGACGAAGCACGTAATGGGCCGGCGATTCGCCGTCGGGAGTGACGATGGCGGGAGGCAGCAGCATCAGCTTCTCACTGAGTGCCTCGTTATGAACCAGTGTCTCGCCCTTGACGAGAGTGAGTTCGCGACGCACGGACTGCTGTCCCATGCAGGAGTACTCCACCTTCAATGGGCCAGCGGGAAGTTCATCGAGCATATATTCGCCCTTTTCGTTGGCAGCAACACCACGATTAATGGATGCAATATAGACAGTGGCGTATGGGCAAGGTGTACTATCGTTAAGCGAAACGACACCTTGCAACGTTTGTGCCCCACTCGGCAATACTGTCAGCACCACCAGCAGGAAAGAAATCAGAATCTTTTTCATCTTAAGTAACTATTCATAAAATAACTATACGCAAATTTCGCATTAGTTCTTTTGTTGTAATTAAGGGATTAACTACTTCACCTTGAAATACTGATACTTGATATCGTAGGAGAAATTGAGCTCAAAACAGATGTCACGATCTTGATGTTTTCTCAGTTGCTCTATGTATGCATCGGCCATTTGTATTTGGGTCTTGCCCCAATCCGACCGATCTTCCTTCTCCAATCTCTCAATCTCCTTCGGAATCTCCTCCTTGGTAAAGACTGGCACACTGGCATGATGGCTTGAACTGATAGGCATATAGATGCCACCGCCCAAGTCACGACATTCGCACAAAGAATGGGAACTCTCACCTCGTCTCTCCACCTTCAGTATTCCCCACAAGTCCTCAACCACGTGCAAAGTGGTGATCCAAGTATTTGTCTTTTTGACGGTAATCGTATCTCCGTCCTCGTTGACTTTCTTTCTTTCATTGGTCACGGTGTTGACATACTCCAGCACATCGATGGTTTTGCCATCTTGTTCGTACGAACCCACCAGTTCGAAATTGTCGCGGTTCTTTCCCTTGCGTCCCCAAATTTCCTCAGGGTCATAAACCTCGTCGTAGAGGTTCGGCTTGATGAGCAGCTTGTTTTCGCACAGCGTATTCTGTTCGCTACTGGAAAGCGGCTCGTTGCTTACCACCTTTTGTTCCGAGACCTTAATCTTGCCCTTCTGGTACGTACGAACCATCGAAACCTTGGCTTTGAGGGCTGGATGGTCAAGAACCAGGCTAACGATTTTGCGATAGCCAGCCACACCTGCTGCCATCTTGATGATGAATAAGAACTTCTTGGGAAGCGCCTTGATGATAACGTCAATATCGTTCAGTCCGAGTTCATACTTCACATCGGCCTGCCACGAGTCGATGCGCTTGCGGTTCTGGTCGGCCTTGTCCCAAACGTGACGCAGCACGTAATGGGCGGGGCTTTCTCCATCAACAGTCACAATGGATGGAGGCAACAGCATCAGTTTCTCGCTCAACACCTCGTTGTTGACCAAGGTCTCGCCCTTGACAAGGGTGAGTTCGCGATGCACGGTTTGCTGACCCATGCAAGAGTATTCCACCTGTAGCTTACCAGCGGGAAGTTCGTCGAGTGTATATTCGCCCATCTCATTGGCTGCAATACCACGATTGATGGAAGGAATATAAACGGTGGCGTATGCACAGGGGGTACTATCGTTCAACGACACAACGCCCTGCAACGTCTGGGCCACGCTTGGCAGCGCTGTGAGCACAGCCAGCAAAAGAGTTAATAAATTTTTCATATTTTTATTATTTCAATACCACCTCCACGGGGCAGTGATCGCTGCCAAAGATCTCGTTGTGGATCGAGGCACCTTCAAGCCGGTCGGCAAGGCGATTGCTGACCAGGAAATAGTCGATACGCCAGCCGGCGTTCTTTTCGCGCGCCTTGAAGCGATAGCTCCACCACGAATAAGCGCCTTCGAGCGTAGGATAGAAATGGCGGAAGGTGTCGATGAATCCGGCATTGAGATGCTCGGTCATCTGCGCACGTTCCTGGTCGGTGAAACCTGCGTTCATGCGGTTGGCCTTGGGATTCTTGATGTCAATCTCCTCGTGTGCCACGTTCATATCGCCACATACGATGATGGGCTTCCGTGCATCAAGTTCCTGCATATACTTGCGGAAGGCAGCATCCCACGTCATGCGGTAGTCGAGGCGACGCAAGCCGTCCTGCGAATTGGGCGTATAGACGGTGACGAGAAAGAAGTCGGGATATTCGAGCGTGATGACACGACCCTCATGATCGGAGGTTTCTGCACCTGTCTCGTCTGTCCAACTGCCCATTCCGAAGCTGACCGAAAGGGGCTCATGCTTGGCGAAAATTGCGGTGCCAGAGTATCCTTTCTTCTCGGCATAATTCCAATACGACCGATAGCCCGGGAACTCGATGTCGAGCTGCCCCTCCTGCATCTTGGTTTCCTGCAGGCAAAAGAAGTCGGCATCGAGGGTTTCAAACACTTCCTTGAAGTTTTTGCCCACCACGGCACGCAGGCCGTTTACATTCCAACTGATGAATTTCATATTTTTATCGCATTTTGGGTGCAAAAATAGCGATTATTTATCCTAATTCCAAATATTTGAACGAAAAACGGCAAAAAAAGCCGCATCGGTTTGGCTATTATTCGACATTTTTATATATTTGCAGCAGAAATATGCATTATCTTTGCCTCGAATCTTAATAACATCATGGACAAAGGACAACAACAGATAATTTCTGCATTTGACATCAAAGGGAAAGTCGCTGCCGTGCAACCTTTTGGGAACGGGCACATCAACGACACGTTTCGCGTTATCACCGAGGGCGATAACACGCCCGACTTTGTGCTGCAACGTATCAACCACCACATCTTCCGCGACGTGGATATGCTGATGGATAACATCTTGGCCGTCACCAATCATATCCGCAGGAAAATGGAGCAGCAAGGAGTCAAAGACCTCGACCGCCGTGTGCTTCGCTTCCTTCCCACCCACGAGGGGAAATACTACCATTTCGACGGCGAAAGTTTTTGGCGACTGATGATCTGTATTGCCGATTCGGAGAGTTTCGATGTGGTCAACGCCAAGTATTCGCACTTTGCAGGCCTTGCCTTCGGAGAATTCCAGAATATGCTGGCAGACATTCCCGTCAAGTTAGGCGAAACCATCCCCAACTTCCACAATATGGAGTTCCGTCTGGAGGAGTTCCGCGAAGCCGTTCGCAACGACCGTGCCGGACGAGTAGCCAAAGTGAGAGACCTTATCGATGGCATAGAGCAAAGGGCTGAACCGATGTGCGAAGGCGAACGCCTGCATCGTGCCGGTCTCCTGCCCAAACGCATCTGCCATTGCGACACCAAGGTGAACAATATCCTTTTCGACCACGAGGGACGGGTGCTTTGCGTCATCGACCTCGACACTGTGATGCCTAACTTCATCTTCTCCGACTATGGCGACTTCTTGCGCACTGCTGCCAACACCGCTGCAGAAGATGAACCCGACCTCAGCCGCGTGGGCTTCAATATGGAAATCTTCGAAGCCTTCACGCGCGGTTATCTCGAAAGCGCACATTTCCTCACCGACATTGAGATTGCTCACCTCCCCTATGCCGCCGCGCTCTTCCCCTATATGCAGACAGTTCGCTTCTTAGGCGATTATCTCAATGGCGACACCTATTATAAGATTGCTTATCCTGAGCACAACCTCGTCCGTGCTCGAGCTCAGATGAAACTGCTCCAGAGCGTCGAGGACTGTATGCCCAAGATGAAGTCATTGATAGTTTCCATCATGAATAATTATTAGTTTTTTCTATCACGAATTTGAGAATTTGAGAATTATCATTACCTCCAGCTATATTCAATTCGATAATTCGACAATTCGTGATAAAGATATACAATTCGATAATTCGTGACAATAATAAACGTTAATCCATGACGAGAACAAATAACTCTATAATTCGATAATCCGTGACAAAAAATATGAAAAGTAATCTAATTCGTGTAATGCTCGCTGTTATCATGATCAGCAGCAGCATCCTGACCGGATGCACCAGCAATTCGAGTCAAAGTCGTATCATTCCTGTCGAGACACCAGCTCGTCCCGACGGACAGAAAGATGTGCTCGGGCTGCGCCTCCCTCCCATCGACACCATTCGTGTCGGCATCATCGGTCTCGGTATGCGGGGCGAGGATGCCGTCTATCGCTACACCAACCTCCCTGGCGTAGAAATCAAGGCACTCTGCGACCTGCATCAGGAGCGCGCCGACTCGTGCCAGCGTTTCCTGCGTGCAGCTGGTATGCCCGAAGCCGACACCTACGCTGGTAGCGAAAATGCCTGGAAAGCCGTCTGCGAACGTCCCGACATCAACCTCATCTACATCTGCACCGACTGGATTGACCACGCTCCCATGATGCTCTATGCCATGGAACACGGCAAGAACGTGGCTTGCGAAGTACCTGCAGCCCTGACGATGCAGGAGATCTGGGATGTCGTCAATACTGCCGAACGCACCCAGCTCCATTGCATGATGCTCGAGAACTGCGTCTATGACTTCTTCGAGATGACTACACTCAACATGGCGCAACATGGTGTCTTCGGCGAACTGATGCACGTCGAGGGCGGTTATCTGCATTGCCTCGAACCCTATTGGCCCGAATATGATGACGACTGGCGCATGAAATACAACAAGGCTCATCGCGGCGACATCTATCCCACCCATGGCATGGGTCCTGCCTGCCAGCTGCTCAACATCCATCGCGGTGACCGCATGAAGACGCTCGTCTCGATGGACACCAAGGCGGTCACCCTGCCCCAGTATCTGAAAGATGTGCGGGGCGATACGGCAAGTGTAGCAAATGGAGACCACACGATGACGATGATCCGCACCGAACAGGGCAAGAGTATGCTCATCCAGCACGGCACCGCCACTCCACGTCCCTATAGCCGCCTCTACGAACTGACCGGCACGAAAGGCTTCGCACAGAAATATCCGCGCCCGGGCTATTCCATCAATTCACACAGCTTCGTCAGCGATGCCGTGCGCGATTCCTTGACACAAGCCTATCGCAGCCCCATCCTCACCGCCGACCTCGAAGAGAATGCCCGTCGCGTAGGCGGTCATGGCGGCATGGATTTCATCATGGACTATCGCCTCGTCTATTGCCTGCATCATGGCCTGCCTCTCGACATGGATGTCTATGATCTGGCTGAATGGTGCTGCATCAGCCCCCTCTCTGCCCTATCGCTCGAAAATGACTTCGCTCCCGTCGAAGTTCCCGACTTCACCCGTGGCAACTGGAACAAGATCCAGGGCTTCAGTTATGCCTTCGAATGATTTACTTGGTTTCAGTCTTCTTTCCGTGAAAATTGAAAAGTGAAGACGGATGGGTAAATTTTTGGAAAAAAGGAATTCGTAATAGCAATGAAATGCAGAGAATGATTAGCGAAACTATGAGGAATACAGAGATCAGGTTTTTGGGGAAATCAAATCTGCTGAAAACCATCATAAAGAGATGGATGAAAAAGAATTGATAGAGGTAGTAATGCAAAGTGAACTTCCCCTGTGTTGCCATCCATTGGGTAGAAGGACAGACATTGATGAAAGCCACTGACATAGGAATGCATAGAGCAAAAGACGCGAGCCTTATATACATTCCTGTAATATCATGGTATGGGTCGGCATGATTAAGATTGAGGCCATCTCCCTTGATGAAAGACAAGAGAACAAAAACAAAAACCAATAGAAATCCGCACCACCACCTATACTTTGCATCGACAAAAAGACACTTTCCCCTCATGCAATGACCTAACATGAAAAATGGGAGGAATGCAAATGTCCTTTGCAGAGACAAGAAACGATCGAAAGGAAGAAAACCTGCAAGTATTCCGATTACAAAAGAAACGATGACTACCAGTTTCTTATTTGAAAGCATACTGTCGGGAATAATTTGCAATAAGGCCTCCAATAGAATAGGCTAAGGAGATACCACAATCCCCACATGGGAGTAAACACCGATTCGATTGTCACTTCCCCACTGGCAATATATCCATAAGCAAGCCATATCAGTTGGAAAAAAATCAGAGGTTCTATCAAAGACCAGCATCTCGACACGAATTTCCGACAATCCTTCTTTTGTGAGAAATACCCGGATAGGAATATGAACAATGGCATGTGAAACATATAAATCCAATTCCACAACAAAGCCCCGCCTGATATCGAGTCGAACTGATTACATTCAAGTACATGTCCTGTTATTACCAACAGGATAAGACCAAACTTAACCGAATCCAATCGGGAATCCCTTGATGAACTCATAACAGATAATTTTTCGAGAACAACTTCCCAAGGGCAAAGTTACTGCAAATATTCCTTTTGTGCAAGAAAACCACCCGACTTTCTTGCTTCTAACCGAAAGAATTGTTACTTTCAATGCACGTTTTGCATCCAGAGATGTCTCTTCCCCTATGATGAATTGACCATTCTTAAGCAGGATGCCTGGAGGCAGGCAAAGCATTCATGATGATCCGTGAATGCCGTTTCATAGATGGACAATTGGAATTAATTCCTTGTTACTCTTTGTCAATCTCTGTGAACCTTGCGAACCTGCGTCCGTCACGTTCAATGGACTCAAAGGACATCTTCCATCAGCATTTTCTCAATCAAAGGGACGTACCAGGCGCGCACTTCATCGGCAGTTGGTGTATGACCTCCGGGGAAGTGATGCGACTTGTTGTAATGTTCCAGGAATATGGGCTCGAAGTGTGCCAGCGTGTCCTGTTCGCCGAACAAGCCCCACACCTTGTCCTTATAATATGGATTGCAATAGTTGAACTGTACGGACTCCAGTTCGGCAAACTCCTGTATCAAAGCTTCGTCGATAACGAACTTCTGGTTGCCATCCTTTCGTGCAGATTTATATTCGTGTGCTCCTATGCGCGGCTTCAGGAACTCCGTCATCCGAAAGTGCGGATTGCCAAGCAAGGCAGGGATGCCTGCAACGGGAGCCAGCATCTGAGCATAGAACGAACCACAACTATTGCCCACCAGTAGGTCAGGCTTCTCGTGGTCAATCAGTTCTCGGATAAGGCTGAGGGCTTCTTTCGGGTGAATCGGCAAATCGGGGGTAAGCACCTCTGCTCGCCCCTCGAAGCATTCGCGCAAAGCCAAGGCTGGCACACACTGGCCACTGGCAAAGAATCCGTGCAGAAAGAGTATCTTCTTATTCATGTCCAACCAGTTCTATTGACTCTTTTCCTGTAAGATGTTCTATATCGAAGCGAATCGCCAGCATCCGCGACAACCCTTTCTCCAATTCCTTTTGCAAGGCTTCCTCTTGGTTAGGGTTGTATCTGTCACCAAGCATTCGCGCTGATTCAAGTTTCTCTTGCTCATCCTCAACGATATGGATTCTGCCAAACGCTATGACACTGCGAAAAAAGGTTGTATATTTCTCAGGATGCACTTCGTCCTGATCTATGACACAAAACGAGGCCTTCTCGTATTTGCGGATGGCATCGACCTTATGTCCACTGAGTGCGCTGTGAAAATACAATTTCCCATTCGCATAGACATAACTGATGGGAACAGCGTACGGATAGCCGTTATCTCCCAACAAGGCCAAGGTGCCTGCTGTGGATTTCTGCAATATGCTGATGCTTTCTTCTTCGGAAAGCTGCTGGCGCTTACGCCGCATTTCTCTGAATTGTCCCAAATTATGATAATGCTTTTAATCCAATTCATTTTATGTTTCTCTTGCCTTTTTGAGGGCAAATTGTTGTTTCGGTGCAAAGATACTGAGTATTGATGATATTTCAAAATTTCAGATAAACATTTATTACTTTTTAACTGACAAGCATTAAATTCTTACTCTTTGTTCTTTTGCCTATACTCTTGTAGGCTGCACCTTGCATTTCGCTCGAAATATTTTGCAACGTCAAGCATCAGTGGTTTCCGTCCTGAGTGCGACGCAGAAACGCACTCAGGCCTCCCTTGGGAACCGCTAATTTTCAGTGTCCTCGGTGTCTTCCGTGTTCGATAAAAAAAGAACGTTGGAGGTATCTGCTGCAGAGCAATTTTATTCTTTTTTTCTCTACGGACTTCATGGACTTAATGGACTATCAATGACGTGCGCAAGCAAAAGTCCTAAAAGTCCCCATAGTCCGTAGAGAATAATAACTCCTTGGCGACTCGCGGACTATCTCTGGCGTGCGCAAGCAAAAGTCCTTAAAGTCCCGAAAGTCCGTAGAACTTAAACCAGAACTCCGTAGCGACCCGCATTGGCGCGCGCAAGCGAAAATCTGTGTGGATCTGTGCGATCTGTGTGACCCTAAAATAACTCCTTGGCGCCCCTGTTCTTTATCAAGAATTGTCGAACAATATTTATCTACCACGGAATACACGAAAGACACGGAATCTTGTTCGTCCAAGGCGCTACGGCTTGGCAATCACTGTGATTTCATGAATGGTAAACAGTCCGTTCTCATCAATAGTGAAAGGAGCCGACAGCTCTGGCATATCGTCGTAGGTCAGCACAAGTCCTGTAGTGAATTTCACACCAGGAATGAATATGACTTTGGGGTCGCCACTGCTGACGTCATAGTATAGCTGCTCTCCTATCCACAACGGCAGTTCGTCATCGAAGCCACCCATGTTCTTGACGGAATTGGTGACAGTCGTCAACAGCTTGCCACCATCATAGAGCGAGATCACTTCACCCTCAATCGTATAACTCAAGCGCTGGAGCAGTTCTTGCTGCACACCATAGGGATTGACCTCTGTCTTCACATAAGCTAAGTCGTTTTCGCCAAAGCGAATCTGATGGAGCCACTCTACTCGAATGCCCGAGCCTTCCATCGCCGAACTGGTAAGCCAGAGGTCACCCGTCTTGGCATTGTACTTCGCCTGTGGTTCACGCGTATGGCGAATATTGGGAAAGGTGGTGGATAGTGCCCCTTTTGTCACATTGATGCCATAGCCCTCTGTAGAGGTCTGGTCCACTTCGTCAATGCTCGACACATTGATTTCAGATACCGTATCGTTCAACAAATCATGGCAATGGAACATCACCGCCTTTGCCGAAGCCTGCTGAACATGGTCGGGCATCATGTCCGAAGGCACAGGATCTTCCATAGTGCCAGCCAACGGTTTCTGATCTACATTGGCAGTCTTGCACCCTGCCATCACCAAAGCCATAGCAAAGATTACTAAGGCATAACTGATTAAAGTCTTTCTTTTCATCTTAAATACATTTATTTCATTATTCAAATTCTGCATAGAAACACTATTGTTCACGCTCTTTCAGTTCAAAAAGTTTCTCGAATACGCGGCGGACGTGTGCCGTGCCTTCCGATTCCTTCTGGCTGAGCCGCTAATCTGATAAATCAGGTCACACAGATCGCACAGATCTACACAGATTTTCGCTTGCGCGCGCCAATGCGGGTCGCTACGGAGTTATTATTCTCTACGGACTTTCGGGACTTTAGGGACTTTTGCTTGCGCACTCCAGGGTTAGTCCATTAAGTCCTTGAAGTCCGTAGAGAAAAAAGAATAAGTCCATAGAGAAAAGACTCCTTAGAGCCATTGGAAAAGCATCGGAGCGCGTAGCGAGTCCTTGAAGTCCATGAAGTCCGTAGAGAATAAAAATTGCTCCGCAGCAGATACCTCCAACGTTCTTTCCTTATCGAACACGGAAGACACCGAGGACACTGAAAATTAGCGGGTCCCAATGGAGGCCTGAGTGCGTTTCTTCGTCGCACTCAGGACGGAAAGACACTGAAGCTTGACGCGAGATATATTCCTTAGAGCTAAAGAAATCTGTGTAAATCAGTGAAATCTGTGTGACAAAAGAGAGAAAAGTCATCCGTGAGAATCGGACA
>CAJOLH010000016.1 GCA_905235375.1 uncultured Bacteroidales bacterium
TCGTAGCACAAAGATAAGTGAAATTTTTGACATGACAAACACTTGGGTAACTTTTTGTTGCCCAAGTTATTCTAAAAAATATTTTTTAACAATGCTGCGAATTCTAGGTATAATACTATGAGTAATCTAATTCATACAAAACGAGAGGAGTTAGAAACTTTCATCCGTGAACAGATGATTGGTCCAAATGGCTGTTGTGGCAAATTTTCAATAGAAACTGAGACCTCCAACGAGAAGATTGGTGAGGTATTGAATACCACACCAGGGTCTATTTATAGTACTGCCGTCTTATTCCCTAAGAAATCAACAGCTCCAACCAATGACTCTCCTTTCTTAAACTCTCTCCCTGAAGAAGGAGAGAATCAAATATCAACTAATGGTGAGTCAAGCGATGACAATATCACCCCAACCGATACCAATGAACAAAATGGTGCAATAGGAAACGATTCGGATGAAGAAGATGTTTATTCATTGAACAGACGCTTCCCAAATACTATTGGTTTATCTTGTTGTCTGAAAGAAGGAACTGTTCTTTCTAAAGACATTGAGATTACTATTTCCGGTAGATATTATACTAAAATACTTCGAGAGCGCAAACAAAAGGTTCAGGTTTTGATTAAAACAAAAACTACTGAATTTGAAGACTTTTTCAATAATACTCCATCTCTTCAAAAATACTTTACATATTCAAAAGGCAAACTCAAGGCCAACGCGATATCCTCGAATGACATTGCAAATGTAGCGATAATGTTACGCGATGTCAATATGTGTTGCGCATCTTCAATTGCCAATAATCCTGATGGAGAACTTGATCCAAGATTTTTATCTATAGAACCAAACAATAGATTCTTGCTTTCTTATCGTGAGGTTTTATTCACAAAGTATCTTAATCACGTTGTAAGAGAAAAAGGTGATAACAATCAAGAAGTATCATTCTATCTAAATGAAGAGGAAGTCCTAGAAGTCAAGAATAGGCTAGAAAAAATAGAAATGTATGAGACATTTATGTCATATTTTGATGACCTTCTTGGATTGTATGACTATAACGGTTTCGGATTCTGGGAATCTCATGATATAAATACACAAATTGATCTTTCTAGTATAGACTTTTGTGAGAATTCCAATCTTAACAAGCAAATATTTATGCCTTCTAAACAACAATGCTTAAATAAATTTTATAAACAAGAAATAGAAGGAGGGAAAAAAATCGCTTTATCCGCTTGGATTCAAGTAACAAAAAACTCTAAAGATGCAAATGATAAAAGCCTATATCTTAAAATAATGCTTGTTAATGACTCTGACCCATTTGTAGAATCTCCTAAGAATTATTTCTCTATTGTCAACGAGGATGTAAATAAGCTTTCCTTTTTTGGCATACGAATTGATGTTTCAAGTAAAAACATCGTTCCATATCATGCACAAACTAACTATAGTGATTTAACAGATGATGACCACAAACTTAACTTTCTCTATAGAGGAGTCAAAGATTATGGCGTTGGTCATTTGTGTTCTGTGGATTGGCCTAAGAATGGGCATGTTGATCATGTATGGACAGAATTTATTCCAACATACGAAACTCCTGATATTGAGCCTGAACCTCGCAAGAAGTTTGCAGAATACGTAAAAAAAGAGGCAACTAAGATTCCAGAACCATATCTAAAAGACACTAGTTGTTTACAGTTCAAGTGGCTTTCTACTTATTCTGATGCATCTAGTGAAGAAATAATAAAGGGTTTAAATTCATTTGTTCATCTATATAAAGAATGGATTGAGACCACGGCTAGTAATGTATTAACCCCCATTGATGCTAAATTTGCTCATAATAATCTTGAAAAGTGCGAGCTGGATATGACGCGTATGTTGACAAATATCAATGATATTTTGTCAGATCCCGAAAATATGCATTGCTTTAGGCTTATGAATTCGGCAATGTTTATGCAGTTATGGCACAATAAAAAAGAAAACCAAAATATTGTATTGGAGGATGATCCTACGATTGACCCTAATTTCTATGAAGATGCAAGTGACTATATCTTTGCAGATTCAGTACATGCAGCATGGCGTCCATTCCAGTTGGCTTTCATATTACTTAATTTGGATGGAATCATAAGGAATCCTCATGACATAAATTGGGTCAAAAGAAATGAGTTAGTTGACCTTGTATGGTTCCCTACTGGTGGTGGCAAGACCGAAGCTTATCTTGGGTTAATTGCACTGTGTATAATTTATAGAAGAAGAGCCCATAAGGAAAAAGGGAATGGTGTAGCTGCAATTATGAGATATACACTTCGCTTGTTGACCACACAACAGTTTCAACGAGCAATGAGGTTAATACTTGCACTGGAACAGATGAGAAGATGGGAAGAAGAAGGATATGAACTTGGTGACAAAGAGATTTCTATTGGTTTATTTGTTGGTGCAAATTCGTTGCCAAATAAGTTAACTGGAGAAAAAAGTCTAGATGAGGAAGCCTTAAAGTGGAACAACCGAGAAGTTGGTGAAAACAAAACTAGAATACCTCTAGATCGGTGTCCCTGGTGTGGTTCCAAACTAAAGTACTCAAGCAATGATAAACGTTTTGTATGTTCAAACCCTAATGATACTTGTACTTTCGAAGATGGATTCCCAGTGCGTCTATGTGATGAGATTATTTACAAAGAACCTCCAACACTATTGTTTGGAACCGTAGATAAATTCGCGACAATCGCTCATAAGGTATCAACTACGGAGAAAAACAAGGATTCAAGACGGATTTTTGGACAAGGGATAAATTGCTTGCCTCCAGACCTAATAATTCAAGATGAGTTACATTTATTATTAGGGCCATTAGGTTCTGCAGTTAGTCTGTTTGAATGCGCGATAGACCAACTATGTACTAGAGAAGAAAATATAAATGGACAATTAATTAAAATTCGACCCAAGATAATATCTTCAACCGCAACAACAAGAAATACTGAATTGCAAATCAGGGCTTTGTATGATAGGAATGTAAACATTTTTCCACACAATGGCACTGATTATGATGATTCCTTCTTTGCCTTTTATCGTAGGGAAGAGAAAGAACATGCTGTTCACTTTATCTCTAAGCGAAAGTATATGGGTATTATGCCGACAGGTAGAACCCAGATGACCACTCAAATGAGATTGGCTGCAATTATATTAGTACATCGTGCTCTTTTCGAACAAGATCATCTTAACGATGCTGGATTTGAATATGCAGCAGACAACTATTATTCAACAATCTCATATTTTAATAGCTTAAAAGAAGTCGGCAAGACGGATGCTCAGTTTTTCACTGAATATTCAAAATATGTGCGTCGACTCTTCAAGCGTGTAATGAGAAATGGTAATCTTCTGGAATGCTTTTATGCTATGGGTGACTTAAAAGAATCAGAACTTTCTGGACGACTCTCAGGTCAAGAGGTAAATGAAAAATTTGAAGAAGTAGGACAAAACTGGAGTTTAAAGACAAGACTACCACACAAACATAAAGACGTATGGACGCGTGGAACAACCCCACCTGATTATATCCTTGCAACAAATATGATCTCTGTGGGTTTGGATGTTAGTAGATTTAATACTATAATAATGAATTCTATGCCTAGGAATATAGCAGAGTATATTCAAGCTAGTTCTCGTGTCGCTCGCAAGGAAGAGGGATTAGTTATCACATTGCATAATCCATTCAGATCACGTGATGTTTCTCACTTTGAAAAATTCAGAGAGTTTCACGAGAAGCTTTACTATTATGTAGAGCCAATATCTATAACACCTTTCTCACAGAAATCTGTAGAGAAATACCTGCCATTATATCTTGCAGCTATTGTTAGGCATTCGTTCATCGAACTAGCAGATAGAACTAGCGCAAAGAATATTACTAAAAATTCCTACAAAGAAAATATACGTAATAAAGTTATAGAATATTTCAATAATAGATACAAACGAACAAAAGAACTTGACACAATAGAAAAAGGTCTTTTGACCGAAGAACTGAAAAAGTATATCATCAAATATGTTGATCAAGCCCTTGACCAATGGGAAGATATTGCTCGTTCAACAGAAAATCTTGTATATAGTAAAAACTTATTTAATAAATCAGAGCCTGCTCTATTTACTACGCCATCAGATTATGAGGATACCAAAAATAATAGTTTTTGGACTGTTCCTCAATCTCTTAGGATTGTAGAACCAGAAGCAGTACTTAAAATTAGTGTAACAAATTATGGAAATTAAGAACATTAATCAATATAACCAAGGCATCGGGAAATATAAAATATTATCCTCTAATGCAGGTGTTGGCTCTATAGTTGCAACAAAATGGGGAGGCTTTATTATGCCTGTCTCATCTTCAAGGTGGGGATTTGTCACAGCTGTCACAGAATATCTAAAGAATAATAGTTCAGAAATACTTGATAATAAAAAAATATCAAACGAAACCGGTGTTGAGATTATCGAAGACAACAGATTTGTTGGATTCTTGAAGAATACAGAAGGTATGACCCATCTAAGATGTCTTGTGGCTATTCCCCATGTTTCTTTGAATATAAACAACTATTGTGAAATTAATGAACATCCAACCAATATAAAGTATAAGGAATTACATCCTAGTTCAAGTGGATTGAATGAGGGAGTTTTCACAGTACCTGCATTGGTTTTTCCCAGATGGTTCTATTCAAGAAAAACCTTTGATTTTAAGCCTATTGAAAGCTGGATTGACGAATGGAAATCTAAAGGTTGTAATGGTGGTGAAATAAAATATTTTGCGCCACCAAGAGATCCTTCAATAATAACAAAAAGAAAACTTGGAGATCCAAAACTACCGGAAGGCAAAAACAAAATTCACGGTCTCTTGGAACAAGTTGCTATGGTTTTGATTTGTCCCAATGGTCATATCTCCGACATACCATGGGATAAGTATTTCTGCGCAAAACTTGAACAAAAGAAAAAGGTCAACGATGAGGGGTTTGACCTATTCCGTTACGAAGGACAACAATGTCCGAAAAATGAATCTGGTGAGCATAGGTTGCAATGGCTAGAAAACCGCAGCCACTCTGAAAGTTTTGGCACCTTGAGATGCAAATGTTGTAATCAAAGAGTCAGTCTTGAAGGAATCATGAATATTCAGCCGTTGTGCCCTGGTGAAAAAACATGGGAAGGAATTGGCTCAATAGATCATGTCCCCTGTGTAAAGAAAACCACTCATGAACATTCTACAATGAAGTGGGCAATGGTGACAAGTAATAGTGTCTATTATGCCGAGAACTTCAGTAGTTTGTTTATTCCTGATTGTTATCGTAAAGGCGATAACTACCTTGATGAGAAACAACAGAAAGTATTGTCGCTAATGAAAGATAAATGGTTCGCAAAATACGCAGAGAAGCACCCAGGAGCAACAGAACAAGATTATTTAGATAATACCGATATCCCTTCTTTGATTGATAAAGCTGACGATAGCGACTATAAGGTCACAGAAGAAGAAATGGAAAAGATCATCAATGTTTTTCTTGGTGCAGATCAAGAAGATGAAGTTGGCGATGTCAGAGAGGAATATCGTTTCTCAGAATTTGAGGTATTTCAGAATAATCATATCTCTCTTGATGATAGCGATAAATTAAGATTCAGTGATATTGATTTGCCGGAATCGCTAAAACCTTATTTCTATAAGATTCAGCAAGTCAACACACTTGGTATAAGTAGCACACAGATCAATTTCTCACGCGTCTCAATGCCACAACCTATGATGAAAGATGATGGCACGATTGAGTATCCAACTAGAATGAAAATCTTCCGTGAATCGCCAGAGGATGTGATTGTAATGCCTGCCAACCAGAGCTTTGGGGAAGGTTTGTTTTTTAGTTTTAATGAAGAAAAGATATCTGAATGGTGTTCACATTACTCTTCAGAGTTATCTGAGCACTATAAATCAATAATTTATCACGACGATACTTACGAAAATATCTATCAAGAAATGAAACATGGAGGAGTAGCTAAATTCTTCTTGCTTCACACCTTCTCACATGTCCTTATGAAGGAGCTTGAATTCTCCTGTGGCTATCCCACAGCCAGCTTGAGCGAACGTTTATATTTTTCTGACCGAATGTGTGGTGTACTAATATATACTGCTGATGGAGCAGAAGGAAGTATGGGTGGCCTTGTATGGCAAGGACAACCTAAACTGATAGAGAAGATCATTAGTCAAGCTATGCGGAGGGCCTTGAATTGCGCTTCGGATCCGATTTGTTGGGAGAATGAAGATCAGCTAAATCTTGCAGCATGTTTCTCTTGTGCCATGGTCTCTGAGACAAGTTGTGAGAAGAGAAATGTAGGCTTGGATAGACGCATCTTAGTTGATGAAAGTTATGGTTATTTCAAGGATCTGTAAAACGTTCAATATATAAGAACAATTGAAATTCCTAATAATATATGAAAATAGCCACGTTCTCATGGATAGGGTGGTCTCCATGATGGCAGTGGTCCAAATGTGCCATAAACAATGGAAATATATATGTCTCTAATATCGGAATGAATTCTATATTGAGTAACGAATTCTTCGTCCGTCTATCAATAACCCAATGGGATAATTATGACAAAAAAAAGAAGCTTTAAATCCATTATTTGATGATAATGATTCAAGCAAAAAGCATAATAACGAAGAAACTAAAGGTTCCCACACCCTTGACAAATGTGTAGCAAACAATCAGACTAAGCACCACTTTGGGGAAGGTTGGCCTATGATCTTTGAAATACTTGAAAATAATCTGAGGAGAATAACAGATTTCAAGGAAAAATCTGTTTTTATATTGTGCTAAAAAGATATACAATCAAAACAATCTGTTTTGCATGCAAGTATAGGCTATTTGGCATTTGGTGAGATTACGTGAGATTTACGTGACTTTTAAGTGAGTATTTACGCGAAAATCTCTAAAAATCACTATGTTTACGGCATTTTTGCTACTAATAATTTACGCGAGTTTAAGTGAGATTAAGCGGGCTTGAGATATTTTAGTACCAGTAATGCTAATAAAGTTGACAGATATTTGGATATAATTAGTTATTATGCCTACCTTTCTAGCGTCCCGATGGTAAGAAGTTTGACAAAGAACAGATGGGAATCTATCCAAAGTCACGGCTGCTAGATATCTATTAGTCGTGCTTTAAGAGCCTTACAGCCGAAAAAATTATCTAAATTCAGACTGGTAAAACAATCATATATAAAGAAACAAAAATGTATGACCAAGCTAAAAGAAAGTGAAAGCCAAAACATAGAATACAAAGAGTCGTGGCGTGACGACTCGAAAGGCGAAAGCGGGATTGAGAGCTGGAATTGAAAGAACAATTCTTCTCTACAACGAAAATGCTGAAAATGGGTTAACTAAAGAACTAACAATGAAAAGACTAATTCTTACAACAATGGCTTTATTGTGTTCATTGATGCTTCGTGCACAACACATAGAGAAGTTCGTAAACGGGCAGATGGAGACCTATCCGGAGTCGCGGCTGCTGGATATCTATAAGTCGTGCTTTCAGGACTTTATGGGGGCGGAACATCTCGTTTCGAACACACAGGCAGTGAAGGCGTATCTGGATGAAGAACTTGAAACGACTACGCTGGATGAACTGCTGCCTTGGTATTATGAGCCTTGCGGGATAGACAGCAACTACTATCGAGTGAGCATCAGAAACATCAAGGAGAACATCATTTCGGAGTATTTGCTGCTTGATGCGTTCGTGCGCAGTGCAAACACCAAGACGCGACCTTCGGTGGAATCGTGGAAAGAGCGATGGCATCAGATTATTGGTACAATCGACCAGATGCAGCTCGACCTGCCCCACTATGATGAGGATAGGCTCTTCATCGACAGCATTCTTTCAGCAGGAAAATATGCTATCAGCCATTCCCCCTCCTATCGCGAGGCATACCATCCTCACTACAGGATTGTGGAACGCAGCATCTTTGAAAAAGAGATAAAACCTTTCATAAAAGTAACAGTAAAAAATAAAGCTATGCAAAAGATCTATGATTTCAAGGCTCTCACGAGCAAGGGTAAGGAGCTGGATTTCTCCACATTCGAAGGCAAGGTGCTGCTGATAGTCAATACTGCCAGCAAGTGCGGTTTTACACCCCAGTTTGCAGGACTGGAGGAGCTGAACCAAAAGTACAAGGACAAGGGGCTTGTAGTGGTTGGATTCCCCTGCAATCAATTCAAGGAGCAGGATCCCGGCACCGACGAACAGATTGTGGAGTTCTGCCAGTTGAACTACGGCGTGACTTTCCAAATCATGAAGAAGATTGATGTGAACGGTCCGGCTGCCGACCCCATCTTCGAGTATCTGAAGGCACAGGCACCTACCGAGGAGTACCACGGCTTGAAGGCGAAAGCCGCCAAAGCACTTTTCAAGACCATCAGCAATAGCGTGGAGAAGGACAGCGACATCCAATGGAACTTCACCAAGTTCCTTATCTCGAAGGATGGCGAGACCATCAAACGCTATGCTCCTACTACCGAACCCAAAGATTTCGAGCAGGACATAGAGGCTATGCTTGATTAGCATTCGACTCGACCACTCAGAGTAAAGGAGGGTGTGCCCTCAGCCTATGGGATCGGCTGAAGGCACACCCTCTTTTTTCGATGCCAAAGGCAAAGGGTTAGGGGACCCCGTGGATTAAGCCACAGAGTCCCCTAACCGACCAATAACGCTCTCACGGAATGCATCGGGCACATCTACCAACTTCGGATCAAGGCGTAGTACACGCTTCTCATCGCCCGAAGTACCCTGAATGATGTAGTTGCCAGCCGCCTCGCCAAGGACGTTGAGGACCGACCTCTTTGCCCTGGATAAGGCTGTGGAACGCTCCTTGTTGGTTCGAGTTCCAGCCTCTGTTGATACGCTATAGTGACTGCTCAGGACTGCAGCAATCTTTTCAGCAGACTGGAGTGTAGCGTTGGTGTGCGTCACGTTGGGATTGGTGTAGAGAGCGAGAGCAATGCGCTTGAACTCATCATGGTACTTATGCAAACTACCAAGTTTGATCACTTGCCCGACATGCAGCATAAAGAAGGTATAGAGTACCTTCGAGTACCTGTTGTTGAAAGGGATGACAGTCAGTTCGTCATCACGCACAGCACAAACTTCCCAATAGCCTGCCACACAATTGTGGTTGGCCATCTCCTCCCTCCGCAGCAAAGAGAGTGTAAAAGGACGCGTGTCGGCTTTAGGAGCCACAATCTCCCTGAGTTTCTCGATGTCAATGCCATTGACAATAGCTTCGGCAATCAGTGCGGGCGATACATACTTAGTCCACGGTTCCCCGTCGAATCGCGTGGACAATGTTTCGGCAACCAACTTCTTAAGTTCTTCCATTTTCTCACAGAATCTTTAGTCAAACCATCATCTTAAAAATTCACGGCTGCAAAGATATTACATTCTGACGAAATATGCAAGAAAAATGGAAACTTTTTTTGCAAGCAGTGTTATTTTTTCAAAAAAAGTGCTATCTTGCCCTGAACCTCAATGGCCAAACCCAAAGGATATCAGGGCAAGAAACTTGATTACAATTTCAAATTCATCATCGCCAGATCGCGAGGTCTGAAGATCCGCGGCATCAGATAGCCATGGCGCAAGGTTCCCCTATCGTCGGAATAGGTGACCAGATGACCATGCCCCTTGCTTTGGGCAAGCAGTCGCTGCCGATGGTCGCGAACATTTTCGCCGAAGCGGCGTGCCTGTGCTATGCCCTGCAGGATATTGCCGGTAACGACGTAGGCTATCTCGCGCGTCCGCTTGGGACGGATGCTGTCCCACAGCTTCAGGTTGAATCCATACACACGCTGACGGAAGATGTCAAGACTGGTCTGACGACGAATGGTGGAGATGATGGCTTGCTCGGTGAGGGGGATCTCGAGCTTGCGCCGCCCATCGTTCACGGCAAAGACTGCCTTGATGTTGGAGCGCGACAATCGACCACTTGCGAGGCGATAGCCAAGGAAGATGCCTATCGAAACGAAGTCGATCATTTTGGCATCTTCGATGACTCCATCCGCAAAGAGCGACATCGGTATGCCCACCACCTGACCAGGGACAAACATCTTGAGTTCGCGTTTGATGTCACGGAAATCGTCCTCCACCTTCGCAATCTGACGTTCCTGTGCACCCATATCATAGGCCTGATGCCTCAGCGCCTCAAGTCGCTTGGGTGTATAATTTGCCTGACTGCCTGGTGCAGTGTAGCGTGTCAGCTCGGCGAGCTTGCGTGCAGCCACAAGGCGAAGCTGCTTGTAGCGTTTCAGGATGTTCTTCACCTTCTCCTCTTTCGCCTCGTCGAGCCGCTTGTTCACCATCATTCCAAAGGCGAGAGTCTGCTGCATCCGTTCGATTTCGAGCGCCGTCATGGGTTTGCGAAGCACATCCACCTCGATTTCATCGAGCCAGGCATCCTGTTCAAACACGCTCTTGGCTTCGTTCCTGTCCTTGCCCGCTGCAAAAACCTGACGATGGAGCAAGGTGGCCCTCAGCGGCATGACCTTTGCCTCAAGCTCGTTCTCGCCGTTTTCGTTCAGGTAATCCAGCAGGTCGTGGTAGCGCTGCATCACCTCGTCGAGCATCATCTCCTGGTCATGACAGTTCATCAAGGCCAGTGAGATCATGAAAATGCGTACCAGATCGGAATGCTCTTCATCGGAAATATTCTCAGGCATATCGGGGATGAACGATGCCATCTCGGGATGGTCGAGCAGATACTCCCTGACCACGCGCGAACCATAGCGATTGAGGATGTTCTCGTAAGGCGAATCGGTCTTCTGGTTGGCGGTCACGTTGGCATTGAGCGAACGCTGCCTGCACTCGTTCATCATCAGGAAGCGCTGTTCGGCAGGAATGGGCGACGAGAGGGTGATGTAGTGACAATGGTCGAGCTGCCCCGTACGGTCGGCACGACCATCGAACTGCGTCTGTCGGTCGGCACAGTCCTGCAGTTCCCAAGTGATGACAACGCGCTGACGGGTGTCGTCGAACTCGGGGCTGTTGTGAAGCGAGATGCCCGTACTCATCATGCGATTGCCGAGCAACACATCGAGCCTGCCGTTGTTGAAGTCAGCCGCCAGCCGCTTCTTGTCGCTGGATTTGCACTTCACGCAGGTGGCACCGTTGTCCCCATCGTGAAGCTGCAGTCCGAGGTGTCTTTGAGTCAAAACACCCACGCTGTAACCTGCCTGTTCGATGCGTTTCACAAAGTAATCAATCGGACTGAGCGGCAAACCAGTCAGCGTCTGGTCGATACGACGGCGGATGCTGCCATAGGCCTCCCTTGCTTCACCGCTGGGGAAGGCTGCATCGAGTTCGCTGATGCTGATTACATCATCGCACTTGTAGTGGGGCGAACGTTCATTCTTTCGCACATTGAGCGCCTTTTTGCCCGAACCTGTCACACTGTAGCAGAACATGCTGCTCAAGCTCTTGTGCAGCGCCAGCGCAAATTCGGCTGAAGGCAATTGGTCACCCACCTTGGCAAGACTTGCGAGCTGGGCCTCCATCGTATGATTGATTTGCACAATGGGCTTCTTTCCGCTGCGGAGCACGTCGAGTGCAGCATCCACAGCATCGTCTGCCTTGGTGGACATCAGCAGCTGCTGGACGATGGGCGTCATTCGCTTCGAGAAACGATCATAAACGACTTTGACCGACCCGTCGGCCAAGGGCATCAAGGCATCCAGACCGCACTTCTGACGCAGCACTTCCTCGGCATCAATCGTATTGAGATAGGGTTCGATGAACCGCTCCTGGAAGTCATAGAGATCCTGCACGATTTCGATTACCGCATCGTAGCGACGGCGACAAAGAGCCACGGCATCTTCATCGGAGTTGATCCGCAATTCGCGCACCACGCCGCTCATATCGCGTTCGCGGCGCGTCATGCAGCCCGATTCGGTCAGGCCCTTGGCCAGCTCCTCCTGCAGAATGGGACCACCATGTTCGACAATCTCGATGAGCTGTTCGGCACCGATCTTGGCATCGCCGATGGCTGTCTTGAGGGCATAGAGCGGCATGGACGAAGGGTACTTGGCATAGGTGGCCGACGAATAGCACACACCACGGGCCTGCTGCACTGCTTCGCGAAAGAAACGCCCCACATTGCTCGAGTCGCCACTTGCATTGTGACATTCGTCCATCAGCAGATAGGTACCCTTAATAAAATCACGAACGCGTGCGACCTTCCAGTTGGCACTCTCGCGACGCATCAGCTGCGAATAGGTCAGCATCAAGAAGTCGTAACCCTGGGGCAACGTGCCGCGCAGACGGAAATGTTCCATCTCGGTACGCGAAGGCAAATCGTACACCACATTGCCTTTCTGATCGGTAACCTTGGCCTCACGGTCGGCATTGAGGATGAAGGGTCGCAGGAACCCGCAGCCGATGTCGTTCAAGTCACGATACATATCGGAGAAGAGCAATGACCGTTCGGTGACATAGACGGGCGTCCTGCCTTTCAGCAGCGACCACTTGATCAACGCTGCCAGCTGTCTCCCCTTGCCTACGCCCGTCATGTCGCCAAGGATGAAACCTCGGCCACGACCCATCTGGAAGATGGCCATCGCCACGCCATCAATCTGCTCGGCGCTCAATACACGCTGCAACTCTTCGACGGTGTAGAAGCCCAGTTGCTGGCGAACCCACTGATCCACCGGGCCTTTCTCCTGTTCAATCTCCTGGAGCACACTTTCCACAGCATCGGCCATGCCTGTCGGAATCATCGTCCCAATCCTGCCGCCCATGCTATACGGCTGATAGGTAACCGTGTCGGCTACCTCCATCATCTTCATCTGGTTGTCATGTGTTTCCATACTGTCGTCGTATCGTAATAGTGTTGTTTTCTGCCGCAAAGATAGAGGCAGGGTGTTACCAGCATTGATACACCCTTGTTAATATATCTTAATTCTTGATTCATTCTCTCCTTCCTCGATTTGACGCTGCTATATCACATCCTTGTTATAGGGTCGCTTCGCTCAAAATTATTAGAAAATTGATTATAAAATTATCAAAAGAAGGTGTTCTAAATAAGCCACGACCAATATCGACCCGTTTTTCTTATAATTTTTTGATTTAATTTTTCTATAATTTTGAGCGAAGCGACCACTCATGTTATTATCCGCTTTTGTTTTCGATATTTCGAAATGGGCGGCGCAAAGATACGACCAATTTTCTCCACTTTCAAATCTTTTCAACCTTGCATAGTATTTCATATACACATAACAAACTTCGTATTCCCATTTTCAGCAAATAGGAATACGAAGACAAAAATCCAGGAATAAGAACAAACGATTTGTCAGTCGGCAAACAGGACGGTGGAGAGATAGCGTTCGCCAGTGTCAGGCAGAATGACGACCACCGTCTTGTCCTTGTTTTCGGGACGACGAGCGACCTCAGCTGCCGCGAAGAGCGCTGCGCCCGAAGAAATGCCGACGAGCAGACCTTCCTGTCGTGCAATTTCACGACCTGTAATGATGGCATCGTCATTCTCCACGTCGAACACCTCATCCACGATTTGGGCATCGTACGTCTTGGGGATAAATCCTGCACCAATACCCTGAATCTTATGCGGTCCACTGGGGCCACCATTAAGTACCGGGGAAGACTTGGGTTCAACGGCGATGACCTTAACGCTGGGCTTCTGTTCCTTCAGGTATTTGCCGGCACCACTGATGGTACCGCCCGTGCCTACTCCTCCAACCAGAATATCCACTTTTCCATCAGTCTGACGCCAGATCTCCGGGCCTGTGGAGGCATAATGTTTGGCAGGATTGGCGGGATTCTCGAACTGCTGGAGGATGATGCTGCCAGGTATCTGGGAATGCAGTTCCTCAGCTGCACGAATGGCACCAGGCATACCCTCCTTGCCGGAAGTGAGGTGAACCTCAGCGCCGTATGCCTTGACAAGGTTGCGACGTTCGATACTCATCGTCTCAGGCATTGTAAGGATAAGCTTATAACCCTTGACTGCACTGACGAAAGCCAGACCTACGCCCGTGTTGCCACTGGTGGGCTCGATGATGGTTGCTCCCGGTTGGAGCACACCACGCTGCTCAGCGTCCTCAATCATGGCGAATGCGATACGATCCTTCACGCTGCCGCCTGGGTTGAAAAACTCTACTTTGGCAATGACAGGCTTTTCAATACCCTTTATCTGGGAGAACCTGTTGAGCTCCACGAGTGGTGTGTTGCCGATAAGCTCAGTAAGCTGTTTTGCGATCTTTGCCATATTAAAAGAAGAATGAGAGTTAGAAGGGGATATAACGGATTAAGAGTGGGTAAGAAGGATTATGAGGGATTGATTAATCCTCCTTAACGATAGGATAAAGTTCGAGGAACTCACCCTGATGGGAATGGCCGTCGTTGATAATTTCTGAAAACTTGCTACCTACGGTGTCAATGTCGTGGAAGCCAGGCAGACTCATGTTACCATTCAGGTCGGTCGTGGTAGGACCGGGATGAACTGAAAAAATTTCTACAGGAGTGTTGCTCTGCTGAAATTCGATCGCCATCACACCCATCATGGTGTTTTGAGCAGCTTTGCTAATCATGTAAGCCAACGGGTGCCAATAGGGGCTGACTTCGGTAGGAACTGTAATGTTGACTATCCGCCCATTGTTTGCGGTGAGAAGCGGAAGCAAGGCCTTGGTGAGCGCAAAAGTTCCGACGAAGTTCACTTCAAGCGCCTCACGAATACTGCTGAGCTCAGTGTGCCTGCTATCCACACTCATGTCGCCAGGAATACCTGCATTGTTGACGAGCAACGACAGGTTGGGGTATCTTGCGCTCACCTCCATGGCAGCCTGCTCGATGCCAGCGACATCCTTCAGCTCGATGCTAATCCAGCCCAGGACATTGGCTCCAGATGCTTTCAACTGACGAATAGCAGTAAGAGCACGTTCCTTGTTTCGCGCACCGATTACGACCTTCCAGCCGCTGCGCCCCAAGTGTTTTGCAATGCCAAAACCGATACCCTTGTTGGCTCCTGTTACCAAAGCTATTTTTTCGCTCATTGTCTTATGGATTAATAAATGCCATACGTTTTCAGATCTTATCGAAGGCCTGTGCAAGATCCTCGATGATGTCATCGATATGCTCAGTACCGATGGAGAGGCGGATGGTCGAAGGAGTGATGTGCTGTTCGGCCAATTCCTCGGGCGACATCTGCGAGTGGGTGGTGGTGTAAGGATGAATTACGAGGCTCTTCACATCGGCCACATTTGCCAGCAGCGAGAATACCTGAAGCGCATCAATAAACTTCCACGCTTCCTCCTGACCTCCCTTGATCTCGAACGTGAAGATTGAACCGCCACCGTTGGGGAAGTACTTGTTGTAGAGTTTGTGGTCAGGATGATTCTCCAAAGCAGGATGGTTCACTTTCGCCACCTTGGGATGGTTGGCCAGGAAATCAACGACCTTCAGTGCATTTTCAACATGACGTTCGACACGCAGGCTCAGCGTCTCAACACCCTGCAGCAGGATAAATGCGTTGAAGGGCGAAATGGTTGCACCCGTGTCACGAAGAATGACCGCACGTATGCGAGTGACGTAGGCTGCTGCACCTACAGCATCAGCAAAAACGATGCCATGATAGCTTGGATCGGGCTTTGCCAGTGTAGGGAATTTGTCAGGATTGGCCTTCCAGTCGAACTTGCCGCCATCGACGATGACACCGCCAAGGCTTGTTCCATGACCACCGAGGAACTTTGTGGCGGAATGAACCACGATATCAGCACCATGCTCCAAAGGACGAATGAGATAAGGTGTGCCGAACGTATTGTCCACGATGAACGGAATACCATGCTTATGGGCTACAGCAGCCACACCCTCAAGGTTGAGCACGTCACTATTGGGATTGCCGAAGGTTTCGGCATACACCACCTTCGTATTTGGCTGAATAGCGGCTTCCAGCGCAGCGAGGTCATTTACATTCACGATGGTATTGGTGATACCCTGTGTGGCGAGTGTATGGGTAATCAGATTAAACGAACCGCCATAAAGGTTATCAGCAGCCACAATATGGTCACCAGCCAGAACGATGTTCTGCAAGGCGTAGGTAACAGCTGCGGCACCGCTGGCAACTGCCAGTCCGGCGACACCTCCTTCGAGAGCAGCTACACGATCCTCGAGCACACCCTGGGTGGAATTGGTCAGACGACCATAAATGTTGCCGGCATCACGCAAACCGAAACGATCGGCAGCGTGCTGACTATTGTGGAATACATAACTCGTAGTCTGATAGATGGGCACCGCACGGGCATCAGTAGCCGGATCGGCCTGTTCTTGTCCTACATGAAGTTGAAGAGTCTCGAAACGATAATTCTTTTTTGCACACATAATATTACAATTTTTAATGATTTTACGGGTGCAAAGATAGCGTGTCTGAAAATATTATCCAAATTTCTTGCGCATTTTAGAAATATTTCCTAATTTTGCGCCATCGGAAGAAAACTTTTCCGCAACAAACCATCTGAAAACCTCTGAACAGAATAATATTCCAAAAAGATGATTGAAACATTAGACAAAACTGACTTGTTGATACTCAAAACGCTTCAAAAAAATGCGAAATTGACCACAAAAGAGCTCGCGGATGCCGTAAATTTGTCGCCAACACCCGTTTTTGAGCGACAAAAACGCCTCGAACGACAAGGTTTCATCAAGAAATATGTAGCCGTGGTAGATCCCGAGAAACTGGGACTGGGACTGCTGGTGTTCTGCAAAGTGAAGCTGAAGCAAATCAACCATGAGATAGCCGATGCGTTCACACACCGCATCCAACGCATCCCGGAAGTGACTGAGTGCTACAATACAAGTGGGGCGTACGATTATTTATTAAAGGTACGCGCACACGACATGAAACAATATCAAGAGTTTGTGCTCAACAAACTCGGTGACATCGATTCGGTCAGTTCAATAGAGAGTACATTCGTAATGAGCGAAGTGAAGCAGAACTATGGAATAAACATTTAGTTCTGCCTCACTCATCAGATAGCCTATCGAAGAATTGTCTTGGATTTGAGAGTCGGAAAGTCAAAGACACACTAATTGAGCCCCACCTTGCTGACATCAAAACGCTTTCGATAAATCAACGCCTTGCAACGGAACCAAATATCCACCAATGGCGTATAAAGGTCGCATAGGATGGGCCAACCTGCCATCGAATGTTGCTTCAACACCTTTGCCGATTGATTGTGAGTGAATACGATAAGCGCAAGACGTATCGAAAGCAAAACGAGCACTACACCCAAAGTTATCCAGGCATACTGGAGCGAACCCTCACCACTGAAGATACGCATGATGGCATATACGACCAGGATAAGACCGGGAATAACGGTAAGAAATCGGGTAAGGTAGTCGAGGACCTTGATGACAACGGAATGCCAGGGATAGAGTCGCGAGGTGAAGCCGCGATTCAATCGGTCGATGGACCAGTTGATGAAAAGAGGTCGCGACTGATCGGTCACCACTGTCTGTGGCGAACAATCGGCAGCTACGTTGCCAGGACGAGCCACATCGGCCACAAACAGGTCATCTTCGCCCGGCTGCATCTTGAGATGTCGCTGAAAGCCTTGGCTGCGGTTGGCATAGAAAGTGCTTTTGCGGAAGGCAAGGTTCTGACCCCAGCCGGCATACGCCTTCACCGATAGAGCGATGCCAAACATCAGCAGCAGACGCTGATAAAGATCGAACTGGCAGAAACGCGACAGGAAACTGGTGCGACGTTCATAAACGACAGGTCCCAGAACGACTTCGACCCCAGGATTGGAAAAATGTCTCACCAGTCCTTCAATCCACACTGACGAGGCAGGCACACACTCGGCATGAGTCATCAGAATCACGTCGTAGTGCGAAGACTTCGCCCCCAACAATACGGCGAGCTTACGATGACTCATGGCTCGCGTTCTCCCGTCTATCTTGGTATGCATCAGGTTGTCGAAACGCTGATCCATCATCGAAAGGACATCCTGGGTGTCATCGAGTGAATTGTCATCGAGTACGATGACTTCGTACTTGGGGTAGTTTTGACTGAGGAGGACAGGCAGATTTCGCGCCAATGCCTCAGCCTGATTGTGACTATAGACCAAGACACTCACCCCCGGTCGTTCGCTAACCAGATTGGACGGCATCTTTAATTGCCGATTAGCCTGACGCACGACACCCTGCCAGACCACAAGATTCAGTATAAGCTGAATAAGCCACGCCACTGCAAACACAGCAGCCATTACCACCAGCCAGAAGGAATAAGGAAACATGAGAAACAGGCTCGAACGACGTTTTTAGAGGGTGGCCAAACAGTTGCTTACGTTTTGTTCGATGCGTGCAGCTATATCTCCATTATCATCGGCAGGCACAAACTTCTCGCCCACAATGTGTTCGTAAAGCTCTATGTAGCGATCGCTCACCGACTTGGCATATTCGTCAGTAATCTCGGGCATCACCTGACCAGGCTCATTCATGAAGTTGTGGTCGATGAGCCACTGGCGCACAAACTCCTTCGAAAGCTGCTTCTGAGGCAAGCCTTTCTCGAACTTCTCCTCATAACCTTCGGCATAGAAATAGCGGCTGGAGTCGGGTGTATGAATCTCATCAATGAGATATACCTTTCCGTCCTTCTTGCCGAACTCATACTTGGTATCCACAAGAATCAGACCCTTTGAAGCTGCAATTTCGCTGCCACGCTTGAAAAGAGCACGGGTATATTGCTCAACGAGCTCATAATCCTCCTTGGCGACCAGTCCCTGTGCAATGATCTCCTCCTTCGAGATGTTAAGGTCGTGGCCCTCCTCGGCCTTGGTTGTCGGGGTGATGATGGGCTCGGGGAAACGCTCGTTCTCACGCATTCCATCGGGGAGTTTTACGCCGCAAAGCTCACGGCATCCTTTCTTATATTCACGCCAAGCCGAACCGGTGAGGTAACCGCGAATGATCATCTCCACACGGAAACCTTCGCACTTGAGACCCACAGTCACCATCGGGTCGGGTGTGGCAAGCTTCCAATTGGGCACGATGTCGGCAGTGGCATCGAGGAACTTGGCGGCAATCTGATTCAAAACCTGGCCCTTGTATGGTATGCCCTTGGGCAGAATGACATCGAAGGCAGAGATGCGATCGGTAGCAACCATTACCATCAGCTCATCGTTGATGTTATATACATCACGGACCTTGCCGTGATAGACGGACTTCTGACCTTTGAAGTTGAAGTCGGTGCGAGTAAGTGCGCTCATATCTATATAATTTTCGAAAAATTTGCCGCAAATTTAGGAAAATTTGGGCGTATTTCCAAATATCACGGTTCAAAATATGTAGATGCTAAGCCATATTTGGCCAATAATGCATCTTTGTATTGCAAAGTGTTTTGCAGGAACTGCTTATACTCGGTCGATTCAGGGTCGGTAGGCCGATGCTGCAGCGCCTTGACTATCGGCATGGCTTCCTTGATGTATTGCTTCGTCTGAGAAGAAAAACAACAGTCGATGACAAGCTCCTTGACGGCCTCAATAGCCAGTGTGGAAGGGTGTACCAGGTCATCGGCATAGAAACGATAATCCCGCAGGTCATCCATCAGAAGTTCATAGACGGGCAGATATTCAACTTGCTCGGCAAATCGCTCCTGAAGGGCATCGATAGCCAGCAGCAAAATGCCTTTGGAAAGCTGGTTGCCATGCAGTCCTTCCTTGACATGGCGGATAGGGCTGACCGTGAAGATGAAGTGCTTGTCGGGCGCTGCCTCGATGATTGGGCACCAAAGGTCCACAATCTCTTCGACCGAGAGTCGCCGCCGTGTGAAATTTTCAGCCGGGAACTTATGGCAGTTAGCGACCACCCTACCCTCTCGTTCGTACACCCAACTGGTGCCCAACGTGATGAACAGATGACGGGTCTTTGACCAAAAGTTACGCACCTCGGCATCCAAGGCGATGAGCTGGTGTTGCAGCGTTTCTGCCTCCGTGCCGCTCCACTTGCCGTGGTGTGCGAAACTGAAGAATCGCCCTCCCTGTTCATGCAACTCGAAGGATGAGACTCCGTTCGGCGAAAGAATGCGCTGGAGGGAATCGGCAATGCTTGCAGGATTGAACAGCACACCCCAAGGATTAGACATCACGGGCAGCCAATGATCCGCCATCCAACCGCCAATATTTTCGGTGAAGCACGAACCCAAAAGCAGAACACCCTCACGACAACCGATGAGTTGCCGCAAGGGTGTACGATCTATCTCAGTACGCAATTTCAGCATCATTCCTGGCCCCTCATTACCTTCCAGGCTTTCTTGGAACGACGGCCAACAGTATCGGCGGCCTGCTTGGTCTTACGTCCAAAGCGTTCGCCCTTGGATCCGACGCTGTCAACTACAACGGCGGTGCCATTCGCAATCTTCTTGCCCCAGCGAGGAGCCTTGGCACCTACGCTATCAATGACGACCTCCGTACCGTCGGCTACCTTTTTGCCGAAACGTGTTCCCTTCATACGAATGCTGTCGGCGACAACACGCGAACGAGTCTTGAACTTGCTGTCCTGCTCCTGTGCAGAAACAAGACTGGAGCCAATTGATGCCGATGCAATGATGAATGCGATGGCTAAAATAAACTTTCTCATGCTATTTTGTATTTTTTAATCACCCTTAAGACCAAAGTCAAAGAATGAGGTTTAAAGCGAGCTGGAATCAGTCGATGCCGGTGTGACAGTTGCCTGTTTCTGCGCCAGCTCAAATTTGTCGTAAGCCTCTACAATCTTTTGGACAAGACGATGACGCACGATGTCGCGCTTGTCGAACTCGACAGTAGCGATGCCTGGTATGCCACGAAGAATGCGTTGAGCCTGGACAAGGCCAGACCCTACATTGCGAGGCAGATCGACCTGACTCATGTCGCCTGTCACAATCATGCGGGCGCCCAAACCCAGTCGGGTAAGGAACATCTTGATCTGTGGAGCCGTGGTGTTTTGCGCCTCATCGAGAATGATGATGGCATCGCTCAACGTGCGACCACGCATATAGGCCAACGGAGCAATCTGAATGACGTTAGTCTCAAGCAGCTCACGAAGCTTGGCAGTAGGAATCATGTCCTCCAAGGCATCATAGAGCGGTTGCAGATAGGGGTCGAGCTTGTCCTTCATCTCGCCAGGCAGGAAGCCCAACTTCTCGCCAGCCTCTACAGCGGGGCGCGAAAGGATAATCTTGCGTATCTCCTTGTTCTTTAGGGCTCGTACTGCAAGGGCAATGGCGACATAGGTCTTTCCCGAACCTGCAGGACCAAGGGCGAAGCACAGGTCGTTCTTGGCAAACGCATCAACAAGCCGCTTCTGATTCTCGGTACGTGCAGTGATGGGCTTGCCATTCACTCCATAGATAATCAGGCTGTCCTGTTTCTTCTCCACCGGGCTTTCCCCATTGTAGAAACTCAGGATGACCTCTTCGTTGAGCTTGTTGTATTCGTTGCAATAGTTGATCAACCGATCCACGAAAGCCTGGAACATCTCTATATCGTCCTCATCGCCATAAACCTTGATGGCCCTGCCTCGTGCAGCAAAGCGGAGCTTGGGGTAGAGTGTCTTGAGCAACAGGATGTTCGAGTTGTTCGTGCCATAGAAAATCACAGGATCGGCCTGCTCCAAAAGTATAACTTTTTCAATCATGGGTTGGGTTTATCGAATCCATAAGAGCTCACGATATTTGGGCATTGGCCAAATATTGTCATCGCAAATCTCCTCCAATTTGTCGATAGGGCGACGAATGGCCTTGAACGACTCGGCAATCTCGTAGTAGGCAAGCGCCTTCTGGTAAGCGTCGTCAATTTTGTTAGCCACACGACGCTTATCGACCATGGCATCGACCTTTACCTTGATGTCGGCATTGTAAGCAGCAATCTTCTTGATAATAGCGATCTCAGGGGCACTGAGACTCTCCCACGTTGAGGGGAAAAGCGACTTCATCATGGCTACATTCTTGAGGAGTTGCGACTGATAGCTCATCGCCGCAGGGATGATGTGGTTGATGGCAAGATCGCCCAGCACACGCGCCTCAATCTGAATCAGTTTGACATAAGTCTCGAACTTCACCTCATTGCGTGCCTGAAGCTCCTGAAGCGTGAAGACACCAAGCTTGGAGAACATCTCGACCGAATCGGGCTTGACATATTCAAGGATCATCTTAGGCACACAACGTTCCACGTCAAGTCCTCGCTTCTGTGCCTCCTTCTGCCACTCTTCCGAATAGCCATTGCCGTCGAAGCATACGGTATCGATGATGCGGGCAATGATGGGCTTGAGCGTCCTCATCACGGCAATCTTTACATCGGCACCCTTGGCAAGTTCCTGTTCAACCGCTTTCCTGAAGTCATTGAGCTGTTCGGCCACAATCGAATTGAGGGCAATCATTGCACTTGCACAATTCGCCTTTGAGCCAACGGCGCGGAACTCAAAGCGATTGCCGGTGAATGCGAATGGGGATGTGCGATTGCGGTCGGTATTGTCGATGAAGATCTGTGGTATTTCGACCAGACCGATGTCATACTTGTGCTTGCCGGCGATGACGATGTCCGTATCGTCGGGCACGGTGAGAAGCTTACGCAGCACGTCGGTCATCGTCTTGCCCAAGAAAGCCGAGATGATGGCTGGAGGAGCCTCGTTGGCACCCAAACGATGCGCGTTGGTGGCAGAAGCGATAGATGCCTTCAGCAACGAACCATGACGACGGAGGGCCTCAAGCGTATTGACGAAGAAGGTTACGAACTGCAGATTGCTCATCGGGTCATTGCCTGGAGCGAAAAGCAACTTTCCGGTATTGGTCTGAAGGGACCAGTTGTTGTGTTTGCCCGACCCATTGATGCCCTCGAAAGGCTTTTCGTGAAGCAATACGCGGAAGCCATGACGACGAGCCACACGCTTCATCACGCCCATGATGAGCATGTTCTGATCGACAGCCAGATTACATTCCCCATAGATGGGCGCAAACTCGAACTGATTGGGAGCCACCTCATTATGACGCGTCTTCATCGGCAAGCCCAGACGAAGACCCATAATCTCAAGGTCCTTCATGAAAGCCTGTACACGGGAAGGAATTTGCCCGAAGTAGTGATCATCCATCTGCTGGTTCTTGCTCGACCCATGTCCCATCAGGGTGCGTCCCGTAGTCATCAGATCAGGACGAGCAGAATACAGATTGTCGTCCACAAGGAAATATTCCTGTTCCCAGCCGAGGTTCACCTGCACATGGTTCACTTCAGGATCGAAGAGCTGGCAGACCGACACAGCAGCATTGCTGACTGCCTTGAGTGCTTTTTTCAGGGGAGCCTTGTAGTCGAGGGATTCTCCCGTATAGGAGATGAATACCGTGGGTATGCAGAGACAGTCATCGAGGATGAAGACAGGTGATGTGGGGTCCCAGGCCGTATATCCGCGTGCCTCGAAAGTAGCGCGGATGCCTCCCGATGGGAAACTTGACGCATCGGGCTCCTGCTGTACAAGGTTCTTGCCTTCGAAGGTCTCAATCATTCCACCTTTACCATCATATTCCATGAACGAATCATGCTTCTCAGCCGTCGATTCGGTCAAGGGCTGAAACCAATGGCTGCAATGGGTCACGCCATGCTCCATCGCCCATTGTTTCATACCAGCTGCCACACCATCTGCCACTTCAAGGTCAAGGGGTTTGCCATTATCGATACAATCCAAAAGGGAATGGAGGGTCTTGGCATCCAGATACTTCTGCATCTTCTGGCGATTGAAGACCAATTCACCGAAATATTCCGAAGGACGGCCTTCGGGGATAGGATACTCGGCAGCGCGTTTCTTGAAAGCTGCCTCGATAGCATCAAATCTCAGTTTGCTCATATAAATTTTCAATACAATTATTTCTGAAACGATAACCCTACAGCAAAATACACCTTGTCGAGGGCTGGGATATAGACAATCTGTCCATCATTTCAGGTCTCGCCAGAGGCAGAAACTGACGACGCCGGTGCCTACACTGACTGTCACTGCAGATGCTGGTTCCTCGGCAAAAGAAGGGAGAAAATATGCTCACGTTTCACTTTCGAAAAAAGTGGTGCAAAGATAAGTGACGTTCCCGAATTATCCAAATTTTTTCCTGAAATTCTTCTTTTATCATTGATTTTTGTTCCGTTTTCATTTGTTTTCAACGAATTTTGCTATGACGAGAAATAGGCATTCGCATTGCAGGAATGGAAATGTGAGGGACATTCTTCATCCTGGTCAGAGTCGAATGAGCAGGGGCGCAAACTATGTTTCAGGAAAACAGGAAGAGCAATCAAAATAAGGTTAAAAATTGACTCCCGATAATGCAAAAACTCAAAAAATCATTTAAAATCGCACGCACTCGAGACGTTTTTGAACAAAATATTCGGAAAATTCAAAATAAATCCGTATCTTTGCACCAATTCTCCAAACCTCAGACCCCAAAGGAGAAGTGAAAACGTATGAACAAAACCAAGATCCTTTTCATCAACACCGAAGTCATGCCCTACCTCCCGGAGGCACGCATGTCAAGCATCGGACGCCAACTGCCACAGGGCATTCAAGACGCCGGACACGAGATCCGCACCTTCATGCCTCGATTTGGTCTGATCAACGAACGACGCAACCAGCTTCACGAGGTGATCAGGCTCTCGGGCATGAACCTGATCATCAACGACACCGATCATCCTTTGATCATCAAGGTTGCGTCTATCCAGCAGGCTCGTATGCAGGTTTATTTCATCGATAACGACGAGTACTTTACCCACCGCAACAAGTACGGCAATGCTCACGGCGAATACAGCGACAATGCCGAGCGTTGCGTTTTCTTCGCGCGTGGTGTCATCGAGACCATCCGCAAGCTGCGCTGGAAACCTGATGTGGTGTATTGCCAGGGATGGTTTTCAGCCATCTCGCCCATCTACATCAAGAAGACCTTCGCCGAAGACCCTTGTTTCCGAGGCGTAAAGATTGTGTTCGATATGTTCGACAACGGCTTCGAAGGGCATCTGGCAAGCAATTTCTACCGCACGGTGAAACGCGAAGGCGTGCTCAAGGCCGACCTTATCGAGGTGAAGGACAAGCCCGTCGATTATGTAGCGCTCTGCAAACTTGCCGTCAAATTCTGCGACGGACTGATCATCACCGATAACACTCCAGCTGCCGAGGAAGTGAAGGCATTTGCCGAAAGTCGCGGCATTCACATCCTGGATGCGACAGACGAAGAACTTGACATCAGGAAATATGACGAATTCTTCGAACTTTTCAACACCAACAGTATTGAAGAAGATTGAACATCTGTCAATTAACAATTATCATTCAACAGTCAACAACCAACAATTACATCACAAAAAAGTGAAACTGTTTATCAACGTAGCCAAACGTCTTTTGTCTTTCGTTTCGGCTCTGTGCATACTTGTTTCAGTAACTTCTTGCGAAGATTCGCTTTCGGATATTGGTGCCTCAACGATGCCAAACAGTGATGAAATCAAAATCGAGGCCGACACGCTGCGTTGTGCAGTGTCCACAGGTTATCGCGATTCCATTTATGTGCGTACAGGCTATCCCCTCCTTGGCAACATTACCGACCCGGAATATGGCAGTGTGAAGGCAGGCTATCTGGCCCAGTTCTATGCCAGCACCAACATCACTTTGAACGAGTACAGCAACGACTCTGTCACCTTCGACATTCTGCGCACATCCGTTCCTCACGATCTTGGTCTCGACCCCAAAGGCATATACACTTCTCATTTCGACTCCTTGGTTGCCAACACGCTCGACTCGCTGACCCTTCGCGTCTATTACAACACATATTACGGCGATTCGCTGACTCCAATGCAGTTCAGCGTCTATGCGCTCAACAGTGACGCGAAGCTGGAAAAAGAACCCGAAAGTGCCTTCTACAGCAATAACGATTTTTCCAAATACTACGACACGTCCTCTTTCTTGGGTAGAAAAGCCTACACGGCTGCCAACCGCGTCTTGAGCGACTCGATCCGTCGTCTCGACTCCTACCTCCCCTACATCGAGGTGCGCCTGAAGGAAGACCTGAAGGAAGTGTTCTTCCAGAAGATAGTGGAATCAGCCATCGCTCGCGATGCTGCCGGCAAGACCAACTACAACTACACCGACATCTTTGCCAATATCGAGACCATGCGCGAGAACTTCCTTTCGGGTGTGGCTATCCAGCCCACTTTCGGCGACGGCTCGATCATCAAGGTCTATAATACAGCCATCTATTTTTACTATCACAGCTACCATAAGTATTCGAAAGACGGAACTCTCTTGCGCAACTCTACCGACACCGGCGACTCTGCCTACGTCACCTCTCACGTGCAGTATATGGCAGTCACACCCGACGTTGTGCAGATGTCGAGCCTTGAGTTGAAGGACATCAAGAAGGACGACCGCCTGTCGGACAGCGACTATGCCTATATCACTTCGCCCCAGGGCTATTATGCCACTGTTGATTTGCCGATAGGCAAGGCTATTCGCACGATGATGGATCATCCGATGCGTCACGACTATGCCTACTTCCTCAATGGTGCCAACTTCTCGCTGATGTGCGAGAAACCTCAAGGCTCACTTTTGAGTAACACTCCTGCGTCAAGGGTGATGCTCATCGAGGAGACCAAGATGAACAAGTTCTTCGAGGAAAGCCGTGTACCTGATGAAGCTGCAGCAGCCATTGGCTCCTACGTCGCCGACTCCATCACAAACTATATCTACTATTACAGTTTCGGCAACCTCAACGAACTCGTCATAGGACTGGCAGGACAGACCAATCATGGCAGTTGGGACAAAGAGCAGGTGGCAACATCTTTGCAGTGGGCTCAGCAGCTCAAGGCGGTCAAACCGACAACGTTCCTGCCCGAATTGTCCCAATCAACCCTCGACAGCTACACCGCTGATGACTACGCAAAAAACACCGACGGAATCCGCACCATCGTACAAAATGCACTCGACAACTACACGGTTCAGATGGCCGTTATCCCCGTCGATGTCTCTACCAGCTCACAGTCGGGCGCAGTCCTTTCAGTAAGCAACTACATTCTGCCTACCGCCATCAAGGTTAAACGTGACGATAGCAAGCAGTATCTACAGTATATCTTTACACAGGGCGGCTCGCTTTAATGCCGCTCCTGTTTTCCTCTCTTTATTATTATCTATTGTGTGTCCCAAACCCAAGGGGCATCCCAATCTCAAGACTTATTAAGGTTTATACATATATTTAAAGGTATTTGTTATGAGTGATCGTCTTTATATCTTCGACACTACGTTGCGTGACGGAGAACAAGTTCCAGGCTGCCAACTGAACACCGTGGAGAAAATCCAGGTGGCAAAGGCACTCGAGCAGTTGGGCGTAGATATCATCGAAGCCGGCTTCCCCATTTCGAGCCCTGGTGACTTCAATTCCGTTGTCGAAATTTCCAAAGCCGTAACCTGGCCCACCATTTGTGCCCTTACGCGTGCAGTACAAAAGGACATCGACTGCGCAGCCGAAGCCTTGCAGTATGCCAAACACAAGAGAATACACACGGGTATAGGCACTTCCGATTCGCACATCAAGTATAAGTTCAATTCCACACGCGAGGAAATCATCGAGCGTGCGGCAGCTGCCGTCAAGTATGCCCGAAACAAGGTCGATGAGGTGGAGTTCTATGCCGAAGATGCAGGTCGCACCGAAAACGCATTTCTTGCCAAGGTCGTTGATGAGGTCATCAAGGCAGGTGCCACCATCATCAATATCCCCGACACCACAGGTTATTGTATGCCTTGGGAATACGGCGAGAAGATCAAATACCTTATGGAGCACGTCGATGGGCTGCAGGCCGGACGTGCAATCCTTTCGACGCATTGCCACAATGATCTGGGCATGGCTACAGCCAACACCATCTCAGGTGTAGTCAATGGCGCGCGACAAGTGGAAGTAACCATCAACGGTATCGGTGAGCGTGCAGGCAACACTTCGCTTGAGGAGATTGCCATGATTATCAAGTGCCATCAGGCAACGATGCCGGTAACCACCAATATCAATACCACCAAGATCTGGCCCTCGTCACGACTGGTTAGTTCGCTCATGAACATGCCCGTACAACCCAACAAGGCCGTGGTCGGCAAGAATGCCTTTGCACATTCGAGTGGCATACACCAGGATGGAGTCCTGAAGAATGTCCAAACCTACGAAATCATGGATCCAAAAGACGTGGGCATCGACGAGAACTCCATCGTACTCACCGCACGTTCGGGCCGTGCTGCTTTGAAGCACAGGTTAAGCGTCCTTGGCGTAGAACTTGAGCAAGAGAAACTCGACAAGACCTACGAGGCCTTCCTGCGTCTGGCCGACAAGAAGAAGGAGCTGAACGACGACGACCTGCTGATGCTTGCAGGCTCAGAAAAGGCAGAGAACAACCACGTCCAACTCGAATCGCTGCAAGTAACCACCGGCAAGGGTGTCACTCCCATTGCTGCCATTCGCCTCAAGGTCGCCAACGAAATCTTTGAGGCTGCCGGCATTGGCAATGGCCCGGTAGATGCATCAATCAAGGCGCTCAAGCAAATCATCCGACGCCAGATGACCCTCAAGGAGATGACCATCCAAGCCATATCGAAGGGTTCGGACGACCTCTGCAAGGTACACATTCAGGTCGAACATGACAATCACATCTATTACGGCTTTGGCTCTGACACCGACATCGTCACTGCTTCTGTCGAGGCATATATCGACTGTATCAACAAGTTCAAGCATTAACAACAACATATCATAATGGGAAAGACATTATTTGACAAGATTTGGGATGCACACGTAGTGCAGAAGGTCGAAGACGGCCCCACCCAGCTCTACATTGACCGACTCTATGCACACGAAGTGACCTCGCCGCAAGCATTCGACACGTTGCGCGACAAAGGCATCAAGGTGTTCCGCCCCGAACACGTCATCGCCATGCCCGATCATAACACGCCCAGCGACCAGCAGGAAACTATACACGACCCCATCGGACGCAACCAGGTCGAGACACTTGCCAGAAACTGCGCAGAGTTCGGCATCAAGCACTTCTGCATGGGCAGCAAGGACAATGGCATCATCCACGTTGTAGGTCCCGAGAAGGCACTTTCACTCCCCGGCATGACCATCGTCTGCGGCGATTCACACACATCTACCCACGGTGCTGTAGGTGCCATCGCCATGGGCATTGGCACATCCGAAGTGGCACAGGTGCTGGCTTCGGAGTGTATTCTGCAGTCCAAACCCAAGACCATGCGCATCAACATCGAAGGCACGCTCCAGCCAGGTGTCGTAGCCAAGGATGTTGCACTTTACATCATGGCACAGATGACCACCGCTGGCGCTACGGGTTATGCAGTTGAATATGCCGGCTCGACCATCCGCAATATGTCGATGGAAGGCCGTCTGACGCTCTCGAACCTCTCTATCGAAATGGGTTCACGTGCCGGTCTGATTGCCCCCGACGAGACCACCTTTGCCTACCTCAAGGGTCGCGAGTATGCGCCCAAGGGTGAAGACTGGGACAAGGCTGTAGCAGCCTGGAGCCAGCTCAAGAGCGATGACGATGCTGTCTTTGACAAGGAAGTGACCTTCCGTGCCGAAGATATCAAGCCACGCATCACCTACGGCACCAACCCGGGAGCGGGCATAGCCATTGATGAGTGCATACCTACGCTCGACGGCATGAACGAATCTGAGCAGAAGCAGTTCCTTTCCCAGCTCGAATATATGCAGTTCCAGCCAGGTCAGAAGCTCGAAGGTCTTCCCATCGACTACTGTTTCCTCGGTGCCTGCACCAACGGACGCATCGAGGATTTCCGTGCCTTTGCATCGATTGTAAAGGGCAAGAAGAAGAACCCCAACGTCGTGGCTTGGCTCGTACCAGGCTCATGGCTTGTACGTCAGCAGATTATCGACGAAGGCATCGACAAGGTGCTCGAGGAGGCAGGCTTCGAACTGCGTCTCCCCTCCTGCTCCGCTTGTCTTGCCATGAACCCCGACAAGGTTCCTGCAGGTAAACTCTCCATCTCCACTTCGAACCGCAACTTCGTCGGTCGTCAGGGTCCCGGTGCTCGTACCATCCTGGCATCACCACTCGTCGTGGCCGCTTCGGCCATCACCGGCGTAGTGACCGATCCTCGCAAACTCTAATAGATAATTGATTTTGGCATTCAAGGGTTATAAAAGGTAATGTCACTTTTACTACCCTTTATCATCCCTTTTACTACCTTTTTATTACTATTAATAGTATGGCACATCAGAAATTCAATATAATCAAATCGACCTGCATTCCTATTCAGATCGACAACTGCAATACCGACCTCATCATCCCTGCACGTTATCTGGCCTCGACCTCTCGCGACCCCAAGTTCTTCGGTGATGCCTTCATGCACGACCTTCGCTACAACGCCAAGGGCGAGCCGGTGGATGAATTCGTTTTGAACCAGCCATCTTTCTGCGAGGCACCTCATGAGGGATGTCACGAGATTATCGTAGGCGGACAGAACTGGGGTTCCGGTTCCAGCCGCGAACATGCAGCCTGGGCCATCTCAGGCTATGGAGTGCGTGTGGTGATTTCAAGCAGCTTTGCCGACATCCATCGCAACAATCTCCTCAACTGCTTCGTCTTGCCCGTCATCGTCAGTGAGGCATTCCAGCAGGAACTGTTTGCATCAATCGCCAAGGACTCCAATACGATGGTCACCGTGGACCTCCCTGCTCAGACGGTTACCAACGAGTCAACAGGTCACAGCGAGAAGTTTGACATCAACGGTTACAAGAAGTATTGCCTGATGAACGGCTACGATGACATTGATTACCTCCTGTCGCAGACCGACAAGATTGAAGCCTTCGAAAACAAGTAGTAATGAAATTCGAAATTCTCGACACGACCCTACGCGACGGAGAACAAACCTCGGGGGTAGCATTCAGCGCCTCCGAGAAACTTTCCATTGCCCGCAAATTGCTCGAAGAAGTTCGCGTTGATCGCATCGAAATAGCTTCTGCCCGCGTCAGCAATGGCGAATACCAATGTGTTCGCAAGGTTTGCGAATGGGCTAAAGAGGCTGGATGTCTTGACAAGATTGAAGTCCTTGGCTTCTGCGACAATGGTGCATCCATCGAATGGATCAGCAAGGCTGGCGGCAAGGTCATCAACCTGCTGAGCAAAGGTTCCGAAAAGCATTGCACTGCCCAGTTGGGCAAACACCCCCAGGAACATTGGGCCGACGTACGCCGCAATATCGACATGGCTATCGAAGCCGGATTGAGCGTCAACATTTATTTGGAGGACTGGTCGAATGGTATGCTGCATTCTCCTGCGTATGTCATGCAGATGATGGAAGCATTGAGCGATGCCCCCATCCAGCGATTCATGTTGCCTGATACGTTGGGCATACTCTCGCCGACCCAGACGAAACGGTTTTTCGAACAGATGGTTGCCAAGTTTCCGGGGCTCCACTTCGACTTCCATGCGCACAACGACTACGATTTGGCAGTAGCCAATGTGCTGGCAGCTGTCGAGGCCGGCGCACGTGGCGTTCATACCACGGTCAACGGCCTTGGCGAAAGGGCTGGCAATGCCTCGCTCTCAAGTGTTGTCGCTGTCGTCAAGGACATGATACCCGGTTCGGAATTGAACGTCGTTGAGCAAAGCATCAATAGCCTGAGTCGCATGGTGGAGAGCTATAGTGGCATTGCGACTGCCCCCAATGCACCCATCGTAGGCGAAAATGTCTTCACGCAAACAGCAGGCATACATGCCGACGGCGACAAGAAAGCCAAGCTCTATGTCAATCCTTTGCTGCCCGAACGCTTCGGGCGCAGCCGCGAATATGCACTTGGCAAGATGTCGGGCAAAGCCAACATCGAGCAGAACCTTCGGCAGTTGGGCATTCGTTTGAGCGACTACGATATGCGTCGCGTGACCGAGCGAATCAACGAAATGGGCGACAAGAAGGAACACGTCACCATCGAGGACCTTCCCTACATCATCTCGGATGTCTTGCATCACGATGCACCTTCCGAACGCATCAAGCTCGTCTCTTACATGGTTTCGACAGCCTACGGCCTGCACCCACAGGCTTGCGTAAAACTTGACATCGATGGTCAGCAATACGAAGAGTCTGCCACGGGCGACGGTCAGTACGATGCCTTTGTACGCGCCGTTCGTCACATCTATCGCAACAAATTGGACCGCACCTTCCCCTGGCTCACCAATTACGTAGTCACCATTCCTCCAGGAGGACGCACCGACGCCCTTGTCCAAACCGCCATCACATGGCAATACGAAGGAAAGGTCTATCGCACCCGTGGCCTGGACGCTGACCAGACGGAAGCTGCCATCAAGGCAACCATCAAGATGCTCAACATGCTTGAGGACGAGAAGAATATGATCAGTTAACAATAAAAAAGCCCTTCACAATGAAACTCAAATTAGCTGTCCTCCCGGGCGATGGTATCGGACCCGAGATTATGGAACAAGGTCTCGCCGTAACTGAGGCCATTTGCAAGAAGTTTGGTCATGAACTGAGTTATAAGTATGCCATCTGTGGTGCTGACGCCATCGACAAGGTGGGTGATCCTTTCCCCGAGGAAACTTTCCAGACCTGTATGGAGGCTGATGCTGTGCTTTTTGCCAGCGTAGGAGATCCCAAGTATGACAACAACCCGAACTCCAAGGTTCGTCCTGAGCAGGGTCTGCTTGCCATGCGCAAGAAACTTGGTCTTTTCGCCAATATCCGTCCTGTCACCACCTTCGACTGCCTCGTACACAAATCTCCCTTGAAGGACGAAGTAGTGAAAGGTGCCGACTTCATCTGCATCCGCGAGCTTACCGGTGGCATGTACTTCGGCCAGAAAAAGGAGCCTGCCACGAATGAGAATGGTGTAGAAGATGCCTTCGACACCAATTACTATTCGCGTCCCGAGGTGGAGCGCATCCTGCACGTGGCTTACCAGTATGCACGTCAGCGTCGCAATCACGTCACCGTGGTCGATAAGGCCAACGTCCTGGCTTCTTCCCGTCTTTGGCGCAAAGTTGCCCAAGAGGTGATGAAGCAGTATCCCGATGTCACCACCGACTTTATGTATGTTGACAATGCCTCAATGCGCATGATTCAGGATCCACGTTTCTTCGATGTGATGGTCACCGAGAACACCTTCGGCGATATCCTTACTGACGAAGGCAGCTGCATCACTGGCTCAATGGGTCTGCTCCCATCAGCTTCTACGGGCGAACACACTCCCGTCTTCGAGCCTATCCACGGTTCATGGCCACAGGGCAAGGGTCTCAACATTGCTAACCCCTTGGCACAGATTCTCTCCGTAGCCATGCTCTTCGAGTACTTTGGCCTCAAGGCCGAAGGCGCCCTCGTTCGCGAAGCCGTCGATGAGTCTCTTGCTCAAAACGTCCGCACGCCCGAAATCCAAGTCGAAGGTGGCGCAAAATACGGCACCAAGGAAGTCGGCGGCCAATGGATCGTCGATTACATCAACAAGAAGTAACCAAGCGGTCTATCTTCTTATGACAAAGTGCAACCCATTTTCGCTCGAAGGGAAGACCATTCTGGTAACGGGTGCATCGTCTGGCATAGGACGGGCAACAGCCATCGAGTGTTCCAAGTTGGGTGCTCGTGTTGTCCTCACGGGACGCAACGAAGCGCGTCTCGCTGAAACTTTCGCCCAACTTGAAGGCGAAGGTCATGTGCAGATAGTGGCAGACCTTCGCAAGCAGGAGGACGTTGACAGGCTTGTGGCCGAAACTCCTGCGCTTAATGGTCTTGTCAATAATGCTGGGCAAAACAGCCTTGTCACAGTCAACTATATCGAACAAGCAGACCTTGACAAAGTGTATCAGACCAACGTCTTCGCTCCTATCCTATTGACCAAAGGGCTGCTAAAGAAGAGGAAGATTGCGAAAGGTGGCTCCATCGTGTTCACATCATCTATCTCTGCTTCACTAAGCACACCTGCCAACGGCATTTACGCATCATCCAAAGCTGCTATCACATCGTACATGCGCACTTGTGCCGTGGAACTTGGAAGTCGCGGCATTCGCGCCAACGCCATCCTTCCAGGCACAATCGAAACGACGTTGGGAGTGGGAGCAATCCCCGACGAATTAATTGCCAAAGACAAGGAACTCTATGCGTTAAAGCGTTACGGAAAACCCGAAGAAGTGGCTTACGCCATTATCTATCTCCTTTCCGATGCAGCAGCGTGGGTCACGGGCACTTCGCTCGTGATTGATGGCGGCAGGCTTTTGAAATAACCGATTAACAGACGAGTCAACAGCAATGAAAATAGGGCTGGTTCCAGAAAACGGAGCCAGCCCTAATTTTATCTTGAGCGATGCGAGTTTACTTCTCAACAAAATTGGTAACGTCAGCCGTGACAACACGCTCACCCTTCGAGTTCTGGATCTTGACGTTCTCGAAGGTGATGTCCTTGGCGTAGTGCATCTCGCAGCCCTTGTCGGCTACGAAGAGGGAGTTGCGCATCTGGAGATTTTCGAGAGGCATCTCGGGCAGGCCATTAAACCAGATGGCACGCTTGGCACCCTGGCAAATGACGTTCGAGATGTAAAGGTTGCGGAAGCAGGGAGTCTCCTCAGTAACTGGTGGCACGGCATCTTCTGCCGAACTATCCTTGTCTGCCTTTCCTCCCACAGGCTTGTTGGCATAATAGAGGTCGAAGGTGAAGGCGTCGCCTGAGATGGCTACCATGTTGATCTGGTCGATGTAGATGTTCTCAATCACACCGCCACGACCACGTGTCGATTTCATGCGAAGGCCTGTATCGGTGCCGTTGAAGAGGCAGTTGTGTACGTAGATGTTGTTGGCACCCGAGCTCATCTCCGAACCGATGACGAAGCCGCCATGGCCATGCAGCACGGTGCAGCCATCGATGATGACGTTCTGGCATGGACGTTTCCAATCGCGACCTTCCTTGTCCTTACCCGACTTGATGCAGATAGCATCGTCGCCCACGTCGAAGGTGGAGTTGAGGATCAGCACGCGGTTGCACGACTCAAGGTCGAGACCATCGCCGTTCTGTGCGAACCAGGGATTGCGAATGGTAACATTGTCGATGACGAGGTCTTCGCACATCAGCGGATGGATGTTCCAGGCTGGAGAATTAGAGAAGGTGGCATCCTTGAGCAGCACACGATTGCAACGGGTGAATTCGAGCAGCACAGGACGGTTGGTCACACGGCGCATATCGGGCTTGTCTTCCACTCCCTTCAGGTCATCCTCCTTGGCATTCGGATACCAAACGCTGTTCATCTCGATGCCACTGCCCGAAGTAAGGGCGCTCCACTGACTCGAAGTGAACTTGCCTTTCTTGCTGGGACGCCATGCCTGTCCTTGTCCATCGAACGAGCCAGGACCCGTGATGGCGATGTTATTCACTTCGTAGGCATAGAGAGGAGCCATCTTGCGGGTCGAGGTATTGCCTTCGTAGATGGTGGTCACCCCGGGATAGGCATCATAATCGGTGGTGAAAAGCACAAGCGCGCCTTGCTCAACATGCAGATCGACATTCGAAACGAACTGGATAGGACCCGTGAGCCAGATGCCACTGGGAACAACGAGGTGTCCACCGCCTTTCTCATCAAGTGCCTTCATAGCTGCAGCAAAAGCTTCGGTGCAAAGACTGCCGCCATCGCCCTTTGCCCCGTAGTCGGAGAGGCGAACGCTATAAGCAGGGATATTGACAGTAGCCACTGCAGGCATATCGAAGGGTGCTGCAGCATACTGGGGACTAACGTAAGGTGCAAGCGAGTTCTGATCGCTTTGCGTCTGACAAGCTGTTAAACCAAGAGCCAACAGTGCCAGCAATGATAAGGAACGATTCATAGCGTATGTTTAATATTGTGTGATTCTGGTGCAAATATACAAATACATTTTGAAATATCCTAATTTTTAATGTAAAAAAAGACAAAAACTGCAAATATTTGACAAAATATTTCCGTCTTTCATTGATTTTTTGTAACTTTGCGCCGTTTTTAGCAATCATTGTCATCCGCAATCATTGTTATTTGTCAGTTGTTAATTATAAATTCATTAAAAAGATATGGCAAATCAGGAAGATGTTTTCAAGAAGCTGGTGTCCCACTGCAAGGAGTATGGCTTCGTTTTCCCTTCGAGTGAAATCTATGACGGACTGGGCGCAGTCTATGACTACGGTCAGAACGGTGTCGAACTCAAGAACAATATCAAGCGCTACTGGTGGGAGGCAATGACCAAGCTCCACGAGAACATCGTGGGCATAGATGCCGCCATCTTCATGCACCCGACAGTCTGGAAGGCTTCGGGCCATGTGGATGCCTTCAACGACCCCCTCATCGACAACCGTGACTCGAAGAAGCGCTATCGTGCCGATGTGCTCATCGAGGAACAGCTTGCCAAGATTGAGGATAAAATCAACAAGGAAGTCGAGAAGGCTCGCAAGCGCTTCGGCGAAGCTTTCGACGAGGCACAGTTCCGTGCCACCAATGGCCGTGTGCTGGAGTATCAGACCAAGTGGAACGCACTGCACCAGCGTTACAGCGACGCCATGAACAAGATGGATCTCGACGAACTGAAGCAGATCATTCTCGATGAGGAGATCGTCTGCCCCATCAGTGGCACCCGCAACTGGACCGACGTGCGTCAGTTCAACCTCATGTTCTCCACCGAGATGGGTTCCACTGCCGATGGCGCCATGAAGATCTACCTTCGTCCCGAGACAGCTCAGGGCATCTTCGTCAACTACCTCAATGTGCAGAAGTCGGGCCGTATGAAGCTGCCTTTCGGTATCGCACAGATTGGCAAGGCTTTCCGCAACGAGATCGTAGCACGTCAGTTCATCTTCCGTATGCGCGAATTTGAGCAGATGGAGATGCAGTTCTTCATCAAGCCCGGCACCGAGCTTGACTGGTTTGCCAAGTGGAAGAAGACCCGTCTGGCCTGGCACAAGGCGCTCGGCTTCGGCGACCTGATGTATCGCTACCACGATCATGAGAAGCTCGCCCACTATGCCAATGCTGCCACCGATATTGAGTTCAACATGCCATTCGGCTTCAAGGAAGTGGAGGGCATCCACTCCCGCACCAACTTCGACCTTTCGCAGCATGCCAAATACAGCGGCAAGAAGATCGAATACTTCGACCCCGAGACCCGCGAGTCGTACGTTCCCTACGTCATCGAGACATCCATCGGTGTCGATCGTATGTTCCTCAGCATCATGGCTGGCGCATACAGGGAGGAGGAGGTCAATGGCGAACGTCGCGTAGTTCTCGCATTGCCACCCGCATTGGCTCCTGTCAAGGTGGCTATTCTCCCACTTGTCAACAAGGACGGTCTGCCGGAAAAGGCCGAAGAGATTCTCCGCGAACTTCGCTACGACTACACCTGCCAGATTGAGGTGAAGGACTCCATCGGCAAGCGTTATCGTCGCCAGGATGCCATCGGCACGCCCTATTGCGTTACCGTTGACGGACAGACCCTCGAAGACAACACCGTTACCCTCCGTTTCCGCGACACCATGGAGCAGGAGCGCGTAGCCATCGCCGACCTCCACAAGATTATCGGCGACTCGGTGAACATCTCTTCACTGCTTCGTAAGATCGAGAACGATTAATGACGTTTCATCCCGAATTAGCGAAAACAGTTCTCAGATTCGATAATTCGCGATAAAAAATGAAGATGAAAAAGATTCTTTATTTCCTCCTTGTCCTGTTGGCAGCTCCGCTGATGCTGGCCTGCAACGACGATGATGACATTGACTACACCGTGTACTACGACTGGCGCGACGAGAACAACGCAGTCACCGAGTTGTTCTCCTCCGCACAGAGTACCGACTCCGCACTAACCTACTTCAACCAGTGCGTGCAGTCGCTCAAGGAGCCGCAGTCCTATCCGACGTTCTTTCACTACGTACATCATGCCGACCTCGACAGTCTGCGCAACCTCAACCCGCGCAAAGACTATCACCCCTATTCCACCAGCACCCTGAGCGTCCACTATACGCTCTATCAGACCGATTCGCTCTATGCCAAGGTGCGCCGTCAAGGTGGTTGGTCGAAGGAGTATCTTCGCAACCCAGGTGGTCTCCTCGACTCGTTGTTCTTCGCCTGTGCCGACAGGAGTCCTTTGAAGTCCGACACCATCGAATCCTATCAGGTCAGATATTACACAGGGTTCACTCCTAATGGTGTGATTACCGGCTGGGGCGACTTGCTGCAGCAGATGTATATAGGCGATCATGTGGTGTGCATGATTCCGTGGTTCCTCGCCTACGGGCAACAGGGCAGCGGCTCATCCATCAACCCTTATTCCAACCTTTTCTTCCAAATCGAATTATGCGACATCACCTCTTGGGGCGGAAACGTGCATTGATTTCTCTGACGGCATGGACATTGTTCTATGCCGTTAGTGTTTCTGCTCAATCGTTCGATGAGCCGGAATCTTTGCTGGGCGACAACTGCACCAGCATCCTCGCAGGCCGCAAGGCCACAACCGACGGCTCGGTAATCACCAGCCATACCTGCGACTCGTGGTACCGCACCTGGATGCGGTGGGTGCCTGCTGCCGACATCGAGCGCGACACCGTGATGGATATCTACGAGGGACGGATGCATACCGAATACCCTGGTTCGATGGATGGCGTAAAGGTCAAGGGACAGATTCCCCAGCCTGCAGGCCACACCTATCGCTACCTCGACACGGCTTATCCCTGCCTCAACGAACATCAGCTCGGCATCGGCGAGACTACATTCTCCGGCCGCGATACGCTCCAGAACAAGGAAGGTATGTTCATGATTGAGGAACTCTGCCGCGTGGCACTGCAACGCTGCACCAAGGCACGCGAGGCGATTCTGCTCATGGGCCGTCTCATCCACGAGTACGGATACGGCGATTCGGGCGAATGTCTGACCATCGCCGACACCGAGGAAGCCTGGATCTTCGAAGTCCTCGGCGAAGGGCCCGACCAAGTGGGTGGTGTATGGGCTGCGCTGCGCATCCCCGATGACGAGGTGTGCGTCTCAGCCAACATCAGTCGCATCGGTTCACTCTCCACGCTTACTCCTCCCACCAAACCCGCCAAAGCGAAGAAGGGTAAGAAACCTGCATATACCCCACTCGTTTCCGATACGCAGATGGCTTCGCAGAACGTATTCGACGTGGCTCGCAAACTCGGATTCTGGGATGGCACATCGGAGTTCTCATTCTGGCGTGCCTACAGCGGTGTCAACTACTTTGATGAACCGAAGAATTATTCCACGCGCGAACTCTATATTATGCAGCAGCTGGCTCCTTCGCTGGGACTCAATGACACGATGGACGAACTGCCCGTCAGCATTCGCCCCGACTCGCTCGTCTCCTATCGCAAGGTCATCAGCCTGCTCGGCACGTGGTACGAAGGCGACAAACAGCTCGACCTCACACAGAAGATGCGCATCCCCAAGTCGAACCGCGATCTGGCGGGCAAGAAGCCATGGGCAAGCGAAGACAGCATCATTTCTCCCGTTGCCAACCCATGGATGAACAATCGCCTCATCAACACACTCTACGCCCTGACGGGTGACGATGATTGGCACTGGGTGCGCACCGTAGCCGTGCCGCAATGCGCCTACTCCACCGTCATCCAACTGCGCGACTGGCTTCCCGATGCCGTTGGTGGCGTGTGCTGGACTTCGCTCGACAATCCCGGACAGTCGCCACGCTTCCCCATCTTCTGCGGCTCTACTGAGCTGCCCAAGATGCTGCAGGTCTGCGGTCAGCATCGTTATCGCGATGATGCGCTCGTCTGGCACTATCGTCAGGCCAACAAACTCGCCACCGTGCGCTGGGGCGAATGTCGCAAGGACATCGAATCAGCACAACGCTATTTCCTCGACAAGGCCGAACGCGAACTTCCCTTTGTCGAACAAGAATACATGGGCATTCTGCGCTCTACCACCACAGCCGACGAAGTTTCCGATAAAGAGAGTTCCCTCCCTACAGAGAAGAATCAAGGTGAGGCAATCGCCACAGACTTCCTCAACGGCTACACCGCCGACTTCATTGGCGCCACCGTCCTCCGCTGGGACGAACTCTATCGTCAATATTGGCGCAAATTCTGGAGCGGTTTCTAAAGCTGCATCACGAAACCTTCGCGGTCAATAACTCGCTTTGCAAAAACGAATAGACATATCGAGCACTTTGATAGTATAGAGCTGTTGCGTCATTTTGCAACCGTTGGTAAGTGTCGGAGTTAAATACGGTTTGAAGTGCCTCCTCCATTGACAACTGAGGATTATCCTCCATCAATAGAAGCGTTAGGTTTTTCACCATATCAAGCTTCATCAGTTCCTGTTCAGTCATAGTCTCTTCAAAATTTTGATGGCACGCTCAGTACCAAAATAATATTGGAATGTTATGCCCTTCATATTGCGGAGATTGTGAACGAGTGTGGGAAGATCAATGGTACAGGTTTCATATTTCCATAATTGAACTCCTACCCGATCGTTGGCAATAGGACCTATAACAATGTCATAGTCATGAGCGGGTTCGTGTTTGGGATTGTTACGATTGAGCAGGATAAACTTAGCCCATTCCTCGTTATAATCATCGAAACGAAGCACACGTAGTTGTTGCATCTGTTCTTCATCAACTTCGTATGTCAAAATAGTTGGGACTCCTGTCTCCAACTGTTCCACTTTGATTTTAGCCATTGCCATAGCCTGAGTGTATTCGCGAGATAGATAAAAGCCCTGTCCAAAGTCCTTATTAGGCTTTGACTTGCGAAGATCTATCTCTCCAAAATCCGTGTATGTTCCATGGTAGAGAATCATATTAGCGCACCTCCTTTCAAATGACAGTAGTCTGTCATATCATTAACCATGGATTGAAACGACTGGGTATGACAATAGTCATAATGCTTGTCAACAAACTCTATACCCTTATAACGACTCAAATAGGCAAAAGCTTGCTTTAACGTCAGCCCAAAACGTTGCGCGAACGTCAGTACAAAGATAAGCGTCCATTCTACTTTGTCATGATTACTATATGCCATAATCAATTCATTCTAATCATTATTATTCTTTTATTCTGGGTGCAAAGATAAAACTAATTCAGCAATAAACCAAATTATTTCCCTAATTAATGCAAAATTAGTTGCGAATAAGTCTGTACATATTGCTTTTCGTAGTGGCAATGGGAATTAGCACAAGAAATGGGTCAGGCGTTCTGCTTGACCCATTTCTTTAAAATAACAATAACTACTACCTGTCATAATCGAGATACGACGGAAGTGTTGGATTATATCCACCGACACGACGTTTAGCACTATACCAATTTGAGACAGGACTGAATCCATCCTGATCATGGAATACTCGGAATACGCCGACATCTATGACATGGTGGCTTGGATCATCGGATTTTTCAACCATAACAAAAGCATATTGCAGATTGCTGATACCTCCTTCCACCTTAGTGCCAGATATTATCAATGCAGTCTTAGTGTTAATATCATAATCCGAATAGTGGTTAACACCTTCTGTATTAAAGAACACACTGAAGTTGCTACCCTCTCCGCTGATGAATGCGCCAGTGCCTGTAGCTTCACTGGATGCCTGCGTCTCTTTATAATCCAAAGTATTGTTATGCATATTTTGGTTATAGAATTTGAAATAGAGGTCAGCGAAAATATCGCCTGGAGAATAGCCTTGAGTGGAATGAACCAGTTCCATAGGACTGGCGACATACTCCCCCTCAATATTCGGAGGATTATTGCCATCATAAATGTTAATGTAGGGATCCATCTGTTCACGGATATCCGAAGGAACCACATTGTCTATGCGTTCGTATTTGCCTGTCATAAACGCTACAGGTTCGCTATAGTTGTATCCGCTTCCGTCATAGACGTATGCACGAGCCCAATAGGTTGTCTCTGGCTTGATCAAAGAGTTCGATTGAGATGCGTTGTAGGTTAGGGATTCTGTGTATTCCAAGTACGGAATTCCCAACTCATTATCTCCAGCATTTTTTTCTATTCGTCCGACAATATCAGAGAACATTTCTGACAAACTCAGTTCAAAACCGTATTTGAATGGCATTTTTTTTAATTCAGACTGTTGAGTAATTATCTCCCATGATGTATAGGTATTTGCATGAACATATGCAGTATAAAGATGGTCGGCGTAAAGATCTACCCACAAACCATTTTCATCAGATTTGTCTGTATAACTGATTGTTGGCCGATTTATACAATATTGAGAATATTCATCTTGTTCAGGATACATTATGAGATCAGCCCAGTATGTGTTATGGTTTTCGTGTTCCAAGCCACCTGTCAAAAAAGAAAATGAACTCTTAATGGACATGCCTGAGAGTAGTTTGCTATAAAATTCAAGACCAGCTACTTGACCTCCCGTGTTTGATTCATCATACCCCAAATAAATGCCAGCACCTTTTCTAACAAACACTTCGGCAAGGCTTGTACTAACAGTGTCATTCCCATTAATGTTAGGTCCTTTCATCGTTTGACAGGCAACATTAAAAACAATGCCTTCACCAGGATGATTAAATTGTTCTGTTGAAGAATTGATGAAATTCTCAGACACACATATGTTATTGTAGTCAAATGTTAAGAACTCAGCAGGATAATCTTTATATTTATCCCAAAACGATGGGACAAGTTTACCTTTGGCATCTCGTTCTACGGTGACAGATGTCGCGAGCCAATGCCTTCTTACATTATTATCAAAGGAGCCATGAGTGATTAAGAATAAATAATCACAGTCAAAGATGCCTTTCCTAAAAAATTCAATATCTGGAGAATTCACTAAATCTGTTACAAAACCCAATTCTTGGAACATTGATTGAACAAGGGCTCCACTTTGGTGGGACCAACTTCTATCTGTTTGTTGATTTACTACCAGGATTTTTGCATCAGTAAAACTTGGATGAGTATATATAAAGTCTTCTTCTATTTCTTTTTTAACCCTATTTACTACCTGCTGTTGTTCCATCTCGAATTCTCCATCATCGGGTTCTGGATAATAGGAATAGGATATAGTTCGGAAGTCCTTGATTTTGACAAACATTGTCGTGGTCTCATTAAAGTAAACTTCCTCCACACCCTTGATAGCTCGAATCCTGTCAGCAAATTCTTTTAATTGCTCGATTGATTTGCACTGATTGTAATAATCGACAATGGTATAGTCAATGTCGGACACATCCTTGCAGATTTCTGCATAAGTGCGCTCAACATTGTTGTCATCGTTAACGACTTCATCATCCTTGTCGCATGAAAACAAGCCGACGTTTAGAATCAGCAGGATGAAAAACTGAATAAACCTTTTATGTTTCATAGTTAAAATGTTTTGCAGGCAGTTTAACTAAACTGCCTGCAGGTTTGTAGATGTATCTTAATAGGATAATTGTTTACTTCAACTCAAATTCACTCATATCCAATACACGAGTCTTACCAACATTTTCAGAGAAATCATTGACTGCGTACTTCCTGTATTTTAAATAGTTGACAGAAGCAAATTTTGGATCTTGAATAGAAAAACGTGTGATAATACATTTTACGCTCTCATTGGCAATAACTTTCTCTACTACAGCTGTATATTGCACTACATATTCTACTTGATGCAATGCACTACCACCTAATAAATCTAAAAAACCTTGTGATAAACCACCTTCGCCAAAATCATAAGTAGCAGTCTCAGTCCAGACAATCTGTCGACCTTCACAATTCTTTTTTCTTTCAATTTCAGCTGCTCGGCGCTCAGCTTCTTGAGCAGCGGCAAGACGTTGTCTTTCATTCTCTTCTTCCTGACGTCTCAATTCCTCTTGCTGACGTTTCAATTCAGCTTGCTTTTGTTGTTCTTCAAGACGTTTTTGATTGGCTGTCAAATCAACATACTTGCCGCTTTTATCAATTATTATTTCCTTTCCATCAAGTTTGACTTCAGCTTTGCCATTAGAAAACTCCTTAATAACCGACTCATAAGTTGGCACTATTGCGATTGTACCATTGGAAGAAACAAATCCCCACCTGCCACCGCCCACAGAGTAACTTGCCAGGCCATCACTAAGAAGGCTAACATCAATAGATTCTTGTGGTTCGAAAACTACGTCTTCGGGATTGCTCGTATTGCAACTAAAACGTTTTACAACCATATTTCCCGAAGGAAGCCCATGCTGGAATTGGCCTTTAACGGCTATAAAGTAATGAGCCATTTCATCGAACCAATAAGCATATCCTTTACCCTCTAACATTCCGTCTTCAACGCTGGATGACCAACTTACATTCTCAAATTTGAGGAACTTCCCATCGATATAAAGCCAACATGAACCACGTTGATTGTTTTCTTTATAATCGCAATCCTCAAATTCAAATACATACCTTGGATAATCATCAAGAGGCATGAAATATATCTCATCAAGGGTTGTCTGCTTATCACCAAAACGGTCAATAAGTTTTGTCGTATATTTTCCAAATAGGTAATTGTGCTTCTCCCCATACTGTCTCATTTTTTCAAGAGTCACACCCTTGCCTTTCGAATTCTTGGCACAATAAAACTGTTTAGGTGCCCTTCCTCTTTCCAAGCCCTCCTGAAACAATTTCTCTTGTGCTTGACTTCCGATGCAATACATCAGAATCATGAAAATCGAAATATATCTTTTCATAATTTTGAAGCGAATGAATAAATTATGGCCATCCCAGAGCGGGAAATCAACCCGCTCTGCTCATAGCCATGATAGCTTATAAATTAACAGTTATACCAAAATCAATATAGGATCGAGTGGCAGAAATCGTAAAGGAGTCTTTACTATCTTCCTCCATACCACGACCGGATGAACCAATACCCCAACTTAAATCAACACCTCCGTAAATGCCAACTTTATCGGTTATATAAAATTTCATACGAGCCTTGGCTCCCAAATCAAACAATAGGTTGTGGTAAGGCGCACCTTGCAGATAATCAAGACCAATACCTATATATAAGGGAATCTGGAATCGTTTGTTAGGGAAAATTGTTCTGCCTCCATATTGCATAAAGGTGAAGGTGTTAAGATCATCGGCTGTGTCAGGTATGGGGAACAAAGAATTACCTTCATAAGGATCAAATTCATCTAATTCCCATTTACCATATTTAAATTCAGTCATGATAATATATCCTCTTAACTGTCTCTCAACGTCAACTGAAACGCCAAATGTTGACTTGTAATCGATATTGTGCTTTTCGTCATCAAATTTGATTTTAGAACTAAGACTGCCCAGATGAGGATTTACACCTACTACCACACTGACACTTCTTTCTTGTGCGCAAATAGAAGAGGCAAACATAGCCAGAACGAGGAAAGTTAAGATTAACTTTTTCATATAACACTTGTGTTTTTAGCGCCTCCAAGATTCCCAAACTCGGCAATATACTACAATAAAAAAAGACGTGGAATCTTGTTTCACGTCCTCTGTGGTAAGGCCCTAGGATGACCATTGTAGCGAAGATTGAAAACAATACTCCACGCCCGGTCATATATACAAACAGACAATACCACATCGTGATATAGTCTGGCATATACTATGCCGAACGAGAAGTGTTTGTCCTCTATCCAGCTACTAAAATTTCCTAGGTTTTACCACATGGACAGCGAAAAACGCCTTCTTGTTTATTTGCTAAGGCTAAGGAAAACGGGAAACCGCCTTCCACACCTTAGATGTCGCAAAGATGATAAAAAAAACAATACGATGGAAAGAAAACATGAAAAAAAGTAAAAAAAAAGTATCAAAAATGAAAAACAATCGATTGCATAAAGACAAAACTAACATAATTGTTTACATAAAAGATGAAAAATCTCTAATCTGAAGCATCCTTCGAAGTGAAGAAATGCATGAAACTATCAAATAATGAGGAGTACTCGAATAGAATGTTAGAGTAATAAATGTATCGGTCCAATTTACTTTAGAGAATTGGACCGATGCAATCGGATGAGTCCAATTTACTTTAGAGAATTGGACCGACGCGATTGGATGGGTCCAATTTACTTTAGAGAATTGGACCGATGCGATTGGACGGGTCCAATTTACTTTAGAGAATTGGACCGATGCGATTGGATGGGTCCAATTTACTTTAGAGAATTGGACTGACACGATTGGACGGGTCCAATTTACTTTAGAGAATTGGACCGATGCAATTGGATGAGTCCAATTTACTTTAGGGAATTGGACTGACACGATCGGATGAGTCCAATTTACTTTAGAGAATTAGACCGATGCGACTGGACGGGTCCAATTTACTTTAGAGAATTGGACTGACACGATCGGACGAGTCCAATTTACTTTAGGGAATTGGACCGACACGTTTGGAAACATCCTGTTTATGAAATGAACCCAATAAAGTGTGAGAGAATAGATGAAAACTGAATAAAATGTACTATAGAGAATAAAAAAACGGGAAAAATGGAAAGAAATAAGGTATTTTAGACATTTTTAGGAGCCACAAATGAGAAAAAACAAAGAAAAAACTTACATTTGCACACACGAAACCAACTTATTTTATTATTTCATTATGAGAAACTATTTAGCTTATTTAGCCATTGCATTTCTTTCGGCCTTTCTGCTTTCCTCGTGCATTAAAGACGAGCTGCCGAACACCGAATGTGACATCGTGAGTGCTTGGGTGGAAGGGGCTCAGTATGCCGACAACTTCTATCATCCTTCACAGATGCGTCATGACAACATTTCGTCATCCGAAAGAGAAATAGTCTTCACGGTGCGTTCGCTTTTCTCTCTTCCCCAAAGACTGCCCATCAATTTCACCATCACGGACGGTGCTTCCATCGAACCAGCCAGCGGCTCGGAACAGGATTTTACCAGTGGGCCAGTGACCTACGTCGTCACCTCGGAGGATGGAGCATGGAAACGCCAGTACACCGTGACATTCAAGGAAGCCAACCTTCCCACCTACAAGTTCAGCTTCGAAAACTACGAGACCATCGAGTCAAACAAAAACCAGTACCACGAATTCTACGAAGTCGATCAGTCGGGAACCCGCCACTACATCTGGGCATCGGGAAATCCCGGAGCTATCCTGACCAAATATGGTTCGAAAGCAGAAGAGCAGCCCACCTACTCCACACCCAACGGATATGCGGGCCGTGGGGTCTGCCTCAACACGCAAGATGCCGGTCAGCTGGGCCGAATGTTCGGCAAACCCATCGCAGCAGGCAACCTCTTCATGGGCCGATTCATCCTGGAGAACGTGTTGCTCGATGCACTCAAGGCGACAGAGTTCGGCCGTCCCATCGACCGCGTACCGATTCGTGTGACCGGCTATTACAAATACCAGCCGGGAGCCGTCTTCACCGACAAGGATATGCACGAGATAGCCGATCGCACCGACGAAGCCAGCATCTATGCGGTCTTCTATCGCAACAAGGACAGCGAAGGCAACGACGTGTTCCTCTATGGCGATGACGTTCTCACCAGCCCATATATCGTCAGGAAAGCCGAGGTGGCTGCCTTGCCTCCCACCAGCGAATGGACCCGTTTTGAGATGTTCTTCGAAGGAGATGAGGTCGATGAAGAGATTCTCGCCGCACAGGGCTACAACACGACGCTCGTCTTCTCGTCGAGCAAGGAAGGTGCTTCGTTCGAGGGCGCTATCGGCAGCGAACTCTACATCGACGAAGTGGAAGTATCATTTGAAGAACCTGAAAACGACTGACACAAATCATGAAAAGAAATATCATCATCTGTCTTATATGCAGCTTGCTCCTTGCAAGCAATGCCCTTGCCGCCAATCCCGAAGGGAAGATTGAGGTTATAGCACGCGCTGGCTACAGCATCGGAGGCACAACCCCTCTCGGCATTCCTGCCACCATACGCAGTGTCGATGCCTTCCGCCCCACAGCCTCGCTGATGGCTGGAGCTGATGTGAAACTGGCCTTGAAGAACAACTGGGGTCTGATGACTGGTTTGCACTTCGAGAACAAGGGGATGGACACCGAGGTGACCACCAAGGGCTATCGTATGGAGTTGGTGAAGGGTGACAGCCGTATCGAAGGCCTCTTCACAGGTCACGTCAAGCAGGAAGTGACCGAGTGGATGCTCACGCTGCCCGTCCTCGCCACCTATAGTCTTGGAGAGAAAGTGACGCTCAAGGCAGGCCCCTACATTTCGGTGCTGCTCGACAAGGACTTCAGCGGCATCGCTTCGGACGGCTACCTGCGTCAGGGCAACCCTACTGGCCCACGCATCAACATGGGTGACAAGGAAGGCGAATGGGCGACCTACGACTTCAGCGACGAGATGCGCAACGTCCAGATGGGAATCGCTGTGGGTGCTGATTGGAACGTGACCCATCATTTCGGCCTTGCCGCCGATCTCACCTGGGGGCTCACCGGCGTCTTTAATAGCGACTTCAAGACCGTCGAGCAGACCCTCTACCCCATCTACTTCACGCTTAGCGCCTATTGGAGTTTCTAAAATCTGGATACCCCTTCATTTTGCAGCAGTCGCGCCTTGCGCTCGACACCGCCTGCATACCCCGTGAGCGAACCATTGGCTCCCACCACCCGATGGCAAGGAATGATGAGCGAGACGGGGTTGTGTCCTACAGCTCCACCCACCGCCTGTGCCGACATCGACGGGAGTCCACATTCTGCGGCGATGCGCCGAGCAATGTCTCCGTAGGTCAACGTGTGTCCAAAAGGGATGGTGAGCAACTGTTCCCAAACCTTCCGCCGAAAGTCGCTGGCAGTACGCATCACGATTGGAGGCGTGAAGCCAGGATCCTTGCCCGCAAAATAGATGTCGAGCCAACGCCGTGTCTGCTCAAAGACGGGCAGGTCGGGACGCTCCTCATGCTCAGGGGCGAGACCTTCGGCAAAGTTCTTCTGCCCATCGAACCAAAGTCCAATAAGCGAAGTCCCCTCGGAAGCCATGGTAATGCTTCCAAGGGGACTGTTATAATGTGCAATATAGTCCATCGTACGAATAATTATTGGAGCGAACTCCCTCAATCGATCACAACACCATTGCGCTGCTTCCAGTCGATGTAGTATTGCGGTTCGTCGAGCATGAGCTGCTGCTTCTGGTCGATGAAGAGCTGGATGGTGGTGGCACGGCAGCAAAGCGCATCGTCGCGCTCACGGCGAATCTCGTAACGATAGTCCAACCGCGCGCCCAGCTTGGGAACGTAGGTGGTGCGAATCACGGCCACATCATTAAGTTCCAACGGGCCATAGTACTTGACGTGAACATCGACAACGGGCGCCAGAATACCAGCCTTCACCATGTCGGCATAACCGATGCCGGGGAAGTGACGACCGAACGATTCGCGTCCATCCTCCATATACTTGATGTAGGAGCCATGCCACGCACGTCCCATCGAGTCGATCTCGCAGAACTTGACAGGAATCCTCGTAACGTCTTCCAGTTTCATTTCCAGTGCTATTTCACTTCGAACACCGAGTCAGCTACAGGAGCATCCATCTTGTAGTTAGTGAACTCATACACATCGTAATTGCCCGACTTGCCATTGAGACGCACGCTGCGCAATTCACCAGCCTTGGTATCGATGACGATGACGAACGACTGATAGACGAGCTTGCGGCGTTCAGCCGCGTTGCGTGTGATGGGGGTGATGGTCATCGTCATGCTGTTGGCATCGTGTTCCATATCGATGTCAGCCACATCGCTGAGGTCGGTATCCTCGTTTCCATTAGTGATATTCTTGATGGCGTTGACCAATGGGCCGAGCGACGAACTGCCACCGCCCGATGCGGTCGAGGCCTGGCCATCCTGCACGATGGTGAATTGCTCGCCATCGGTGACGAGCTTATCCTTGCCTCCGTTGGTCGAAATGCACATCTTCGCAGGCTTCATGAAGTAGAAGGTGCCCGTCGTAACCTGATCCTTGGCAAGCATCGTGTTGTGGGTGGTCTTCTTGACCGAAGCAGTCATCGAATTGATTTTCTTGTAACCATCCATGGCCTGCTTCATCACGTCCTGATCCTGTGCCTGAATGGTCGAAACCGATGTTGCAAGGGCTACAGTCGAGGCCACGAGGGCCGATGCGAATATACGAAGGAGTCTTTTCATTGCGTTTTTGTTTTTTAAGTTATTTGAGTTAGTCACTATGATAGCTATGATAGCTAAGATAGCTATTATAGCTGAGATAGCTGTAGAAGCTATAAAACTACAGCAACTCTCCCATCAAGTGTAGAGTCCGCCATTGATGCTGATGACGTTGCCAGTGATGTAGCCAGCCTGGGGCGATGCCAGGAAGGCAACGAGCTCAGCAACCTCCTCGGGTTGGCCGAAACGGTTGGCGGGGATGGTTTTCTTGAGAGCAGCCTCGTCGAGACCTTCCACCATATCGGTCTTGATGAAACCTGGAGCAACAGCATTGACGGTGATGTTCTTGCGAGCGACCTCCTTGGCGAGTGCCTTGGTGGCTGCCACAAGGCCGCCCTTGGCTGCACTGTAGTTGGTCTGCCCCTGCATACCCATGATGCCGCTTACGCTGGCCATGTTGATGATACGTCCGAACTTGTGGAACTGCATCTGCGGGATGAGTGGAGCCGTAACATTGTAGAAACCTCCGAGCGTGACGTTGATGACGCTGTACCAGTCTTCGGCAGGCATGAGGGCCATCAGGTTGTCGCGACGAATGCCTGCATTATTGACTACGACTTCGATGTATTCATCTTCGTGTGCCTTTTGCCAGGATTCGAGCGCAGCCTTGACCTGCTCTGCGTCTCCGACGTTGAACTGCAGCATCTCGCCATCGCTTCCTGCCTCGCGCACCAGGCGGAGTGTCTCTTCGGCTGCATCGGTGCGGCTCACATAGTTGATGATGATATGGTAACCAAGTTGTGCCAGCTTGACACTCACGGCTCGACCGATGCCGCGGCTACCTCCTGTGACTAAAGCATATTTCATAATTAACAGTTAATAATTAACAATTTCTGGGGATACTGTTTCTTTGACCAAAGAAAGGTCGAAAGGTTTAATGCGGGGTCGGCTTGACTGGCTTCCGTCCGGTTAGGGGCAGCAGCCAAGCTTGGCTGCTCCAGAACCGCTCTTAGCCCCGTCTTAGCCCTGCGCGCAGCGCAACTACCTCGTCTGCGTGATCTCCCAGGCGGCTTGTTTGCCAATGATTTCGGACACTGTGAACAGCGAGGTCATTGTCACGCCAAGCAGACCGTGCAACGTCAGGCTCTGTCCGGTGAGGAAAAGGTTGGGAATAGGGGTTTTGGCAGACAGCAGGGTCATCATCGGATTGTGATAATCCTTGCGTACGCCATAGCACGAGCCGTTGGGCGTGAGTGTGTAGTCTCGATAGGTCAAAGGTGTAGAGCTGCTATGGGCTTCGACCATGCCATGAAGTCCTGGGATGAATCGTTCGGCCAAAGCAACACATTCCTCCGTCAGACGTTCCTTCATCTCCTTGTATTCTTCCCCACGACGTCCGACTGTCGTGTCCTCCCATTGCGAGATCTTCTCCCACGGCAATGGGGTGAGGATGTCGAGGATGCGCGCATCATCGCCTTTTTCAGGATAGCGGCACGAAATCAGGCATCCCTTTACAGGGCCATCCTCGTTGAAGTAGGTCCACACATTAGGCTTGTCGTAGATGTATTGGTTCCAGTTGAAATACTTCAACATTCCGGGCTTGATGATGAGCGAAGTGGTGAACATACCGTAGGTGTTCTCAAGCCGACGGATGCGGTTCTTATAAACCTTCTTCATCTTCGTCGATTCCTTGACCAAATCGACGGTGACAGCAGGATGTGCATTGCTGATGAAGTACGTACCTTCGTAGATTTCTCCATTCACACAACGTGCGCCCACCAGTCGGCCATCCTGTTCGATGAGTTCCTCGACTTCGGCATCGCAAATCACTTCGCCACCCATTGCCTCAATCTGTTCCATCAAGCGATTCACGATGAGACTTCCATCACCACGCAGACGGTAAGAGCCCTGGATGAACGAATTGTTTCCTTGGGCGAAATTGTAGAGAGGCAGAGTGTCCTTGGCAAGCTCCATCTTGAGCGACGAACCGCTCAGCACATTGATCAGCAGTTCGTCATGGAACGTTTCGTGCAGAAAGTCGTAGGTACTGGAGGCAAAGAGTGACTGGGTGAAGAAATCCACCTCATCACGTGGCAAGATGGCATCGTAGAGGTGGTTACACACCTCGCACATCACCTTGCAGTACTTCTCCAGGCCTTCGCGCTCCTTCGGAAAATCCTTTGCCAACGTTTCGACAAAGGCCTCGTGTCCTTCAGCATAGCGAAACGTCCGGTCACCGATGGTCACACGGTCGAAACCTGTCGGGTCGAGGTGCTGCCAGGGCAGATCCATCAGACCCATATACTTGAACGGAGCATACAGGCAGCCATCCTCGCCAATGCCGCCCACATAGTGCATACCCGTGTCGAGCAATTCGCCATGACGCTTGAAGCTCTGCATACAGCCACCCGGCTGATGCTGACGCTCCAGGATTACGACCTTCATGCCGCGCTTGGCCAGGATGAAACCGCACTCCAGTCCTCCCAAGCCCGACCCAACAATGACAACATCGTATTTCATATCCTTACCCTTTCTTTACCACCGTATTTTGTCAGCGGCCAAGCTTGGCTGCGTTCTGACCTCGTTCATGTCAGCAGCCATCTATGGCGCTTCCTAATCCTTCTCCCCTTTCTTCGAAAGCACCCGATACAGGAACGGCTCGACCACGTAGGCGAAGAGCACGGCAGCAATCATGCCGACAAGGGTGGCAAAGCCCACCGACTTGATGGCAGGATGTACGGCGAAATTCATCGAACCCACGGTCACAATCAAGGCGAGCGCCGAGAAGAGGATGGCCGTCTTGTGATAACCGAGCAGCTTGTTATGCCGCGTGTCGGCTCCTCCCTTCCCTATTAGTCCATTCATCACGAAGATCGAGTAATCGACACCAATGCCGAAAATAAAGGTCGAAATAATGATGTTGATCAGATTAAATCGTATGCCGAAGATGTTCATCGCTCCAAGCACGATGATCCACGAAATGACGATAGGCAGGAAGCAGAGCAGCGAGTTCTTCAGATTGAATCGGAACGAAATCAGCAGCACCAGGAGCACAAATGCCATCGAAACCCACTGCAGCACGTTGAAGTCCTGTCCCAGCTGGCGCAGGGTGTCCTGCGCATAATAATAGGTGTCGAGCACCATCATGTTGGGCTCGTTGGCCACGGCATCGCAGATGCGGTGATAGTCGGTCGAATCGCTTCGCACCGAGTCATGCTCGCAATAGACGGTCGAGAAGCAGAGGTACGAACCGTCGTAGGTCTGCTCCATGAGCGTAGTGCGATAACCTTCGGGGATAAAGTCCTGCTCGTAGAGGGCATCGGGCTCGTAGTCACGCGTAGCTGCCTCGAAGAATGGCTCGAATGCCGAAGCATTGACACCTGCCTTGGGCGCACATTTATTAATTAACGCGCGCACGTTGGCAAGGCGCTCCTTGGTCCAGTAGTTGTGCCATGCGTCGATACGCTCCTGCTGCACACGCTTGGGGATGAAGAGCTCCGAGGTATGGGTATATTTGGTGACAAGACCTGCCTCCTGCAGCGAATCAAGCTTTTCGGCCATGAACGAGAAGTTCTCAATAGCCTCCTCCATGGTAGCACCACTGGCTGCAAAATACTGATGACGGTCGCCGGAATCGGTCTTCTGGCGCACAAAAGCATCGGTTTCGACAAGGTGCTTGGGCCAATAGCCCAAGTTGCGCATATCGGCGTCAAAGTTCGTGCCTCCAACCACATAGTAACCAATGCAGATGACTGTCAGCACCATGATGAGCACCAAAAGGGGCTTGTTGCGGTCGATGGGATAGGCATTGATACGGTCGATGACCTTGAACGCATGACGATTCCGCTTGTTCTTCCTTTCGTTGAAGAACGGAGGCAGGAACGCCAGCGAGAACACCGTAGTGCCCACGATGGCAAAAGTGGCAAACAGGCCGAAGTCCTGCAAGAGGTCCGTCTGAATGAAGATCAGTCCGAGGAACGATCCGATGGTGGTGATGCAGCCCATCAGCACAGGCTTCACCTGGTCCTTGAGCACCTGCACAGGGTCGCCCACATACTTGTAGTGCGTGATGACGTGCAGCACGTAGCTAAGAGCCACGCCCAGCACGATGGCACCGATGCCCAAGGCGAGGAGCGAGAACTGTCCCTTGATGAAATACATCATCGACAGGCCGAACACGGTGCCGAAGAAGACGGGCAGCAATAGCAGCGGGATGGTATTCCAGTTGCGGAAGCAAAGGAAGATGACCAGCAGCACGATGATCAGCGACCATACGATGTTGTTCTTGATATCCTTCTTCAACGTCCACGAGTTATAGGCACCGTTAGCAGGCGAACCATGATAACCGATCTTTACGCCAGGGGCGATTGTCTCAAACTGCTGGATATATTCGTTGATCCACTCGAAGAGAATGGCACCATTTCCGGAGTCCGTGCTGGCGAACTTCGGCGTGATGACAACGGCAGCCACCGTGGAATCGGGCACCAAAAGGTGCTGATTGACGACAGAATAGCTGCCACCGGCATTCGTCAGCCCCTTCATCTTGTCCATCAGCACATAGCGCATACCGATGGGGTCGATCTGCAGCAGCTCGGGGAAAGCTTCACCGATGAGCGAAGTGGCCTGGGCCTTGTTCTCCTGCAGCTGCTTCAGGATGTGCGCCTCGGTCTGCAGGGTGTCGAAGCCTGCGTATGCCGACGTGTCGATGTAGTTGGGCAGATGCTCCATCATATAGTCGATGCCCTCGAACATGATGTCATCGGTGTGTACCTGGCTGAAGAGGTTGCCAATAGTGCGCATATTCTCGGGGCGCTGATTGTCACGCGCCTGAATAGAGTCGCAGAACGCATCCACCACGTTGCAAAGCGAATCCACGCCTATGCCCTCACGATCGTGGAAGATGATGAACGTCTTGTCCTTGATTCTGAGACTCGAAAAGGCGAGCTTGATGCTTCCGTCCTCGTTCCTCGATGAGGGAAGCAGGCGGGCAACGTCTTCCTCCAGGTAGATCTTGGTCGAATAGTAGCCGAAGAATCCCAGCATCACAGCCATCAGGGCGATCCACACCACCCTGTGCTTGTCGAAGAAATGATAGATTCGAATGAAAAAGTTTGTCATCTTTATTAAAAATGATTCTTAGGGATTAGAAGGGATTTTAAGGGATTAGAAGGGACGTATGTTTTTGGGGGTCTCATTCTCAAAAGGCGATAGTAATGTCCCTTAATATCCCCAAATATCCCTTAATATCCTTTAATATCCCTTAATATCCTTTAATATCCCTATTTATCCATATTAATTGAAAACTCGCCCTTGAGTTCCATATAAGTAGTCTCGGCATCGGCGATTCTGGCCTGGATGATGTACGCTGAGCCATCCTGAACGGGAGTCAGCATCACATCAACATCGAGCAATGGGCAGACCTGCGGCGTAGCCACCGCCGTAAGCCGACACTGCTTGATGGTCTTCATAAAGAGTTTCTTGCCCGTGAGCATCTCGGCACACTCACGAATGGTTTCGATGTTGCATACGCCCGGGCACACCGGCTTGTGGGGAAAATGTCCGCGATAGACATCGGCATCGGGAAGCAAAGCGATCAGATAGACGCCATGCAGGGGATTCAGGATATTCTCCTGCTGCACCCGATAGAATTTATCCTTCAGTAGCATAGCTATTTCTTTTTGCGTTCGATGAGCCTTATTCGTCAGCCGTAAATATTTTCATCTGTGTGTCGGCCACCACTTCCCCATCCACCGTGGTCTCGCCCGCAATGATGGTGATGCCATTGACCTCGGCGCCCATGGTGATGGTGGTTGTCAGATGGTCGCCAATGGCGGGACGACGGTAGCAATGGAACTTCTTGACCTCGCCGATGTACCCCACGGGGGCAGGTTCGCCCTTCACCACACACCGATAGCCAGCAAAGGCACTTGCCGACTGGGCGATGTGTTCGATGAGTCCGGGCTCCGACATCAGCAGGTCGTCCTCGATGAAGAAGTTGCCTTCTCGCACATTCAATTCAGTCTTGCAGATGTCTCCATCCACGCTGACGAGCGCATCGACCATCATGATGGGGTCGCGCTGTGGTATCAGCTTCTTGATTTCTTCTCCTTGATACAGCATCACATTATCAAATGCTAACGCCCCGCGCACCATTGTAGGGTCCGCAGGGCGCTGATGTTCTAACTATCTGTAGATGGATTAATGCAGATGACTCTCGATGTAATCGTAAAGCTGAGCGAAAGTCTTGACATTGGGGAGATCAGCAGCAGGAATCTTTACCTTGAAAGTATGCTCAACGACAGCAACGAGGTCAACGAGCGAAAGGCTATCGAGCTCAAGGGTATCCTTGATGGTGGCATCATCGGTCATGACGTCCTGTTCTACCTCAAATTCCTCAGCGAGGACTTCCTTCACCTGTTCGATAATTTCTTCACGTGTCATAGTTTATATTGTTTATTGTTAATATTAAAAATTGTAAAACTTTTCTTATCCCTTATAATCCTTGATTATCAGCGTTGAGTTCGTTCCACCGAAACCGAAGCTGTTGCTCAAGAACATATCGAAGTGTGCCTCCTGCGTCTTCGCAATCACATTGATGCAAGCCGTTTCCTCATCGGGCTCCTCGAAGTTGAGCGAACCGGCAATGAAGTTGTTCTTCATCATCAGGATCGAATAGACGACTTCCGATGCACCTGCCATCCACATCTCGTGGCCTGTCTGTCCCTTGGTCGAAGTCACAGGCACCTTGTAGTCGCCGAAAACGTTGGCAATGGCCATGGCTTCGCGACCGTCGCCGGCGTGTGTCGAGGTGGCGTGGGCGTTGACATATCCAATCTCATGAACATCGACGCCTGCACTCTTCAGCGCCAGCTCCAGCGAACGCTGCGGACCTGCCACGTTGGGGGTCGAGATGTGGTCACCGTTTCCGCTGAAGCCCCAACCGATGATTTCGGCGAGAGGCTGTGCTCCGCGTGCCAAAGCATGCTCAAGGCTCTCGACAATCAGTGTGGCTGCGCCTCCGCCTGGCACCAGTCCGTCACGGTTCTTGTCGAATGGGCGGCTGGCCTTCGTGGGCTCATCCTCACGGGTCGAGAATGCCTGAATACCGTCGAACGAACCCACCGACTCGGGGTTCACTTCCTGCGCGCCACCGGCGATGATGCAGTCCTGCAGGCCATCCTTGATGAGCAGATAGGCAAGACCCATGGCATGGCTGCCCGAAGCACAGGCACCCGAGGTGGTCAGGTTGATGCCGCGCAAGTGGAACAACGTGGCAAGGTTCATCGTCACCGTCGAATTCATCGACTGGAAGATCGAACCCGAACCGCAAGCTGCAGTATCCTTATATTCGTAAATCTTGCTCACGGCTTTATAGGTAGCCTGTGCAACCGAATCATTGCCAAAGAGAATGCCTACTTCGTGCTGGTCGAGAAATTCCTGCGTGATGCCGGCCTGCTCCAAAGCCTGACGGGTCGAACAATAGGCATATTGTGCCTCCTCGGGCATGAACTGTCGCTGATTGCGGGGAATAAGCTTCTTCAAGTCGGGCTTCTCAACGTAAGATGTCAAAGCCGAACGAAATCCCATATCCTTTCGCGCCTGGTCGAAAACAATCCCTGATTTGCCGTTATAGAGCGCGTCGCGTACTGTATCAAGATCATAGCCAAGGCAGGACCAGATGCCCATGCCTGTAATAACTACTCTATTATTCATCTTAAAATATCCTATTATTCAAAAAAATTCGGCGCAAAGATAGTTATTTTTCTCGAAATATCCTAATTTTACATCCAAATTTGACAATAAATTCAACAAAAGCAACTAAATTTTCAATTTTTTTCGACAATATTCACCTGTAATTTGCATTTTTAAAAAAGAAGTCTTATCTTTGCACCCTCAAAACGGGGCTGACTGGCTTTGACAGCGGGATGGGCCTCAGTGTAAGCATGCAGTGAGACGTCACCTATCACTCTAATCCACGATGGCAAAATATAATTGGCGAGAATAACTACGCTCTTGCTGCTTAATCGAAGTACAGTAGATTGAAGCTTAATCGGCTGCCAAGGGCGGCTGACAAGACATCACCCCAAGGTCCTTGTTCCGAGACTGAGGAACCGGTGGTGCAGATAAATCGGGACTAATCAGGGTCTGCCTCGCGGCTCTGGTGAAATCTTAGAGGCTAAGGTGCCGCTTGGTGGTCCAGGTCTTGGCGACACCCGACAATCCAGGCTGGAATAAGCATGTAGAAAGCGCCGATACCCCCTGTTTGGACGAGGGTTCGAACCCCTCCAGCTCCACAAAAGAATCCTACGCAGAGATACATTCCGCGTAGGATTCATTGTTTTATGTGTCCCTCCATTTCATCTCGCGCAGAGATGATGCCGAATCAAGCAGTCCGGCTTAAAGGAGCAGGCTCTATCCGTCATGACAGACGGTCAGCGAGGCTTATTTCAGCTGTTTCCTGACGTGATTGATGCGAACAAAAGCCGTATAGTTGGCAAGCACGGCAATGATAATCTGCGGAACGAGCAGGAACCACATCGGGTCGAAAGTGTCGCGACAGGCATCGGCACAAAGTCCGCAAAGGATGGCACCCAGGCTGGTAAGTACCACACGTTCGGGGCGCTGCATCAGTCCTACCTTGCACTCCACGCCCAGTCCTTCGGCACGAGCACGTACATAGCTCACCATGATGGAGCCGATGAGCGAAAGGAAAGTGATTACCGTAGCTACAGGATGACCCGTCTGGATAAAGTAGAAGGCAATGCCACTGAGCGTGAACAGTTCGGAATACCGGTCGAGCACCGAGTCGTAGAAAGCGCCGAACGTACTCGTCAGATTGCCCACCCTCGCCATGCGGCCATCCACCATATCGAGGATGCTGAAAAGAATGATGACCCAACCGGCAAGTCCTACCCACCAGTAGCATGTGGCAGGAACATAAAGCGCCGAGTAGATCAGAATAGCCGCTGCTGCAATATTTCCCAGCACACCCATTGTCGTGATCATATTGGGGGTTACTCCAAGGCGAATCATAAGGCGGATGCTTGGATCGAGTATCCGGTAAACCAGTTGCTGGATACCATCACGAAGGTGATCGTAGAGACTCTTATTCATTTGTTTATTGTTTATTTGACAATGATTTCACCCGAAATCAAAAGAACTGACGACAGACCATCATGACAATCAGGCCGTAGATGCCCGACAATATGTCATCCATCATTACGCCCCATCCGCCGGGCAGCGACTCCATCTTGCGGATGCCAAGGGGCTTGAAGATGTCGAACAGGCGGAACAGCGCGAATGCCATCGCCACATAGATCCAGAAACGTGTGGAGCACCAAGGCTCGAAGGGCACACAAAGGAGGCAAATCCATACGCCCACCACCTCGTCGATGACGACACGCTTAGGGTCTTCGCCCCAGAACTTCTCCAATCGGCTGATGGGCTGGATGCTCACCAGCGTAAAGGCCACAATGCACACAGCGGTCACCACCTGCAGGGTCTGGAAATCGAAAAGCCGAAATCCGACGAGCCAAAGCAGCGTGGCTGCAACTGCCCCCCACGTCCCCGGGGCGAAGGGCATAAAACCGGAGTAGAACCCCGTGCAAAGAAATACATCAAATCTACGTGGACGTTCCATGGGAAGCTGGACAGGAGAGGTTAGTAGGAGTTAAGTAGGGTTAAGAGGCAAAAGGGATGCGATGACATCGGAACGAACGGGAGGGGATCTGAAGTTAAGGCGAAACGTAGAGCTTATAGCGACGGTTAAGCCATTCGAAGAGCCAGATGCCGACCAGCGACACAATGATGCCCGCAAGCACATCGATGACGTAGTGATGCCCCGAATAGACGGCAGCAAACCACGTGCCCAAAGTGATGACCCAGAAGGTCAGGAGCACCCAACGATTGACGCGATAGCGCATTGCATAGAGCGTAGCAATAAACATATAGGCGGCATGCAACGATGGCATGGCGGCAAAGACATTGGCGTTCTTGTCGTAGAAGGCATGATAGAACGGGACGTGGGTCAGTGCATCAAAGCGAGCCAAACCCGCACAACTGCCCGGTGTGGAGAAATCCGCCTCGAAACCGTGATTGATAACATACCATGGCGGGGCAGCGGGATGCACATAGTAGATGACAAAACCCACAAGGTTGACGGTCAGGAATCCCCAGCCCATGCGCAAGGCACGGTCGATGCGTCCCTCGCGTGTCAGCCAAAGGGCATAACCCATCGGGACAGGCAGCCAGCACAGATAACTGAAGCCCGCTATCAGGTCGAGCACCGCATGATGATGATGCTGGAAGTAGGCCCCTGGAATCACCCTGTTCGTACCGTCCATGATGCCGAAGAGCTGCAATTCGAGATCATGAAGAGGCTTCAGGTCAATCGAATTGACTTTATAGTTGGGATACAGGCCCAACGACCCATAGACGGCAAAATAGACGAAGAACGGCAAGAGAGCCAATACATAGGTCGCGATGCTGATGTCGTAATGTCTTTTAGATTTAGGCCTCATAATCCATCCAAGCTCTTACATCTTCCCTCATTTTGCCAGCACAATGCGGAAGCCGCAGTGCATGATGACGCTTTGCAGGTTTTCGGCGTCCCTCGCTCCGCGCGTATATTCCTGACGGCTGGACGAGCCAAAAGCAGACGCACTGGACTGATACCACGAGCCTCCGCGCAGCACAAGCGTGTCACCCTCGTAGAAGTCGGCGGCATGAAGCGGCAGGTGACGCGCATTGAACGCGCCATCGGCAATGCTGTCGCGGTAGGTATAGCGGTAATAGGTATTGAGCACCCACTCGGAGACGTTGCCCGCCATGTCGTAGAGTCCCAATTCATTAGGCTCCAGTTCTCCATGGGGATGCATACCGAAGTTCGTGGCACCCAAGCCTATGGAGAACGCATTGCTCGCGTTCCATGCCACATTGCTGTAAGTGTCGCTGCCCGGGTATCGGAATCCACGGCTATACATACCGCCGCGTGCGGCACATTCCCATTCGCTCTCGGTAGGCAAACGGAAGCGGTAGCCCTCGGTGTTAGGCATATTGCAAAGCTGGTTCAGACGCTCGCAGAAAGCCAGGGCGTCGTCGTACCACACGTTGTATGCAGGATAGTCGTTGCCGCGACCTACAGCTGCATACCAGGCGCTGTCGCGTCGCTCGTTGGCCGATACTTCGATGCAGCGGCGTCCCGTAGGCCAGTTGCCCTCGCCCATCACGGCAGTCCATTCGGCCTGTGAGATCTCGTACATGCCGATGTAGTAATCGTTGACCATGCTCATCTCGGTCACCGGGCCCACCCACAGGTGTCCGTTGTCAAGACCAGTGGCATCGGGCATACGGTAGATTTGTGCGAAATAGACCGTATCGACCTTCACGGTTCCATTGGCGAGGGTGTGGCGATAAGCGCGCTTGTCGGTGAGGTGAACGTAATCGACAAACGGATTGTTCTTCGTGTAGGTGACCACGCCATTCTCGTCGGTGTAAGCGGTGATCTTCATCGAATCGCTCACCGACACATAGGACGTATTGTAGTTGGCACGTGTTGACGAACGCGACTGGGCGCCCATATAGAATTGGCAAGGCTCAACCTTCACCATGTTGTCAAGCAGACCGCCTATCACGGTGCGCTGCGATTCGGTCAGCGTATTGCTCAGGTTCACCTTGCCCACCGAAAAGTACTCGGCAGTGTAGTCGAGCGATGGATCATCGGCATCACACGCCGACAGGAAAAACATCCCTGCAAGGGCAATGCAAAATGTAGTATATTTGTTCATTAACTTTTGATTGGCCATATTTCGGGCACAAAGTTATTAAATTCCCGTGAATTGGCAAAATTATCGCGCTCGTTTTAATAGATTTTTACACGAAAATGCCGTCTGATAGTACAATTTAGCACATTATTTTAGCAATTTAGTCATTTTATCAGGCAAGAATGTTGATTCAATCATATTTTTGCGTATCTTTGCAAGCCAGAGAATACGACAACCCGACAAACGCCTAATTTTCCGACTGCATATCATGCCCATCGCCCAAGACAAACAGCATCCGCTCAACATCTACCGTGCCTCGGCAGGTTCGGGAAAGACCCACCTGCTCACGGGTTTCTATCTCAAGCTCATCTTTTCGCCACAGCTCCTGCCCGAAACCCATTCGGGCGAGATGAAGTTCAGCGAAATCCTGGCCGTGACCTTCACCAACAAGGCAACCGGCGAAATGAAGAGCCGCATCATCGACCAGCTCTTCCACCTCAGCCAGGATCCTCTGCACTCCGACTACTTCGCCGACATCGCACCAGCCTTTGCCAAAGGCGGACTCTCCGAGCCTGCTGAACTGCAGCGCGTCAGCGATGCCATCCGCGACAAGGCCACCCGACTGCTCGTACAGATTCTGAACGAATACTCATCGTTCAACATCTCGACCATCGACAGTTTCTTCCAGCGCATCGTGCGAAGCTTTGCACGCGAGCTCAACATCCCGGGCAACTACGAGGTGGAGCTCGATGCTGACCGTGTGCTTGAGGCTGCCGTCACCAACTTCCTCGACAAGCTCAACAGCAAAGACGATCCCCACCTCTTCAACTGGATGGTCCAGTTCTCGGAGAAACGCATCGAGGAAGGATCGGGATGGGATTTCCGCAGCAGTCTTATCGCGTTGGCAAAGAAGATCCTGGGAAGCGAGATATATCGGCAGCATAGCGATGCTATCCGCACATTCACCTCCGACAAGCAACGACTTGGGCAATATGCCCGTATGCTCGACAAACTGGTGCGCGACTGGCGCACGACGTGCATATCATTGGGCGAGCAAGGGAAGCGTCTGCTCGAACAATACGGACTCGAAAAAACCGACTTCGCATGGAAAGGGTCGGGCACCATCTCGTATTTCGACAAGCTCCGCACCGGCAATCCCGACCCTCCCAGCCAGCGCTTCATCGATGTTGCAGACCAACCCGACAAATTATTCAGGCGCATGGACATTCCGCAGCAGGCCAGGGATGACTTCCAGCAGCTCATGCAGCAGTGCATCGCCCTTACCTCGGGCGACACCTACGAGAACTACCTCACCGCCCTCGTCATCCAAAGCAATTTCTACGAACTGGGCATCCTCGCCAACATCGACAAGGAAATGACAGCCTACTGCAACGAGCAGAACATCATGCTGCTGAGCTCCACCACCGAAATGCTTTCGCGGCTCATCGACCAGGACGATGCACCTTTCATCTATGAGAAGACGGGCACACGCATCCATTCGTACATGATCGACGAGTTCCAGGACACCTCGGGTATGCAATGGGGAAACTTCAAGCCCCTGCTCAGCAACTCCCTTGCACAGGGCTATCAGAACCTCATCGTCGGCGACGTCAAGCAGAGCATCTACCGCTGGCGTGGAGGCGACTGGAACCTCTTGAACTCCGAAATCAACGATTATGAGGCATGGTCGCACCACGACGATTCCACCTCGCTCACCACCAACTGGCGGTCGTTGCCAGCCATCGTGCAGTTCAACAATGCCTTCTTCCTCGACCTGGCCACCAAGCTCGACCAGATGATCGGTTCGCAGCGCATACAGGCCATCTATGCCGATGTCGAGCAGCACATCGCACCGCCCAAACAGGGCGATGACAAACCGAAAGGGTATGTCAGCGTGAGCTTCCTGGAGCCAAAGGACGAAGCAGGCATCCCCATCAAATCGCCTCATGTCGATGACTTCATCGCCGAGGCATCGCGCCAGCTGCCTTTGGTCATCATCGAATTGCAGCAGAAAGGATTCCGTCCCAGCGACATCGTTATCCTCTGCCGCAGGAACAAGGAATGCAGCTGGGTGGCCGAAGCCCTGCTTCGCTATAAGAACGAACACCCTGACAGCCCGTACTGCATGGACATCATCTCAGGCGAAGCCCTGCTGTTATCGGCTCGTCCTGCCATACAGGCACTCATCCATCTGATGACCCATCTGTTGTCGCCCGACTCCGACATCCTCAGCGCCATTGCCTGGTGCAGCATCTTCCAGCTCGACGACTGCACCCCCGAAGAGGCTATCGAGAAATACTTCCAACTCGACGCGTCGAAGCGTGCCTTCCATCCCGAATTGGCTCACCGACCGCTCTACGAGATGACCGAGGAGCTCATTGCCCTGCTGCCCGACCAAGCGCGGCAACAGGATGCCCCGTTCCTGCAGGCATTCCGCGACCTGGTGCTCGAATTCGTACAGACCAAGGGCAGCGACCTCTCTGCCTTCCTCGTCTGGTGGGCACAGACGGGGAGCAGCAAGTCAATCACCACCCCCGCCGAACAGGATGCCGTCCTCATCATGTCGATCCACAAGTCGAAAGGTCTAGGCAAGCCTGCGGTCATCCTCCCCTTTGCATCGTGGGACCTCGATTTGAATCCAGGCAGCAGCGACATCATCTGGTGCGAACCCCAAGAGTCTCCCTTCAAGGTCGATCTCTCCGACACGGGAACTGCCGACCCCGGCACCAATCGGAATATCCTTCTCCCCATCTCCCTCAACAAACGACTGGAACGCACCATCTTCAAAGATGATTACGCCGAGGAGCGCGAACGGGTCGTGATTGACAATCTGAACACGGCATACGTGGCATTCACCCGTGCCAAAGAGGCGCTCATCATCATGGTCCCGAAGCCCGACAAAGCCGATGGAACCGCGCTGAAGGACCGGCTCCAGCAATATTGCACCGCGCAAGGCAAGCCCAACGGCCTCATCCTTGGCAAATGGCCCCGCACTGACACGCTTGCCACCAAGGATGAACAGCCGTCATCGCCATCCCCATCGCCGGCAAGCGGGATTGTCCCTCCGACCCGCTTGCCCAACATCACCATCCTCCACGACCCAGCCAGACCCGACATTACCGCCAAAGAGAAAGGCAACTACATCCATGCCGTCATGCAGGAGATTCGCACCGCCGACGAAGCGTCACAAGTCATCAGCGACCTCTATGCCCGTGGCACCATCGACGCGACAGTCATCGCCGAGCCACAGATGCAGCAGACCATCGCCCGCATCCTTGCAATGCCCGAGGTAGCCCCTTGGTTCAGGCATGGCTTGCAAGTCCTCAACGAACTCACCATCATGAACACCGAAGGTCAACGGGAGCGTCCCGACCGCATCGTCATCACACCCGAAGGACAAGCCATCGTCATCGACTTCAAGACCGGCAGCAACCACCCGGGTTATCGTCGCCAAGTGGCCCGATATATGCAACTGCTTCGGCAGTTAGGCTACAACTCCGTCACCGGATTCCTCCTCTTCATCAAGGATGAATCTGTTGTCGAAGTCCGATAATCCGAGCACTCCGGGCACGCTGAATACGCCAAATACCCTGACAAAAAAAGCCCTCGCCACTTGGCGAGGGTTTTTCTATTGAGCAGTCAGTCAGATCAGAGATTGCTGAGCACGCTGGCATACTTGGCGAACTCAAGGTCGGTCAGGGCCTTGTTCTTCAGCGAGCTATCCATACCGATGGCCTTGCGGAGGTTGTCACCTACACTGGTAGCGTTGTTCGTGCGAGCGGCAACGATGGCAGCCAGATAATAGGTAGTGGCATTCTTGTCCTTGACGGCATCGAGAATCGACTTGGCAGCACTGTAGTTCTTGTTCAGGATGTTGGCAACAGCAGCATTGTTCGACTTCACGTCGCCATAGCTCTGGACGGCCTGTGCATACTGACCCTTGTTGGTGAGCAGGGTACCCATAGCCTCGCCATATTCTGCGCAATCACCAGCCTTGCCAAGATAAGTCTGTGCAGCCTGCCAATCGCCATTGTTCATGGCTACGAGACCCATGTTGAGGTTGGCCTGTGGATTGTTGGCGTCCTTGTTGAGGATGCTCTTCCAGATGTTCTCAGCCTCGCTGTACTTGCCCTGGGTGTAGTAGAGGTCTGCCAGGTCGTTCGAAGCACGAAGATCCTTGTTGAACTTGGTCTGGGTATATTTGTAGATAGCCTCCTTCGCATCGTTGCCCGACATGTTGGCAAGATAGAGAAGCTCCTCCACGGTGAGCTCATCCTTGTCGTTCTTCCAGAGGGCTGCAATCTCGTCATCGGTGTGGCCGATGTTACGAACAGTAGCGGTCACCTTCGAATAACGAAGCTGTGGCAGGATCTCATCAGCCAGTTCCTTGTAAGCAGCCGAAAGGTTACGGATCTCCTGCTCACGGCGGTCAGGATCGCTGATGCGGCTCAGCACGTTCAACACGAGCTGCTTGTCCTGGATGCTGCTGTTCTCGACGAGCTCCTTGAAGCCGTCCCAATCCTCGGCAATCTGCTCGGGAGTGATCTGGCCCTGCATCTTGGCTTTCTTGAGGAACTTGTTCAGATAGGCAGCCGAGCTCTTCTCACGACCGGCAGCCAGACGCTCGTTGAGCGAGTAGGCACCTTCAGGAGAAGCGGTGCTGACCATGTCGAGGCCCTCGAACTCACGACGATCCTGGTTCTTGGTAGCCGTGATGGCAGCCTGCATATCCTTCACCTCCTGCTTCTTCTCTGACTCCGAAGCGCGCAGGTTGGTGCTCTGGTACTGGTAGATCATGGTGGCGATGTACTTGTCGAAGGTGTCCTTCACGAAGTTGTCCTTGGCGTATGCAGGCGTGTTGCCGTAAGCCGAGCAGAGGCTCTCGGTAGCAATCACACCATCGGCAATATATACACTGGGCAACTTGACGGCCTTGCCCTTCACATCGGCGTTGAAGTCCAGACGGAGCTTCGAAGCAGCCATCTCGTCCTTGTAGAGGAATGAGCAGCGGAATGTACCGGTGCCGCCATACTTGTAGCTGACCTCCTGGTCGTTGCCGCTCACCTTTTCACCCTGGAAGGTAACAGGTGTGCCCATGGTCTCGCCAGTGGCATACTCCAATACGGGGGTAATGGTGAGGCTGGCCTTCTTGTTGAAGTACTTCTCGGGATAAGTCACGGTTACGGTTGCATTCACCTGACCACCCTCCTCAACGAGGGGATTGGGATTGCAAACGAAATTGTCAGCGGTAAGCGGGTCGAGCTTGCCGCACGACGTAACGGCAGCGAGCATGACTGCTGCACCAGCGGTAAATAAGACTTTTTTGATCATAGTAAAAAATTATTAGTTAAATTTTGATAGATGTATTTAAGGATTCAAAAACGTAGATGCAGACAATACTGCGGTGCAAAGATAATAAACTTTTTTGACAATCGGTCATCTTTCTTCAATTATTTCACAAAAACAGGCTATTTTTTCATCTTTTTGCCCAAATTGTTAATTTTTTTAGTTAGTTGTCAATTTATTTTGTTTATTATCGCCTCATCTTATTACGCGGATGATAGGTCAGAATCTCCTCGCGCAGCATCTGTCGATCCACCTTCGTGTAGATCTCGGTGGTTGAGATTTGCTCGTGTCCCAGCATCATCTGTATGGCACGCAGATTGGCACCGCCCTCCAGCAGGTGGGTGGCAAACGTGTGACGGAAAGTGTGGGGCGACACCTCCTTCTGTATGTTGGCCTCCTGGCAATAGCGCTTCACGACGTTGAAGACCATGATGCGCGACAACTTCCTCCCGAAGCGGTTCAGGAAAACATAATCCTCGAAACCCCGCTTCACGTCGAGCTCGTTACGGAACAGGTAATAGTTATGGATTTCGCGCAGGGCACTCTCGGCAATGGGCACGATACGTTCCTTCCGTCCCTTGCCGAAGACCTGGATGAAGCCCTCCTTTTCGAAAATGTGACCGATGCGCAAATCTGTAAGTTCGCTCACGCGCAGACCACAGGAATAGAGCGTCTCGAGGATGGCTCGGTTGCGCTGTCCGTCACACGTCGTCGGGTCGGTGGCGGCAATCACACGATTCACTTCGTCGAGCGTCAGCACCGTCGGCACATGTTCGGGCAACTTGGGGGAGTCGATGCAGTCTGTTGGGTCAGCCTCCAGTTCGCCCTCCAAGCGCAGGAAGCGATAGTAACTGCGTATGCCGGCAAGGATGCGGTTCTGCGACGTCGGCGTAATGCCCACCTCACGAAGTCCCCACAGGAATGTTTCGATGTCGGTCTGCTCCAATGCTTCCAAGGGTTTGCCCAGCGTGTCGGCAAACTTCTGCAGTTTTTCGATGTCATGCAGGTAGGCCTCCACCGAATTATCGGTCAAGTTACGTTCAAATTTGAGGTGCGAATAATATTTTGCCGCCTGATTCTTGTCCATTTGAAAAAAAAATCATATATTTGCACCGCAAAAATACGAATTTCTTTGGATAAAAACAAATAAAAGGAAGTAAAAGGGGGTGAAAGGGGAGTAAAAAGGGAGTGAAAGGGAAGTAAAAGGGGAGTGAAAGGGGAGTAAAAGGGAAGTAAAAGGGACAAATGTTTAGTTGAACCCCTTTCTGACCCTCGAATCCTCGAACCCCTCAAACCCCTCAAACTCCTCAAACTCCTCAAACCCTCAAACCCCTCAAACCCCTCAAACACTCAAACCCCTCAAACCCTCAAACCCCTCAAACCCCTCAAACACTCAAACCCCTCAAACCCCTCAAACCCCTCAAACCCTTCATAACCCCGACCAAATGCGCATCCTCATCATCAACGGCCCTAACCTCAACCTTTTGGGTCATCGCGAACCCGGCATCTACGGTGCACAGACTTTCGAAACCTTCCTCGTCAAGCTGCGCCAAGCTTACCCCGATGTCGAGATTGACTACTTCCAGTCAAACCACGAGGGCGACATCATCGACCGTATCCACCTTGCCGGATATGGAGCCGACGCCAACCTCTCGAAGCCCTCAAACACTTCGAACCCCTCAAACCCTTCAAACCCCTCAAACCCTTCAAACCCCTCGACCCCTTTGCCCTGCGACGGCATCATCCTCAACGCCGGAGCCTACACCCATACCTCCGTTGCCATCCACGATGCCATCAAGGCTGTCCCTATCCCGACCATCGAGGTACACATCTCTAATATGCATACGCGCGAGGTGTTTCGCCAGCACTCCTTCATCTCGCCCGTTGCCCACGGCATCATCGTAGGTTTCGGCATCGACGGTTACCGCCTCGCCCTGGAAGGGTTGCTCAAAATGCTCGCGCACTGACCGATGGAAAAGGAACTTCGCTACGAGGAACTCGCGAGCGCACTCGACGAATACGTCCGTGCCCACATCGACCCCGAGCCCGAGCTGCTCCATCAGGTGCAACGTCTCACCCATCTGAGGCTAACCTATCCGCGTATGTGCTCCGGGCACCTCCAGGGGCGACTGCTCAAGATGCTGTGCCAACTTGCAGGTGCCCACCGCATCCTCGAACTGGGTACGTTCAGCGGCTACAGCGCCCTCTCGATGGCCGAAGCCCTCACCCCCGATCCGGTCACCGGGCGATGCGAACTCCACACCATCGAGGTTTTCGACGAACTCGAAGACTTCCTCCGCGACGTGATGAATCGAGCCGGCGACCTCGGCAAGCTGGTGCACCTCCATTTCGGCGACGCGCTTCAGATCATCCCTCAGCTCGAAGGCCCCTTCGACGTGATCTTCATCGATGCCGACAAGCGCATCTACGACCAATACTACGAGCTGGTCCTGCCCATCACCCGTCCTGGCGGACTCATCCTCGCCGACAACACCCTTTGGGATGGCAAGGTGCTCTGCCCCAATCCGCCCGCCAGCGACACCCAAACCCTCGGACTCCAGCGCTTCAACGACCTCATCGCCAACGACCCTCGCGTCCAGAAAGTCATCCTTCCCATGCGCGACGGACTCACCCTCATCCGAAAATTATAATAAGAAACAGCAAGAATGGAAAATACCCGATTAGACAAAGTGAACCGCCTGCTCGAAAAAGAGCTGGCTGAGATTCTCCGCCAGGAGACTGCCAAGACACGCGGCCTCCTCGTCAGCGTCAGCGCTGTGCGCACCGCACCCGACCTATCGTTCGCCAAGGTTTTCGTCAGCGTCTTCCCCTCCGACAAGGCCACCGACACCGTCAAGAACCTCAACGACCATGTGAGCGGCATACGCGGTGCCCTCGGCAACAAAGTGCGCTACCAGCTTCGCATTATTCCCGAGCTGCGCTTCGACATCGACGACTCGCTCGACTACCTTGAGCGCATCGACGAGCTCCTCAAGAAGTAACCCATCCGCTAATGTGGCAACATGTTTGGTTGCCTCCAAATCATGCTCGCACTAAGAATCGCCCTGCGCTACCTGTTCAGCCGCAAGTCACACAGTGCCATCAACCTCATCACGCTGGTGGCAGCTTGCGGCGTGGGCATCATCACCGCAGCGATGATCTGTATGCTGTCGGTCTTCAACGGCTTCGAGGGCCTCGTTAGCAGCCTCACCTCCCGCTTCGACCCCGACCTGCGTATGCAGCCCACCCTCGGCAGGACCTTCCACGACAACGACTCGCTGCGCAGTCTCCTCCTCTCCCATCCCGATGTGGAGGCGGTAGGTGTCACCCTCGAAGAGACCGTCCTGCTCAGCTACGGCGGACATCAGCTCCCCGCCCGCATGAAGGGTGTCGATGCCACCTTCGAACAGGTCTCCCGCATCGACAGCATCCTCCTCGGCGAAGATGGGTTCCTCCTCAAGGACGAAGTTGCCGACTACTGCATCCTCGGTGCGGGTCTGGCCAGCGTCGTCGGCATCAATCGAGGCTTCGTGCGCCCGCTTACGGTGTTTTGTCCACGGCTCATCGGCAAAGGGTCTGTCGATGTTACCCGGCCCGAAGAAGCCTTCTCCGAAGCCAACCTTTACTGCAGCAACATCTTCATGGTCCAACAGGCTGACTATGACAACCAGTATTTCCTCTGTTCTCTCCCCGTAGCCCAGAAGCTGCTCGGCGACTCTCTGCTCACCTCTGCCTACGAGCTACAGCTTCGCCCGGGTGCCAACCCGAACAAAGTAAAGTGCGACCTCACCTCTCTCTTAAACCCTCCTGCCTCCTCTCAATCCATCTCAACCCCTCCTTTCTCCTTCCTTACCCGATACGAACAGCAAGCCGATGCCTACCGCATCATGCAGATTGAGAAGTGGCTCACCTTCCTGCTCGTCTTCTTCATCCTGCTCATTGCTTCGTTCAATGCCATCGGTGCCCTTTCGATGCTCATCATCGACAAGGAGGCACAGATCAGTACGCTACGCAACATGGGAGCCGACCCATCGCTCATCCGCCGCATCTTCACCAGCGAAGGATGGCTCATCACCGGCATCGGAGCCGTGGTCGGCCTCACGCTTGGCATCATCCTCTGTCGCCTTCAGCAGCATTTCGGCTTCATCTCTCTCGGGGGTGGCGACACCACACGCTACGTCGTCGCCGCCTATCCTGTCCTCCTCCGGTGGAGCGACGCCCTCCTCACACTTCTTGCTGTGGCCGCCGTCGGCCTTCTCTCCACTTTCTACACTGTCCGATCCACATTGTGACCATTACTTAACTAAACTTTCTCATTTGCGAAAGTTGATAGTTCCTCTGCCACAGCCAGTTCGATGCCGCGCCAAAGGAGGATGAGGCGATGCAGCTGCGTGTGACCGATGGTGCCAGCGATGTTGAGACCCTGCGCATAGCGCGTGAGCTGCGCGATGGCGGTCTGACGGGCAGTTTCGACTTCGGCATCCGTAGCTGACGAGGGCAGGTACTTCAGCTCCAAAAGGTAGCTGTGCGCCAGTTCGGGATAGACCTCCAGACGAGGCTGCATATAGATGTCGGCATAGCCGCCGCTCACCTCCTGCCCTTTTCGGCCCTTCACGCCTGCATCCTGCTCGCTGATGGGAAGATAGAAGTTCTGCAGACAGGTCAATGCCAGGGTGAAGCCATGGACGTAGTACTCACCCTTCTGCTTGTCGCGGTTCGATGAATATACGCGGAGCGTCTCGGCGATGAATTTGAAGTAGGAGCGCCACTCGCCATCGAATGCCATGTCTCCCATCAGCCTACCACGCAAGTAATCATCCACATTGAGGTCATTGTCACGATAAGTCTGCGTCAGGTAGCCGTACATCTGCTCGCGCACCACCTGATTCGGGATGCGGAACTGTATTTC
>CAJOLH010000017.1 GCA_905235375.1 uncultured Bacteroidales bacterium
TCGTCAGAGGGATCATAGTATTCGAATTGACCAAAGTTCTCAAGAGAGGTTCTCACAGCTTCATGCAGACCACGCAGACGCATAAATAACCAAAGGCTCTGCATGCTGCCACTTGTACTTGCCTTTACTTCGATGGGCAAAACTTTTCCCTCGTTTGGCAGGAGATAATCCACTTCGGCACTACTGCCTCGCTCCATGCGTTGCCAATAATGCATTTCTGCCCGTTGATAGCAGTCGGCATACTTTACCAGTTCCAATCCCGCAAACATCTCCGAGGCACCTCCCTTATTTACAAAGTCAACGTCAGAAGCCATCAAAATGTCTTTCGCAGGATTACCCAACAATGTCTGCATCACTCCCAAATCAAAAAACAGATACTTTACATAGTTGTTGTTCTCTTCGGCTCCCAACGGCAGTCCTGTGCCGTCGGAATGCTTCACGGGTATTATCAGACCTGCCAAGGTCAACAATTGCAGTGCATCCCTTATTATAGAAGAATGAACATCTTTTGCAGCAGCCGAATAGACAAACTTCCTTCCTGCTTGCAGCGCCACCGACCGCAAAACCTGCCCTAACAAGACGGGAGATACGCGCTTCTTGTATTTCCCAAAGTCATCCTGATACGATTGCATCACATCGTTATGAACCCGTGCCACTTCAAGATAGCTATGCGTTTCTATCCATTCAGCGACGGCGGCAGGCATGCCTCCGACGAGGTAGAATGTTCGAAGCTGTTCCACCATATCCTTGTGCATCTTTTCTGGCAAAGGCTCTTTGCTATTTGCTTTGCGTTTAAAATCCACTGCAATATCCAGACCTTGAGCAAGCAGAAATTCGTCGAAGGAAAAAGGATACATATACATGGAACGGATTCTACCCACGCCAAAAGACGGAATCTCTTGCAAAGTGAACTCCAGAAGCGATCCTGCAGCTATGACGTGTAGTTCAGGATAATCCTCTTTGAAGTATCGCAGTGACATGATGGCTTCTTGCGACATCTGAATCTCATCAATGAAAAGCAAGGTCTCACCGGCAATGATGGGGATAGAGAGTGTTGCGCTCAATTTTTCGCATGTCTTTTTTACATCAATATTCGCCGGAAACATCATCCTGAGGTCGGGTTGTTTCTCCAAATTAATTTCGACGAAGTAGCGAAACTGTTTTGCCAATTCTCTCACCGCAGTAGATTTACCAACTTGTCGTGCTCCACGTATAAGCAGAGGTTTCCGTCGTGGCGAATCCTTCCATTCAATCAGTTTCTCGTCTATGAGTCTTTTGTAATATACCATATCGTTCTGACTTATTATTTTGGTGCAAATATAATAAAACTTTCCAAAAATCAAGGCAAAAAATCACAAATTTCTTCCAAAAATCACCCCAAAACCAAAAATCACCCCGAAAATACAGTTAAAGTTACCAAAAATCACCCCGAAAATTACAAGTGACTTTTGGAAGATTTTAGAAAAACGAACGCGCGACAGGGTGCTTCCAGTTGGATGACGGAGCATGCTGTCGCGCGTTTTGGGGAAAGTTGGCTTGCTTGAATCAGAAGCTTGCAATCAGAAAACAGCCCATTCGAAGAGGCCGCAGGAGGCATCGCTGGGCTGATCGATTTCGAGACGGACGGCGGTGGTTTCGACGGGGTCGAACTGAACACGATTTGCCACACCCTTCTTGCAAGTGTATCGGTCGGCACCCGTCACGGGAGTCCACTTGCCATCGGCTGACTTGTAGAGAATGCGCCATCCAGCAGGAACCTTGCAGCCACCCCATGGAGAATCGTCGAACCAATAGACGGTGGAACTCTGCACGGTGTGGGCTTCGGGGAAGTGATACTCAATCCACTCGGTACCGCCCTGCTTGGGCCAATAATGATAGTAGGGCACGCTGCGATCGTCGGGCCCCTTGGGCACCAAGCGGTCGTTGATGGCACCCAAACCAGCCACCTCGTGCGAGGCCTTGACGGTGGAACGCGAAGCCAATGTGGGAGGCATGGCAGGAGAGCAGGCACGGAGTTCCTGAGGAATCCAGACAAGCATCGAGCCGCGTCCACGATGATTCCAGGCATAATAGGGAATCAGATTGATGCGCACCGAAGTGGCAGCAAGCTCGCCCTCGTCGTTGAACTTGAGCACTTGTGCCTTGGTGGAGAGCATCTTGACAGGATACTTGTCGAGGATGGTCTTGTCCTCAAGCTGGAATTCGGGCGTCTGGTTGATGAGGATGCTGCGCACGTCGAAGCCGGGATTGTCGGGCCATTCGGCACAATAGACCAACGGGCCGCGCTCCACGCTGATACGTCCCAAATCGGCCTCGACCTGGGCATTTGCCTTCACGACGCGTGCCTCCATATCGAAGTGGATCTGCACCTGGTCGCCCTTCTTCCACTTTCGGGAAATGACGGCATAGCCATTGCGGAGATCGGCATTGCTGACGGGATAGTCCTCGCCATTGACCCGCAGGCGGTAGCTGAGTCGCTTGTTATCGCCATAATGATAGAGGTCGCTTGGAACCACCTGATTGTGCACCCAACCCGGGATGCGGATGTTCAGGGCAAACGTTCCACTACCCTTCTTCACGGTCAGAAGGACATCGCCATCGTAAGGATAGGTGGTCTCCTGCTGCAAGGTGAGGGCACGCTTGCCGACCTTGAGGGTCGCCGTGTTGCCCATGAAGAGATTTACAAAGACATTGTCGTCCTTCACGGCATAGATATAGCCAGGGAGCGAAGGGATGAAACGGCAGATGTTGGAAGGACAGCAGGCACAGCCGAACCAAGCCTGACGCTGATGCTGACCAATGGATTCGAGCGGATTGGGATAGAAGAACGAACCTCCATCGAGCGACACACCCGAAATCAGACCGTTGTAGAGCGTGCGTTCGAGCACATCGTAATACTTCGACTCGCCATGGAGCAGGAAGAGACGATAGTTGACATAGACGTTGCCGATGGCTGCACAGGTCTCGCAATAGGCACTCATGTTGGGCAACTCATAGTTCTTGCCGAAAGCCTCACCACTGGAAGTGGCACCGATGCCACCCGTGATGTAATACTTCTTCTCGACGATGTTGTCCCAAATGCGGTCGATGGCATGGATGTAGGCGGTGTCGCCCGTAAGGGCTGCCACATCGGCCATGCCCGAATACATATAGGTGGCACGCACGGCATGGCCTACTGCCTCGTCCTGCTGAACGACGGGCTTGTGGGCCTGCGAATACTCGTCGGTGCGGGTGGTGTAGCCGCGCTTGTCGAGGAAGAACTTCGCCTGCTCGAGGTACTTCTGCTCACCCGTCAAGAGGTAAAGTTTCGCCAAAGCCATCTCGGCAATCTGATGGCCGGGCACACGCACCTTCTGGTCAGCACCCTCGCCAATCTCGCGGCAAACGCAGTCGGCGTAGGCACGGGCGATGTTGAGGAACGAGGTCTTGCCTGTGGCCTGATAGTGAGCGATGGCACCTTCGACCATGTGACCGAGATTGTAGAACTCGTGGCTCAAATCCTCAACGAGATCCCAACGATGTTCGCCCGACCACTCGTGCGGATGCAGGGGATTCATGGTGCGCGAAGTGTAGAGGTAGCCATCGGGTTCCTGGGCTGCCTTCATGATGGCAATGACGCTGTCCATATAGACCTGTGCAGGAACCACTTCGGTGCGGCCATGACGATCGATGGCGAGCTTGAGGTCGGGAAAGGTCTGCAAAAGGTACGAACAGCCTTCGATGGTCTTATAGACATCGGTATCGTCGAAAGCAAGGCCTCCGACATGCACCGTGTCGGTATTGACGCCCTGCAGATGCTGGGCGGCAATCTCGAAGTTACGATAACGTCCCGTCTCCTCGCATTTCGAGAAGGCGAGCGGCACGGTCACTTCGCGGCTGGCATCGAGACGCTGACCCCAAAAGGTGCCAGGCGTGATCTTCACACTGGTGAACGGAACAGGATTGATGGGATAGCCACCGCTTTGGGTTTGTGCCAGAACGGGAAGGGCGGCAAAGGATAACAGGGGAAGATAGTTGCGCATATTTTTGTTTTTAAACACGAATTATCACGAATTATCATTAATTTATCATTTCGTATGTCAGTAATGGTACATCTTTATTTTCTATGTAATTTCAGACTATGCAGATAGCCGGTGAAGGGCCATTCGCGCTCGGCATTGCGACCGAGGAGGACGCGCTGGACGGGCTTGACCATGATCTGGATATCCTTTTCGCTGATGAGCACGTCGTTGATCCAAACCTTTTCGATGCGGCCATCGAAATCGACCACCACGCGCTGCCAACGGCCTTCGAGGGTCTTCATGTCGCTGTAACCCACGTCCTCGTACCAACCGTAATGGTTCATGACGCCGCAACGCGGCTCGGTGCCGTTGACGAGCATGATCTTCTCAAGTTCGTCGTGCGAGGACGTGAAATCTGCCACGCACTCATTGAGCTGGATGGTGGGGTTGTAGAGTGTGGCTTCGAGATGATAGGGCACATTGTCGCGCCAAAGTTCAGGCATCGGGAAATCGGAAGCAAAGAAGGTGGCGCTGTCGAAAGGCAATGCCTTCGTGCCCTCCACCTCCTGAACAACCATCAGGCCCTGCTCGTGCTCAAAGCCTCCGCTGATGACGCCGTGATTGGGAATGTACCAGATGGTGTCGCCCACCTGGAAGTCGTCGGCCGTGATGCGGATGAGTTCGTCGCCGCTTTCGCCCAAAACTTTGGGTGCAGGCCACTCGAAGTTATCCTTGTCCTCGCGTGTGCTGAAGACCTTGACGTTCCAAAGGACTCCGGGATAACCCTGCTTCTGACAGCCCAGAAAAGTGATTTTCACATAACGGGCCTTCACAGGCAGGTTCTTGCCCTTGACCAAGGGAGCCACGTCGATTTTGGGCGAACCTGCATGGAGATTCCGGCTGCGGTCGGCAAAGAGTTGCCAAAGCTTGCCATCGGACGAGGTTTCGATACGGTACTGATAGTATTGCGTGCCGTATTCCCATTGGGTCCAGATGGTCTCGATCTTCTGCATCTTGCCCAAATCTATCTTGAGCCATTCTTCACCCATTCCCTTCGGACGCCACAGCGTACCGTTGTTGTCATCGACGGCATACGAGGGCTTGAAGTTCTCGTCGTAATAGGAAGAAGCCTCGACCTTCGCCTTGTAGGCAAGGTTCGGGCTGCTCACCGATGATTTGGTATTGGGGAAAGCACCCTGATGGGTTGGAGTGACGGGCTTGATGTTGCCAGCCTCATCGAACTCAAGGCGATCGATGCATATCTGACGATGGAAGCCACGGTTGGAATGCGGATTGTCGTGACGATGATAGACGATGTAGTATTCCTTTTCGCCCTCGGTGTTCACCTCTTCGAGCACCGAATGATGACCGGGGCCATGGACGGTGCCGTCGGCATTGGTCTTCAGGATGGTACCCTTATATTCGTAGGGACCCATGGGAGATGTGGATGTGGCATATTGCACATGATAGGTCTCGTTGTGGCAAGACTCGCTCGAATACATGAAATAATAGATGCCATTGCGTTTCAGGACAAAAGGTGCCTCGAAGAAATCCTTTGCCTCGGTGTTGGGAATGAGACGCGTCTCGGTGAAGGTCTTCAAGTCGTTCGAAGCACAGCCTACGCCACAACCGAAGCCCTCGTAGATTCCCCAGGTTCCCCAATAGACATAGACCTCGCCATCGTCATCGACGAACGTCTGCCCGTCGAGCGTGATGGCACCCGTCACATAGCGGTCATAGACCCAGATGGGTTGTCCCTCGTTGTCGAACTCCTTGCCGAGCGCCATGCTTTGAGGACCGCTGACGGCCACAGCCTTAGCGTAGTTCTCCGACTGGAGCAGGTTGTGCCAGGGACCTACGGGCGTATCGGCCTGACCGATATAGAGGTTGCAGGGCTGGCAATAGACCATGTAATACTTGCCGTCGGTATGCTGCATCACGTCGGGTGCCCAGATCCAATGGCTCGTGGGCCAGTTCATCGGGATAAGCGTCCAGTTCTGGAAGTCCTTGCTCGTCCAGCATTGGGCAGGGCCGAAGCCTGCACCGCTGCCATCGGTGGTGGCATAGAGATAATAGGTGTCGCCGAACTTCTTGATGGTGGGGTCGGCAAAATAGCCGGGGATGAAAGGATTGCCAGCACCAGGAGTGTCGAATGTGACAGATGTTTGAGCCATGGCTGACATCACGCCAGCCATGGTTCCCAAAGCAAAGGTTAACAAGTGTCGAATACTTTTCATCACATATAACTATGATTTACAGAGAAACTACTCAGAATTATTTTTAAACACGAATTATCGTGAATTAACGTAAATTTTACAGTACGTCTGTTTTTGACCCATCATTCTGCAATGAGTCGGAGCACGAAACCTCCGCCAGGAGCGAGATGAATGCCTTGGACAGTCGATGCATCGGCCTTGAAGGTGCGGCACTGATAATCCTGCGCCTGCCGATGGGCATTGACGCCATCGGCGTAAAGCGTGGCTTCGAAAACCTGACCCTTGGGAAGGAAATCTAGATGCAGGTCGATGTTGCGTGCCTCCCAGTTGGTCAGACCGCCCACATACCAATTGCCATCCTTGCCCTCGCGGACCGTGACGATGTATTCGCCCAACTTGCCCTGAAGAATCTGCGTATGCTCGAAGACCGTGGGCAGGGAGCATAGGAAACGCGTGTATTCCTCCTCGCGCTCGTACATCGTGGGGGCATCGCAAAGCATGGTGAACGGCGAGTCATAGACAACATAGGTGGCCAACTGATGGCAACGTGTCCCCTGGCTCATCGGGGTGCTGTAGGCTGCATTCCAATCGCTCCGGGTGGCATTGCGCATTGCTCCCGGCGTATAATCGACAAGGCCACTCTGCAGACGGATGAACGGGAAAGTGACGTCGTAGCGAGGCATATCCACTTCCTTGGGGCTCCACTTCATCTCCTCCATGCCGAACACGCTCTCGTAGTTGATGATGTTGGGGAAGGTGCGGTTTAAGCCCGTGGGGGTATAGAAGCCGTGATAATCGAGGGTGAGGTGATGCTGGGCACACTTCCCGGCAATGCGATAGGCCATTTCGGCGGCAGTCTGGTCGTTGCGGTCGAGGAAATCGACCTTGAAGCCTGCGATGCCCATGGCCGAATACTTCGCGCAAGCGGCTTCGAGCTGGTCGTCGAGCACATTGAAGACGGTCCAAAGCACCAGCCTGACATTGCGCTCGGCTGCATATCGGATAAGTTCCTCCAGATCGATGGCAGACACTACGGTCAGCATATCGCCTGCGGCAGGCTCGTACCAGCCTTCGTCGAGCACCACGAACTCGATGCCGTGAGCCGACGCAAAATCGATGTAATAGCGATAGGTGTCCATATTGATGCCCGATTCGAAGGGCACACCCGTAAGGTTCCAGTCGTTCCACCAGTCCCAAGCCACCTTTCCGGTCTGAATCCACGAGGTGTCACCGATGCGATTCGGGGAAGCCAAGGCATAGACGAGATTGGAGACGGGCATTTCGCGGTCGTCACGCGTGACGCTGAGGATTCGCCATGGGAAGGTACGGGCGCCGAGACACTGGGCAATGTGGTCGCTTCCCTGCTTCACATAACTCATCTTGCGCCAGGGGTAATAGGCCATTTCGGCAGGATAGGGAGCAAATTCAGCATTGAGCGAACCCTCCTTAGCCTGCACGAACATACCGGGATAAGCCTCCACATCGCTTTCGAGCAAAGTCACCTTGGCCTTTCGGCAATCGACCGTTGCGGGCAGGAAAGCGGGGCGCTGCTGTGCCCCAGACAAGGGAGTCGCGTCGTAGAAGTTCTGGAATGCCATCGCGTAGGGCTTCTCCTTGTTGGTCGAATAGGAGAGCCAGGCCGTCGGATCGCCCACGAAAGCATATTGCGCCTTCTCATTATTTATAATATACGCGCGGGAAAGGCTGCTATAGAAACGATAGGCCACACCTTCGTTGTAGGCACGGAACACGACACCAAAGCCCGACTTGAAGCGCAGGTCCAGTTCGTTACCCTCCATCGTGAAACGGCTTTGTCGGTAGAAAGGGGCTTCGATGGTCTCGCTGACCTTGCGATGTTTCACGCTTTTTACCTTGCTGGCCTCCACACGCGAACCATCGCCCAAGGTCAAGCCTATGCCCGACTCGGCAAGCAGGGTGTCGCGATCCTGGGTCAAGAGGAAACTGAGTTGCTGCCCATCGGCCTTGACCTCAACATCCAGTCGGCCATCGGGCGACTGCAAGTGATAGCCGACCGCCAACAATACGATACTGATAAACGAAAATAGTGTGGTCATATTTTAGTTAATTCCGAAAAATACGAAAAAAGCGAAATAGACGAAAACAAAGAAATAGACAGCGCAAAGATAGTGAGAAAAGGAATAGAACACTAACAAAATGGTCTAAAAAACCGAAACAATCATCCAAAACAAGATTTTTTCCCGTTTGGACGATATTACAACACTTTCGGACGATAGTTGCATCGTCTTTGGCAAAAAATGCCGACTTTTGCGGCAAAATTTATAACACCCACGCACAAAAACATGGACAACAGCATGAAAAGCCAACCCGCAAACCAACTTCCTCGGCCTCTCGCAGGGGCCATTTGCGTGTGCCTTCTGGCCCTTACGGCATGCAGAAGTTCCCTTCCCGACTATCAGCAACCTGCCGCCTCCATCCAGGAGGTTCCCTTCACGCAGGTACATATTACCGATGGATTCTGGGCTCCGCGCATCGAGACCAACCGCACCGTCAGTATCCCTTCGGCTTTCCACCAGTGCGAAATCAACGGTCGCTTCGACAACTTCGCCATCGCCGGTGGACTGAAGAAAGGTGAGCATCGCGGCGACTTCTCATTCGACGACACCGATCCCTACAAGGTCATCGAGGGTGCTTCCTATTCGCTTGCCGCTCATTACGATGCTGGGCTCGACCACTACCTCGACAGTGTGATCACCCTCATTGCCGCTGCACAGGAGGAAGATGGTTATCTGACCACCTGCGTCACCAACCGCTGCACCCGTCTGTCGGGCTGGTGGGGCACCCGTCGCTGGGAGAAGATCAACAGCCACGAGCTCTACAACTCGGGCCACCTCTACGAAGCTGCTGTTGCGCATTATCGTGCCACGGGCAAGCGTTCACTGCTCGACGTAGCCATCAAGAATGCCGACCTCGTCTGCCAGGTGTTTGGTCCGAACGAAGGACAGATTCATCGCCCCAGCGGACACCCCATCATCGAAATGGCCCTTGCTAAATTATATAAGGTAACGGGCGACCAGAAATACCTTGACGAGGCCAAGTACTTCGTTGAGGAGACCGGACGCTGCACCGACGGACACCAACCCAGCATGTACAGCCAGGACCATAAGCCCATCCTCGAGCAGGAGGAGATCGTTGGCCATGCTGTGCGAGCTGGCTACCTCTACAGTGGCGTGGCCGACGTGGCAGCTCTGACGGGCGACACTGCCTACCAGCAGGCCATCACCCGCATCTGGAACAATATGGCCAGCCGCAAACTCTTCATCACCGGAGGCATCGGCAGCCGCGCACAGGGCGAAGGCTTTGGTCCCAACTACGAACTCAACAATCACACCGCCTACTGCGAGACGTGTGCCTCGATCGCCAACGTCTATTGGAACTACCGTATGTTCCTCGCCACAGGTGATGCCAAGTATGCCGACGTCTATGAGCGCGCATTATATAATGGTGTCATCTCGGGCGTTTCGCTTTCGGGCGACAAGTTCTTCTACGACAATCCGCTTGAATCGATGGGCGAACATGAGCGTCAGGCATGGTTCGGATGCGCCTGCTGCCCAGGCAACATCACCCGATTCGTAGCCAGTGTGCCCCTTTACATGTATGCCACGCAGGCCAACGACATCTACGTGAACCTCTACATCCAGAGCGAGACAGAGATAGAGACCGAAGGCGGCAAGGTCGGCATCAAGCAGACCACCGATTATCCATGGGAGGGTGCCATCACGCTCGAAGTGAATCCCACGACAGCACACAACTTCGCCCTTCGCCTGCGCATCCCAGGCTGGTCGCAGGATGCGCCCGCCCCCACCGACCTCTACCACTTCAACGACAATGCAAAACCCTACGTCGTGATGGTCAACGGGAAGAAGATCAAGCCTGCATTCACGAGCAAAGACGGATATTTCACCATCGTTCGTGACTGGAAGGCCGGCGACAAGGTTTCGCTCGAACTTCCCATGGACGTTCGCCAAATCGAAGCCAACCTGAATGCTGAAGACGACCTTGGCCGACTCGCCGTCCAGCGTGGCCCCATCGTCTATTGCCTCGAAGGAGTGGACCAGCAGGACAGCATTGTCTTCAACAAGGTCATTCCCCAAGGCACAAAGTTTTCCACAAGTTTCGAAAAAGACCTGCTCGGAGGCGTGATGACGCTCCAAGCAACTGCCCAGGAGATTCAGAAGGACAGCACGCTCACCGACGTCCCCGTGAAGCTCATCCCCTATTCCACATGGGACAACCGTGGTGCCAACCAGATGGAGGTTTGGATTGCAGCAGGCAAGCAAGCCGCACGCATCACTCCCGAGCCCACCATCGCCAGCCGTGCCCGTTCGCTCATCTTCCGCGCACCCATCCAGAAGGATGCACCCATCTCGGCCTCCGAAGAGGAATGGGCATGGGGCGTGAACGACCAGTGGGAACCCAAGCGTTCGAACGACACTTCGAAGCCCTATCACTACTGGTGGCTCCAGTACGGCAAGCCCGTCACCATCTCCTACCAGTTTGACAAGCCCCAGACCATCACTTCGACCAGCGTCTATTGGCTCGACTTCGACCACTATGACGGCAACTTCCGCGTGCCTGAGAGCTGGAAACTCTACTACAAGAATGCACACGACCGTTGGGAGGAAATCCGACTCGCCAGCGACCAGGAGAACTACGGCGTAGAAAAGGATCGCTACAACACCATCCATTTCGAACCCGTCACCACCACTGCCATCCAGATTGCCGCCCAACTCCAGAAGGGCGAGAGCGGAGGTATCATCGAGTGGAAGGTGGAATAGGGATTCTGGAATAACGAGATTTCGGAATAACGGAATAACGTAATTCCGAAAAAACGAAACAAAATCACAACAAAATAACTAAAACCAAACAAACAGCAACATGAAAAAAGTCAGCAGCGCATCAGCGCTTGTCAGCCTGTGCCTATTGGCACTTACTGGCGTGACCCCCATCCTGGCCAGCGAGGCCGAAGCTGCACCCATGCAGCAGCCTCAGCAGAAAGGCATCGTGGTCAGTGGCACTGTCACCGACCGTCAGGGCGAACCCATCGCAGGGGCCAATGTCGTCCTTCCCGGCACACAGAAGGGCACGATTACCGACATCGACGGACGTTTCACCCTCGAAGTTCCCAGCACACGCAGCACACTGCGTGTCAGTTTCATCGGCTACATGCCGCAGGAAGTCACTCCTGATTCCCGTGGCAATGTCAAGGTAGTGCTCGAAGAAGACAGCGAACTCCTCGAAGATGTCGTGGTCGTTGGTTACGGCACCATGAAGACCGCCGACATCACCTCGGCCGTTGCCAGCGTCAAGTCGGAAGACTTCACCAACGGTAAGATCAGCGATGCCGCCGAACTCATCAAGGGCAAGGTAGCCGGTCTCTCCATCGTCAAGTCGAGCGGCGACCCCAATGCCACCTCGAGCATCATGCTCCGCGGTATCACCACCATCCATGGCGACGTTACCCCACTCGTCCTCGTCGATGGTATCGAAGGCTCGCTCTCGACCGTAGCACCCGAAAACATCGCTTCGATTGACGTACTGAAGGATGCCTCGGCAGCCGCCATCTATGGTACCCGTGGTGCCAATGGTGTCATCATCATCACCACCAAGACGGGCCACCGCGAGCAGAAGGCCGAAGTCACCTACAACGGATATGTTTCGCTGAGCAACTGGTACAAGACCGCCGACTTCATGGATACCCACGACATCATCTACGGTCGCACCAACTTCCCGTACGATGGCTACGAAACCGACTGGCTCAAGGCTGTCACCCGCAAGGCAGGTTCGATGCACAACCATTCGCTCAGCATCAACGGTGGTGGCAAGAGCAACACCTATTCGGCCAATGTCACCTTCTCGGACGAACTCGGCATCATGCGCCGTTCTGACTCGAACGACCTCAAGATGCAACTTGACGTGACTCAGTTCTTCCTCAACGACATCATCAAGGTCAACCTCAACGCGCTTTATAGCCGTCACAAGAATACCAACAACAGCAACGCCTACGTCTATCGCCAGGCTTTGATCCACAACCCCTCTTCGCCCATCTACAACAGCGATGGCACCTACTACGAGGAGTTCAGCCGCTTCCAGTACTTCAACCCCGTTGAGATCCAGAACGAGCACATCGGTGACACCCGCACCCACGATGCACGCATCACGGGCAACATCTCAGCTGAACCCATCAAGGGATGGGTCACCAACCTCATGCTCTCGATGGACGAATATCATGGCGAAGGCGAAAACTGGTACGACCACAATTACTACACCCTTGCCCCAACCACCACCAACGGTTCGGCGAGCAAGTCGTCGTCGAACAGTCGCTCGGACAATCTCGAAATCACAACCAAGTACGAGAATACCCTGGGACGTCACCGCATCAATGCCCTAGCTGGTTACTCCTACCTCTATAACGTATATGACGGCTTCAGCGCCGGCAACTCCAACTTCCCGACCTCAAGCTATCTCTACAACAGCATCGGCCAAGGTACCTTCCTCACCGACGAGGATCATACCGCCTCGATGAACTCCTACAAGAACGACGACACCCTCATCGGCTTCTTCGGACGTCTCAGCTATGGTTACGACAGCCGCTACAACGTGATGCTCTCCATCCGTCGTGAAGGCAGTTCGAAGTTCGGTGCCAACAACAAGTGGGGCAACTTCCCATCCGCATCGTTCGGCTGGAACATCATCAACGAATCGTGGATGAAGGATCTGACCTGGCTCGACAACCTCAAGCTCCGTGCCGGTTACGGCGTGACGGGTGTCATCCCATCGGCTTCCTACCTTTCGCTCACCATGTACGACTACGACACCTACGGCTGGCATCGCAACACCGATGGCTCGTGGGCACAGTCGCTCAAAGTCAGCCAAAACCCCAATCCGAACCTCAAGTGGGAGAAGACCAAGGAGTTCAACGTGGGTATCGATTGGGCAGTGCTCAACAATCGCCTAAGCGGTTCGGTCGATGTCTATACCAAGAAGACCGTCGATCTGCTCTACGACTATGCCGTGCCCGTTCCACCCAACATGTACAGCGCCACTACGGCCAACGTTGGTCAGATGCGCAACACGGGTATCGAAGTGCTTATCAATGCCACACCTGTCGAGACCAAGAACTTCAGCTGGCATACCACCATCACCCTTTCGCACAACGCCAACAAGCTGCTCAGCCTCAGCAACGACCTTTATGAGACCGACAACTTCCAGGAACTGTGGGGTGGTCTGTCCGACCCAATCTCCCTGCCTACCCACTGCATGGAGATCGACCACACGCTGGGCGACTTCTGGGGTCTCAAGTCGGTGGGCGTTTCGAAGAATGGCGTGGTCCTCGTCGAAGTAAAGGATGCCGATGGCAACTGGACAGTCAAGGAATGGGATTCGAGCTATAACCTCGAGTCCAACCGCCAGCGTCTGGGCAATGGTCTGCCTTCGATTTACATGGGTTGGAACAATACCTTCCGCTATCGCGACTTCGACCTCTCGCTGCAGTTCACCGGACAGTTCGACTACCAGATCCTCAACGAGCAGCGCGCATTCTACGAGAACAACTCCATCGCCTACAACCGCCTGAAGTGCGCTGCCGACCTGCACGCAGCCATCAATCCCGACGGCACGCCTGCCCTCGACGAAAACGGCCAGCAGATCATGGTGGCTCTCTCCAACTCGATGGCACAAGGCTTCTGGAGCGATCACCTTGAGGATGGCGACTTCATCAAACTCCAGTCGGCTACCCTTGGCTACACCTTTGCTCCAAAGAGCGACACGCTCAAGCGTTACATCAAGAGCGCCCGTCTCTACGTCAGTGGCCAGAACCTCTTCTGCATCACGGGTTACTCCGGCCTCGACCCCGAGGTATCGAACTACTTCCTCACCCCAGGCGTTGATAGCCGCGACAAGTACCCGACAGTACGCAGCTGGACAATCGGTCTTAACATCAACTTCTAAAAACGACAAACAGTATGAAACTCAAGAATATATTCATTGGTCTTACTTGCTGTGCAGCCCTGAGTCTCACCACCTCCTGCACCGACCTCGACGAGACCGTTTATGATGCCCTGACCGATCAATCCATCGACACCGAGGACGAGAACGTGGTCGGATTCATGATGGGCGAAGCCTTGGCCAACTTCCGCTATATCTACTGGACCTGGAACGGTTACTTCGACCTACAGGAAGAGTGTGGCGACCTCTATTGCACACCCAAGCGTATCGGTGTAGGCTGGGGCGACCTTTACATCAACATGCACAAGCACAACTGGACTTCGAACCAGGAGCACCCCTACAACCTCTGGTACAACGGCTACGTCTGCATCGGATACTGCAACCAGTGTCTCGACGTGCTGCCCGAAGAGAAGGCCTACGAACGCGCCCAGATGCGCTTCATCCGCGCCCAAGTCTATTATATGCTCTTCGATGCCTTCCGCAACGTCCCCATCGAGACCACCCAGCAGGTCGAAGCAGGCTATCTGCCTCAGCAGAACACTGCCGAAGAGGTATTCAACTTCGTCGTTTCGGAGATGGAGGCCATCAAGCAGGACCTTGGCACCGACCACGTGTTTGGCTATGCCAACCGTTTCGCTGCCGATATGACGCTTGCCAAGCTCTACCTCAACTACAATGCCTATTTCAATGCTTCGGGCAACGAGTACTATCAGAAGGCACTCGCCGAGGTGAACGACGTGATCGACAACGGCGGCTACTCGCTGGCTGCACACTACGAGGACAACTTCAAGGCTGACATCTCGGGCTCACCCGAAGTCATCTTCGCCATCCCCCTCGATTCGAAGCACGCTTCCCACAACTACAATGTCAACAAGTGCCTCGTCGGTGCCGGTGCTGCTGCCTACGGCTATTCAGGTTCGCCCTGGAACGGTTCGTGCGCTATCCCACAGTTCATCGACACCTACGATCCCGACGACAAGCGTTTCGACCTCACCTGGGCTCATGGCATCCAGTATGCTGCCGTGAAGAATGCCGATGGCACCTACACTCCACAGGCAGGCGACCCGATTCCCTTCTCGAACGACGACTGGTCGGGCACCGGTTACCTCAACTATTCGAAGATGGTACACTCCATCGACAACCCGGGTGCATACATGCAGGAAGGCTATCGTTTCGTGAAGAACGAAATCGTTCCTGAGGACAAGGGCACATACGGTGACGATGTTGCCTTCTATCGCCTCGCCGATGCCATGTTCATCAAGGCCGAGTGTCTGCTCCGCATCAGCGCTGCCAACGACGAGGAGGCTGCCCGCCTCATCTCCGAGGTACGTGCCCGCGCCTTCGACTCTTCGAACAAGGCAAAACGTAATGCCGGTCAGCTCCGTGCCGGTTCGGTCTATGCCTACGGTCACGACGAATACACAGGCGAGGGTGTCACCAACTGGGGCAGCCACGTCTTCACCAGCGAAGGTGGCGACGACATCGAGCTCGGTGGCCTTCTGGATGACCTGGCTTGGGAGTTCGTCGGCGAGCACCATCGCCGTCAGGACCTGATCCGCTTCAAGATGGCCGATGGCCGCAACGTTTTCAACGGCAAATCGTGGTTCTGCAAGGACGCTACCACCGAGACCCACTGGAACTACTTCCCCATCCCGAAGGAAGCGCGTGATGCCAACCAGAGCCTCGTCCAGAACCAGGGTTATACTGACTAACGAGAAAGACACATTATATAATATATAAAGAAGACTGAATTATGAATATCAAACATATTTCAACCACTGCACTTCTGGCCGGCATTATGGCACTGCCAATGATGACCAGTTGCGGCGACAATGAGAACTTCTCGGTCGATCATGTACTGACCGCCGACGAGCTGGCCGAAATGCGCCGTCAGGACTCCATCGCCGAAGTGATGCGCAATACCATCAATGCGGATCTGGTGCTCACCTACGATTGTGAGTTCTACATCTCGGAGAGCAGTTATGATGGCACGACTGTCGATGTCGAGATTGACAAGATTGCAGAACTCTTCGGCCTCACCCACGAGCAAGTCATCGCAGGTATTGCCGAAGAAGAAGGCGCTCCCGAAATCCTCGGTCTTGCCATCGAAGGCTCAACCCACGCCGACAACATGACCAAGACCAACACCAACTCCTCATGGGGACACTGGTGGAGTGCTGAGGGCAATGTCACCCAATGGGGTGCCGATGCTTACGTCTTTGCAGAGTATGACCCCGAAGCAGAAGTCTTCAACATAGGCCAGTATCCCGGTCACTGTGTAGCTGGCACCACCTATCAGTTCATCGAAGGCCTGCGCTACCAGGACTATCGTGTTGCCGTGGTGATCCGTGCCAAGGCTACCGAACGCGGTGAAGTTGTTGCCAACGTTGTCGGCACTCAGGAACTCACCTTGAAGACAAAAACGACCTACGGCTACGAGGCCGAAGCCGTTCCTGGCTTCGATGCTGCCAAACTCATCTCCGACCTCGGCATCTCGTCAATTGAGGATGCTGACTGGCTCGCAGTCAAGACTGATGGCTCATACGCCCAGGAGTACAATGCCGACTTTGACGGCTTCTGGTACGATATGCAAGGCTTTGCTGGCCAGTGGGGTGATGATGCCTCCGTCTATTGCGGACATGTAAACGACACCATCGTCGTAGGACAGTTCCCTGCTCGTCTTGAAGCAGGAACCAACCTCACCATCCAGTATGGTGCAATTGCCAACGATAAGATCGAACTGCTCACCATCCACGTCATTATCGAGGCTGGCGACGACATCAATGCTGCCGAAGTGGTCGATACACAGAACCTCTCCCTCATCCAGAAGACCACCTACGGCTACGAGTCAGCAGAAGTGCCTGGTCAGGATCTGGCCAAAGCCATGACAGACCTGGGCGTCGCTTCGCTCGATGATATCACTTGGATCGGTGTATTGCCCGACGGCACCTACACCCAAGCCTATACCGCTGACCCCAATGCTTTCTGGTACGATATGGATGGATACGTAGGCTCTTGGGGCGACAATGCCTCGGTATTCTGCGGCCTCTATGACGGTGTCATCAAACTGGGTCAATACCCCGACCATCTGCATACAGGCGACCAGGTGACAGTCCACTATGGTGCTTACGCCAATGGCAAGATCGTCCTCTTCAACATCACGCTCACCATTGCTGCCAGCGACGACATCAACGCATCTACCCTTGTTGACACACAGGAACTCACCCTCGAAACCGAGACGACCTTTGGCTACGAGGCAGAAGAGGTGCCTGGTCAGGATTTCAGCAAACTCTTTGCGGACCTTGGAGTCACTTCCATCGACGAGATCACCTGGTTTGGTGTTCAGGCCGACGGCACTTACACCCAGGCCTACACTGCTGACCCCAATGCCTTCTGGTACGATCTGGATGGTTTTGTAGGCTCATACGGCGACAATGCTTCGGTTTATTGCGGCCTCTACGATGGTGTCATCAAGGTAGGACAGTTCCCCGACCGTCTCCATGCTGGTGACAAGGTTACCGTGCAGTTCGGTGGCTATGCCAACAGCAAAGCCGAACTCTTCAAGATCAACATTGTCATCAACGAATATGTCGATCCTGAGACTGCTCCCGAAGGCCAGCCCGAAAACCTCACCCAGGACATCAACTTGACCTGGACCTGCAATGCAAATTGGGAGGGCTCGGAAGAGGTGGATGTACGTGAGACTCTCCGCAACGCCTTCAAGATGACCACCTACCAGATCTTCCAGGCTTTCCAGAACGGCGACCTCAAGATGTACAATGGCCAGATCACCGAGGGCGAGCCCAACTATACCGGTGAAGCCCCAGGCTATTGGCTCAATGCCAATGGCGAGACAGTGGAATGGGGCTCAAATGCCACCTACTACTGCTTCCTCGAACTTCGCAAGGATGCCTGCGTGGTCTATGGTGCCAACCATCCTGAGAACCTCACCACAGCGCTCGACTCGAAGTTGACCTACTACGTGGTATGCAATGGTGCAACAGTGACATTCAACATCAACATCAATATTGCAGCTCCAGCCGACCCCGCCAGTAGTGCCAAGCATCGTCGCGGCGTGCGCCGTCCTTTTAGACCACAATCAAACCAATCAAATCAATAATTTTCGACATGAAACTCTATAACATCGCTATGGCAGGCCTCCTTGGCCTTGCCGTAGCAGGTATGACAAGTTGTGACGATGGATTCGAAGACAAGCTCACTGGCCTTACCGGTGCTATCACTTCGACCAACGAGGACGGCAGCGACATCAGTCTCGCTCCCGAAGATACCTTCTACTCCTATTCCTTCACCTGTCTCTCCAACTGGACAGCCACCGTCACCGAAGGCAACGACTGGCTCTCCTTGCGCGAGAAGGAAGGCATCGGTGGCTACAAGACCCTCGGCCTGGTTTGCGACAAGTTCGTCGTAACAGTCGATAAGGGTCAGACCGCTGATCCCGCCTCCACAGTACGTAATGCTGTCGTAGTTATCAAGTGCGGTGCCAGCGAACAGACCATCCGCGTGACACAGACTGCCAACGTGGTCGAGAAGGTCGAAGAGATCGAGGACATCGAGAAGTACTACAAGCCCGCTGAATTCGGCAATATGGATATGTACTCCAGTGCATCACGCTGGTCATTCGCCCGCATGAAGCAGTCCGACCACTTCTTCGTATTCTGGGAGGCCGGCTTTGGCGATGACCCCAATGCCGAATCGGTTCCTGCCGAACTTCGCGTCGATATCGATGACCTGCTCCAGAAGGCTGAGCAGTTCTACAACACCAACATCACCCGTCTTGGCATGGCTACCGTGGGCCAGGGCAAGTCCTACCTCGACCAGTACAAGATGGAGATCTATCTGCTCTATCAGACCGAGTGGCTCGCCACAGGTTCCGGTTACGACAACATCATCGGTGCCCTTTGGGTCAATCCCTCCACCTGCCAACCTGTTGGTTCCACCATCGGACACGAAATCGGACACTCCTTCCAGTATCAGGTCTATTGCGACCAGGTGCTCAACGGTGCTCCCAACGACTTCACGACAGGCTTCCGCTATGGCTACGATGGCTCGAACGGTGGCAACGGTTTCTGGGAACAATGTGCCCAGTGGCAGTCCTACCAGGATTATCCCCAGCAGTATTTTGGCGACGGTTGGTACAACGTATGGCCCCTCAACTGCCATCGTCATTTCGAACACGAATGGATGCGCTATGCCTCCTACTGGCTCCAGTGCTACTGGACCGAGAAGCATGGCGACAAGACCGTAGCAAGCATCTGGCAGAACAGCCGTTATCCTTACGATGCCATCCAAACCTATTCGCAGCTCTACAATGGTGACAGCTGGAACGCTACAGCTGCTGAACTCTACGACTACGCAGCCCGTATGGCCACCTACGACGTGCTGGGTCCACGCGAATACTCGGCTGCTCACCTCAACGACTACACCACCAAGTTCTACGACTCAGGCGACGGCTACTATCAGGTTGCATACGCCCAGTGCCCAGGTTCCATAGGCTTCAACATCATTCCTCTCAATCCCGTGGCTGGTCAGCAAATCTCAGCTGACTTCGTAGGTCTTGAGATGGGTTCAGCTCTTGCTTCCGGCGATCCTGGCGAATACATGAAGAGTGAGAAGGTCGAAGGCTCCGTCACCTCCTACAACAAGGCTGACAAGGCTGGCAACGAAGGCTGGCGCTATGGTTTTGCTGCTTACCTCAACGATGGCTCACGCAAGTATTCCGAAATGTTCAGCGATGCCAATGGAACTGCCACCTGGGCCGTTCCCGCTGGCACCGAGCACCTCTATATGATTGTAATGGGCGCACCGAAAGAATACGTTCAATCGGCTTGGGACGAGAACGAACTCACCGATGCACAGTATCCTTACAAGGTGAAGTTCTCGGGCACTGACCTCAAGGGCAACTTCGACATCGACCCAACTGCTGATCCCAAGGACATCACCCTGCAGTTCACCGTCAATTGCGCTGCCAATTCACCAGAATATCTGCAAGGCACCATTGATCTGAGTGCGAACAAGGATCTCGCTCAGGCCTTTGTGCTCAAACCTTCCGACATCGTCGGCAAGATTCAGGCAGTAGGTGCTCAGCCTGCTGAGGGCAACATCGTCTGGGCATGTCTGCAGAGCGATGGCTCCTACAGTTATAACAGCACTGCCAACAATGGCTTCTGGTGCAACACCCAAGGCGACAATGTAGGATGGTCGGCAGGCTATGGTTACGTCGAGTTTGCAGCCCTTACAATCTCCTACGGCCAATACCCGGGCAAGAACAATGCAGGTGACAGTTTCAAACTCACTCCTACACTGATCTACACCCGCGACGGCGTGCAATACAAGGCTGCCATCGAAATGACTTTCGTTTTCGAGTAATCTCTGCAGTCTGGCACAATGCATACTCGCTATCATCTGTTATGGCTCTTCGTCTCACTACTGGCCCTCGCGGCCTGTAGTGAGGGCGAAGATCCTATCATTGAGCCAACACCTTCGACTCCCACAGACCCCTCGAACCCTTCAGATCCCTCGAACCCTTCAGAACCTTCTAATCCCTCCACCTCCACAGGTGCACTCTGCGCAGTAATGCACATCACGACACAAGATGGAGTGTCCATCGACAGTCGCGACTATTACATTCCCTGCAAAATCAAGATTGAGGGACAAGGCATCTATGAGGATTATGCGACTCCCGAGCCTACGGTCCTTCCCTCGGACGGGAACAACGGGAACAACGACAAGGGCAAGGTGAAGACCGATTCCATCCGAGGACGAGGCAATTCCACTTGGCTTTGGTACGACAAGAAACCCTACAAGATCAAGTTGGGCAAGAACGCCAGTCTGCTGGGCATACCGAAGGGCGAGAAATACGTACTATTGGCTAACTATCGCGATCCGACGCGACAGATGAATGCGGTTGCCTTCGACATGGCACGCTACGCGGGACTTCCATATACGAACACCAATCGTTTTGTCGAAGTCTATCTCAACAATAACTACATTGGTCTCTATCAGTTGACCGAGCAGATTGAGCGCGGAAAAGGACGCGTCGAAATCAACAAGGAGCGTGGCTTGCTCCTCTCGCTTGATTTCGATGACGGACCAACAGAAGCACACGAGGCCACCGACAACTTCCTTTCCAAGATTTTCCACTCCAGTTATTCGCCTGGTGGACTACCGGTTTGCGTGAAGTACCCCAAGGACCCTTTGCCCGAACAACTTACTGCCATCCGTGACGAATTCGCTCAACTCGAGCAAGTAATCAAGGACAAGGACTATGAGCGTCTCAAACAGATTTGCAACGTACGTTCGATGATGGATTTCCTGATCATTCAGGAACTGACACGCAACGTCGAACTGGTTACACCTCGCTCGATGTACCTATATCGCGACGCAGATGGACTCTGGACCTTCGGACCCGTTTGGGACTTCGATGGTGGCTTTGCCTACGATTGGGCTGAACATCACGGATACTTTGGCTCTCAGTCATGGCTGATGGGGCCACGAGGTGCCTACGACATCCCCGATTTCTTCGACAGGATGTTCGACTGTGAATCCTTCCTCTCCGATTATAAGGCACGTTTCCGCGAGGTGGGCAAACCTATGGTGGCCTACGCCCTCCAGGAGATGACACTTCGTCTCGACAGCCTCAGTGATGCCATCGCCCGCGATGAGGGACATTGGCCCATGTCGGTGCACTGCGCCACCGAATGCTCCCGTCTCTCCTCCTGGCTCAACCTCCGCACCGAACGATACGGCGACTACCTCAAGTCTTGGTAACACTATAATTGTGGTTAAGAACCCTCACCCCCACATTCCCCGTGAAACCCCACTTTCCCCTTCTTACCCTCCTTCTTCTCCTTTGTGCCTGCTCGCGTACCGCTGACGTGCCGATGCCCGAAGGAAAGGCCATCTATATCCCTGAGGACCTGCAAGGCATGAACCTACAGGACCCCGACTCGGAATGGAGTTTCCACCGCATGCATTGCACCGAAAACATGGCCATCTTTTGGCAGAAAGGCTTTGGCCCATCTCTCGCCACCGCTCCCGACCTCGAAGAGAACAACATGAAGGTCGATCTGCCCAATCTGGAACAGAAACTCGAGTCGTTCTACAGCTTCTTCCGCGACACACTTCACTTCGTTCTTCCCAACTCTGCCGCCGAACGGACGCGCATGATGGTGATGCTCAACTATTCGCTCGAAGGCACTGCCTATGGTGGCACTTACGATGACTCGATTGGAGCCCTTTGGATTGCCCCCAACCGCGTACAGGATGAGAAACTCAATTGCATCGCCCACGAACTGGGTCACTCGTTCCAGTGTCAGATCGGTGCCGACCGCCCCGAAGGAGAATGGCAAGCCTACGGATTCTACGAGATGGCTTCGCAATGGATGCTTTGGCAGGTCAATCCCGACTGGCTCACCGACGAAAACTATCACTACGAGGCATTCAAGAAGCTCACCCACCGTGCGTTCCTGCATCTCGACAACATCTATCATTCGCCCTACGTGCTACAATACTGGAGTGACCTGCATGGTCGCGACATCATCGGCGAACTCTTTCGCGAAGGACACAACGGTGAAGATGCATTGATGACCTACAAGCGCCTCTTTGGTCTCAACCAACTGCAAATGTGCGACGAGATGTTCGAAGCCTGCCGACACATCGTTGGCCTTGACTACCGTCATGCATGGAACGAGACGCGTCAATATGCTGGACAGATCGACACGCCCACCGACATCTACCCACAGGGTTGGACACGCCCCAAACAAGAATATACGCCCGAAGACTATGGCTTCAACGTCTTCCCCATCAATCTCGATGCCCATCGTGGCACAATCACCCTTACCTTCGAGGGGCTTGCTGATCGTGCTGGCTGGCGCTACGGCATAGTAGCTGAAAAGGCCGACGGCCATTACGACTATAGCGCGATGGGCTACGATAAGCACGGGACACTCCGTTACTCACTTCCAGCGGGCACACGTCGCGCATGGCTCGTGGTGATGGGTGCTCCCTCCGTACACACCCCTCTCAACCCCTCAGACCCTTCAAACCCCTCACCCCCTCTTAACCCTCTTAACCCTTCAGCATCCTCCTCGATGGTGTGGCCCTATCGCTTCAAACTGCGATAGCCTTTTCTATCGTTTTTTTCTAAAAACGGTCAGTCTTCGCAATGTAGCAGCCCAAAAACTGCCCCGAACTGCGAAAACTACCCGTTTTTTTTGTTCATCCCACAAATATTCCATATATTTGCACCATCGGTTTCGAAGTAAAATAGAATGAAAAACAAGTTCCTGCTGTTTTCGTGCGCCCTGATGCTCCTTTCGGCGGTATGCCTCGTCACTTCGCTGCACGCAGCCGAAGTGACGCTGAACTTCCGTCATCTGACAGCGAGCGAAGGCCTCCCCTCCAACTGGGTGGGAGCCTTGCTGCAAGACCATCAAGGCATGATCTGGATTGGTACCGACCGGGGACTGTGCCGCTACGACGGCTTCGAATTCACACGCCCGGCAGGATCGGTTCCCACATCTAGTGTGCATGCCCTTTATGAGGCCGAAGGCACGATTTGGGTAGGCTTGGACAATGGGCTCTATTGCTACGACAGTCGCACAGATAGCCTGTCGCCTGCTCCGCTCAAGTTGGCCGATGGGCGTCGCATCACGTCACTGGTGGTGAGCATGGCTGTCGACAAGCACGCGGGCCTGTGGATTTCGACCATGGGGCAAGGCATCTTCCGCTACAATCGGAACAACGGGCAACTGACGCAATTCTCCCTACCTGGCGGAGGACAGATGGCAGGCGACCTGCTCATCGATGCCGATGGTGGCATCTGGGCCATCAGCAAATACCTGAAGGAGGGAGGACTGGTGCGCTTCAACCGGAACACCGGCAGTTTCGAGCATATCCACCTGCAGGCCGATGCTCCGGTCGATACACGCGGCCTATCGATGATGCAGGATTCCGACGGACTGATTTGGATCGGCACCTGGGATAATGGTCTCATCGCTTTCGACCCACATACCTATCGAGTGGTTTATGGTTCACGGTCAGAGGTCAACCACATCCATTCCCTGATGGAATATGCCCCGGGCATACTCTACGTCGGTTCGGACGACGGGCTCGCGCGTTACGAGACGGCAACAGGCCGCGTGCAGCACTTCCTGCCCAGCGAACTCGATGACCGAGCAATCAACAATCAGTTCGTCTATCCCATTTTGCGCGACAACGAAGGCGGTTTGTGGGTAGGCACCTATTACGGTGGCATCAACTATGCAAGTCCCCGTTCGGGTGTCTTCGCATCCTATCGGCCTTCGGCCTACCGCAACTCCCTGCACGGCCAGGTCGTCAGCCGTTTCTGCGAAGACCGCGAGGGGCGCATCTGGATAGGCAGCGACGATGGCGGACTCACCTGCTTCGACCCAAGGCGCGACCAACCCTTTACTCACTTCGAGAAGGAGGGCACACCGACGCGTAACATCCATGCGCTCTGCACACTCGGTGACGAACTCTGGATAGGCACCTACACCCAAGGCATCGACGTGATGGACCTGCGTACAGGTGCCGTCGTTCGGCACTATCGCGAATTGCTCGACATCTACGACAATTCACTTGGTGCGAGCAGTTACCTGCTTTTTGTCGATCGGCAAGGTACCCTTTGGGCTGGCACCTTCACAGGGCTCTGCCGCTACAACCCCAAGACGGATCGCTTCGTCAGCGTCAAGGACTTTGGCAGCACTCCCATCGGCTGCTGTCAGGACCTCGACGGCAACCTCTGGATTTGCACCGAAGGCAATGGTATCTGGAGAATGAAGGCAGGCGGCGACAATGAATGGAAACAGTTCCGCGACACGACGGGCGACAATGTCAAGGATGTTGCCCAATCGATCTGCATCGACAGCGAGGGCAACCTGTGGGCAGGTTCGCTCAATGGCTTGCTCGCTTTCGACAAGGAGCGTGAGGTTTTCGAACAAGTGAAACTACCCGAAGGCTTCGAGGACATTCAGTCCATCGTGGCCGATGGACCCACGCTGTGGATAGCCTCTTCGGGCGGTCTGTCGCTCTACCAGCCGGGGCAGGACGGCAGGATACAGACGTTTTCACGCGGTGACGGATTGAGCACCACTTCCTACCTTCCCGACGCCATTCTGCGTGCATCCGACGGCCGCATCTATCTGGGCACAACACAAGGCATGCAGGCGTTCTATCCATCGCAAGTCAAGCACAACAACATCGCCCCAAAAGTCATCTTCACAGGTCTCGACCTGGGTCCGCAAGCCAAGGTTGCCATAGGGTCGAAACTCTTGCCCCAGAACCTCAACACCATCCCGCAACTCGACCTTTCCTATCGCAACAACATCATCGGCATCAGTTTTGCTGCCCTCAGTTATGCCATGCCCGAGAAAAACCAATTCGCGATATGGCTCGAAGGTTTTGACAAAGAGGGTCAATGGGCAAACCTTGGCAATCAGCACCGCGTCACCTATACCAACCTTCCTGCGGGCAAGTACACGCTTCACGTCAAGGCTTCGAACAACGACAACGTGTGGATCACCGACGAGGCACGCCTCGCCATCGTCGTCCATCCACCTTTCTATTGGAACCATTGGTCGCGCACCCTCTATGTGCTGCTATTCTTCTCACTTATCGCTCTGGGCATCTGGTTAACCCTGCGTCGCAACAACTGGCAGCATTTGCAGGAAATCCAGCAACTGCGTCACCAAAACGCGCAGAAGATCAACGAAGCGCGCATCCAGTTCTTTACCACCATTGCCCATGAGATTCGCACTCCAGTGTCACTCATTATCGCTCCGCTCGAAAAGATACGCAAACAATCGGCAGCACTGCCCAACAACCTACGCAGCGACCTATCGGTCATCGACCGCAACAGCAAACGTCTGCTCGAACTCGTCAACCAACTGCTCGACTTCCGAAAGATGGAGAGCCGAACCACCGACTACACCATGCAGCCCTGTCGAGTGACACCCTTGCTGCAAGCCATCGTCGAACGTTTCCACACCAGTATAGAGGAACGCGGCATCCATTTGGAGGCACAGTTGCCTGACGATGACTTTGCACCCTGCCTCAACAGCGAAGCCATCACCAAACTCGTCAGCAATCTGCTGAGCAATGCGCTCAAATATACCAAGGATTATGTCCGATTGTCATGCACTGTGCAGCCCGATGATGCAACGTGGACCATCACTATCGCTGACAATGGTCCTGGCATTTCGGAAGAAGACCAGAAGAAGATCTTCCGTCCCTTCTACCAAGCCAACGAGAACAAACCGGGCACAGGCATTGGCCTCACCATCGTCAAACGTGTAGTTGAGGCTCACCTTGGACATATACGCGTAGAATCGAAGTTAGGCGAAGGCACCACCTTCATCGTCTCTTTACCCAGCGATTTGCAGGCATCAGAGACTACCTTAGAGCACCCTCTCTCAGCCCCTCTTAACCCCTCAACCACTTCAAACTCTTCAAACCTTTCGAACCCTTCAAACCTCTCAAACCTTTCGAACCCTTCTGCCCCCCTCTCCATGCTCCTCGTCGATGACAACGAAGAGATGCTGCACTTCCTTAGCGAAAGCCTCAAGAGCCAGTACAAACTCATTACAGCCACCAATGGCCGACAAGCCTTGAAAATACTGGAGTATGACCCTGTCAGCCTAATTGTCAGCGACTGGATGATGCCCGTGATGGATGGTGAACAACTTTGTCGTGCCGTGCGTGCTAACCAACTCACCAGCCACATCCCATTCATCATGCTCACCGCCAAGACCGACGATGCCTCGAAGGTCAAAGGCATGAACTGCGGTGCTGATGCCTACATCGAGAAGCCTTTCTCCCTCGATTACCTCCAAGCCTGCATCGACAATCTCCTCTCCTTGCGCACCATGCTCATCCAAAAGTTCAGCCAACAGCCGCTCACCCCCATCACCGAAATTGCCAGCACTCCGCTCGATAGTGACTTCCTGAGCCGACTCGAAAAACTCATCGAAGACAACTTCTCGAACAACGAACTCAGTGTGGATTTCCTGGCACAGCAACTCGGCATCAGCCGCTCCGGATTCTTTGCGAAAATCAAGACCTTGGCCAACGCTTCGCCCAACGAGATGATACAGATGATCCGCCTGAAGCATGCGGCACGTTTGCTCAAACAAGGACAATATCGCGTCAGCGAAGTCTGCTACATGGTCGGCTTCAATAGCCCTTCCTACTTCTCGAAGTGCTTCCAGAAGCAGTTCGGCATCAAGCCCACCGACTTCGCAGAGCAATCTCACGAATCGTAATTCGGTCTAGATGATCTAGATATTTTAGATCATCTAGAAAATCCAACCCCTCATAAAATCATCATGACTCCACTCTCCCCACACGAGCAGACCCTCCTCGACCTGGCGCATCAGGTGCTTGCCGAGAGCCGTCAGCTGATGCTGCCCCATCATCTCAACAGCATCGGCCCGCGCCTTATGACCTTCGATGAGATGCAGATACACGACGTCAATGCCACGGGAATCAATCGCGGTCGCTACCGCACCAACATTTTTCTGCTGACACGCCCGGGACAGCAGCCCATCCTCACCCGTCAGCAGCAAAACGAGGATTCGGTTATCATCGACCTCACGAACCAACCCGAGGAACTTGAAGCGATGCGCCGTTTCCTGCTCACCACCGAACAGGACCGCGTCTGGCATCACGCTCCCTGGATTGTCATCAATATGCTGAAGAAACGTGGCCTCGGGCCCTATAACATTTAAGAGCATGAACGAACTGATTGCCCAACATCTGCAGAATCACGACGTGCGTCCCACTGCCGTGCGTATCTTGATCTGGAAGACGATACAGCACCTTGACTATGCCTTTCCGATGGCGGTCATTGAAGGCTTGCTGCCTACCGTCGATCGCAGCACAATCTTTCGCGCTCTCACACTATTCGTCGAACATGACTTGCTGCACCCACTCGACGACGGTTCGGGCGAAAAGAAATACTGCATCTGCCTTGAGCACGAAGATTGCGACCACGAAGGTCACGACAAGCAATGCAGCCACATCTGCCTTGATGCTTCACTCGGATATGACCAAAGGGAACAACACTGCGACCATCATCATCATGAACGTTGCCAGCACGTCCACCTCACCTGCTCGGTCTGCGGCAAGACCTACTGCCTGAAAAACGAAAGAATCCCCGAGGTACACGTACCTGAGGGATTCCAAGTGGAGCGGGTCCAATATATCATTCACGGCATTTGTCCCAAATGCGCGCATTATCATAAGGTTAGGGATTCGAAGGGATTCTAAGAGAAATCTTTCTCGTATCTCTTCCACATTTAATAATATATTGCCCGTGAGACAACGGGATGCGGTGCTCGCCACTGTGTGAGGCTGCAACGGCGATGCGCTGGCCCTGAAGGTCATAGACCAGGGCTGGAGCGTCGCCGATGACGTTGAGATAGAGCGTAGTGCCCATCACCTTCATCTCGAACGATGGGAGTCTCTCGTCGTCTGCCACCTCCTGCAGGCCTTCATAGCCGCCATCCACAATATTGAAATCCCTCCAGACTTCCGCTTCCTTGTATGCCTCCACCTGATCGGTGGGCACGATGAGTGTGCAGGCCGAAACATCGACTCCCTCGAAGACATCCTCCGTGATGGCTATCGGGCCACCTTCCATCTGAACCTTCGTCAAAGCCGAACAATAGGCAAAAGTATATTCGCCAATCTGTTCCACCGATCCGGGAATCACGACCTCATGCAACGCCGAGCAATAATAGAAAGCATGCTGGGCAATGCTCTTCACCCCGCGCTGCATCTCGACTTTTGCAAGACTCGTGCAGAAGGCAAATGTGCAGGCACCAACACGTCGGGTGGCTTCGGGCAGACTGGCTTGCTGCAACGAGCCGTCACGATAGAAGGCCCAGTCACCCATGTTGTCCAACGATGTGGGCAGACTGATCTCCACAAGATTCGGACAATCGGAGAATGCGCCAAAGCCGATGCGCGTCACTCCTTCGGGCAAAGTCACCGAAGTGAGCCCTTCGCAATAGACGCAGGCAAACGCCGTGACTCCCGTCACCTGATATTGCGAGCCGTTGGCACCTATCGTGGCTGGTACATCAAGCTCGCCGCTATAGGCATCCACATTCAACGAGTCGTACGACAGGTAGGTCAGTTCCGCCGTCTGCCCTTTCTCGTCTAAACGATAATGCTTCCCACCCACGTCGGTCTGCACTTCAGCCATACACATTGCAGCAGGCATCAATGCGATACCCGCCACAATGACAGCTATTTTACCTTTCGAGCCTTTCAGCATCATTCTTCCTTTCGAACCTTTCTTAATTCTCGAACTAATCTTTCGAACCCTGCCTCTCGACCCACTTGCGGGCATTGACGAAGATCTCGATCCACGGAGTCACCTCGTCCTGCTTATGATCCTGCGGATAGTAGCCGCACTGCCAGGGGAACATGGCACGCTCGGGATGAGGCATCATGGCCAGGTGGCGACCATCAGCCGAGCAGATGCCTGCCAGTCCTTCGGGCGAGCCGTTTGGATTGGCGGGATAAGCGTTGTAGCCGAACTTAGCCACCACGTTGTAATCATCGACCGTCTTGCCCTCGGGCAGACCAAACTTGCCTTCGCCGTGTGCCGTCCAGATGCCGATACGCGCTCCACTCAGCGAACCCATCATCACGCTGTTGTTCCTTGGGATACGCACGTTGATGAAGTTCGACTCGAACTTGTGGCTGTCGTTGTGCAGCATGTGTACGCGGTTGGGATTCTGTGCAGCAGCCACGAGGTCGGGGTTCTGAGCATCGAGGTTCGAACCAACAAGACCCAGCTCCACCATCAGCTGGCAACCATTGCAGATGCCGAGACTCAGGGTGTCGGGACGTGCATAGAAGTCCTGCAGCGCCTTGCGAGCCTTCTCGTTGTAGAGGAAGCCCGCTGCCCAGCCCTTGGCCGAACCCAATACGTCGGAATTGGAGAAACCACCACAGAAGACGATGAGGTTCACATCGGTCAAGTCCTCGCGACCGGTAATCAGGTCGGTGAGGTGAACATCCTTCACGTCGAAACCGGCAAGGTACATCGAGTAGGCCATCTCGCGCTCCGAGTTGACACCCTTCTCACGCAGGATGGCGGCCTTGATGCCCGTCTTCTGACGACGGTCGGCGCTGATATTATATTGTGCCAGACGTCCCGTGAAGCCCTTGGGCCAAAGGTAATAGAGAGGCTGGTGCTTGTAATTGGCGAAGCGCTCGTCGGCCTTCTTCGTACCGCTCTGCTTGCGGTCGAGGATGTGCGACGACTCGTACCAAACGTCACGCAGGGCATCGATGTCGAAGGTCTCGACAAACTCGCCCTTGCGCACGCTCACCGTGCGTTCGTCACAAGGATATCCGATCTTTGCCACAGCCACACCTGCCTTCTCCATCAGTTTCTCGAACGACTTGACATCCTTCACCTGAAGCACCACGCCGGGGTTCTCGGCAAAGAGAATCTTCACCAGATCTTCCTCTGCCAAGCCCGTCAGGTTGATGCGGAGTCCGCCTTCGGTGTTGGCGAACGTCATTTCGAGCAGTGTAGTAATCAGGCCGCCTGCGCTGATGTCATGACCCGCGAGGATAAGCCCCTCGTTGATGGCCTTCTGCACGGCATCGAAAGCGTCAGCAAAGTACTCCGAGCTTTCGACGGTCGGCACGCTGTCGCCCACGCGATTGAGGGTCTGTGCCAAAGCCGATCCACCGAGGCGATGCTCGCAGAACGAGAAATCGACGTAATAGAGCGAGGTCGAACGGTCGAGCTGCACCACGGGGCTCACCACCTTGCGCACATCGGTCACCTCACCGCCACCGCTGATAATCACACAGCCGGGGCTGATGACCTTCTCACTGGTGCCATCGGGCTTGTTGTATTGCTGGGTCATCGACAGCGAGTCCTTGCCTGTCGGGATGTTCACGCCCAGTTCGATGGCAAAGTCGGAACATGCCTGTACGGCGGCATAGAGACGTGCATCCTCACCGGCATTGCGGCAGGGCCACATCCAGTTGGCCGAAAGCGAAACACCGGAGATACCGCCCTCAATGGGCGCAAACACGATGTTGGTGAGCGCCTCTGCAACAGCCATCACCGAACCCGCAGGAGCATCCACGAGGGCCACGGCAGGAGCGTGTCCGATGGAGGTGGCGATGCCTGCCTTGCCACGATAGTCGAGGGCTACGACACCGCAGTCGGAAAGTGGCAACTGAAGCACGCCCTGGCACTGCTGGCGAGCCACCTTGCCCGTCACAGAGCGATCCACCTTGTTGGTCAACCAGTCCTTGCACGCCACCGATTCCAGGCGAAGCACGTCATTGATGTACTTCTGGATGTTCGCAAGCTCTGTCTCGACGGGTGCATAATGGTGTGCAATGGTCGTATCGCGCATGATGGTCTTCGGTGCATGTCCGAACATATCGGCCAGAGCCAGGTCGATGGGCTTCACGCCGTCGGCTTGCTCGAAGGTGAAGCGCATATCGTTGGTGGCTTCACCAATCACGTAGAATGGTGAACGCTCACGTTCGGCAATCTTGCGACAGAAGTCAATCGACTCGCTCTTGACGAGGAAGCCCATTCGCTCCTGCGACTCGTTGCCGGCAATCTCCTTGGCGCTCAAGGTGGGGTCGCCCACAGGCAGCTTGTCCATCCAGATCACGCCACCCGTCGTATCAATCAGTTCCGACAGGCAGTTGATGTGTCCACCTGCACCATGGTCATGAATCGAAACGATGGGGTTGTAGTCGCTCTCGCCCAAGGCTCGTACCACGTTGTAGGCACGTTTCTGCATCTCGGGGTTGGCACGCTGCACCGCATTGAGCTCGATGCCCGACGCATACTTGCCCGTATTGACCGACGACACGGCGCCACCACCCATACCAATGCGGTAGTTGTCGCCACCAATCAGGATGACCTTCTCGCCAGCCTCGGGCGTGCCCTTCAGCGCATCGCGCATCTTGCCGTAGCCTACGCCGCCAGCCAGCATAATGACCTTATCGTAGCCATACTCCTGCTGCTCGCCCGGATTGGGGTCCAGATGCTCGAAGGTGAGGAGTGATCCGCAGATGAGCGGTTGTCCGAACTTGTTGCCGAAGTCAGAAGCGCCATTCGAAGCCTTGATGAGCACCTGCTCAGGGGTCTGATAGAGCCACGGACGTGCCTCCAACCCGTTCTCCCACGTCTTCTTCTCGTCGTTGCGGGGATAGGAGGTGATATAGACCGCCGTGCCGGCAATGGGCATCGAAGCCTTGCCGCCGCCCATACGGTCGCGAATCTCGCCGCCTGTGCCTGTTGCAGCACCATTGAAAGGCTCCACGGTGGTCGGGAAGTTGTGGGTTTCGGCCTTCAGCGAAATCACGCTCTCAAATTCCTTCACCTCATATTCCGAAGCCGTGGTGGGATCGGCGGGAGCAAACTGCTCGATGACGGGACCCTTGTTGAAGGCGACATTGTCCTTGTAGGCACTCACCAGCTTGCCCGGCTGTGCCTTCGACGTTTTCTTGATCAGGTTGAAGAGGCTCGATTCCTTCTCCTCGCCATCGATGATGAACGTGCCGCCGAAAATCTTATGACGGCAGTGCTCCGAATTGACCTGGCTGAAGCCGAACACTTCCGAGTCGGTCAGCGGACGCCCCACACGTTTGGCCACATCGTTGAGATACGCTATTTCCTCCGCACTCAGGGCCAGTCCCTCCTGCTTGTTGTACTCCTCGAGATCCTCGATATAAACGATGGCATCGGGTTGCTTGTTGATGGTGAAAATGTTTTGGTCCAGGCCGTCATAAAGGCGGCGCAGCATCGGGTCATATTCCGAATCCGGACCTTTCACCGGGAAATACTCCTCAATGCGGGCTATGCCCTTGAGGCCCATGTTCTGTGTAATCTCTACGGCATTGGTACTCCACGGGGTGATCATTTCACGACGCGAACCGTTGAACCAGCCTGCAAGCTGCTGCTCGGGGAGCAGGACAGCATCGCTGAACAGCCAGCACAAACGCTGCGATTCATCGGCACTCAACTGATGATCGACATCGACAGCCAGGATAGTGGCCGAAGGTTGCTTGAAAAAGAAAACCATATATCAATAATAATTAACAAATAACAAATAACAATTAATAATTAAAAAATAACAATTAATATTGGCTTAACGCGAATGACAAATATCCCTAAAAAATGGGGCAAAAAGGGTTAAAATCGCCTTATGCGGTGCAAAAATACAAAAAAAAATTGATATAAATGCGGAAGATTAAAAAAAAGTCTCTATCTTTGCAAAAAATTAAGCCTAAACACCCCTTTTTTGATGTTCGAGACAGCCATATTCACCATCGTGTGGGGCTTCGTTATCGGAGTTCTGGTGTCGGCCCCCATGGGTCCGACAGGTATTCTCGTCATCCAGCGTACGCTCAACAAGGGTCGCTTGCCCGGTCTCTTCACGGGGTTGGGAGCCTCGCTCTCCGACTTCTTCTACGCCGTCATCACGGTCTTCTTCCTGGGCTTGGTGGTCGATTGGATCGAGCAGTATGAGTCCACGCTCCAGTTTGTAGGCTCACTGGCCATCGCCATCTATGCCGGCTACCTATGGAAATCCAATCCTGCCTCATCCCTGCAAAACAAGGACACTTCAGCCGATGGTCTGTCTCCCCGTCTGAAGGCCTCAGGTATCCTGAAGAACTTCCTCTCGGGCTTAGGCATCACGGTGAGCAATCCGTTCATCATCTTTTTCTTCATCGCGCTCTTTGCCCGCACCAACTTCCTCTTTGCCGCATCTGCCAAAAACTGGTGGCTTTATATCGTCGGCTTTGCCAGCCTCATCTCTGGAGCTGTAGGATGGTGGTTCCTCATCACCTGGGCAGTCAATAAGGTTCGCAACAACTTCGGAGTCCGCACCCTCCGCCACATCAATCATACCATTGCCCTCATCATGTTCGGCATCGCCCTCTTTGGCTTCGGCAATGGCTTTTATTATCTTTTCATCGATTAAGGGGGCATAGCGGCTTGAGGTTTATGGGGATTGATAGTTGCTATAGCTTTGATAGCTTTGATAGCTATTATAGCTTTGATAGGCGATATAGCTGCTATAGTTACTATAGGCGATTTAGGCAATATTCTCCCTTCTTAATCCTTACTAACCCTTCTCAATCCTTACTAACCATTCTTAACCCATGCGTTCACTCTTCGCCTTCCTTACCCTCTCTGCCCTCATTGCCACCTGTGAGGCACAGACTCGTTTTCAAATGGGTGGCCAGCAGGTCACATCGTCGGCCCATCGTCTCTACGTCAACGACCAAATGAAGACGCGGCCTTCGCGTTACACCTTCCGCACGGTCAACGAGGCACTTCTCTTTGCGCAAGCCAACTCTCTCTCGGACATGACCAAAGGGAACAACGACAAGGACACCCTGTGGATCGACATCTGCATCGAGCCTTCGGTCTATTGGATCGACGATCCTGACGACCCTGCAGTCCGTGTTTCCGACGTGCCGCGCGAATCGCCTTTCGGCCTCAAGGTCAAGGTAGATCGGCTGCGCCTCATCGGCCTCAGCGACAATCCCGAAGATGTCGTCATCGCCTGCAACCGTGGACAGACACAGGGTTCCGACGGCAACTTCACCATGCTCCACTTCACGGGCAGTGACATCCATGCCGAAAACATCACCTTCGGCAACTACTGCAACGTCGATCTTGTCTATCCGCGCAATCCACGCCTCAACCGCCCGAAACGCAATCCTGCCATCGTGCAGGCGCAGCTCGTCATCTGCCGTGGTGACCGCTACACCATCCGTAACTGCCGCTTCATCTCACGTCTCAATCTCTGTCCCTTCGTGGGTGCCGACCATGTGGATTTCGACCACTGCTATTTTGAATGTACCGATGACGCACTCTGCGGCACCGGCACTTATCGCCATTGCGGCTTCACATTCTATGGCAGCAAGCCCTTCTACGCCACTTCGCGCGAAGGTGCCACATTCATCGACTGCGATATTCATTCGAAGGTGCGTGGTACGCAATACCTCACCAAGGCTTCTTCGCCCGTTACGATGCGTGACTGCCGCTGGACCAGCGACGATCCCAACCTCCAGCTTGCCTGGACACCCAAGCCCAATCCGAAACACGTCTGCGTGATGACAGGCTGCACGCTCAACGGTCGTCCTTACAACGTGCCTACCACGCCCGACGTGCCCATGCCGATGGCTCCCGTCAAGCTCCCCATCGCCAATCAGCCTGACATCATCCCAGGAGCTTGGACCCTCGATGCCTACAAGCCTGCCGATACGAACGAATACAACTGGACTGTCCGTCGAGCGCCTGTTCATCCTCGTGCGAATACAGCGGGCGCTGACACTTCTGGCGACACCGAACCTGCTGTTTGGGCCTACGGTGAAGGCGAAGATGGCGCCGACGGCTGCTTCGGCCTTGTGCCGATGGTGCGCGGAGCGCGCATGATGTACACAGGGCGCGAAGGCGAAGCGTACCAGGGACAGACCCTCAGCATCAGCCTCGACCCCTGCAAGGAGATGGGTCAAGGCTTCGGTAGCGCCACAGGCCAATACCTCGACATCTGTATCAAGTTCGACACCCGCTCACTCACCGGCTACGGTCTGCGTTTCATTCGCACGCCCAATCACCACAATGCCGTCGAAGTATGGCTTGTCGAATATCAGGACGGACAGATAACGCCCATCACGGAGTCGCAGACCTGCTATCTCTTCCGTCGTGGCTGCAAACTCATGCTCACTGCCTCGGAAGGCACACTCACCGCCCGCATCTCTAACGACCAGTATCAGCCCGACGACCCCTCTCTGGCACAGCCCATGACCCTCTCTGCGCCCATCGCTCATCCCAACACCTTCGGAGGCATCCACATCCAGCACACCGGCTCACTTGGTGCCTCTGCAACCCTTTTCAGCGACATTCATTCCAGTTATTTGGAAAAATAAAAATCAGTTTTCGCATTATTCTATGCGAAAACTGATGGATTTGAAGGGATAATAAGGGATATTAAGGGATTTTTAGGGACAATAGTTCAATTAACAATTAATAACTAACAATTAACAATTGTCGGCTCGAACAGAATTCTACCAGACGAAAGTATCGTCCCTTTTACTACTCTTTTACTCCCTTTTTACTACTCTTTTACTACCCTTTAGAGAATCGGCAGCAGATATTCCCAAATAATGTCGATATAAGGCTGATAGAGCGAGGATGAGGTGGTGAGCACCAAGACGGCAATGGAGGTAAATTGAGCAAACAACCAGTTTCGTTCGTATAATAAATAAAATATGAAAAATAAATTATTAATTTTATTGATGTCATTCCTGCCATGCTCGCAACTGTTGGCACAGGCACGGGTGACAGTCACGAACCCCAGTAATATGCAGCGACAGGAATTGGTGTCCATCGATGCACAAGAAGTCTATAGTCTGTTGGACATAAGTCAAGGCCAGCCGTTCGTCGTGAGCCAGGTGGTGGCACAAAAGCCCGACGGAAGTGACAAACTGCGCGAGGTGGATTTCCAGGTGACTTATGACGGAAAGATCCTCATCGATGCATCGGTTCAACCCGGTCGGGAGACCGAATTCCTCATCGAGAAGGGTGTCCCACGCAGAATGCACTCCTTCGAGACCCTTCCCCAGCGCACTGCAGCAGGCGGATGGGGTGTGGGACGCGTCTGGACCGAAGGACGTCTCTACCCCGAACGTCTTGACGACATCGCCTGGGAGAACGACCGTGGTGCCTATCGCGTCTATGGCCCTGCATTCCAGCGCAACGGCAGCATTGGCTACGGGCCTGACGTGTGGTGCAAGAACACGCCCAATCTTGTCGTGGAGCGCCGTTTCCGTATGGAGATCGACATCAAGCCGACACAGCGCCAGCTCAGCCGTGCCGGCTACAAGGCCGAGGCCGACCAGCTGGTCGATGACAACTCTTTCCACATCGACCACGGCATGGGTAACGACTGTTATGCCGTCGGCGCCACCCTTGGATGCGGAGCACCCGCCATTCTGGGCAACGATGGCACTATCTATTATCCCTATGCCTGGCAGCAATACGAGATTCTCGACAATGGTCCGCTTCGCTTCACGGTGAGCCTCGTCTTCGGCGACACCCTCATCGAAGGTCGCCGCCTGCAGGAACATCGCATCATCTCGCTCGACAAGGGGTCCAACTTCAATCGTATCGAAGTGTGGTACGAAGACCTCTCCTCCAGCAAACGCCACGACAAGCCCTTGACCGTCTGTGCAGGCTTCCCGCTCCATGAGCCCAACGAATCGACCGTCATCCTGGGCGATGACTTTGTCCAATATGCCGACCCCACCGACAATCCCATGGCAAATGCCTCCGAACTCTATGTTGCCTGCCTCTTCCCTCATCAGAAGATCAGCACAAGGGTCGATTACGGTCACGCAATCGGTGTCACTTCGCTCCATGTGGGCGAACATTGGACCTACTATGCAGGCTCGGCTTGGAGCAAATACGACGTACGAAACCAGGTCGAATGGCAAGCCCGCATCAACACTGTCCTCCAAGCAATGCAGCAACCTATGATTGTCGAAACAAAACGCAGATAAACACTGCCCGAAAAACCGACATTACGGATTTTTAATACCCACAGGAAAAAGTTTTTAAGGATTTATTTGGCATTTTCGTCAAAATGCCATACCTTTGCCCAGTCTATATACCTTATTTTTATATTACTATTAACTAAAATGCGTATGAAAAGAATTACCTTACTTACCATGCTGGTTGCACTTTTCGGTGGAACCGCATTAGCACAACAGACCACTGCATTCAAGTGCATCGACCGCAAGGCTCAGACTGCCATCCGCAAGGCTCCAAAAGCCGCTGCTGCCGACGAACTGGTGACACCTCCAGCCTCTGCCACTGTGGAGACCTGGCACACCACCGATGGCGTCCTCTATGTCAACACTCCCACTGGTCCAGTGGAATTCAGGCCCGACATCCAAGTCGCCATCGACGGCTCCGACATCTACCTTCAGGGTCTCGCCTATTGGTTCCCCGAAGGTTGGGTAAAGGGTACCATCAGCAAAACGACTGCCACCTTTGCCAGCGGACAATTCGTGGGTGAAGACGAATATGGCCCCGAATACATCTGCGGCTCCAACGACACCGAAACACTCTGCGACATCGTCTTCGACTACGATGCCACCGAAGCCACACTGAAGGCTGTCACTACGTACATCCTCGAGAACAGTGAGGCTGACGCAATATCCCCCTATTGCTACTGGGTACGCCCTCCTTCGGCAAAGAAGGGACCTCCGGCCCACAACCCGTAGTTGCTCCCGAAGGCTTGGAGACCGACGAATGGGCCATCAGCGCCATGAACAACTTCGGCGAACCCGTTTCGGGCTACGTCAACATCGGCTTCGACGGCAACGACTGCTACATGCAGGGCTTCTGCCACTACTTGCCCGAGACCTGGCTCAAAGGTACGCTCGAAGGCGACAAGATCACCTTCCCCGGCAGCCAGTACTTCGGCCCATACGATGCCGACTACTATACCCACTACGAGTTCTACCTCCGTCCCGAGGATGTGGTCTTCACCTACGATGCCGAAGCCGGCAAGATGACTGCCGAGGGTGAAATCTACGTACGTGAGGCTGTTCGCGAGTACAAGGGCGACGTCTATAACGATCCTGTCATTACCAAGGTCATCGAAAAGGCCGCCACGCCTTCTACGCCCAACATCAGCCAGATCTTCGACGGCTCCACCGCCCCCATCCTCATGTTCACCGTGCCCACCGTCGATACCGAGGGCAACGCCATGGCTTCGTCCAAGCTCTTCTTCCAGTTCTTCAAGGACATCGAGCAGGAGATCTCCGATGTCACCTTCGAACCTGCCGACTACCCGAACCTCACCGAAGCCATGACCCTCTTCCCCTACGGCTTCACCAGCGGTGAAGAAATCACCTACAACTACATGTACCTCAAACAAGCAGACTACAACACCTGGAACAAAATCGGAATGCAGGTCATCTACATGGGTGGCGACGAGGAAAACAGGTCCGAAACCTTCTGGTACGACATCAAGCCCTACGAGAAGGCCACCTTCGACTTCAACGCCATGACCGACGAGCCTTGCTCTTCGAATGACGACAACTCGGGCGACATCACCGAGGACCGTGTAATCACCGAGAACGGCATCACCCTCACCATTTCGCCAAAGACCGAAGAGGCCACTACACCCAACCGCTTCTGGAATACCAGCAACGGTCCACAGCTCCGCGTCTATAGCGGTACGCTCACCTTCGAGGCACCCGTAGGCAAAGTCATCAAGAAGATGGTGTTCAACAATGGCAGGTGGAACGCTGGCAACAGCGCCGATTCCGGCACGTTCGAAGGCGCAGTATGGACAGGCGAAGCAAAGACAGTGGTTGTGACCATCGCCGGCAACACCCAGATCAACAGTATCGAGGTTTATCCAGCCGACTATGTACCCACAGCCGTTGAGGCACCCGAGGGTCTTGTCACCGACACCTACATCTTCCAGGCCCGCTCCGAGAAGCCTTATTATGATCCCGCCGACCTCACTCTTTGGGTAAAGGGTGGCTTCGATGGCGACGATGTCTATATCCAGGGCTTGGCTTCCGACTACAACTCCAGCACCAGCGAACTTTGGGTGAAGGCTACCAGGAACGAGGCAGGACAATACGTCATCCCTGCCAACCAGTTCATGGGCACCGTAAGCTTCTGGATGTCCACCATCGATTGCTACTTCACTGCTGTCGATGCCGAGGGCAACATGGTTGACGCTGTGCTCGACTACGATGCCGAAAAGTGCCAGTTCACCACCGACCAGACGCTCATGATCAACGCTTCGCTCACCGAACTCAATCCTCAGCAGACCTTCACCGGCGTCACCATCACCAAGTTCAACGAAGTAGCTGCAACACCTGCCGACCCGACGATGAACTCGCTCACCTTCGACGAATGGTCGCACTCCGTCTCCTTCTACATTCCACAGGAAGGCACCGAGGGTGAGATGCTCAATCCGCAGAAGCTCTTCTACACCATTTGGATCCAAGGTATCGATGGCGTCAATCCCTACGTCTTCTCGCCCGATATGTACTGGGGCTTCGACGGCCCGACCACCGAACTGCCATGGAGCCAGTACTACAGCACATGGGACAACGCCCACAGCGTCTATTTCTACGACGACGCTGCCGTCTTCGACGGTTGGGCAAAGGTAGGCGTGCAGAGCATCTACTACGGTGGCGGCGAGGTTCGCAAGTCGTCCATCAGCTGGATCGAGACGCCATTCTACACCGGCATCGACAGCATCACCACTGGTCAGATCACCGGCCAGCCCATCTACAACATCTCCGGCCAGCGCATCGCCGCTCCCGCCAAGGGTCTGAACATCATCAATGGTCAGAAGGTGATGATCCGATAATCCCCCGATTCCACGCTCCTTAACGAGCACGAATCCCACAACATCAATAACCTCCCCCAGGTCCCTCTCCCGGAACCTGGGGTTTTTCTGTGTCAACTCTATAAAGCAAAATATCCAAAAATACGACCCGAGGAGAACCGAGAAAAGGAAAAATGCCCCGAAATTTGAATTTTCGGAGAATTTTTCCTTTATTTGCACGCCTTATGAGTTCTTAGTAATTAATTTACAATACGACTCATTACTTATTTATTAATCATTTATTTGCAAACCCCATTATTTTAATTTTGTTTTAAAACCTTATGAAAAGATCATTACTTCTCCTTTCTGGAGTCGCTTTTCTTGCGTATGCCAACGCACAGGAAAAGACCGTCACATGGCCTGATGAATCAACCCACACTGTCAAGCCAGCATTCACCCTTACCGTTCAGGTCGCTGAATCCGTTGAGCGCACCTTCAGTTTCGGCTCTTACAAAGAGCTCGACTTCTATGCCGTGGACTACGGCGATGGTAACCTCGTGCTCACCGACACAATCGGCTACACCACCTCGACTGTTACCCGCACCGCCGTGACGGGAGTCGCTACCGGCGACGGTGTGATTACCGTTTATGCTGAGGATCCTTCCACCATCTATTACGTCACCACAAGTACCGGTGCTTCGACCGACTCGCCTGTCCTCGGTGCCGACTTCAGCAAGCTCAACAAGGTCAACACCCTTAGCGTGGCCAACGTCCAAGCAGCCACCCTCGACCTCACTGCCCTCGACAGCCTGCAGGGCTTCACCTCTTTCAATGGCCAACTCGAGACCCTCGACTTCAGCAACAATCTTGAGCTGAAGAACGTCTCTGTAGCCCAGAACAAGCTCAAGAGCATCAACGTCAGCAAGAACACCAAACTGACAAACCTCACCGCCTACACCAACGAGCTCGAGGCCCTCGACCTCAGTGCCAACAATGCCTTAGAGGGTATCTACGCCTATGGCAACAAGCTCACCAGTGTCACCCTGCCCGAGAACCCCGAGAACCTTGGCAACATCAACCTGCAGCAGAACGAGCTCACCACTATCGATCTCAGCAAGCTCACCAAGAAACTCGCACTCTGCTATTTTAACGACAACAAGCTCACCTCGCTCATCATCCCTGCCGAAGTAGGCACCTTCGAGGCAGAGAATAACCAGATTGCAGAGTTCAGCGTAGTGGACGCTACCAAGTCGTGCAAGCTGGCCAACAACTGCATGACCCTCGCTACCCTACCTACCAAGCCAGCTGGTCTCAACACTGCAAGCAAAATCAAGAAGTTCACCTATGCTCCCCAGGCCGACCTCGCTGTCGAGGCTGAATACCACGTAGGCGATGTGCTCGACCTTAGCGACCAGCTCACCGCAACCGGTATCCTCGAGGAGCCTGCCACCACTGTTTACACCCTGATCGCTGAAGGTGGTGCCGCCATTGCTGCCGAGGCATACACCGTCGAAGAGGGTAAGATCACCTTCGCACAGGCCCAGGACGTTCAGGTCTGCGTAGTCATGACCAATGAGGCATTCCCATCCTTCGCCGGCGACGACGTCTTCAAGACCACTACATTCAGCGTCGTTACCCCAGTCGGCATCGAGACTCTCAGCAACATTGCTGCCACCTTACGTCGCTACAACATGATGGGTGCAGCTGCAGGCAAGGGCGAGAAGGGCTTCGTCATCGAAGACGGCCGCAAGATGCTGCTTAAGTAAAATACATCTGCAATGTCAAAAATCCTACAACTGGTTGTCGGCTCCATGCTGGCAATCTCAGCTGTACAGGCCCAGCAACGACTCGTTTACGGCACAGTCACCGACATCCACAAGGAACCCCTGGCTGGCGTGACGGTCGTTGTTTCGGGTACCAACTATGGAGTTATCACCGATAAGAATGGTAAATATTCCATCCGCATCGGTGATAATGCCACTACGCTCACTTTCTCAATGGTTGGCATGGAACCCTACAAGGTTTCGGCCAGTGTCGGCAATGTCATCAACGTCATGCTGCGTAACCAAATCACCGAGCTCGACGAGGCCGTCGTCGTCTCGACCGGTTACCAGCGCATCAGCAAGGAGCGCTCCACGGCCTCGTATGCCATGGTCGATTCGGCCAAGCTCACCACGATGATGCACCAGGACCTCACCTCCTCGCTCGAAGGCCAGGTGGCGGGTCTGCGTATCAACGTCAATCCCAACACGGGCGACGGTTCGCCTATCCTGCGTGGTGTGGGCACCTTCGCAAGCAGCATCGGCACCGAGCCCCTTATCGTCATCGATGATATGGTGACCTCGATGTCGCTGTCCGACATCAATCCCAACAACGTCGAGTCGATCACCGTGCTCAAGGATGCCGCTGCCTCGTCGATCTATGGTGCCCTGGCTGCCAATGGTGTCATTGTCATCACCACCAAGCAGGCCAAGAGCGACAAGGCAAGGATCTCGTTGAGTGCCGATCTCTACATCTCCACCAAGCCCACCTTCGATGCCATGCATTATGCCTCGACGAGCGATATCATCGACTATGAGACCGAGGTTTACAACAATCGCGTGGCCAACAGCGGCGGATATGCTTCGCTTTTCAACTCGTTGGGCAACAACTACTACAGCCCGCTCTACCAGCTCTATCGCGACCAGGCAGAAGGCCGCATCTCGCAGAGCGACGTCGATGCCACCCTCGCACGATGGCGCGGCAACGACTACTATGAACAGTATCGCAAGTATGCCTGGCAGAGCTCCATCAACCAGCGCTACACCCTGAGCCTCGCACAGAAGTCGGGCGAAAACAACCACTTCGCCACCTTCACCTACGAGAAGCGACGTGGACGCAGCCTCAATGATGGCAGCAACAGCTTCAACTTTTATGCCAAGAGCAACTTCAAGGTACGTTCCTGGCTTAGCGCAAGGGTCGGTATAGAGGCACGTCTCAACCAGGCCACCGCTCCCAACGGCAGCTATACCAACTACGCCCTCCAGGAGCGCTATGCCCAAATCGTAGATGAACAGGGCAATTGGGTCCTCTCGCCCTACGTCAATGTGGGAGGCTATGCCGGCGGCGCACCCAATGGTGACGTCGTGCGTCGTGCCTCCGAAGTCGAGGATGCCCAAAGCATGGGCTTCAACGTGCTGCAGTCCCTCGACGAGAGCCTCACCAAGTCGCGTCGCACCAGCCTGCGTCCCTTCGCCAGCCTTGAGGCCGCATTCCTCAAGATGTTCCGCTACCAGGTCATGTACCAGTATGAATGGTCACAAAGCCGCAGCCAGCTCTACGACGAGGCCGACACCTACCTCATGCGCCTCACCCACAATGCGATGATCAAGACCGATGGTGAATGCCTGCTCCCCGAGGGAGGACGATGGTTCCAGCAGACCAATAACAGTTATCACCAGACCCTGCGCAACCAGCTCAACTTCGACCATGGCTTTGGGGCCGAAAGGGAACATCTCGTCAATGCCCTCGTCGGTTTCGAACTGCGCGATGTGCGCACGCCACGCCTCATCCAGCAGCTGATGTACGGTTACAATGCCACCGCCCTGAGTTCTGTCCGAATGGACTGGAACAGCCTCTACAGCGACGGATGGGAAAGTGCCATCTACGACCAGACCTTGCGCATGGCAGGTCTTGCCACCAGTCAGACCGAGACGCATCACCGCTATGCCTCACTCTATGCCAATGCAGGATACAATCTCCTGAACCGCTACAACGTCACCGGCAGCATCCGCTGGGACGAAGCTGACCTCTTCGGCCTCGATGCCAAGGAGCAACACCATCCCCTTTGGTCGGTGGGTGCAGGCTGGAACATGACCGAGGAGGCTTGGCTTCGCGATGTCACCTGGCTCGACTACCTCAAGCTGCGTGCCACCTACGGCATCAACGGCAATGTCGACCAGACTTCGAGCACCTATTTCGTGGCGCGTTACCGCACACTCAACCAGGATCCTACGGGCACTCCCTACCTCAATTTCTCCGACGATGACCTGCCCAATCCCGAACTGCGTTGGGAACGCACCAAGACGACCAACCTTGGTGTGGACTTCCGTGTGTTCCACAGTCATCTGAGTGGCAGCTTGGAGTTCTACAACCGCGTGGGCGAAGACCTGCTTGTCACCAAATACCTCGACACGACCCTTGGTGCCACCTCGCGTGTCATCAACAATGGCAGCATGCGCAACCGTGGCGTGGAGCTTTCACTCACTGCACAGCTCCTGCGCACCAGCGACTGGACCATCTCGGCCTCGATCAATGCCGCCTACAACCGCAACAAGATGCTCTATGTCGAGCACAAGTCGTCCGACGTCGCCTCCAACTTCATCACCGCGCCGATGAACTACTTCATCCAAGGCACGAGCTACAACACCCTCTGGGCGTATCGCCTGAGCCGTGTATCGCATGGGTACCCCATCATCCTCGATGACGAAGGCAACGAGATGGCCGTGGTCGATGACGAAGGCAATGTCACTTCGGTGACCAACAGCTACAACTTGCGCGAAACAGGAGCTTTGGTCAACATGGGTACTTTAACCCCTATCTACAATGGTTCGCTCTCGCTCAACCTCAAATGGAAGGGTCTCGAGGCCAATGCGCTCTTTATCTTCTCGGGCGGCAACAAGCTGCGTCTCGATGTCACACCGATGGATTCCTACAGCATCAACACCACGCATATCCTCGATCGCTGGACTCCGTCCGATGCTGCCGATGCCCGCAAGGTGCGACTCTACTCCGACATCCCCACCTCCTCACAGGAGTATGCCTCGACATTCTCGCAGTGGTGGCGTTACAGCGACGAACAGGTGCGCCGAGCCGACTACATCAAGCTGCGCAGCATCAACCTGGCCTACAACCTGCCCGACAAGCTGTGCCAGCGTCTCTCGCTCGGTGCCACGCGTTTCACCCTGCAGGTCAACAACCTGTTCTACTGGAGTGCCGCAGGCCGCGACATCGACCCCGAAGCCTACAGCCTCAATTCGGCCACACGCACGTTGCAGCAGCCCCGCACCTATTCGTTCTCAATATCAACCAGCTTTTAGTTCGCATCCATCATGAAACGTAAAATATCCATCCTTCCAGTTCTCCTGGCGCTCGGTTCTTCGTGGTTGGCTTCATCCTGCGACAGCTTTGTTGACATTACTCCCTTGGGCTCGCTGACCGTCGATGACGCACAGACCTATTACGAACTCATCGCCAATCCCCAACGCTGCTATTACCCCTCGTCGTTCGCCTATCTGAGCGATGACCTCTGGCCCAAGGAGTCGAAAATCATCGGCTTTGAGTCCACCACCATGGACGGCATTCTCTTCACCGCCAACGAGAATGCGGAGCGCAGCCTGCTCAGCGATAACAATCTCTACGAGAACATGTACAGTGATATCCTGCGCTGTAACCTCGTCATCGACAACATCGACGCAGCACCAGGCTCCGACGAGATTCGCACTTTGGCAAAAGCCGAGGCTCGCACCTATCGTGCATGGAACCACTTCATTGCGGTCAATACCTTTGCCAAGGCCTATACCCCAGCCACGGCAGCTTCCGATGGCGGCGTGTGCATCATGGATCACTACGGCCTCGAACTGACTCCTGTCAAAAGCACGGTGGCCGAGATCTATGACTTCGTGATCAGCGAACTCGAGGCTTCTGTACCTTTGCTCGAAGTGACTCCGCTCAACATCTATCACCCCAACCGCGCCTACGGATATGGCCTACTGTCCCAGGTCTATCTCTTCCATCGTGATTGGGAAAAGGCACGCGACGCAGCGCTCAAGTCGCTCGAACTCAACAATGCGCTCATCGACTACAACGTGATCAACGACAATGGTGGCATTGCTCGCTATCGTGTCTATGCCAATGACAACAATCCCGAGGTCCTGAGCTACATGTGGCTCGCAAGCGGTTGGACAGCCGAATCGGCCACCTATTATAATTATGGTGTCATCAGTCCCGAGCTCGTCAACCTCTTCGAAGCGAACGACCTGCGCTACAGCCTCTTCTTCCGACAGAGCGGCACCACCATCAGCCTCTATTACGATACAGGCTCAGGGGCAGCTATCTGGACACCTGCCACCACCACGGCTCGCTTCACCTACATGGCTGTCGGAATGCGCACTGCTGAGGTCTATCTAACACTCGCCGAGGCTTATGCCCGTCTGGGCGACAATGCCAAGGCTACCGAGCTTGTCAACACCCTGCGCCAGCATCGTCTCTCCGGGACCTACGCGATAGCACAGCCTTCCACCCAGGTCGAAATGATGCAGCAGATCATCCTCGAACGTCGCAAGGAACTGCTCTTCGGCTTCCATCGCTTCTTCGACCTCAAGCGCTTCAACACCGAGGCAGAATACGCCAAGACCATCGTCCGCCAGTTCCCCATTGTCAATACTTCGGTGCCCCAGCAGACCTATGCGCTTCGTCCCGATTCGCGACTCTACATCATTCCCTTCCCACATTCGGCACGCGACAGGAATCCCAATCTGACGCTCAACACCGACGAAAAATGATTCTCACGACATCACATTTAAAGTAATAATTATATGAAAATTCGTCTTTCATTGCTGGCCTTAGGTGCAATGCTCTGTGCCAGCGCCTTCGCTCAAAAGGACACCGTCTATGTGCGCATGGACTTCAATGCCAATCCCTGGAACTTTCCCACAGCCAGCATCATCAAGGGATGGAGTACGGTCGATTGGGACAATGCCCCCGCAGGTTCCATCTTCAGCACGACCACCGAGTTCCCCATTGCTGTAGGCGAGGGCACCCTCAAGATGACCCTGACACCCAGCGATCTCGACGAGACCGATTATGAGAATGTCTATGTCAATGGTCCCAACTATGACATCAACATGGATGGAAGCGTGATGGAGAACTATCTCTTCACCTACACCGGTTCGAAGATGACCTTCACCGCACCCGAAGGCTACTCGATGACGCGTGTCGCCTTCGAAATCTTTCGCACCTGGGCCAGTGGTGGCCTCTCGTCAAATCCCGTCACCAACTGCCACACCTGGGGTCCCGATAGCGCCAAAGTAGTGACGCAGGTCTATATGGGTCAAACCTATCAATATGATGCCTGGAGCGGTGACTCCATCGAGTGGAGTTTGCCTGCCTGCACGGGGGCGACACGTCTGCGCTACATCGACTTCTGGCTTCTTCCAACCTCTGAGGCTGCCATCTCCACCATCCAAAGCGACGACAACCGCGAGGAACGCCTCTACTCCATCGACGGCAAGCTCATGCCCGCCGACAAGGCTCCTCAAAAGGGTCTCTACATCATCAATGGTCGAAAACGATGGCTTCCCTGATCGAACTGCTCTTTATAATTCCCAATACACGCTATGAATCTTAGAACAATCATATTATCTTTGATGGGAGCGATGGCAATCCAGTTTGGGGCCATCGCCTCCCATTCCTCTATTACCCCAACCGATTACCATTTTGCTGACAGCTTGAAGCAGGTCAGCGACACACTGGGCACCGACTCCGTGAAGGCCGACACAGCCAAAGTCGCACCCATGGAAAAGGATTATGCCAAGCTGCTCAAGAAGCAGGTCTCAAGCCATGAGGGTCTCTTCACCGTGCGTCACATCGAAAAGGACTGGTACTTCGAGGTACCCGAGTCACTCCTCGGACGTCTGCTCCTTGCGGTGACGCGCTTCGATGCCGTCCCCAAGGGCTTCAAGATGCAGACGGGCGAAGAGGTGCAGCGCAACGTCATCTATTTCGAAAAGTACTCCGATCAGGTGCTCTTCCTGCGTGCCTATCACCAGGAATTCCTGCTCGACAAGGAGGCCGACATCACCTCGCTGCTCGACAAGGCTTCTGTCGATCCCATCGTGAGCCGTCTCGACGTCGTGGGACGCAATCCTGAGACCGACGATATGCTCGTCAAGGTGACTCCACTCTTTTCCAAGGACACCAAGCTCGGCGGACTTATCCAGACCGACCGTACGCAAGTCAACCTGGGTTCACCCGTGGACGATCTGACCTTTATCGACACCATCCGCACCTATCCCATCAATGCCGAGATCACCACTTTGCGTACCTATGAAAGTAAGGATACCAGTGTTCCCGCAGCACGCAGTGGCTATGTCACCCTCTCGCTCCACACCAGCATCGTGCTCCTACCCGAGACGCCCATGCAGCCCCGCATCAGCGACGAACGTGTAGGCTACTTCCAGAATCGTGTGACGCGTTTTGTCGATGACGAGGTGTCGAAGGACTTCGGCTACATCTCGCGCTATCGTCTCGTGCCTCGCGACAAGAAGGCCTATGCCGCAGGCCGTCTCACCGAGCCTGTCAATCCCATCATCTACTATATCGACCCCGCCACGCCCCGCAAGTGGGTCAAATACCTCAAGCAGGGTGTCGAGGATTGGAACGTGGCCTTCGAGGCAGCAGGCTTCCGCAATGCCATCCAGGCGCGTGAGTGGCCCAACGATTCGACGATGAGTGTCGATGATGCACGCTTCTCGATGATACGCTACCTGCCCTCTTCGACCGAGAATGCCTATGGTCCTCGTATCGTCGATCCTCGCAGTGGTGAGATTCTCGAAAGCCACATCTGCTGGTACCACAACGTGCTCAACCTGGTGCGCAAGTGGTATGTGACCCAGTGCGGGCCCCTCGACAAGCGGGCGCAACGTGCCGACCTCGACGACGAACTGATGGGCCAACTCATTCGCTTCGTCAGCAGTCATGAGGTGGGTCATTCACTGGGCTTACGCCACAACATGATAGCCTCGTCGGCAACTCCTGTCGAAAAGCTGCGCGACAAGGCTTGGGTCGAAAAGCATGGTCACACGGCCAGTATCATGGACTATGCTCGCTTCAACTATGTCGCCCAGCCCGAGGACAATGTCGGTCCCAAGGGGCTCTTCCCACGCATCAACGACTACGACATCTGGGCCATCAAGTGGGGCTATCAGTACCGTCCCGAATTCGACGACCCCATCGAAGAAAGCAAGGCTTTGCGTGCCGAAGTCACAAAGAAGCTGCGCGGCAACATCCGTCTGCGTTATTGCAGTGACGAGGGCAAGGGCAGCGACCCACGTTCGCAGGTCGAGGATCTCGGTGACGATGGTGTCAAGGCCACCGACTATGCTATCCTTAACCTGAAGCGTGTGGTGAGCCACCTTGAGGAGTGGACTGCCCAGCCCGATGGGCAGTACGACGAGCTCGAAGCCTTCCATCGTCGTTGTCGTGCGCAGTTCCAGCTCTATGCCAACCACGTGCAACGCATCATCGGCGGACGCTATACCAACAATGTACCCGATGCTCCGCGCCACCAGCCCGTGCCACGTCTCAAGCAGAAGGCTGCCATCGACTGGATGGGACGCCATGTCTTCCAGGCCAATACGTGGATGTATCCGACGAGCATCGTCGAAAAGCTCGGGGTCAATGCCGAGGACGAGATGGCAAATCGTCGCAACACGATGATCGCGTTCCTGCTCTCGGGAGGCATGCTCATCAATCAGCAGCGCAACAATCTGCAGAATCCCGACCCCTATCCCATCGACGAGTATCTCACCGACGTCTTCCATGCCGTCTGGCAGCCCTTCACCGACGACGAGCGTCAGAACGCCTACACGCGTGAGTCGGAGAATACGTACATCGATTTCCTAAGCCGTCTGATCAATGTGGATTCTACCACCAAAGATGCAGATGCGATGGCTCTCAATGCCTCGCATACCGACGCACGCATCCATGCCCTCCAGCACCTCGACTTCATCGAGCAGTACTGTCGTGAGCAACGTGCCGCCTTCCCCGAACACAGCTTCAATGCCCTGCATTTCGACAACCTTCTGCTCCTTATCGCAAGGACTCGCGACAAATACAACGGTAAAGATTAAGCTTCAAGCATACTTTATCTATAAACCAAAAACCTAAAAACAAATCATCCGCAATATGCTTTACGATATCGCGGATGATTTGCTTTATTACTTAGCAGCCTTTTTACTTGCTCTCACGATACTTGCAGCAAGCGTGCAGCTTGTTGTAAGCCTCGTCGCTGGCCTTGACGTCCTGCGTGTCGTGTCCTACGGCAGCCAGGGCCTCCTCCACCTTCTTGACGTTGGTCTTCGCATCGTCGTAGATGAGGATGAGCTTCTTGGTCTTCAGGTTCCACTTGGCCGAAGTGACACCAGGCACGGCGCTGGCAGTCTTCTCGATGCGTGTCTTGCACATCTCACACTTGCCATTCACGTCGATGGTCACCTTCTGGGTCTTGGCCTCAACGCCAAACATTGCCACTGCGAGCAGGGCTGTAATAATGATCTTTTTCATACAGACGATTTTTTTAATTTGTAGGTTAATGATTATTGTTTTTGATAAGATAACTGTAATTAATTCCATAATTCGCTAATTCGTGATAAAGAACTCACGCTAATTCGTGTTCATCATCGACTTGCGTCCCTGCAACTGGGCAGCACTGTCGATAACGAACGTGCCATTGACGGCGATGATTTCACCCTCAGCCAGACCATCGGTGATGACGTAGCTGTCGCCTATCGCTGGGCCGAGCGTGACCTGACGGATCACGAACGTGGGCAGTTCCTCGGTCTCATCGAGCACATAGACCACGCTCCTCGGTCCCGTCCACATCACTGCGCTCTTGGGGATGATCACCTCGTCGTTGTACTGCTGGAGGTTGGCTTCGACGATGCCCGTGAGGAGCATTTCGGGCTTGAAGCGACCGCTTCCATTGACCAGGTCGATGCGCACGTCGGCCGTTCGACTCCTGCCATCGAGCAGCGGGTCGATGTAGCTGATGCGGGCCTTGAAAATCTCTCCAGGCATCGCATCGGCCTTGAACTGTATCTCCTGCCCTACACGAATGAAGGGGAGGTCGCGTTCGTAGGCTTCGAAGATGCCCCACACCCGGGTGAGGTCGGAGATGACCAGCATCGGTTGTCCCTGGTTGACATACGCACCCGGAGCAACATTAAGGCTCGTGACGGTGCCCGAGGTATTGGCTTTTAGTTCCACGTAAGGCGAAGGCTTGCCGCTCTTCTCAATCGCGCGAATCTGCTCTTCGGTCACGTTGAGCAGGCGAAGCTTCTCTTCGGCTGCCGCCACAAGGACGTTGCGCTGTGCCCCTTCGTACGAAAGGGCTGCACAAAGCTCCTGCGAGATGGAATACAGTTCGGGTGAATAGATGGTGGCGAGTGTCTGACCTTTGCGCACCTTGTCGCCCACTGCGGTAATAAGAAGTTGCTCGATGCGTCCTGCCACGTAGGCGCTCTGCGTCTGCTGCATACGTGTACTGGGCTGCACCTTGCCAAAGATGCGTATCTCGCTGTTGGCCATCCCGCTGCTGACCTCCATGGTCTCGATGCCGGCAAGGGCAGCTGCCTCCTGGCTGAACATCACCGCATTTTCGTCGATGGCATTGCCTCCGATATCTCCCATCGGTGTCAGATCCATACCACAAAGCGGACAGGTAGCCTTCGGGTCGGTCGATTTGATGTTGGGGTGCATCGAGCAGACATAGACGGTTCCTCCCTCCTCACCTTCGTTCCTGTTTTGATTGTCGCTATTGTTTCCGAAGAAGAGCCAGCCGAGCAGGATGCCTGCCAACAGGGTGCCGATATACTTGAGAATGTTCCTTTTCATATTTGTTCTTAAATTACTATTTTGTTTGGGGTCGCTTCGCTCAAAATTATAAGAAAATTTATTTTAAAAATTATCAAAAGAAGTTAGCATATAATAGCCGAGACCAACACCGTCCCGTTTTTTTATAATTTTTTGATTCAATTTTTAGATAATTTTGAGCTGTGCGACCCATCCTCCTGTGTCTGTAGGCCATTGCCATTGAGGGCAGCTATCTTTTCCATCTGAGCCACCACCGTGTTGTACTTCGCCTTGGCTTCGGCAAGTTTCAGGGCAAGGGCGACGCGTTGGCGATCGGTCTCGAGCAGGTCCGCGATGGGAGTCGTTTCAGCCACATATTCGGCACGCATCAGTTCGAGGGTTCGATCGACGAGGTCGAGCTGCTGGCCCAGCAGACGGATCTTGCGTTTGGCCTCTTCAGCCTGCTGCACGATGCCGAGCCATTGGCTTTCGAGGGCATCCCTTTGGCTGGCATACTTTTCGGCAGCTGCATTTTGCATCAGTTGTGCCTCCCTTATCGAGGCATTGGTCTTGCGCCGATAGATGGGCAACGAAATCTTCAGCATCGCCATCCACATGTCCTTACCGTTCATGTCGGCCATCCTTGGCATCTCGGTCTCTTCGTTGAGCATGTATTGTGCCCCAAGGCCCAGCATGGGTCGTCCCATGTTGCGCATCTTCTTTTCGGTCTGCTCGAGGGCATTCTGCTCGTTGCGGATAGCTGCCAGTTCGGGGCTTGCGTTCTCGATGTCGTCCATCGAAAGGATGGGCATCTCGCGCAGCACGATGCTGTCGGGCGTGACGATGGCACTGCCCGCCTCACGATGCATCAGCAGGTTGAGTTGCTGCTTCTGGAGGGCGAGTTCGGTCTGTGCCGTCTCAAGCTGCTCCTCAAGGCTCAGTTCCTCGGTCTGGAGGCGAAGTTGGTCACTCATGTTGGCACGCATCCTGCCGTTCGAAGGCGACTTGTACTGATAGAGCGCGGTTTCCTCAATCTGCTTCAAGAACGTGATGTTCTGCCCGATGGCGGATATCTTCTCCTGTGTCGCAAGGATCTGATACCATTTCTCTTCCACGCGATAGGCAAGGTCGATGCCCTCCATCCGATACATCTCGTACGCCTTTTCCACCTGCCACTCCTTCTCTCGGCGCGCAGCCTTCATCGAACCGGGCCAGGGGAACATCTGCATCAGTCCGAAGGTGGCCACCTGCCTGCTGTTCACCAGTTCCATCGGACTGGGATACCAGTTCACCGACAGTTCAGGATCGCCAATCGTGCTGGCCGGGCAGACGGCTTCGAGCGCTGCCTTATAGCTTTGCAGAGCCGCCTTGGTACGCGGGCTGTTCTCCACCGCCGTCATCATGTACGCGTACAGGCTATCCCCCTGCTCTTCCGCCACCGCAACCCTGCCTTGCATTGCGCTGATGAATATAATTATTAATAATGTATATCGTCTCATATTCAAAACTCACAAAAATTCATGACAAATTCGTGATTAATTCATGACAATTCGTGTTAAAGAAAACTACTTTCGCAGCGACCCCTCCCTCCACCAGCATTGCAGCACAGGCACCATGAACATCGTCAACTCCTGAATGATCATGCCGCCGAAGGTCGGTATCGACATCGGCACCATGATGTCGGCACCCTTGCCCGTCGATGAAAGCACTGGCAACAAGGCAATGAGGGTGGTAGCCGTGGTCATGCACGCCGGACGCACACGCTTGCGTCCTGCTTCGACCACCGCTTCGATGATCTCCTCCCGCGACTTGGGCTGTCGATGCAGGAAGGTGTGATGGATGTAGGTGCCCATCAGCACACCATCGTCGGTGGCAACGCCAAAGAGGGCAATGAAGCCCACCCAGACCGCCACACTCAGATTGATCGGATGCATCCCGAACAGGTCGCGCATATTCACGCCTGCCACCGTGATGTCGAGGAACCACTCCTGCCCGTAGAGCCACAGCATGATGAAGCCACCTGCAAACGCCATGAACACGCCCGAGAAGTGTATCAGGGAGGCAGGGATGGTGCCAAACTGGAAGTAGAGGATCAGCAGAATCAGAAGCAGAGCCACAGGAATCACTATCTTAAGGCGCTGCATCGCGTGGTGCTGCTGCTCGTAGCTTCCCGTAAACTGGAAGGTGACGCCCTTGGGCAAAACGATCTCGCCACTGGCCACCTTCTCCTTGAGCACCTTGTTGGCCTTTTCCACCACGTTGACCTCGGCTTCGTTGCCCATCTTGTCGAAGGTGACGTAGCCCAGCAGATAGGTGTTTTCGCTGTTGATCATCGTGGCACCTTTGGTAAATCGGATGTCGGCCACCTGTCCCAAAGGAATCTGTGTGCCATCGGGCGCTGTCACCAGTATGCTGGCCAACGACTCGGGATCACTACGATATTCGCGTGCATAGCGCACACGAATCTTGAAGCGCTCGCGTCCTTCCACGGTGTTGCCTTCTGCCATGCCTCCGATGGCCGTTTCGATCACGTCCTGAACCGACTGGATGGAGATGCCGTAGCGACCGAGCTTCTCGCGGTCAGGAGCAATCTCGATGTAGGGAGCGCCTGTCGAACGGTCGTAGAACACCGAATTCCCGTTGATGAAGTCCATCTCGCGCAGGGCCTGTTCGAACTGCAAACCTGCCCGCTCGATGCTTTCGAGGTCAGGACCATAGACCTTGAGACCCATGGGCGACTTGAGGCCTGTCGAAAGCATGACAAGGCGTGTTGCAATGGGCTGCAGCTTGGGCGAACCCGTCAGTCCCGGCAGGTTGGCAGCCTCGGTGATGGCATCCCAGATGTCATCTTTCGAACGTATGTTGCGGCGCCATTGACGGAAGTAGCGGCCACCGCCATCAGGGATCAGACTGTCCTTGGGCACCTTGCGCCATTGTGTTTCGGGGTCGTAGGTTCTGCCATCTTTGAGCACGAAGGCACCCGAGGCATCGGTGCGGAAACGCTGGCGATGTCCGTTGGCATCGAGCATGTATTCGGGCACGTAGTTGATCGTGGTTTCGTACATCTGTATCGGTGCAGGGTCGAGGGCGCTTTCCACGCGTCCCCATTTGCCCACGGCACTCTCCACTTCGGGGATGGCCGAAAGTCGGCGGTCCAGGATGCGGCAGTATTCGAGGTTCTGCTCCACTCCCGCATGGGGCATCGACGTGGGCATAAGCATGAACGAACCCTCGTCGAGCGAAGGCATGAACTCCTTGCCCAGTCCGCTCCATATCCACAGGCCGAAGGCAATGATCAGTGTGGGAATTGTCATGAACACCCAACGATGGACGAGCACCCAGCGCAGCATCCGTTCGTAGTAGAATTGGAACATCCAGAGCATGCCCAGCACGGCTCCGATGATAATGACCACAAGCAGATAGTTGGCAATGATGCCGTTGTCGGGGCCAAGAGGCAGCCAGTGCGAGGTGAGTATATATGTAGCCAGAAGTACTATCACGCCTATCAGCAGATGATTGGCAGTGAACTTCAACTTGCCGATGTGGTACTTCTTCTCATTGTATTTCTCTGTTCCGTCCTTTCTGCCCAGAATCCTTTTGGCCCAACGCTGCGGTTTCGGTATCGAGAATATCCAATAGGCTAAGGTTGGCAGCACCACATAGCCCAGCACGAGGGCGCTCAGCAGGGCGAAGGTCTTGGTGAAGGCCAGCGGATGGAACATCTTCCCTTCCTGCGCTTCCATGGCAAAGATGGGCAGGAAGCTGACGATGGTGGTAGCCATGGCGGTCAGCACGGCACCCGACACTTCCGAAGCCGATTCGCTGATCAGGTCTTCGAGCTCCTTGCCTCGCAGGTGTATGGTGCGGTAACGGCCTCCCGCCTTCTCCTCCATGCGTCGGACGATGTTCTCCATGAATACCACTCCCACATCGACCATCACGCCGATGGCGATGGCAATGCCCGACAGGGCAACGATGTTGGCCTCAATGCCGGCCAGCTTCATCACAATGAAGGTCGAAAGCACGGCTAAGGGCAGCATGGCACTGATGACCACCGAAGCGCGCAGGTTGACCACAAGTATCAGCACCACGATGATGCAGATCATGATTTCGTGCAGCAAGGCATCCTCGAGGGTGCCGATGGTCTCCTTGATGAGCTGCGTGCGGTCGTAGAAGGGCACCACCGTCACCTTCGAAGTGCGACCATCGGCAAGTTTCTTTTCGGGCAAACCAGCCGAAAGGATGTCGATCTGCTTCTTCACGTTGGTGATCACCTCCATCGGATTGCTGCCGTAACGTGCCACGACTACACCTCCCACGGCTTCCTGTCCCATCTTGTCGAGACCTCCACGGCGGTCACCTGGGCCAAACGACACGTGTGCCACGTCCTTGACCTGCACAGGCACACCGCCCACCGATGTGATGGCTGCCTCCTCGATGTCCTTGAGCGTCTTCACATAGCCCAGACCGCGGATGATGTATTCCGCCTTGTTGATCTCCATGGTGCCCGCTCCCACGTCGATATTCGAATTGAGCACGGCGAGCATGGCCTGATTTAGGCTGATGCCGTAGCTGCGCAGGGCATCGGGGTCAAGATCCACCTGATACTCCTTCACATAACCGCCCACACTGGCCACCTCGCTCACGCCCGCAGCAGCGCTGAGCTGATAGCGCACGTCGAAGTCCTGGATGGTGCGCAGCTCATGCGGATCCCATCCGGGTGTAGGTTCTCCCGTTTCGGGGTCACGTCCCTCAAGGGTGTACCAGAAGATCTGGCCCAGGGCGGTGGCATCTGGACCCAAGGTAGGTTGAACGCCAGCAGGAAGCAGCCCCGTCGGCAGGGAGTTGAGTTTCTCAAGGATGCGCGAACGGCTCCAATAGAACTCCACATCCTCCTCGAAGATGATATAGATGAACGACATACCCATCATCGAGGTGCTGCGGATGGTCCTCACCCCGGGTATGCCCAGCAAGGCGGTGGTCAATGGATAGGTCACCTGGTCCTGTATGTCCTTGGGCGAACGGCCCATCCATTCGGTGGCAATGATCTGCTGGTTGTCACCCACATCGGGTATGGCATCCACAGCCACTGGATCGCGAGGCACCAGGTCATTGTCCCATTTGAATGGGGCAGTCACGATACCTCCGAGCACGACAGCCAAAAGCAAGAAAAGCGTGACGATCCTGTTACGCAGAAAATAATTTATGATTTTATCAAGCATGAATTGATGTGCATAATGGCATTGCAGTGTCCTGCATACCTATTATTATTGTAAAGCAAAGCACGATATACGTCAGCAAGTGCCATCCCCATCAAGGAACGGCAGACCGACTTTCAGCAAAGTCGTCCTAACACAAAAGGACACAATGATGGCATAGTATCCCCCTGGGAGGCACTATCAGATGGTCATCAATAAGGTTTCGGTTGCAAGGCTGCTCAGGCACCAGCAGCCCGTTATCAATGCAGATGCCCAACAGCGCCATCAGCGGCACCATTTCGGCAGGAGCAGGTATTTCAATATTATCGTCGTATGTTATGGTAGGCTGGACGGTCATCGGCACGATCTCCATGCAGCTCTCCATCTCGTTATCAGGCACAGCCTCGCAGCACGTCTCTTCTTCCACAGGCTCAGCCATGCAGCAGCACTCCTCTTCCACAGCAGGAACCAGCGCACAGCACTTCATCGCAGCTTGTCCGTCCAGCATCTCGAAGACACTCAGCTTCCACGTCCCCGCCATATTGCAATGAATCAACGCAGGACTACTCCCCATGATGACCAGCATCAAAAGGAGTGTAACCACAACAAAGTTTTGTCCAATTCGTCGAATCATATTCCTAAAAAACTAAAGCACGCTTCTATATAACAACATCGAAAAACGCGGAGATGACTACAAAAAATTTTCGGACTTTTTCGTTTTTTCGTCCTTTTTCGGAATAACCCCCATCGTT
>CAJOLH010000018.1 GCA_905235375.1 uncultured Bacteroidales bacterium
CTCCCGAGATAGTCCATTAAGTCCTTGAAGTCCGTAGAGAAAAAGAATAAGTCTGTAGAGATAAGAGGTCGAGACAAGGATCCGTTTTATCCGCCCAGTTGTCGGCGAAGCAATGACCACTGGTCTCCCTTGGTCAAGCAGACAATCCGTGAGATTCGTGTGATCCGTGATCAAAAAACATCTAAAACACGTAAAGGATGAAATACTATTCGTTGTTTTCGGAATACTAAAATACGATGGATGTAATTCTGAAAATGTCCGAATAATTTTTGTAGTCATTTCCGTCTTTTTCGATGTTGTTATATAGAAGCAGTTTATCATCAATAAATAATTTAAAGATATGAAAAGATCACTTTATAATCGATTACTTGAATGGAAAAATGACCCCTCAAGAAAGCCGTTGGTTTTGGAAGGTGCACGTCAAGTAGGCAAAACATGGCTGCTCAAGGAATTCGGTAAAAACGAATACGATAATATAGTTTATGTGAATTTTCATGACGATCCCGATGCCCAAATTATTTTTCAGCAGAATCTAAAAGTTGATCGTATAATGGAATCATTGGAAACCATTACCCATCAAAAGATTGTCGCAGGAAAAACGTTGATTTTTATGGATGAGATTCAAGAGGCTCGTAGAGGATTGGACAGTTTGAAGTATTTCTGCGAAGATGCCAGAGAACAACATGTAGCTGTGGCTGGTTCTCTACTTGGTACCACTCATCGAAAAGGCGAGTCATATCCAGTGGGCAAGGTGAATCTGCTTACATTGTATCCGATGAACTTCGAAGAGTTCTTGTGGGCAAAGGGGGAGGAAAAGATTGCAGATATTCTCTGTCGGAATGACTGGGAGATGGCTAATTTGCTTGAGCCTAAGCTTCAAGAGTTGTTGAGGCAATATTATTTCGTTGGAGGTATGCCAGAGGCTGTCCTACAATATACGACAAAAGGAGATGTTAATAAGGTGCGCACAATACAACTTGAGATACTCAGGACATACGATAATGATTTCGCCAAACACGCTGGCGAAGAAACAGAAAGAATTCGTATGATATGGGAGAGTATCCCTGCCCAATTAGCTAAAGAGAATAAGAAGTTTATCTATGGGGCAGTCAAAGAGGGCGGAAGGGCGCGAGATTTCGAAATAGCTATCGAATGGTTGGTAAGGGCTGGCTTGGTTTATAAGATCCGTAGATGCAAGGTTCCCGAAATGCCTTTGAAATTTTATGAAGACTTTGATGCCTTCAAACTGTATCTGTTAGATGTTGGGTTACTTGGCGCTTTGTCGCAGGCATCTCCTCGGCTCATGCTTATCAGTAATGAAGTTTTCACAAGTTTCAAAGGGGCCTTCACCGAAAACTACGTCCTTGAACAATTAAAGACGTTAGATAATCTGCATGTCTATTATTTCAGCAAAGACAATTCTACGCAAGAGGTTGACTTCCTTATTCAGACACAAGAGAGAGTTTTGCCCATTGAGGTGAAAGCAGAAGAGAATGTAAAAAGCAAATCCTTGAGGCAATTTGTCACCATTGATCATGCCGATAAAAATCTCAAAGGTCTCCGTTGTTCCATGAAACCCTATATTGATCAAGGTTGGATGGAGAACATTCCTCTATATGGTATTCTCGGCTATATGAGCCAACTATTGCAAAAGGAAAGATTCATCTACACATCATAAATGGTATAATGGTTGTAAATTTGAGAATTTAGTATATTTGCGTAGGCAATAACAACAGAAAGTGGGCGATGGATAAAGTTCATGGATGATGATTTTGGTAGATGGGTGTGGCAATAATGCGGAGAAAGGATAAAAAGATATAGGGATAAATTGTAATTTTACAAGGTTATTTTGCGAATATTACGCATATTACTATATTTGCAGCGAGAAAATGAATTCACCATAAAATAACCAAAGCATGAGAAGAAGGAAGAAGAAAGAAACTGAATGTGAAGAACTGCTTGACCTGTTTGCCCAAAGAGTGAGGGAGCTGTGCGCCGAGCGCAACCTGCCGCTCAAGGAACTGGCTGAAAGGATGGGGATCACCTATCTGGGAATGTCGCCCCTCCTTAAGTCAGGCCGCTCGGCGGCTACGGTGAGGACGATGAGGTCGTATGCCGAGGCGCTGGACGTGCCCATCTGGGAACTGCTGCACAAGTGCGAGGTGTCGGGCACGACAAAGAGAAAGGGTGTAAGCGGACGAAGAACCTACACCTGCCCGCATTGCGGACAGACCCTCAATATGGAGCTGCGAGTGAGGGACAGCGAAACCGTCGAAGAGGAAACCATCCCAACCCGCAAAGGAGACATAACGGATGAGGGTTTCCTGCACCAGCGCGTCAAGGAGATTGTCAAAGAGAGGGGATTGACGATGAAGGAACTTGGAGAAAGATGTGGTATGCGTAAGAACGGCACACCTGTCAATCTGTCGAGCAATGTCAGTCTTCGCACATTGTGGAAATTGGCGAAAGGACTTGGTGTTGAGCCATGGGAGCTGACGACCTATCCTGAATGTGTGGAGCGGGAGACGAAGCGCAGACGCGATGAGCACCCGATAGACCGCATCATGTGGCTCAGAGGGATGGTGCTTTGCCCAGCGTGCAGGAAGGAATTCACGTTCTCGATCAACCTGAGCGACGGGGATGGGGAGTGATACGCGGATGATACGCGGATGATGAACTACGCGCGTGTGCGCATTAACTTACGCGTGTGCGCATTAACTTATAGGTTAACTTAGAGGATAAAGAAAATAATTCACTATAAAATAACCAAAGCATGAGAAGAAAGAAGAAAGAAACTGAATGTGAAGAACTGCTTGACCTGTTTGCCCAAAGAGTGAGGGAACTGTGCGCCGAGCGCAACCTGCCGCTCAAGGAACTGGCTGAAAGGATGGGGATCACCTATCTGGGAATGTCGCCCCTGCATAAGTCGAGCCGCACTGCCGCCACGGTGAGGACGATGAAGTCGTATGCCGAAGCACTGGACGTGCCCATCTGGGAACTGCTGCACAAGTGCGAGGTGTCGGGCGCGACAAAGAGGAAGGGCGTAAGCGGGCGAAGAGCCTACACCTGCCCGCATTGCGGACAGACCCTCAATATGGAGCTGCGGGTGAGGGACAGCGAAACCGTCGAAGAGGAAAACGCCCCAGCCCGCAAAGGAGACATAACGGATGAGGGTTTCCTGCGCCAGCGCGTCAAGGAGATTGTCAAAGAGAGGGGATTGACGATGCGGGATTTTGCCGAACGATGCGGAATGGACACTAAGAGTATATATCTTTCCTTTGTCAATAATATCTCGCTTCGCACATTGTGGAAATTGGCAAAGGGGCTTGGTGTTGAGCCATGGGAGCTGACGACCTATCCTGAATGTGTGGAGCGGGAGACGAAGCGCCGCCGCGACGAGCACCCGATTGACCGCATCATATGGCTCAGGGGGATGGTGCTTTGCCCGGCGTGCAGGAGGGAGTTCACGTTCTCGGTCAATTTGAGCGACGGGGATGGGGAGTGAGGGGATGATGAGTGATACGGTTGTGACTTGCTTGAGAATTTAGTATATTTGCGTAGGCAATAACAACAAACTCCTCACGGGCATAGGCCTCCGAGCGTTGTGACTTGCTTGAGAATTTAGTATATTTGCGTAGGCAATAACAACGTTAGGCACTAACGGGTTGTCAAAGGCACTGTTGTGACTTGCTTGAGAATTTAGTATATTTGCGTAGGCAATAACAACGTTTCAATCGAACGATTTACTTCTAACTATGTTGTGACTTGCTTGAGAATTTAGTATATTTGCGTAGGCAATAACAACCTCCTGCTTTATCACGCTTTCTCACACACGGTTGTGACTTGCTTGAGAATTTAGTATATTTGCGTAGGCAATAACAACCATCTCATCAAGAAGAACGTTAAACCGACCGTTGTGACTTGCTTGAGAATTTAGTATATTTGCGTAGGCAATAACAACCAGATACAAGAGGAGTGATCTTCACTCGCGTTGTGACTTGCTTGAGAATTTAGTATATTTGCGTAGGCAATAACAACGAACAAGGGATTCAGGATCCTTACCATGCTGTTGTGACTTGCTTGAGAATTTAGTATATTTGCGTAGGCAATAACAACAACCGCCGTTATCAACTCAACCGCCGCCGAGTTGTGACTTGCTTGAGAATTTAGTATATTTGCGTAGGCAATAACAACGATTCCACTTTACACTTGACCCGTGTGCGAGTTGTGACTTGCTTGAGAATTTAGTATATTTGCGTAGGCAATAACAACAGGCGAAGAGTTATCTACTCCATATCCATAGTTGTGACTTGCTTGAGAATTTAGTATATTTGCGTAGGCAATAACAACACATACACAAACGGCGCGTGGTCGCATTGGGTTGTGACTTGCTTGAGAATTTAGTATATTTGCGTAGGCAATAACAACAAATGTGCCTTCCGTTGTGGATATCCACTAGTTGTGACTTGCTTGAGAATTTAGTATATTTGCGTAGGCAATAACAACTACGGGCAGACATACGGCAACATCGACCGTTGTGACTTGCTTGAGAATTTAGTATATTTGCGTAGGCAATAACAACCCAACTTTCGGTTGGATAGTATTAAGAATGGTTGTGACTTGCTTGAGAATTTAGTATATTTGCGTAGGCAATAACAACTACACGGCCATGACGGGGCAGCGGATGCAGGGTTGTGACTTGCTTGAGAATTTAGTATATTTGCGTAGGCAATAACAACTCGGAGTCAAAGGATTATCCCAAGCAGAGGGTTGTGACTTGCTTGAGAATTTAGTATATTTGCGTAGGCAATAACAACGTGTGCCCGTTGTAGGAGCTCGATACGCTTGTTGTGACTTGCTTGAGAATTTAGTATATTTGCGTAGGCAATAACAACGTTCCTGGCAATGCTTGAATCACGATTGTGGTTGTGACTTGCTTGAGAATTTAGTATATTTGCGTAGGCAATAACAACTTTCTTTGTTTCGTTTTCTTCACACCAGCTGTTGTGACTTGCTTGAGAATTTAGTATATTTGCGTAGGCAATAACAACCGCCAATGTTTACACCACTCGCTCCGCTGCGTTGTGACTTGCTTGAGAATTTAGTATATTTGCGTAGGCAATAACAACCTCAATGCCATCAAGGGCATGGTGAGTGATGTTGTGACTTGCTTGAGAATTTAGTATATTTGCGTAGGCAATAACAACGTGACGATGGTGTCGCCGTAGAGGTTGCTTGTTGTGACTTGCTTGAGAATTTAGTATATTTGCGTAGGCAATAACAACGTAACCGTGAAGATATCAAATTCATCGCATGTTGTGACTTGCTTGAGAATTTAGTATATTTGCGTAGGCAATAACAACGCCCTCAACTTCAACCGCGACTCAGACCTGGTTGTGACTTGCTTGAGAATTTAGTATATTTGCGTAGGCAATAACAACAGTTTTTTCGATTTTTGACTCAACTCACAGTTGTGACTTGCTTGAGAATTTAGTATATTTGCGTAGGCAATAACAACATAGGCGGTGTAATCAAACCTCGCGAGGGGTTGTGACTTGCTTGAGAATTTAGTATATTTGCGTAGGCAATAACAACCGGAGTGGAAAGGTCGTTCCATCCGCGCGGTTGTGACTTGCTTGAGAATTTAGTATATTTGCGTAGGCAATAACAACAAAAGGAATCCAAAGCACTAAAGAAATTACGTTGTGACTTGCTTGAGAATTTAGTATATTTGCGTAGGCAATAACAACTCATTGCCATGAATGTCAGAAATATCGACTGTTGTGACTTGCTTGAGAATTTAGTATATTTGCGTAGGCAATAACAACTTTCGTTTTTGGCTTTTGTTGTTTGCCGCTGTTGTGACTTGCTTGAGAATTTAGTATATTTGCGTAGGCAATAACAACCTGGATAGGCTCTACACGCTCAATCCTGACGTTGTGACTTGCTTGAGAATTTAGTATATTTGCGTAGGCAATAACAACTTGTGCCAGACGTAATTGTAAGTTCCTTGGGTTGTGACTTGCTTGAGAATTTAGTATATTTGCGTAGGCAATAACAACGCCAAAGCCAATAATTTAGACCTAAGTGGAGTTGTGACTTGCTTGAGAATTTAGTATATTTGCGTAGGCAATAACAACGTCTGAACGATTTGGCTTGTGCCTGATTCGTTGTGACTTGCTTGAGAATTTAGTATATTTGCGTAGGCAATAACAACTAAGGTTTATTTTTGGATATAAGGTTTACTGTTGTGACTTGCTTGAGAATTTAGTATATTTGCGTAGGCAATAACAACTACTTCCCGAATAGCGGGCTTATGTATTAGTTGTGACTTGCTTGAGAATTTAGTATATTTGCGTAGGCAATAACAACTTACAGCCATTTTTATACTATTACCGCATAGTTGTGACTTGCTTGAGAATTTAGTATATTTGCGTAGGCAATAACAACGACCTCCGTCAGAACATCGGAGTGCCGCTCGTTGTGACTTGCTTGAGAATTTAGTATATTTGCGTAGGCAATAACAACTACGGCTTCTGCTTTAATGATAGAACGGAGGTTGTGACTTGCTTGAGAATTTAGTATATTTGCGTAGGCAATAACAACGGCATGAAGGTCTACGAGGCGGTACAGAGGGTTGTGACTTGCTTGAGAATTTAGTATATTTGCGTAGGCAATAACAACCGAATGACCAATCTGCCGTTGTTGTTGAGGTTGTGACTTGCTTGAGAATTTAGTATATTTGCGTAGGCAATAACAACTTCTTTCGTATTCGTCCTGTTTATGTTAAGTTGTGACTTGCTTGAGAATTTAGTATATTTGCGTAGGCAATAACAACAATAGAGGTTGAAATAACCATGATTTGACAGTTGTGACTTGCTTGAGAATTTAGTATATTTGCGTAGGCAATAACAACATTTCTTTTTCAAGAACTACATCTTCTGCTGTTGTGACTTGCTTGAGAATTTAGTATATTTGCGTAGGCAATAACAACTTTCGCCATTGTAGATATATCGATCTCCCTGTTGTGACTTGCTTGAGAATTTAGTATATTTGCGTAGGCAATAACAACTCGGTCAGGAGCGAGAAGTCACGTCAGAGCGTTGTGACTTGCTTGAGAATTTAGTATATTTGCGTAGGCAATAACAACACGGCTATTGACAATGATGTTATCCAACTAGTTGTGACTTGCTTGAGAATTTAGTATATTTGCGTAGGCAATAACAACTGGCTCGCCAAATATTGCTTGACCTAAATCGTTGTGACTTGCTTGAGAATTTAGTATATTTGCGTAGGCAATAACAACTAGGAGGAAGATGGGCAAAGAAGCATACCGGTTGTGACTTGCTTGAGAATTTAGTATATTTGCGTAGGCAATAACAACATTTGTTTCAGTGTCCCCGCCCGCGACTTTGTTGTGACTTGCTTGAGAATTTAGTATATTTGCGTAGGCAATAACAACAATGGCTGCTAAATGGTTACGTGTAGTTCAGTTGTGACTTGCTTGAGAATTTAGTATATTTGCGTAGGCAATAACAACAGGCAAAGGTTTTCTTGTGTTTGCACCAGTGTTGTGACTTGCTTGAGAATTTAGTATATTTGCGTAGGCAATAACAACATGTTGCGTTCAGCAGTACCGAAATTGTTTGTTGTGACTTGCTTGAGAATTTAGTATATTTGCGTAGGCAATAACAACAGGTTGAGCGAATTAAAACGGAAATCACCGTTGTGACTTGCTTGAGAATTTAGTATATTTGCGTAGGCAATAACAACCCAAAGCCAGCAGAAACGAGCATGAAAGGCGTTGTGACTTGCTTGAGAATTTAGTATATTTGCGTAGGCAATAACAACCTTGCTCATCATTCAAGTCTTTTTGCGATGGGTTGTGACTTGCTTGAGAATTTAGTATATTTGCGTAGGCAATAACAACATTTTATTTCAGCACTATCATTACTTATCTGTTGTGACTTGCTTGAGAATTTAGTATATTTGCGTAGGCAATAACAACGGAATGAATAATCATCATCATAGTCGTGATGTTGTGACTTGCTTGAGAATTTAGTATATTTGCGTAGGCAATAACAACCGCGCGTGTAAAAGTTACTTAAAAAGTTATGTTGTGACTTGCTTGAGAATTTAGTATATTTGCGTAGGCAATAACAACAATTCCACCACTTTATGACGGTTGTGCGTGGTTGTGACTTGCTTGAGAATTTAGTATATTTGCGTAGGCAATAACAACAAAATTTTAAGATATGTAATCTATAAATTAGTTGTGACTTGCTTGAGAATTTAGTATATTTGCGTAGGCAATAACAACAGGATGCACTTCCTAAATGGGGTTGATTGCGTTGTGACTTGCTTGAGAATTTAGTATATTTGCGTAGGCAATAACAACCGGCGTTGTTGTTCACGTTGTTGTTGTTAAGTTGTGACTTGCTTGAGAATTTAGTATATTTGCGTAGGCAATAACAACCTCTTCGACGAAGAGACGGTCGGAATCCAAGTTGTGACTTGCTTGAGAATTTAGTATATTTGCGTAGGCAATAACAACACAAAATCAAATATAAACTTTCAAACATTAGTTGTGACTTGCTTGAGAATTTAGTATATTTGCGTAGGCAATAACAACAACAAGATACAAAAGGCTATTGCTTGGCTTGTTGTGACTTGCTTGAGAATTTAGTATATTTGCGTAGGCAATAACAACTCCGACATCACAGGCTTCTCCTACACCGTGTTGTGACTTGCTTGAGAATTTAGTATATTTGCGTAGGCAATAACAACCGTGGTGGAGGCATATTCCTTGGCAACAGTGTTGTGACTTGCTTGAGAATTTAGTATATTTGCGTAGGCAATAACAACCTCTTCATAGTCTTGTGCAACTTCGGGATGTTGTGACTTGCTTGAGAATTTAGTATATTTGCGTAGGCAATAACAACAGTATATTACAGACCAACTGTTGCCATCTGTTGTGACTTGCTTGAGAATTTAGTATATTTGCGTAGGCAATAACAACTGGTCGAATCATACTCATTAGATTCTTTCCGTTGTGACTTGCTTGAGAATTTAGTATATTTGCGTAGGCAATAACAACCACCGATTCTTTATTGTCTTTCGCCGGGGCGTTGTGACTTGCTTGAGAATTTAGTATATTTGCGTAGGCAATAACAACTTTGAATGAAAACAAACGAAAACAGACCCGTTGTGACTTGCTTGAGAATTTAGTATATTTGCGTAGGCAATAACAACAAACTCGTCAGACAATTCAACATTCAACATGTTGTGACTTGCTTGAGAATTTAGTATATTTGCGTAGGCAATAACAACCCCCAATGCTTTGTATGGCGACTTCCTGCTGTTGTGACTTGCTTGAGAATTTAGTATATTTGCGTAGGCAATAACAACTGTTATTTGATGATACAGAACCACTTCAAGGTTGTGACTTGCTTGAGAATTTAGTATATTTGCGTAGGCAATAACAACGGATGGTGATCGGAGGTTAATCCGAGTAATGTTGTGACTTGCTTGAGAATTTAGTATATTTGCGTAGGCAATAACAACTGGTCGAATCATACTCAGTTGATTCTTTCCGTTGTGACTTGCTTGAGAATTTAGTATATTTGCGTAGGCAATAACAACTCATTCCTTGTAATCCGTTGGATTATAAAGATATACAAGGAATATTAGGAAAGAAAAAAATGCTGCCTGCAACTGGGTCGAAACTGAACTATTTTTCAGTTTCGACTTTCCTATATTTATAGTAATTTAAATTGTTTAATAGTTTTATTTTGTCAGCTTTGGTTGACACTGACAGTTAAAAAAACTAAAAAAGTTCTAATTGAAGGCTTATGGGTTTGGGCTTCGAAATCTTTGCTCCGTAAAAGATTTCGATTGCTGCAAACTGCTTGTCAGTAACACACATTATTCCCACCTTCCCGAACTCAGGCAAGATGCTTTTGATTCGTTTCTTGTGCATTTCAGCATTCTCTATGCTTGGACAGTTTCGTACATAGATTGAAAACTGAAACATTGTGAACCCATCATTCAGCAGCCCTTTTCGGAAGTCGGTGTATGCACGCCGATTCTTTCGGGTATCAGTCGGTAGGTCAAAGAATACAAGAAGCCACATAATGCGATATTCACTAAAACGTGTATTCATTGTCAGATTTCTGGATAATCAATTTTTCGTAATTCTCCTGTAAAACATTTTGCCAAAGATGCAGTGGTAGTCGTGGCTGCAACCATCAGTGGGCTGCGTTTCCCGTTGATGGTCACATCAAGCGTTGGAATAGTTAAAAGTTTGGCTTTTATTTCTTTGGTTAGTAATTCTTCGTTTGGATAGTCCTTCATCAATTGTATTACTAATTGATCAACGAAAGGACGATAAGGTTCCATAATGTCATCGGCTAAACAATAGGCATTGTAGCGGTTCTGATGATGAATGCCTAAGGTCGGGAGTAATCCACTTCCGACTAAAGAACGAGCAACGATTGCGCGAAGTATCGCATAGCCGTAATTAAGGAAGTTGTTGGGATAATTGCCTTCTCGATCTCTTGTAAAATTGGGAAAAGAGAGGAAAAGGTTTTTCCAATAGTATGCCGCTGCACGGGCTTCGAGATTCATGGGGTCACCGCTGCGAACCTCTTTGCTCCAAGCTTCCATACAGCCACATTCTGCATCAGTATTTTTTTTCAAAGTCTTTCCTTGGTTTGCAATCTTCATGCTTACGGTTTGTTGCCAAAGTTGCTTGCGTAAGGGAAGAGAAGCATCTAACTGGGCACGGAATCTTTCGTTTTGGATGGTATTTCCTGAAAGGGGCATTAACAAACCCGTAGGCATGGATCTGTTGTCGCAGGTCACGACGGCGGCGTTGTTGTCTATTAATGCAGCAATTAGGCTCGTCGTTATAGTAATCTGGCGATTTTCAAGTACAATCATACCTATATCCTCGATCGGAATGGTACGAATTTCTTCTTCTCTTGAGGACTCTTGTCCTGCTTTGTTTGAAGCGTTTTTGAGCTTAACGACTAATTGCGCGTGTTCCATGCTTAGATAAGCAGGATTCGTAAAATAAAGAGTTCGTTTGATCATGGTGTTCTGGTTTTACAGGTGTTTTGATGCTATATGAGAATAATTAGAGCCGAAGTTCGTCCTCGGCTCTAATTATGTATGATTTATCTTACAATCTTGGTAATTCTTCCAAGACGATTAACAGTAAGTTTCCAGCATATTGATTTTATAGTAGGCTGGTTGAGTTCTCTTTCAATTTTTCCCAAGCTGTTGCCGATACTAATTTCGTGTATTACGCGATTCTTGCCACCGTAATCCTCCTCTGACTTGGCAACAAGAAGAGGTGAAGAGATACGATGAGGAATAAAGTAGGCACTCTTTTTCGTACAACTTATAAATTTGTAGATTCTATTTCTGTTTAATTGGCCAATATCAGGAGGAGACAGTCGTTCATCCTCGCTGGGTACATATACCAATTCGTTTGGCGAAAGGGTAAACTTTAGTCTCCACCCATCATCATTTGTTTCTGGAACAGGTGCAAATCCTTGTTTGATTTGTTCTACGACAACATTAAGCGGAATGGTCTCATAGTTTCGTTCACCATTTTTCGATTCATATATGGCAAAATACAGATTTGTTCCGCTTTGTGCTTCAGCATACTTGGATGCACTGCTGCCTGTTTCACCGACTTTGAACTTCTCGCCCATAGGTTCAGAGACGCGAACATTCAAAATAGATTGATGTTTTCGACCTCCATTGAAATCGGCAATATGCTCGTTTAAGTCTGCTATGCCTTCTGGAGAGAAAGCAATTTTGGAATCATTACCCTTAGTGCCAAGATAGTTCAAAAGAATCTTTTGAATACCTGTATCTGTAATGGAAAGTATTCTTTTTTGGTCAAAGGAGTCATCAAGTTTCTTGCGCACAGCCACCATAGGATCGGCATTGTCGGTGTAATAGTAAATCCGGATTTGCTTGCCTACCCCTTCTTCTGCCAATCGCTTTTTAAGTCTCTTCTTATCGAATCCTTGGCTTATTAGGTCAACGATTTGTCTGCGAAGTGAAGAATCAACAATATTGTTGATGTCCAAGAGAGCCGCATCTATAGAAACGGACTTAATCCTACGCAGATTGACGTGTCCAAACATTGTCTCCTTATGAAGTGGCTTGCGAACTACAAATTGTTTACCTCCGTTTTGGGCAACTTGTCTCTTTCGCCCATCTGCATCGTAGTGCTCATAGTAATTGGTGGCACGAGAGAGAATACGCACTTTATTCTTGAAGCTGACCACCACACCCGACAATGCCTGGTAAGCATCTTGGGTGAAGGTAGGCCAGGGCTTGATGAATAAACCGCCTTTCCCTGTCAGTTTTCGCTTCAAGTCTTCACGCGGTTCGGTCTTATTGGCGTTCATATTGGAAAGGAGATTGACCATACTGCGTGAGGCACAAGCAATGACAAGGGCATCCATGGCATGATGGCGATGATCAATACGTTTCTTGGAAAAACCTTTGCGTAGAGACAATGGCATATCGGTCTGGAAGTAGCGTTTCCCGTCCTTGTTCTCCCAATGTCCGAAAAGCGTAGTGCCTGTTAGCTCGTTCAAGCGCTCGAAGCGAGGATATACCAAATGATTCCATACGTCGTTGAGACCCCAATCTTTTTTCAACCTGTCAGTGACGGAGCCTGTGCAGACGATGAGGTTCTTCGAGGTCTCCTGGTCGTCATTCTCGTCTGCTCGGACAATATTGGAGAGTAGGGCCTTGATGACTCGGCTGATGTAACGGCTGTCGTTCATCTGCCGCTGAATGAATTCTTCGGGGATGTCATCAAGCATGAGGTTGTGCTTCTTGGCTTTGAGGTGTGCATAGTGGTCCTGAACGAACTGTTCGTACTCCTGCTTATTGAATACTTTGACTGTGCCGTGGGTTGTCGGTATAATCTTCCCTCCGTTCTGGCAGATGTATTCATGAGCCAACAGGTTGGTCTTGTCCCTGTTTACTTCGGCTTCGCATATCACCTTGTTGTTGAATGAGTCATCATAATAGCGGGTACGTGGTATTACATGCTCTATCTGGTAGGCTGGCGTGAAGAGACGGGACAAGGGGATGACCTGTCCGGTATAGGGAGAACGGTAGCGTTGTTCAAGCCATAGCTTGTATCGGGTTAGTTGGCTTGCCGAAGGTTGTGCCATGCGCGAGATTTCGGATATCTCCTTAAACTCGGGGTCGGATGGCTTGAGTTCGGTAAGTGCACCCTCTTCATAGATCCGAAGGATATCCTGCTGCATAGGACTGTTAGGACGAACATCCAGTATGTCGGCATCGTTGAGCAGTTCTATGAGAAGTGCTTTAATACGCAGGTTTGTGTTCTCGTTTTCGCGATTCTTTTCGCTGATACGCTGGCGTATGTCTGCAGGATTTTTCATCTCGCGTCCTAACTCAAGATGTATTTCATCGATATGCCCGTATTCCTGCCAGATGTCTGCCACGGTTCTCAGCGTCTCAAGGATACACTGCTCAACAATCGGGTTGCGCAAGGAGTGCTGTTGGAAGTCCATAATGAAGGTATGGATGTCATGTGGAGACTTCCATGGCTGTGTGGGTTTCTGACCATATAGCTCTTCGCACGCTTGTTCGGAACGCTTTCCTTGTCGCATAAGTGGCAATATCTTCTTTATCGCCTTCTCGGAATAGCTTCCGTACTCCTTCTCGAAGGGTTTGGCTTTCGAGAAGATTTCGACGAATTTATCGATGTCGGCAACATGTATGAAGGATGCAAACTTGCGGAGGGCTCCCCGTAGCTCCTCCACGTCATCGATTGAATAAAGCAGATGCCAAAGCCGATGTTCTAAAGCAGGGTCGTTAAGAAGATTGACTGGCGCTCCCGACTTTTCAAGACAGCCTATTAACAAAGCTCGTGTTTCGCCTACAGGATACTTCTTGTCCTCGACATAGTTCCATCGCAGAGGATATTTTGAATCTTTCCCTTTGGGCTTCTTGATTCCAAGATAATCCTTCAATAAGGAATCCATATCTACAACCTCACGTTTGCTAAGCCAGCAATATAGATGTTCCCAAGCAGCCTTGTCGGGGAAATATGTCAAAGTCACCTCCTTGTCCTCGATACCACTTGTATCATAGAGTCTGAGGTTCTGCATGAACTGACGGATGCGAAATTCCTGGAAGTAGGGATTGCTCTTGGCAATACACTTGTTGTATTGGATTTTCTCTTCGCCTGTCTCATGATCGACATATTTATGATATTCGAAGGGGCAGTTGCTTATCAGAGACTTTTTGCTCTTGAGAGGTCGCTGATAGAAGAGTATGTCTTCAATAAGAAGGTAAGACATATCCTTCTGCTTAAGGCTATCCTGACGCGCAAGATTATGGCAGTAGAGAGATTCGCTGCACGCATCAAGGAGGCTCTTGTCACTTAATTCGGAATGAAACTCCGCCTGTTTTTGAAGAATGGCATAGAGTTCATCTTTGTAGAAACGACGGTCGATGGTCTCGACGAGCTTTCCGATTATTTTCCCGGATGGGTCGGAAAGCAGATGCTGATAGATGTATTCGCCGATTTTCATGCAGCTTTGCTCAACTCCCTTTTCCGTTCGTACCTTGCGGAGCGTCCAATCGTCGGGGTTGGGGGCGCGGAAAGAACGTTTCACTTCACCCTCCTTGTTGCGTTTGGGCTGACCTTTTTCGTCGAATTCTGTTGTGACAATGAACTCGCGTTTCTTTCCGATCCAGTCTTTCAAACTGATTTGGCTTTGTCGGCGATAGACCATCCCATTGGCCAGATGAACATTATACCATCGTCCTTTGTTCGTTTCTTTCTCGTTGGGGTCGGAGTCAACATTTATCACTTCCTGCTCGATGTATTCGACAAGTTTTGTCTTGTCGTTGTCTTGGCTGATTTCGTCCTTGCCGCGCAGTTGGTAATAGCCACGCTTTTGGTTGAAGTTGAGTAGAATCCAAGCTATCTCTTCTTTTGTGATGGGGCGCGTCAATGCCTTCTGACGTAGATAATAAAGGGTCCAATCATAGGGAATCTTTTTCCCATCAGCAACTAAAAGCGGCTGTTTCTCTTTGAATTCGGCCAGCATCTCTTCGAAAGAGTCTTGAAACAAGAATTTAGGTTTCCCTTGGGCATCACGTGTCCATGCGATCTTTGGTTCTTCATCAGGATTGATGAATTTTCCGAAACTCTTAGTTTGACGAGGATTCCAACCAATAGCGTGATCATAATGCACTGGAAGAAAACCGAGGATATGGAGCACTCGCAGCAGACGTTCTCGACGAAGGGCGCGACGTTCATAAAGTCGGCGCATCCCTCGTTTCTGTGTGCGTGCGGCTGTTTGTGTTTGAATGGGAGCACCACCTTCGAATGCACCAAGGATATCTTGGGTCATTGGGATGATACGGCTTCCTAATTTGATCTTTCTTTGGTATTCAGAACCTTCGTCATCGGTTTGAATGAGAGCCCAACCAATACTATTTGTGCCTAAATCGAGGCCTAAAATGTTTTTCATATAAAAAAAATTGAAAAATTATTTGGAAGTTATTATTTTTTCCCTTATCTTTGCACCCAGATACTAAAAATATCTCAAGCAAGTCACAATAAGGATTATTCCGTTGTGAAAACATCAGGGCGGGGCAACTCGCCCTTTTTCTTTCAGTGTAACGGTTGCAAAGATAGGTACTTTTTCTTATTTATCCAAATAAATGAGAGAAATTCTGAAAAAATAATAGTAAAATTAGATATTTGCTACATGGTTTATCATCGTTGATGTGTCTCGCAGGAAGATTAACCATGATTGCATCGTGTGTGCCCGATTACTTTATTGTAAAATGGAATCTGCCCACAAAATGCCTCATAATTTAATATATAGTAAACACTCGGTACAAAATTGAGACTTTTTTTCGCTAAAAGGACGATTTTTGTGGTATTTGGAACCATTTTATTGAAATATTTTGTATCTTCGCAGCGCCCATTTCGACAAATCGAAAACAAAAGCGAAATATGACAAGTCGCCAAAGGCATGGGGAGGCAGGTCGGGGTGGTCGCAGAGCTCAAAAATCGGACATTCTATTTTGAAAATTTTTAATATTGATTTTCTGAGAATTTTGAGCGTAGCGACCCAAACAAGGATATTAGATAGAAGAAGTACAGACAAATAACAACAAATAATTAACATAATTGATGAAATATATTGCAATGACATCAATGCTCATGGCCGGAATGTTGACCGGATGCAGCGTGAATCAGAAGGAGGAGGTCGCACCCGAAGTGCAGCCTTGGAGTGTGGACCGTTTCGCTGACATCGAAGTGCTGCGCTACGAAGTGCCGGCATTCGAGGAACTGCCATTGGCGCAGAAAGAGCTTATCTATTACCTCACGGAGGCTGCTCAGTGGGGTCGCGACATTCTGTGGGATCAGAATTGCCGCTTCAACCTGCCCATACGCAACATCTGCGAGGCCATCTACCAGAACTACAAGGGCGACAAGGAGGATGCGCAGTGGAAGGCTTTCGAGCAGTACACGAAGCAGATATGGTTTGCCAACGGCATCCATCATCACTACAGCACTGCCAAGTTCAACCCCGAGTTTACGCAGGAATGGTTCGAGACGCAGATCAGCGAACTGCCAGCTGCCGTGAAGGATGAGGCCCTGCAGCAGGATCTGGCTATGCCCGACCTGATGCGTGCCATCTTCGACCCGAAGTTCATGGCCATCAAGACCAATCAGGCCGATGGCGTGGATCTGATTGCCACCTCTGCCAACAACTATTACGAGGGCGTGACGCAGAAGGAGGTGGAGAAATACTATGCCAAGCTGAAGAATCCGAAGGACCTTACTCCTGTGATGTACGGCCTGAACTCGAAGATGGTGAAGGAGAAGGGCAAGCTGGTCGAGATGACCTACAAGGTGGGCGGTCTCTACAGCCCTGCCATCGAGAAGATTGTGTTCTGGCTGGAGAAGGCCAGTGCCGTGGCTGAGAACGAGAAGCAGAAAGCTGCCATCGATGCGCTCATCCAGTATTATCGCAGTGGCGACCTGAAGGACTTCGACACCTACAGCATCCTGTGGGTGGAGGATCTGCAAAGCCGCGTGGATTTCATCAACGGCTTCATCGAGAGCTATGGCGATCCCCTGGGTCTGCGTGGAGCATGGGAGTCGATTGTGAACTTCAAGGATTCGGCCAACACAGCCCGCACCGAGATAATCTCGAGCAATGCGCAGTGGTTTGAGGATCGTTCGCCCGTCGATCCGCGTTTCCGCAAGCCTGTGGTCAAGGGTGTGACTGCCAAGGTCATCACCGCTGCCATCCTGGCGGGCGACAGCTATCCCTCGACCCCTATCGGCATCAATCTGCCCAACTCGAACTGGATACGTGCCCAGCATGGTTCGAAGTCGGTGAGCATCGACAACATTACGGCAGCCTACGACGCTGCTGCCCAGGGCAACGGCTTCGGTGAGGAGTTCATGTGGAGCGAAGTTGAGATTGAGCAGGCCAAGCAGTATGCCCATTATGTAGATAACGTGCATACCGACCTGCATGAATGCCTGGGTCATGCCAGCGGACAGCTGCTCCCTGGTGTCGATCCGGATGCCTTGAAAGCCTACGGCTCCACCCTTGAGGAGGCTCGCGCCGACATCTTTGCACTCTACTATATGGCCGACCCCAAGCTCGTCGAGCTGGGTGTGATGCCCAATGCTGATGCTTACAAGGCAGGCTATTACCAGCAGATGATGAACGGACTGATGACCCAGCTCGTCCGCATCAAGCCGGGTGATAATCTGGAGGAAGCCCACATGCGCAACCGCGCACTTATCGCCAACTGGACGCTTGCTATGGCTCAGCAGGATGCTGAAGAAGATGGTGGTGAGCCTGCACTCTGCTTCGAGAAGCGCGACGGCAAGACCTACGTCAAGATCAACGACTACGAGAAGCTGCGTTCCTATTTTGCTGAGATTCTTGGCGAACTGCAGCGCATCAAGAGCGAAGGGGATTTCGAGGCAGGCCGTATGCTGGTGGAGACCTACGGCGTGAAGGTCAATCCTGAACTTCATAAGGAAGTGCTCGAGCGTTATCAGTCGCTCCACATCGCTCCCTACAAGGGTTTCGTCAATCCGCGATATGAGCTTGTGAAGGATGCCGACGGCAAGGTCACCGATGTGAAGATCATCTATGGCTCGGAGACCTATCCCGAGCAGATGCTTCGCTACAGCAAGGACTATTCAGCACTATGACCCCACTTCAGCTCAGCGCCATCCACAAGCTCTTCCGCAGCAGGCAGAACATCTTTACGAGTTCGTTGCTGCGGCAGCATGGCTATATCTATAAGGTGGCGTTCGGCTGCTCCTTGCCCGACATCAAGGACTTGGCTCAGATGGTGAAGGCGATGCTTTCCGACCCCGCTTCGCCACTCTATGGCATTGGCAAAACCGAGGTGGCTGAGTCGCTTTGGGCTGAGGATGACATTCGAGAGTCGAAGCTGCTGGCTCCGCTGCTCTACCCACGCGGCACAATGACGGTAGAGACCGCTGAGCGCTGGGTGCAAACCATTCCGACGCCTGAGGTGGCCGATGTGGTGGCGATGTATGCCTTCCAGTACGGGATAGGGCAGGAGCTGATAGGTCGCTGGACGGATGCGGAGTCGAAGATGAAGCGATATTGTGCCAAAAGTCTTGAGAAGCGATTGTCATGAAAAGGAAACGTCCAGAGAGGGTTGCTGATGCGGTGAATCGCAAGCGCGACCAGATTACCAAGAACCTACATTCAGAGGCTTTGGCTCCCGAATACGATGAGGCGCTTCAAATCATGGAGGACTACCTTCGCAGCCAGAAGAAACGTTGCACGGTGGAACGGCGCTTCATCCTGCAGGCACTCTACCAGCTCAGTTCTCCTGTCGATATCTCGACGCTGCACAAGATTGTCTGCGATGACGAGGGTAGCGTGGCATTGACCACGGTCTATAATACGCTCGACCTGCTGGTGCAGCTCAAGCTTGCCAATCGGCTTGAACTGGTTAGCCGAGGCATGACGTTCTTTGAACGAACGCTCGGCCAGGAGCCGCATGGATTCGTGATTTGTGAGCATTGCGGCAGCATCAAGGTGCTGCGCAAGCTGCATGTGCTGCAAAAGTTCGAGGCACAGCTGCCCAAGGGATTCCATCCCGAGACATATACGTTTCAGATTCATGGCCTGTGTGCTAGGTGTCAGCGTCTGATAAATAAAAAGAAAAAATAACACATATTAAAAAAAATGAAAGTAGATGTATTGCTCGGCCTCCAATGGGGCGACGAGGGAAAAGGCAAGGTGGTGGATGTATTGACCCCCAATTACGATGTTGTAACCCGTTTCCAGGGCGGCCCTAATGCTGGTCATACCCTCGAATTCAATGGAGAGAAGTATGTGCTCCGTTCCATTCCATCCGGCATCTTCCAGGGTGGCAAGGTCAACATCATCGGCAATGGTGTCGTGCTCGATCCGCTGTTGTTCATGACTGAAGCGAAGGAACTGGCTCAGAGCGGCCATGACCTGACGCAGCGTCTGTATATTTCGAAGAAGGCACATCTCATCCTTCCTACCCATCGTCTGCTCGACAAGGCCAACGAGGCTGCCAAGGGCAAGGCGAGGATTGGCACTACCGGCAAAGGCATTGGCCCGACCTATACGGATAAGGTGAGCCGCAACGGACTTCGCGTGGGAGATATCCTCGACAATTTCCAGGCAAAATACGAGGCTGCCAAGAAGCGTCATCTTGAAACCATTGCCAGCCTCAACCTGCTGGCAGTTGCCAAGGGCGGCGAGCCCGTCAGCACTGACGGTCTGGAGGATCTCGAAGCCAACTGGATGGAAGGTGTGGAATTCCTGAAGCAGTTCAAGTTCATTGACTCCGAGCATGTCATCAATCGGTATCTCAAAGAAGGTAAGAGCGTGCTTTGCGAGGGTGCCCAGGGCTCATTGCTTGATGTCGATTTCGGTTCCTATCCTTTCGTTACCTCTTCGAACACAATCTGCGCAGGTGCCTGCACCGGACTTGGTGTAGCTCCGAATAAGATTGGGGAAGTGTTTGGCATCTTCAAGGCATATTGCACCCGTGTAGGTTCGGGGCCTTTCCCCACAGAGCTTTTCGACGAGACTGGTGCCAAGATTCGTGCCATCGGCCACGAATATGGAGCTGTCACTGGTCGTGAGCGTCGCTGCGGATGGATCGATCTTGTTGCACTCAAATATACCATCATGATCAATGGTGTGACCCAACTCATTATGATGAAGAGCGACGTGCTCGATGGCTTCGAAACCGTGAAAGCCTGCACCGCCTACAAGGTGAATGGAGAATTTACCAACGAATTCCCATTCTCGATAGAGAAGGACGTGGAGCCGCAGTATGTCGAGTTGAAGGGCTGGAACACCGACCTCTCGAAATGCAAGTCGGAGGAGGAATTCCCACAGGAGTTCAAGGATTATATCGCATTCCTGGAGAAGGAACTTGAAACGCCTATCACTATCCTTTCGGTGGGTCCAGATCGCGACCAAACTATTCTTCGAAAGAAGTGATTAGGTTAGGTATTTCGTTATTCCGGTATGTCGGGTTTTCGTTATTTCGGAATACCGGCGTTTCGGAATAACGATCCCTTCAGAACCCCTCGAACCCTTCAGAACCCCTCGAACTTTTCTTAACCCCACATATCGTCTGTCACTTATGTCTATTAAATTCTCAAATCTCATTATTCTGCTGACGATACTTTTGTCGTCAGGAATGCTTCGAGCGCAGGAGCAAAAGGATCTCAACTACTGGTCGCAGGAGCTGAAAAGCCGCATCACGCTCAATGGTTATGCCCAGGCGGGCTATACCTATACGAATTATGATGGGCGCAACAGCAACACCTGGGACGTGAAGCGCACGTTGCTTTGGGCCAAGGCGCGTATCACCGACCGTTGGTCGTTCCTCTTTATGCACGACTTCAATAGTCAGGTGCAGGAGTTCTACACGGACTATCGTGTGACCAAGGGCAATGAGTTGACCATCCGATTCGGTCAGTTCAAGAACCAGCTCTCGATGGAAAACCCACTGTCGCCTGTCACGTTGGAAACGGTGGATGTCTGCTCGCAGAGTGTCACTTATCTCACTGGATGCGGATCGGATCCCCTTTTCGGCATCAATTACGGACGCGACCTGGGCATTGACCTCTATGGGCAGCTTTTCGATGGCAAGCTTTTCTACAACCTTGAAGTGCTGAATGGACGCGGCATCAATGCCAAGGATCTGGACAACCGGAAGAACGTGATTGTCAAGCTCGATTATCGTCCGGTGGAGGGTCTCCGCTTTGCCGTTTCTGCACAGAAGGGCTATGCTACGTCGCTGGTTGCTTCGTCGGTCTATATTCCTGCTGAGAATGCCATCGAACAGGGCGAGACCTATCGCAGGGATCGCTGGACGGCAGGTGTCGAATACAAGGCTGGCAGCAACGACTATTGGAAGAATCGCAGGTGGTCGGTGCGCAGCGAAGTGCTTGGAGGCCGCGATGGAGAGACCAATTCATGGGGTGGATATGTGACATCCGCCATTCCTTTGGTTGGACAACTTGACCTTGTGGCATCGTTCGACTACTTTGACTATGCCAAGGGCTACGACCGTGAACGCACGGAGGTGATTGCCGGCCTGCAGTATTGGTTCTTCACCAAATGCCGTTTCCAGCTGCAATACACCTGGGCATCGTCGTGGACCGACGGCTTGAACACGGCTTGGATTGACGATGCTTGCAACCGCGTGCAGATCCAGATGCAGATGGCGTTCTAAATTTTATTGGAGATTTCGGTATTTCGGGTTCCCTGAATATCGGTTTATCGGAATATCGGTATAACGAAATACCGGAATGCCGAAATATCGAGATAATGAATTCTTCTTTTTAATATCTTCCTTATCATGTTTATTAAAATTCTTCTTACGATTATTTTCTTCGCCATCACCATTGGTGTAGGCATCTACAGTCGCAAGCAGGCTCGTTCTGTCGATGGCTTTGTGTTGGGTGGTCGTAATGTCGGAGGTTGGCTTACTGCATTTGCGTATGGTACTTCGTATTTTTCGGCGGTAGTCTTCGTGGGTTATGCCGGACAGTTCGGCTGGAAGTATGGTCTGGCCTCGTCGTGGATTGGTGTAGGCAATGCCATCATCGGTTCGCTGTTGGCATGGCTTGTCCTGGGGCGTCGCACCAAACAGATGACCCAGCATATCCAGTCGCGCACCATGCCCGACTTCTTTGGCACCCGTTACCGTAACCAGGGCTTGCGTGTGACTGCATCGATCATCGCATTTGTCTTCCTGATTCCTTACACTGCTGGTGTCTATATGGGCATTTCGAAGCTTTTCGAGATGGGCTTTGGCATCCCCTATACCTATTGCGCATGGATCATGGCCATCCTGACAGGCTGCTATGTGATATTGGGCGGATATAAGGCTACGGCCATCAATGACTTCATACAGGGCGTGATTATGCTGCTGGGCATCACCACGGTCATCGCTGTGGTCATCAATCATCAGGGCGGATTGACCGAGGCCATTCATAAGATGGCGATGCAGGTACCCAACGCCGATGACCTTGCCAACGACAAGGCTGGTCTCTACACCAATTTCCAGGCTGGGGATTTCGCCTCTTGGTTCGGTCCGAACGTGATGAGTCTGCTTGGTGTGGTTGTGCTCACTTCGCTTGGTACGTGGGGTCTTCCACAGATGGTGGGCAAGTTCTATTCGATTTCCGATGAGGGAGCCATCCGCCGAGGCACGATCATCTCGACCATCTTCGCCTTCATAGTGGCTGGCGGCTGCTATTTCTTGGGCGGCTTCGGACGTCTGTATGTGCCGACGGCCTTCAATGCAGAGCGTGGCAAGTTCGTCTATGACAACATCATCCCATCGATGCTTGAGACCCTTCCCGATGCACTCATTGCCCTGGTTGTGCTGCTTGTGCTTTCTGCCTCGATGTCCACTTTGGCCTCGCTGGTGCTCACCTCGTCATCGACAATGACGCTCGACCTCATCTATCGCGACAAGAAATCGACGGAAGATGAGGTGCGCGAAGGAGAAATCGACGATATGATAGCTGAGAAGATTGAGCGTCGCAAGGTGGTCATCATGCGCGTGCTCATCGTGTTCTTCATTGTCATCTCGCTGATGATTGCGCTCAATCCTCCGCAGTTCATCGCTCAGCTGATGGGCATTTCGTGGGGCGCTTTGGCAGGAGCATTCCTTGCACCGTTCCTCTATGGACTCTACTGGCGCGGAGTCACACCGACTGCGGTCTGGGCTTGCTTCGTGTGGGGCGTGGGTCTGACCTTGGTCAATATGCTGTCGGGCAATGCCATCCTCAATCCTATCGATTGTGGTGCTGTAGCCATGGTGGGCGGCTTCATCGTTGTGCCCCTCGTTTCACTCTTCACGCCGAAGTTGAAGAAGGAGAAGGTCGATAAGATTTTCGAGTGTTATAAGTAAGGGAGTAAAAGAGGAGTAAAAAGGGAGTAAAAGGGTAGTGAAAGGGACAAATGTTCTTTTGGCTTTCTTGAGGGCTGAAGGTAGTAATGTCCCTTAATATCCCATAAAATCCCTAATAATCCCTTAATATCCCTAATAATCCACTACATCAGCGCGTCATATTCCATTGGCGCTTGTTTGCGATAGGCGAGAGCGGTGCAAGAAGCAACGATTTCGCCTGTTGCTTTTTTTATGGTGACTTGTGCAAAAGGAATCTTCTTGTGGTTGACGGTTTCTACAGCTTCGGCGATGAGGTGATCGCCCAGCAAAGCGGAAGAGACGTAGGTCACCTGATTCTCGATGCCCAGGGTGAGCAGGCCATGAGAGTTCATGACCGCAGCGATGGCAAGGTCGGCAAGTGTGAAGATGGCACCGCCTTGGCAAACGTTTCCACCATTGAGGTGCTTGTCTTCGACGGTCATTTCTGCCTTGGCATATCCCTCACGGATTTCGGTAAGCTGGATTCCATTGGTCTTTGCAAAGCGATCGGTCTCGTTGAGTCGTTCTAAAAGAGTCATTTCAGTAAAGAATTTTAAGTGATTATCCTGTTTTTTCGGTGCAAATATACAAAAAATACGTGAATCTTGAAAAAAAAGCAAGTATTTTTTCGCAAATACTAAAATAATGATTATCTTTGCACACAATTGACACCATTTTTCCTTTTAAATAGATTTTATATGAAAAGGCTTCTATTAGGTGATGAGGCTATTGCTTTGGGCGCATTGCACGCAGGACTCTCTGGTGTATATGCTTATCCGGGCACCCCATCCACAGAAATCACAGAGTTTATACAGGGCGATAAGTTGGCTCGCGAGCGCAATGTTCATTCACGCTGGTGTACGAATGAGAAGACGGCGATGGAGGCTGCTCTCGGAATGTCGTATGCCGGTAAGCGTGCGCTGGTGTGCATGAAGCATGTCGGCATGAATGTCTGTGCGGATGCTTTTGTCAACTCTGCTATTACCGGTTGCAACGGTGGACTTATCGTCTTGGCGGCTGATGATCCTTCGATGCACTCGAGTCAGAATGAACAGGATTCGCGCTTCTACGGCAAGTTCGCCATGATACCTGTATTCGAACCATCGAACCAGCAGGAGGCATACGATATGGTGGAGGAGGCTTTTGCATTGAGCGAGCGCTTGAAGGAGCCTGTCCTTATGCGTGTTGTGACTCGCTTGGCCCATTCGCGTGCTGCTGTCGAGATACATGATGCGAAGGCAGAGAATGAGCTTAGCCCGGAGACTGACCGTACGCATTGGGTGCTCCTTCCTGGCAATGCCAAGCGTCAATATGCTGCCCTCATCGAGAAGCAGCCCGTAATTGCCGAGGCAGCTGCCGATAGCGAGTTCAATCGACTGGAACTTTGCGAAGACGAACCTGAAAACAAGACCGGTGTCATCTGCTGCGGTATTGGTTATAACTATGTGAAGGAAGCCGTGGGCAATACGATGAACGTCCTCAAGGTTTCGCAATATCCACTCCCTGAGAAGGACATTGTGGCACTGGCTGCGGTTTCTGAAAACCTGCTTGTGGTTGAGGATGGTCAGCCTGTAGTCGAGGAGCTTGTTCGCGGTATGCTCGGTGCCGGTTATCCCGTGTATGGTCGTCTGACGGGAGCCCTTCCCCGCGCAGGAGAACTCAATCCCGACAATGTGGCAAAGGCTCTCGGCGTAGAGAGCAATAAGGTGTATGATCCGAGTCCTGTGCTCGCCGGTCGCCCGCCACAGTTCTGCCAGGGGTGTGGACATCGTGATGTATATAATGCCCTTCGTGAAGTTGTGGCAGAGTTTGGCGACAAGGCGCGTGTCTTCGGCGATATCGGATGCTATACCTTGGGTGCTCTTCCTCCATTTACAGCTATCGATTCGTGTGTCGATATGGGTGCTTCGATTACGATGGCCAAGGGCGCTGCTGATGCAGGGGTTCATCCTTCGATTGCCATCATCGGAGACTCCACCTTCACCCATTCGGGCATGACCGGATTGCTTGATGCCGTCAATGACCATTCGAATATTGTGGTGGTGATCAGCGACAATCTTACTACGGGCATGACGGGAGGACAGGATTCGGCAGGCACCAGCAAGTACGAAGCCATCTGTGTCGCCCTCGGTGTCGATCCGGCTCATGTGCGTGTCATCGTTCCACAGCCTACCAAGGTTGAGCAGATCAAGGAGATGATTCGCGAAGAGATTGCCTATCCTGACGTATCGGTCATCATCCCACGTCGTGAATGTATTCAGACACTGGCACGCCATGCTCGTCAGAAGGCTGCCGCGCGCAAACAATAATTATTTCGCGCGCAAACATTATTTATATTATGAAGAAAGACATTATACTTTGCGGTGTGGGAGGACAAGGCATCCTTTCCATTGCTACTATCATAGGCGAGGCTGCCACAGCTGCCGGTCTGAATCTGAAACAAGCCGAGGTGCATGGCATGAGTCAACGCGGAGGTGACGTGCAATCCAATCTGCGCCTCTCTACCGACGTTATCTACTCCGATCTCATTCCGATGGGAGAGGCCGATGTCATCATCTCGATGGAACCGATGGAGGCACTTCGTTACCTGCCTTATCTCAGCAAGGAGGGTGCGGTGGTGACATCCAGTCAGTCGTTTGTCAATATTCCCAACTATCCAGAAGTTTCGGCCATCGATGCTGAATTGGACAAACTGCCCAAGGTGGCGAAGCTTGACATCGAACAGATTGCCAAGGAGGTGGCTACGGTGCGTTCGGCCAACGTGGTGCTGCTCGGCATGGCGGCTCCCTATATCGGCATCCTTTCGACCGATGAACTGCGCGGGGCTGTTGCCCGTGTCTTTGAACGCAAGGGAGAGGCTGTCGTTGAGGCTAACCTGAAGGCCTTTGATGCGGGAGTGGCTGCGGTTGGATAGGCTTGGTGGCTATGGTAATTATAGTCAGAATAGTAGTTATTCCTTAATAAATATATATAATGAGTAAATTTCCAGTACCTGATAATTCATGCGAGTTCTTTGACCAGGAACACGAAAGCATGACACGTGAGCAAATCGAGGCGCTGCAGGTCGAGCGACTGAAAGAAACCATTGCTCGCTGCATGAAGAATCCTATCTACAAGCAGCGTTTCGAGGAGGCTGGCATCACCCCCGACAGCATTACTTCGGTGGCAGATGTCCGCAAGCTTCCATTCACGACCAAGCAGGACTTGCGTGAGAACTATCCTTTCGGCTTGGCATGTGTGCCCCTGAAGGAATGTGTGCGCCTGCATTCGTCGAGCGGAACGACAGGCAATCCCACCGTCATCCTCCATACGCAGAATGACCTTGATGAATGGGCAAACCAGGTGGCCCGAAACCTTTGGATGGTGGGCTTGCGTCCTGATGATGTCTTCCAAAACTCTTCGGGCTATGGTATGTTTACCGGTGGCCTCGGCTTCCAGTATGGTGCTGAGCGTCTGGGTATGCTGACCGTTCCTGCTGCCGCAGGCAATTCGCTTCGTCAGATCAAGTTCATCCGCGATTTCGGAACCACGGCGCTTCATGCTGTGCCAAGCTATGTGACCCGTCTTTACGAAGTTATGCAGGAGCAGGGCGTTGATCCACGGAAAGACACCCAGCTCAAGGTGCTCGCCATCGGTGCAGAGCCACATTCTGAGGAGCAGCGCAAACGCATCGAGAATATGCTTGGCGTGAAGGCATATAACTCGTTCGGTATGTCGGAGATGTGCGGGCCGGGTGTCGGTTTCGAATGTAAGGAGCAAAATGGTCTGCACTTCTGGGAAGACTACTATATTGTCGAGATTGTTGACCCTGAGACGTTGGAGCCTGTGCCCGATGGAGAGATTGGCGAGCTGATTCTCACATCAATCTGCCGTGAGGCCATGCCACTGATTCGCTATCGCACACGAGACCTCACCCGCGTACTGGGACGCACTTGTCCCTGCGGACGTAATCACATCCGTATCGACCGTATGAGAGGCCGCTCCGATGATATGATCGTGCTCCGTGGTGTCAACATCTTCCCGATACAGATTGAGAAGATTCTGATGCAGTTCCCCGAACTTGCCAGCAATTATCTCATTACGCTCACGTCTGATGCAGACAATGACAATATGCTGGTTGAAGTGGAGCTTGAAGAGCTTTTCACCGATGATTTCCCGCGCCTGCTCGACCTTGAGAAGCGTATTCGCCGTGCCCTGAAGGATGAGATACTCCTCACGCCCCATATCAAACTGGTACCAAAGGGCACGCTTCCTGTAAGCGAAGGCAAAGCAGTGAGAGTTGTCGATAAGCGCAAAGTTTATCAATGAGTTCAGAAATGTTCAAAAGGTTCGAAATGTTCAAAAGGTTAACCCCTCGAACCCCTCGAACCTCTCAAACCTCTCGAACCCCTCGAACCCCTCGAACCCCTCTTAACCCCTCAAACCCCTCTTAACCTCCCCCATTATGACCATCAAACAACTTTCGATATTCATCGAGAACAAGAGCGGGACACTCATCCGCGTTCTCGACCTTTTGAGCAAGGCCAATATACAGATTATTGCCTCCACCATTGCTGACACCAAGGACTATGGCATTTTCCGTGTACTTTGCGACCAGCCCACCCAGGCTTACCTTCTCCTTCGCGAGAATGGCATCAACGTGCAACTTGCCGATGTGCTTGCCTTGAGCATCGACGATACACCCGGTCAAGCAGCCGATGCTGTGAAGTCGCTATCGTCAGAGGGCGTTGGCATCCTTTATATGTATTCCTTCCTTTGGAAGGGTAAAGGTGTGCTTGTGATGCGTGCCGACCCGAGTGAGAAAGCCAAGGAGATCATCACCATCAAGAAGATTGGTTTCCTCACGGAGGCAGACTTTCGCTAAATGACAATCAACTTTATTATCTTATTCTCATTATTATTCTACTATCATGCCAAGAATTTTCAATCCCGAGATGGAGTGCATGGACCGTGAGTCGATGCGGAAACTCCAGAGTGAGCGTCTTGTGGCAACCGTAAAACGGTGCTATGAACTTGTTCCCTTCTACAGACGTAAGATGGACGAACTGGGTGTCAAACCCGAAGACATCAAAGGTGTGGAAGACATCACCAAGCTGCCGTTTACGACCAAGTACGACCTGCGTGATGAATATCCTTTTGGCCTTCAAGCAGTGCCGATGGATAAGATTCGTCGTATCCATGCCTCTTCGGGAACAACTGGCAAACCCGTTGTCGGCACTTATACCGAAGCCGACCTCGACATGTGGGCCGAATGTGTGGCTCGTGTGATGTCGGTAGGCGACATTGGACCAGGCGATGTCGTTCAGGTATCCTACGGCTACGGTCTTTTCACCGGTGGCCTGGGTGCTCATGATGGTGCTGCCAAGCTCGGTGCTATCCAGCTGCCTACGTCATCGGGTAATTCGAAGAAGCAGCTCATGCTGATGAAGGATTTTGGCACGACAGCCATCGCCTGCACTCCTTCCTATGCGCTTCGTTTGGCCGAGGTGATGTCCGAGATGGGCATGAGTGCCCGTGACCTGAAGCTTCGCGTGGGCTTCTTCGGCGCAGAGCCATGGACGTGGGGCATTCGCCGTGAACTGGAGAAACGATTCAACATCAAGGCCATCGACATCTATGGACTCACTGAGATGTGCGGCCCCGGCGTGGGCGGCGAGTGTGAGTATCAGGACGGCACACATGTGTGGGAAGATATGTTCCTGCCCGAAATCATCGATCCCGATACCTTGCAGCCTGTCCATCAGGGCGAGGAGGGCGAACTGGTATTTACCTCACTCTGCAAGGAGGGTATGCCGATGATTCGTTATCGTACACGCGACCTTACGCATCTGATTTATGAGAAGTGCAAGTGCGGACGCACAGCCGTGCGTTTGGGCAAGATTCTGGGTCGTTCGGACGATATGCTTATCATCCGTGGTGTCAACGTCTTCCCAAGTCAGATCGAGACTGTCCTTACGGAATTTCCTGTATTTACACCGCAGTATTTCATCACTGTCGATCGCAAGGACAACGAAGATACCTTCGATCTTGACGTGGAACTTCGCACCGAATACTTCTCGCCCAATCCCGCCAAGCAGATGCCTTACATCAAGCCGCTTTACGACCGCATCGTAAGCTTGGTAGGCATCAAACCCAATATCCATATTTTGCCTCCAGGTGCCATCGAACGTTCGTCGGGCAAAGCCAAGCACGTCAACGACAAGCGTAACTTCAAGGATTGGAAGTAAGTCTAAGGGATTCTAAAGGACTTTAAGGGACGCTAAGGGACTTTAAGGGACGTATGTTTCTTGTGCCCCATTCCCAACAGGCGAAGGTATCGTCACTTAATATCCCCAAATATCCCTTTATATCCCCAAATATCCCTTTATATGCAAACCACCCCATTAGATTATCAGATTGTGACCGAGACGATCGATGCGATGCGTCTTGGTGATTTCAGCGGTGCCACTATCCGTGAAATTGCAAGTCTTGCTGGAACGCTCGAAAAGAAGACGGGCCAGCCGTTCATTCACTTGGAGATGGGTGTGCCTGGATTGAAGCCTTCACAAATCGGTATGGATGCTGAGAAAAAGGCGCTCGACGAGGGTTGTGCGGCCATCTATCCGCCCAATGCCGGAATTGCTCCGCTCAAGAATGCAGCCTCGCGATTCATCAAGGCCTTCATCGGTGTCGATTTGAAGCCAGAAGGATGTGTCGCAACTGTCGGTTCGATGCAGGGCACATTTGCCGTCTTTACCACCCTGCATCTTGCCATGCCCGAGCGTGATTCCATCCTTTTCATTCATCCGGGCTTCCCTGTGCAGACCGACCAGTGCAAGGTGATTGGTCTGAAGCCTATCGGACTTGACATCCACGATTATCGCGGACCGAAGTTGATCGAAAAGCTCGATGAGATGCTGTCGAAAGGCAACATCGCCGGCATCGTCTATAGCAATCCGAATAATCCCACATGGGTTTGTTTCACTGAAGAGGAGTTGAAGGGAATCGGCGAACTGGCTACCAAGCATGATGTCATTGTGCTGGAGGATTTGGCTTACTTCGCCATGGATTTCCGCCGCGACCTCTCGCATCCTTTCGAGGCTCCTTATCAAGCCACGGTGGCACGATATACGCAGAATTATGTGATGACCATTTCGGCTTCGAAGGCGTTCTCCTATGCGGGGCAGCGTATTGGCATGTGCTGCATTTCGGATGAGCTTTATCATCGCAAGTATCAGGCGCTGCATGAGCTGATGGGTGTGGCTGAATTCGGCCGTTTCCTCGATGCGCGTATCATCTATACCCTTTCGTCGGGCTGTTGTCACAGCGTGCAGTATGGTATGGCTGCTATGATGGATGCTGCTTGCGATGGACGTTTCGACTTCGTCAATCAGGTGAAGGAATATGGCCGTCGTGCCGCCATCCTCAAGAAGGTGCTCCTTTCGAATGGTTTCTATCTGGTCTATGACAATGATATGGGCGAACCTCTGGCAGATGGTTTCTATTTCACGGTGCAGTACCCCGGCATGACCGATCTGCAACTGACGCGCGAGCTGATGTACTACGGAATAGCCGTCTTTCCGCTCGACACGATGGGTTCACACGAACAGGGAGTTCGTATTTGCACTTCGTTCTTCAAGCTTGAACAGGAACCGATCTTTGCCGAGCGTGTTGCAGCGTTCCGCGCCAATCATTAAGCGTCACTTGTGCACATCTACCACATCATAGACACCGTCGAGGAGGTTTTTCATGCCTTGGGCGTATTGTTGTGCGAAGATTTCGGCGGGAGTGTCGTCGATGATGCCGTAGTCGCGGAGAAGGCTTTCAACTTGCTGTTGGATGTTGATACTTAGTTCTTGTTCCCGTGGGTCGTGTCCGAGAGATGGTTCTTGCTGGTCACGTTCAAGAGAAAGTTTTTTGGCTTGTGAGGCAGCACGTGCCATCCGAGCCATGGCGAGCAATTTGAGAAAAAGTTCTTCGGGAACAGGTTCGTAACCTGTATTTGCAAAGATGGTTAATGGGAGGGTCTGGTGTTCGATGAGTTCCAGACCCTCTGTCGTCTTGATGATGGTTACGTCGAAGCGTTCGAAGTCGAGCACACTGCTCTGAACCTGGCGATTGACTCTCACCACGTCACGTCCCCACAATGGGTTGCGGCGGCAATAGCATTTCCCGACTTCGATTTCCATTATTTTGCAGAAAGTTTGTTGTAGTGTTCGTCGCTGACGGGTTCGAGCCATTCGTTGGGCACTGAGCCTGGCTGTGTATTCTCGACTTCGACATGGACAGCAAGATGCTGGAACCAGCTGTCGGCTTGCGCACCATGCCAATGCTTCACGCCTTCAGGGATATCGACGATGTCGCCAGCCTTGAGAGGAATGGCGGGTTTGCCCCATTCCTGATACCAGCCACGGCCCGACACGCATATCAGGACTTGGCGTGCGCCATGATGGATGTGCCAGTTGTTGCGGCAGCCAGGTTCGAAGGTGACATTGGCAAAGTTAAGCACGCTTTTCTCTTCGGCACTAAGATTGACGGGATGCAATCCGGCAAGATGGCTGTTGCCGATGAAATATTGTGCATAGCCTGTGTTGGGATTTCCCTTGGGCCAATCGCCAGCCACGGCATCGGCAGCATTGTCAATCTGCGAGAGTCCATTGTCGCGCAAGTATTTGCAGAGTTCATCCACCTGCTCCTGCGTGTTGCCCATATTTACTGCCCCGGCCTTGTGGGCGGCAAGTTGGGGAGCTACTCCTTTGAGGGACGAAAGGGCAGCTACGGTCACTATCTCTCGATCGGCAGGCGAGAGCTGGTCGCCAGCGAAGATGTCTCCAAAGAGATGTGCTTTGAGATAATAGTCATCCTGCGGGCAGAATTCATAATCGAACGGACGGCCTGTGAGCAGGGTTTGAACCTGAGTGCCTTGTTCAAGCGAAGACTTTGCGTCATCCCATACGGTAGGACGTGTCCATGTCTTGCCTTCGTTGTCAACGATGCCGTTGGCGTTGCGGTCTTCGAGCACCTTGCCCAAAACACCCAGCGCATTGAGCGAGCGCGGAAAACCAGTGTAGGCGTAGAGTTGCGAGAAAGCTTCCTTGAGTTCGTTGATGGTTACGCCGCCATCGAGAGCTGCACGAATGGCGGGGTCGAGTCGCACAAGGTCGCCTTGTGCTTCGAGGCTTGCTACCGTAGCAAGATGAAGCTGTCGCTCAGTAAGGCTCTGAGCTGTAGTGGATGTTGCCATAGTCAAAAGAATGAATAATGTTGTAATTAATTGTTTCATGCGTTCTGTTTTATGTTATTATTTGTGCTCTCCAATCATTTTTTCCATCCAGATCATGTCGAACCAAAGTCCGAACTTGTATCCGCATTGGTGGAAATGTGCCACACGACGATATCCCAGATGCTCGTGGAACTCCGGGCTTTGGTGGGTGAGATACTGATTGGGAGTATCAAGCCAGGTGATGCAAGCATTCAGGTTGAGGATACCCATCCGCTTGAGTTCGTCTTCGAGCCTTTCGTATAGTTTCTTGCCAATGCCTTTGCCATGCTGATGCATCTTGACGTAGATGGAAGTCTCGACACAACGGCTGTAGGCAGCACGCGCCTTGAAGACTCCTGCGTACGCATAGCCGACTATCTCGCCGTCCTCTTCACAGACGAGATAAGGATAATGCGCCAACGTATGCACGATGCGCTTTCGAAACTCCTCGACAGCCGGCACATCGTATTCGAAAGTGATGGCTGTCTGCTCGATATAGGGCGCATAGATGGCGAGGATGGCTTCTGCATCTTGTGGCATAGCTGTCCGAATATTCATTTGTGATAAAGAATTATAAATATTATTAATTTTTTGGGGTAATTATTTGCTTTTCTTGTTGAATTGCTGTATCTTTGCACCGGAACTCGTATTCAGCGTTGGTCATGGACGTTCCTTTATTTTTCTAACTTTAATTTTATTATCATTATGGCAAAAACAAAGTATTCCGGAACACAGACGGAGAAGAATCTTGAAGCAGCCTTCGCGGGCGAATCACAAGCACGTAACAAATACACCTATTTTGCTTCGGTGGCAAAAAAGGAGGGTTATGAGCAGATTGCCGAACTTTTCCTCAAGACAGCCGACAATGAAAAGGAACATGCCAAGATGTGGTTCAAGGAACTCAACGGCATCGGTGATACACCTCAGAACCTCGAACATGCTGCCGATGGCGAGAACTATGAATGGACTGACATGTACGAGAATTTTGCCAAGACTGCCGAGGAAGAGGGATTCAAGGCATTGGCTATCAAGTTCCGTATGGTTGCCGCCATCGAGAAACGCCACGAAGAGCGCTATCGTGCATTGCTAAAGAACATCGAGACTGCTGCCGTCTTCGAGAAGAGTGAAGTGAAGGTGTGGGAATGTCGTAATTGCGGACATATAGTTGTCGGTACCAAGGCTCCGCAACTTTGCCCCGTTTGTGCACATCCACAATCATTCTTCGAGGTACACGTGGACAATTTCTAATATTTAGTCCACCGCTGCGCATCAGTAGTTGGGTCGTTCAATGACTGCGGAGAACGTAAGCGGTTTTCATTTTGGAAAAGATTAACCGATGAGTGAAAGGATGTAGTTGCACTTCTCCTGATTGCCGAGTGTCTTGCCCTTGTCACAGGAGAGTTTGATGCAGTCGTGCCATTCGCGTGCTTCGGTGATGCGGCATTTGGTCAGTTTGATCACGATATTCGAAGGTTCGGCATTGTCGATGTCGCAGGTGATTTGTGTGCCTACGCCGTAACTATCGAGCACACGACCATTGCAGAACTTGTGGATGGCAATGCATTTATCGACATCGAGGCCATTGCTATAGACCACCTGCTTGGTCTTTGGGTCGATGCCGAGGCTCTTGTATTTGGCAATGATCTTCTCGGTCTGTTCCTCTTCGTCGCCGCTATCTACACGCAAGCCGCTGTACATCATGGCCATTCTCTTCGAAAGGTTGTTGAAGAAGACGTCGTCGCCGAAGCAATCGTAAAGGTAGATGCCATTGTTGCCGTCATAGACATCGCTGAACTTACGCATCACATTGTAATTGCACTCGAAGACACCGCTCACGTTCTCCTCGAACGAGATAAGTTGATGCGACATGGTTCCGAGAGGGGTGAGGCCAAGTTCCAAGGCAAACCAAACGTTGCTTGTGCCCGTAAAGCGTCCAGGCCACTGCTTGCTGTCATAGACATGCTTCATTGCCTTGAGCACCATCTTCTGGTGATCGTAGCTGAAGCGACGACGTGTTCCCATGTCGCCGAAGACGAGCCCGGCACCGAAAATCTTCTCGCTCTTGCTGACTGCCTTGGCATGTTCTTTCTCAAGGTTGTAGCTGTCGATGTCACCATTCAAGGTGTGAAGCAGTTCGGAGATGCTCGAAAGGATAGGCATCTCCCACATGATGGTGCTGAACCATTTGCCGCGAATGAGGATGCTGAGGTGTCCTTCTTCATCCTGATTGATTTTGACTTCCTTGGGATTGAAGCGGTAACCGCGCAGGAAGGTGAAGTACCAGAGCGGTAGCCAAACGAGTTTCGCGGTCATGAAATCGATTTCCTGGTCAGTGATGGTCACACCGGCCATGTAGTCGATTTGTTCCTGCAGGAGTTTGTCGAAGCCTTTGGGATAACAGGTCTTGTTGCGGTCAATAAAGGTGTATTCGACCTCTGCTCTCGGGTACTTCTGCATGATGTAGTACTGGCAGCTGAAGGTATAGAGGTCATTGTCGGTAAAGTGGGTGATGATTTGGCGCATAGGAGTGGAGTTAAGAGGGGTTTGAGGGGTTTGAGGAGTTTGAGGGGTTTAAGCAACCTTTCGAACCTTTTGAACCTTTTGAACCTTTCAAACCTTTCAAACCATATTTACAAATATCTGTTCATAGATTTGTCGAAGAAGGGCTTCGTCACGGATGATGTCACGCAGTTTGGCGAGTCGCTCGCCGTTGGGAGACTCGGGAATCCAAAGTTTCAGATAACCGCCTTCGGCATACTTTTCGTGCAGATGTTCAAGTGTTCGCTCGTAGTGTCCCTCTTTGTCAAGGTGGGGATAATGCGCAAATCCGTATTGCATTGTGCGGCGGATGATTTTGATGGGGTCAATGTCGCGATCGGCTTCTGCCACGATGCGTCCGTAGATGGTACGTGGAGGCAGCTTTGACGAAGCGCGATGGTCTTCGGCAGCATCTGCCATTATCTCGATTTGCTCGGGCGTGAACCATCGCAGCAAGGTTCTGTCTTCGCGAATGATGCGTGCCGAGACGATGTGATGGGTGTCGCGTCCTTCCGTGAGGCCCATGTCGTGATAGGCTGCGATAGTGTACACCATATCGATGTCGATGATGGTCTTCGAGCCATCTTCATTTACGTATGCTGGCGAATCGTTGATGATATGGGCGAGGCTCAAACTTTGAGCAATGACCGTACGGGCGTGGTCTTCACGATGGGCAGCATCGAACGTAGCATAGTGGGGCAGGATATCCTGCTCCACGTATGCCATAAGTTCGGCATTGGGAGTTTGACTCATTTTTATTGAGAAGAATAGAAGGCGGGAAAGCCTGTAGCGTTATTTCTGGATATAGTCGAGAATCTGTTCGGCGTGAATCTTGGTCTTGATCTCCTTGGGGGTAAAAATCTTTTCGATTACACCCGCTTCGTTCACGAGGTAGGTGGTGCGCAGTGTGCCGATGGTGCGACGACCGCATGACACTTTCTCGCCCCATGCGCCCAGCTGCTGAAGGAGTTCGGTGCTGGTGTCGGCAATGAGAGGGAACTCAAGGTTGTAGTTGTTGGCAAACTTCTGCTGTGCTTCCTGCTTGTCCTTGCTCACACCGATGATGGCATAGCCGGCAGCTTCGAGTGCTGCCTTGTGCTGCTGCAGGGAACATGCTTCAGCTGTGCAGCCAGGGGTGTTCGCACGTGGATAACTGTAGAGGACGATCTTGCGTCCGCGATAATCGCTCGCCTTGATCTCATTGCCGTTCTGGTCAATGCCAAGGACTTCGGGAATCTTATCTCCGACGTTCATAATTTTTGATAATTATTGGGGATTTTATTGTAGCTATAGTGACTATAGTAACTATAGGACAAAAAGTGCTTAGGGCCGGCAATGCACTATCTTCTCGGTGCAACCGCTGGCATGGCTTTGATGGGCTGGGGGATAGGCCCAATGCCGGGGTGACCACCGTGTCCGTTGGCTTTCCAAAGGGCATCTTTGATGAGAGGGCCGAAGTCGATGCCCATCTTGGCACCACCTACTTTTACGAAAGGCTGCACAATGGGAACGACCTGATGACCTGAGAAGGAGTCGTAGGTCTGGCGTGCACCAACATCTATGCCAAAGGGTACGTTTGTATCTGTTTGGAAGGTGGCAAATCCACCCCACTGGAAGGCTTGTCCGATTTTGATGTCGGAGTTCGACAGGAACGTGCCGGGCATATAGTAGCCGAAGGCGGTGAGCGCAAAGTATTTCGATGGCTGCCAGGTCAACGCCCCATCGAACGATGCCGTATTGTAATAGACCGAATACTTATTGAGCGTAATGCCAGCATTGGCTGTCCAATAGTCGCCGAATTTCTGACTTACACCTGCATTGGCCGAAGCCACATATCCGAACATCAGACTGCCAGTGTAAAGGTGAGAGCCGTACATATAGCCCGTGTCCCAGGAAGGCAATACTGAACCTCGCGGGAACAAAGGCGCTCCATACCATCGCATTTCCTGAAGCTTGTTGTCTTCTTTAGTGTTTGAGAGCGTGCCTGTTTCGACGAGATCCTTTCTCCAGTCATTGTTGAGGTCTGTGTCCATGAAGCCCTTGTCTTCTATGCGGATGGGAGCTGTCAGTTCGTTGATGTCCTGTTCGGTCAGCGACGATGGGATGTTGGTCGAAAGGGAATCCTTCGACTCTTGCGCCATCAGCGTCAACGGCAGCAGCCACAGCAAAAGGAACAAGCTCTTCTTCATGGCTCAATCTGACCTGCAATTATTCCATGTCAACTGTTATCGGTTTTCGTTGATAGGCATCACTTCGCCGGTGTGGGTTTCGATGATATAGCCTTTCACCACCACATCTTTCGGCATGAGGGGATGATTGCGCACCAGATCGACGGTCTCGAGCACGGCAGCCTCGGTGTCGTCGAAACCGTGGAGCCATGTGTCAAGGTCAATGCCACAATGACGCATCAAGGAAATGTGTTCCTCATCAATGCCGCGCTCCTTCATGAGGTGGAGCATTTCCTTGGCATTCATGCCTTGCACACCGCAGCCTGTGTGCCCGATGATCATCACTTCGTTCACGCCCAGTTCGTAGATGGCGATGAGCAGCGAACGCATAGCTGAGTCGAAGGGAAGGGGTTGGTGATGGTGCCGCTTGCCACCTTGATCATCTTCACGTCGCCGTTCTTGATGCCAAGGGCAGCGGGAAGGAGTTCGACCAGACGGGTGTCCATACAGGTCACGATGGCCAGTTTCTTGTCGGGGTACTTCGAAGTGGCATACTTCTCATAAGCTTTCGATTCGACGAAGGCTTTGTTGTATTGGAGCATTTCTTCAATCATAGGGGTGGGAGGGAGAGGGGTTAAGAAGGGTTAAGAGGGGTTAGAGGAGCAGAATGTATATTGCACATCCTACCAAGAGGATAGCCATGACACGGTCAACGGTCTCGCGGTATCTGTGGAGGAACCTGCGGAGATAGGCACCGGCGTAAAGCCAGGAGAAGTTGGCACCCGGACCGGCTATCAACAGGAGCGGTGCCACAAGGAATAGGTCATGCAGCTTGTCGCTGTAGGGCAGCACGTAGGATGAGAACACCGTCAGCTCGAAGAGCAGCATCTTGGCGTTGGTGAGCTGCATGAGCAAGCCCGAGGTGAAGTTGCAGTCCTTGGCTTCAGTGTCGTCCATTCCCTGATCGCGAAACATCTTCCATGCCAGCCAAAGGATGTAGGCTACGCCAATGTATTTCAGATAGACTACATAATGCCCCATCATTTCGCCCAGCAGGTGGGTGAGGAGCACCATCAGGATGAGGTCGATGCAGAAACCGGTGAATAATCCCCGCCACATCTTGAGCGCTTTCCTGCGCCCGTATTTCAGGCAGCAGGCCAGAGAATAGAGATTGGCGGGTCCTGGAGTATAGCCTACAACGATAATGGCCAGGAGCAAAGACGGCAATAGAGAAATGGGCATTGTCTGATTGGTTCGGCGATGGAGCCGAGATTACACTTGTTTATCAAGGTTGATGGACGAATCTCGCCTTTCAACACTGCAAAAATACGGATTCTTGGCATCTTTTCCAAATGCTTTTCACAAAAAATAAACTCGCGAAGCTACCTTTTAAATCTTTTAACGGCTTTTGCCATCTTTCGGTGCAAAATGTTGCGAATTATACGGATATGGTCTGCACAAATGGACGTTCAAAATCAAAATGCCTGTCGGTATCATGTGAGACTGACAGGCGATTTTACCAAAACTGTTCAAGGGTGTGATGAAAAGAGGGTGTGATGTTGAATAATTCGCCTTTTGTTTGGAAAAATGCCTCAAATCGTTTATCTTTGCGGCGAGCTTTCTATCTTTCTCAAACAGATATGCCGAAATTATTTCCATTCATCAAGAAGTGGCTGCTCGTCGTGGCGATGAGTCTTGGTGTGTTCGGTTACTTTGTGGCCGATGCACTTTTTGTTGACCCAGTGGCTCGGCGAACGGTGGTTCATGGGGTGACATCATCGTTGCCCTATCTGCTCTTCTTGATGCTGTTTCTGGAGTTCAGCAAGATCAATCCGCGCGACCTTTTCCCGAAGAAGTGGCTCGTTTATTGCTTCGTGTATCAGTTTGGGGGCGGATTAGCGATGATTGCTGTGCTCCTTTGGGCGGGCTTGCCCGTTTGGACCAATGGTCTGTGGGAAGGTGCGCTGGTTTGCCTGCTTTGTCCGACGGCTACAGCCGTGGCAGTCATGTCGGCCAAACTTGGAGGCAAGGCAGCCAGTGCCACTACGTATGCCGTACTTTCTTCGCTCTTTGCTGCTTTACTCATTCCTGCACTTTTCCCAATTGTTGCGCAGAATAGTGCTGAACTCACGTTCTGGACCCTTTTCCGAAAGATTTTTGCCAAGGTTTTCCCCGTCATTATTGTCCCGTTGCTCATGTCGATTCTCATGCGCGAATTTACGCCTTCCGTCCATCGCTGGGTGGCTCGTTTCGCCAAAGACAAGAGTTTCTATCTTTGGGCATTCTGCGTCATGATCAATACCGCCCAGGTGCTTCGCATCATCTCTATGAGCCTGCTCGATGTGCCTACCACCCTCTTTTATTGCCTGTTTGCCGCACTGCTCTGCTTCGAGAATTTTTGGACGGGCAAGAAGTTCGGCGACATTTGCGACGACCGCCTGAGTGCAGGGCAGAGCCTTGGACAAAAGAATACCATCCTCGCCATCTGGGTGGCTATGACCTTCCTGCATCCCACATCGGGCATTGTGATGGGTGCCTACATGATTTGGCAGAACATCTTCAACTCATTGCAGCTTTCTTATCCAAAGCTGCGGTGAGTCTGAGTCTGTCATTCCCTTTCATTCTATTGAATTTTTTAATTATTCCATGCAAGGTTTCCCTTTTTCCTGCATTTAAAGGGCAGAATGGGGAAACTATTCGTTTGAACCTGTTCCACATTGGTTGGCCTGGCACTGAGCTGAATGTCGAGGTGCACAAATAAAAATGAATATACCGGGAAGAGATAACGAGCAATACATACTCGACCTGTTTCGACGAGGCGATTCCTCGGCGATGGATGCCTTGTATGCCCATTATGCCGACTACCTGACGGGTGTTTGCTACCGGTATATCTCCAACGACGAGGACTTGAAGGATGTGCTGCAGGAGAGTTTCATCCGGATTTTCACGCAGATTTCTTCGTTCAAGTATCGTGGCAGCGGTTCGCTGCAAGCCTGGATGACACGCATTGCGGTGAATGAGAGTCTGCAGCTGCTGCGACGACAGAAGAACGACCCGCTACTTTTTGACACCGAACTCCCTGACCTTCCCGACGAGGACCCCGATACCGATGAGCTGACGCATGGCGAGCTGGTTCAACTCCTCCGGAAATTGCCCGAGGGCTACCGCACGGTGCTCAATCTCTACGTCATCGAAGGGAAGAGCCACAAGGAGATTGCAGAGCTGCTCCACATCAAGCCCGACAGTTCTGCCTCGCAACTGCATCGGGCGAAGAATATGCTTGCACACCTTATTAAAGAATATAAATCGAAGCTGGTATGAACGATAAATGGATGAAAGACGTAAAGGACCTGTCGAGTGGCTTCCGTAAGAAGGCGCCCGAAGGTTTGCTCGACGACATCAAGCAGGAGATGTCGCGCCGTGGTGTCATGCCTGCTTCCGAATTGAAGAAAGCATCCATTGTGCCGATGAATGGTTGGCAAAGGGTGGCAGCTCTGGCAGCCTTGGCTCTTGCCAGCGGGGTAGCTATCCATGAATGGAACAGAGAGATTGTGCCTATACAACCTGCTATCGTTGAGACTGAGGTCGAGCATGAAGGTGCCACTGAATCTTGGGACGAGCAAACGCCTCAGCTTCGAGCAGAACAACTCGCCGAAGCTTCGTCTGAGAGGACCAACAGGAAATCCTCCGATTTTCAAAAGGCACCCTCAGCGATGATTCCCTGGCATACAGAAGTTCAGCCAGACGAAGCTCAGCGCAACGAAGCTGTCGATGAGGCGAAAGATGACGAAGCACAGATGAGAGAAGACCACACCAATAGTGTGACGAAGGACGATGACATGGCGCAGAATGTCACCACGCATGAATTCGAACATTTAGCCATGAATGTTCGGCCGAAGCGCAATTACCGTTCGATGCACACTGGTTGGGGCATCGGGGCTTATTATGGAGGAGGTGGAAATCTTTCGCTGAATAGTTTGTCTTCCAGTAGTGGCGATTATTCAGGCCAGGCAGCTAATCCGATGGCACCTCAATCGGACCCGGTTTACGGAAATAATCCACCCCAAGAAAAGCCCGATGAACTCCCTGAAGAGAAGCATCACAAGCCACTCAGATTCGGCATTTCGGTGCGATACGTTTTGGACGAACGTTGGAGCCTCCTGTCGGGCATCACCTATAGTTATCTGCACTCCGATACATACGTCGTTTATGGTTCGACTATTCGATCAGCCGAGCAGAAGTTGCATTATCTGGGCATTCCTCTTGCGGCAAGCTATAGCATCTGGTGGCAGAACGACCACGTCAATGTCTATGCCGTGGCAGGCGGTGAGATTGAGAAACTCGTGAAAGGCAAGCTGGAGATTGAGCGGGCATCGGGTATCAATACGTTTACCGAATCGGTGAAAGAAAATCGCCCGGTATTCAGCACCAACGCATCAGCGGGCATCGAATACCAGACGAAAAAAGGTGTCGGCCTATATGCTGAGCCTGGAGCATCGTATCACTTCGACAATGGAAGTGGCGTGCACTCCGCTTATACAGACAAACCTTGGGACTTCACAATAAGTATCGGTCTTAGAATAAATCTCAACGAATGAAAATAATTTCAAAGCTGAATTCACCAATCCTCATGATAAATAATTGGAAATTGCACGCCTACGAACTAGACATGCAAAATAAGAGATAAAGAGAATCATAAACTAATTCGAGTACATGGAGTATCATCTAATTTTGTAACCTTTACTTCCCATTTTATCATTCTGTCATTAATTTTTTATTATTTATAGAAAAAAAAGGGGGTAGAGGTTATCGCATATAATAATTATTTAATATTTTTGCAATGGATTTATAAGACCCTTATATTTTAATTGGTATTTCCATTAGATTTGTAAGGGAGACTATAAAACCATGACATACTTAGGCGTTTTTACTACGCTTTGTTTGAGTTCGTATCGGAAATCTAGCAAATTTACCACTTTTAGCCTCGAACATTGCAACGGTAGATGTCCTCGGGATGTGTTCATTCACATCTCTTTAATCTTTTAAGGATGCTATATCCTTAAGGATTATTGGGATGTATGTGTTCATATCGGCGTGGCTCTGACGTTGCCTGTTCCGCTAAAAAGGCAGTGCTAGGGCCTCGATACGAAGAGCAGACAACATAAGTGACCGCGCTTTTCGTATGCCGCGAAAAAGGGGCTAAAATTTAGCCTAAGATATGAACACATTGCTTAATGTGAATTCTATTCCAGGAGATGAAGATTCTCCACCATGTAATGGCCTAGAACCCATTGCGCTCCCCGAATCTACAACAGATGGGGTGTCCACCAAGAATGTTCAGCCAGTTACCGAGACAACAAATACATATAATTCTGCAGATGTTCATTGGTACGCGATGCGTACGACGTATGGTCGAGAGAAAAAAGCTTACGAATACATAGTTAATAAAGGTACTGAAGCCTTTTATCCCACATCTACTATAGAGAAGAAGAATAAAGATGGGAAGATGATTCACCAAGTGGTGAGTCTTCTTCCCAACATTTTTTTTATACACACAACAGAAGAGATGGCAAAGATCTATGCATACGATAAAAAGGATCTTCACTATCTCCGCTTTTACTATAACCAACATCATGATGGAACCAAGGAACCTCTTATAGTGCCCGATTCGCAGATTGAGAATTTACGAATCGTTTGTAATTCCCATGCGAAGGACATCCTTGTCGCCCCAGCAAACATCTCCAATTTCCAAACGGGTCAAAAAGTACGGGTCATAAAAGGTGATTTCAAGGGCATTGTTGGTATTGTTTCACGTTGGCATGGACAACAGCGAGTTGGAATTACCTTACAAGGATTATGTATCATCGCTACGGCGTATGTGCCGAGTGCGTTTCTTGAAGTAATATAGTCCCTATTGTCTATTTCATTATGAAAAAGAGGACAATAAATTTAATTATCAAAATAGTAAGATATTATGATGTATAAAATTCATATTAGAGAAATTAATGAAATCAACTTTTCCGACAGAACGCCTTTCACAGAGAGAGTTGTTCGTTGGTATTTGGCAACAAATGGAGTCGATGAAACCAAGCTTGAATCTCCAGCAGATGTTGAAGGTTGTTATTTCATCAAAAAAGATAATCATATACATAAAGCTGATTTAAAGTTAACGTCAATAAATAATGATGAATTATATATCGAGGTCAAAGGTCAAATGACCTATACTGAGGTCAATAAGCTTCGGTTTTTACTTGAACACTCCGGAAAGTTTTTTTACATTTTGCAATTAACCGAACCCGATTGGATTGTGGATAATAGTTCAAATGCAAAAACATCAATAACTGAAATGAGTAAAAATGCATTTGAAGAGCAATTTAAAGAATTATTAGAGTTTTACGAAGGTAAAATTAGTGCGAAGAAGATGGCGCGAATAAGCAAGGAAAGATTGAATCAATTTATAACTAACAGGGAAAATGAGTATCAATCATGGGTTGATCAAGTAAAGCAAAAGGAACAGCTTAACAATGACAATCATGAAACCACTTGAATATAATGATTTGTATATACGTATATAGTCTTTTGTTCGAGCTATGTTTCGGTATCTTGCCATAATTACAAGTTAACACAATTACTAATTATATACTAAAATTAATTATTATGAACAATTCATTTTCAAAGGATTTACGTTACTCGGTTTATTCAATGGTCGTAATAGTAACCATTGTATTCTACACCGCTTGTTCTTCAAGCAATGGCGATTATAGTTCTAATTCTTACAATAGCGATGAAAATGTCACTTCTTCTGCCATTGAAACCAATTCATACGGACCAGAATGGTTAAACGGAACTTGGAGTGGACGGTTTTCTATGGACATTTTAGGTAATGTGTCTTATTTCACGGTACGTTTGGAGATAAACCAAAAAACGGGTAAGATCAGATCAATAGATGTCGATAACAATCAAGTTGATGAGGGGACCTATTATGTAGAAGATGGAGTGATAAGGGCGCGTTATCCAATTGCGGGAGGAACCACTATCACCTATGATATTGACGAACAAAATCGCCGTATTGATTATGGAGATGGTCATTACTTGAGAAAACAATAAAAGATTATTAAACTAATAACATTTACCATTATGAAATGTAATCATTGCGAGAAAGAGATTCAAGAGGGTTCGAGATTTTGTCCTTACTGCGGTCAGAAAGTTGAACAAGTGATTAAATGTCCCAATTGCGGCAATAGTATTCGACCAGGAGATATTTTCTGTATGAGTTGCGGCTGTAAGGTTGGTTCTGCTGAGACTGAAACTCAAGAACAGGAAAGTGGTTCGAATATTCACAAGACTGCTCCTAACGAAGAGTCCAACAACTCTTCAATGCCACGAAAAGCTGAGAGGCAATCGAAAACTCCTTTGTACGCTGGTATTATCGCTTGTGCAGTAATTGTATTGGCTGGACTAATTTATTATTTAAGGAGTACTGGATTTAATGCGAATAATCCCCGAATTGAAATAGGAAATATTCAATACAAAGGCAGTTACACTATAAGAAATTCTGAAAATGATGGTTGGAAATATTATGAAGTTCTTTCTCTTGACATAGCATGGCCTGTGTCAATCAATGGAGTAGAACCAACGCAATTACAATCAAGAATACTACAGAGAATTAATCTTGATGAGTACGATAAACTTGAAATTTTAGGAACCTCAAACATTAATGCCGTTTTGAAGGATTTATATGAAAAGAAATTAGATTTTACACCCGAATTTGATTATGACAATCAAATATGGGTTCGAGAAGTTGAAGCTAAAGTTACAGTCCTTGCTTCTACTAAGAAGTACATTACATTTGAATATACTATCTCCCGTCAAGAGTTTGAATATTCTGGCGATGGAAATGATGGATACATTACTTACGATATTGCTAAATCAGAATGTGTTGAAGACAGATTGATAAATAAGAATTCCATTACAGAAATAGCTAAGTATTTGCTAAGAAACGACGAATACTATAATCTTCATCCTGAAGAATATCAGCTTGAACCTGATGATTTTGATGATTATTATAGAACACTAAAGATTGGATTATCAGAGAAAGGTATTATATGCTGTTTATCAAGTATAGATCTTGGTGAACTTGAGGAGTGCTCTCTCGACCAATTACGCGACTATGTTTCTGATGAATGTGTCGAATTATTGACTGATAACAAACATTGTGATTATGTGAAGAAAGATATTGGGGACATTATCACTTTTTGATTAGTCGAATTCCTCAAGATTGTTTGAAGGAACGTTACACATAAACACGAATCATTATGAAAAGCAATCATAGTGAAAGAAAGAAAACACATTATTTAGTCGGTATCCTTGCTTGTGCTTTAGTAATAGCTTCGGCCGTTTTATTCCTGAATAAGAAAGGACCTTCATCTGAGACTAATAACGAGAATCCTTCATCAAATTCCACAGAAACATGCGATAAAATAATATGTGATATTGTGGGTCCAGTCAAATCTTTTGAAATAACAGGCATTCTTTATGACGCATTACTTGCCCCTGAAATAGCCGTGTTTAATAGAGAAGGTAAACTGACTGAACTAAATAGCTATGTTTTTGAATATAATAAGGATGGAAAGTGCATAAACATTAAGGGAAAAGACCAACTGAAGATTAAGAACTATTCAATAAATTCAGATGGATTGATAACACAAATCATCATGCATGATTATTCCATTCCTATTCCAGAAGAACTTGATGAAAGTATTACGTGCACTTACGATGTCAATAACAAAAATAGACTCCAATACATATCTTATCAAGGCCCAGATGGAGGAACCGAAGGAAATCTTGAATATGATGCCAATAATCATTTGATAGAATTTTCGAATTCGGCTTATCATGAAATCATCGAATATAATTATACCAAGTTTGATGATTATGGTAACTGGATTGAAAGAAGCGTCGTCTATGATTCAAAAGCGGAGATGGAGGGAGATATTGACATTCACGAAGAATACACTGAGACAAGAATTATCGAATACTACCAAAAAAAACAAGAATCTATGGAAGACAATAAAAATAAGTATTGTCCAAAGTGTAGCAATATGTTGCCCATTAGTGCTACATACAGCAACAAATGTGGGGATAAAATGCCAGCGATGGAATCTGTCATGACAAAAAAGAATGAGCATGAAATTAATCAGATTCCTGCATCCGCAGAACTTCATACTGTATTTGAACCAACTCCAAGAACAGAAAAGGCTATGTACGTCAGTGAGCAAGTAACATAACCCATAGAAAAGAAACAACGCAATGGCAAGACGGAAGCCGAACAGTTAAATGAAATAGATAAAGGTACGTCAGTGAAAAGATGGGTTAGCATAATGGCTATTGTTTTCTGGTCGGAATCTTTTATCATTTCTATGATTCTGACTCTGAAGAGTTGACTCCTTCACCCCCTTCTTTGGATGATTACAATTCTGGGAATACACAAGAACCTTCAAAAAGTATTCCTCCATCAGTTCAAGATCAGTTAGATCAGCTAGATATGAAACTGCTACAGGCTAATACTAATTATAATAGTTGTGTTCAAGGTATTATGAACTGCATGCAGGGTAGTCGAGATATTTTTGCACTTTATAATAACTTAAATATAATGAATAAATCCGCAAATGAATACATTCAAATATGTAGAAAAGAAGCTAAAATATATAGAGAATATGGTTTCATAGAAGAATCAGAACTGCATGATAACCTCGCATATGAAATGAAAGAGAAAGTAAATTATGTCCAGAATACAGTAGATAAGGCATTATCAAATTAACATTCCTCATCTGTTCTAATTATTTCAAGACATACTATGAAACAAAATAACCCAATTAAACTAAAAACAATATGAAAAGAATATTTGATAGCTTAATAGTATTATTGGCTTTTACTACAAGTAATGCACAAACATCATCATGCCCAAATGGAAATCATCCCCACATGATTGACCTTGGTCTGCCCTCTGGCACGTTATGGGCTTGTTGCAATGTGGGAGCTTCCAAACCTGAAGACTATGGCGACTATTATGCTTGGGGAGAGACAGAGACAAAGACCGATTTCAATTGGGATACATACGCCTACGGAAGCAGTACAAACAATTGTAAATACATCGGGTCAGACATCTCTGGCACCAGATATGATGTTGCTAATACGAAATGGGGCAATTCTTGGAAAATGCCTTCTCGCAGACAATTTAATGAATTAGTTTCTAAGTGTACTCAGACTTGGACTAATAGAAATGGCATAAATGGTATTCTCGTCAAGGGTCCAAATGGGAAAACAATCTTTATGCCTGCGGCTGGTCGCCGTCCGACAAACAATAGTGTGGGAAAATGGGGGTTCTACTGGTCTTCGGTTCTCGCTAGTGATGGAGCAACTGGCTTTCAGTTTTTTTCGGACGGTTGGAGCAGTTATGTAACTTGCACCCAATATTTTGGCCATCCTGTACGGGCTGTGAGTCAAACAGGAATGACGAGCAATAAAAATAGCACACAGACATCTTCATATAGTGAACAAACTACATCTACGCGCTCATCCAAATCATCTTCCAGCGATATTCAATCTTACAAACAATGCCCAGATGGTAATCATCCTCACATGATTGACCTTGGACTGCCATCGGGCACGTTATGGGCTTGCTGCAACGTTGGAGCTTCTAAGCCAAAGGATCGAGGTGGATATTATGCATGGGGAGAGACTGAGGAAAAAGGGCGATACAGCAAGTCCACATACGCATACAACGATGATGTAGGTTCTTACCAAAACATAGGGAGTAACATTAATAACACGAAATATGACGTTGCTCATGTAAAATGGGGCAATTCGTGGTGTATGCCCTCATTTAAGCAAATAACAGAATTGGTTAATAACTGCACTTTGGAGTATGAAATAAGTGGAATCTCTCTAAAAGGGAAAAATGGTGGTGAGTTATTTCTGCCATTTGCTGGCTTAAAGACTGAATATGGTCTTGAACTAGCTAATCTAGCTGGTGGAGCAGGGTATGGTTTTTTCTGGACCTCGAATCTAAGCTCCGAAGTAAGAGGGAACGCACACAGCCTCTTAATTCATGAAGATTTTTTTAAAGCAGATATACGCGATCGTTACAAAGGTCTTTCTGTGCGAGCAGTGAGTCAAAAAGGCATGACTATGACACAAATAGAGAGCATGAATCAATATGAAGATGATGTTATTTATAATTACGTGAAAGATGAACCATTGTTTCCAGGTGGGTCTAAAGCCCTGTTGGCGTACATCGACAAGAACCTTCGCTACCCTACCTTTTCTGCTGAAAGGGGCATTCAGGGCCGTGTTCTTCTTTCGTTTGTAATTGAGAAAGATGGATCTACTTCCAATATTCAGGTAATCAGGTCTCCTATTGATGACTTAAACAATGAAGCGATACGTTTGGTCAAAGAGATGCCAAAGTGGAAACCGGGAATGTTAGATGGTAAACCTGTACGTGTAAAATACATGCTACCTATAGTTTTTAGATTAAAAGAATAATAGAAGTAGCTGAAGCTTAACGAGCCAATCCATTTTGCACTTAAGAAGGGGAAAAATCAATTATATACAAAGACAATAATTAAAATAAATATTTAACAATGGAAGAGAACATTAAATATTGTCCCAAATGTGGCACAAAGATGTCACAGGGTGCTTTGTTTTGCAGTAATTGCGGAACAAATGTGAGTAATGAAATGAGTGAAGGACCCAAGACTAAACCCAAAAAGAGAATTAGGAGTGCCGCTAAAAGGTCGGATGATGCGGTTGAAGCCTATAATCTAGGATGTATGTATTTTAACGGAGAAGAGACAGACGTCAATTATGATGAGGCCTTTAGACTGTTTAAGAAAGCTGCAAGTCAAGGACTTTCTGAAGCTCAAAATATGTTGGGTGTTTGTTATGCGAACGGCAAGGGAGTAAAAGAGAATGACGAAGCTGCTAAAGAATGGTTTTCAAAAGCCGCAGCTCAAGGTAATAAAGAAGCAAAAGACAACTTAAGGAGATTAAAAATCTTCTATTGGGCTGGAAGGTTATTCAATGTATTGATATTTCTTGGTATTATCATGGTATTAATGTATTGTAGTGGTTCTGGAGACGAGAGTAATAAATCTATAAGTCAAAGTTATAGTAAAGCTGGTTATGAGTACGTTGTTCAGAATCTGTCTGCCCCCTCAACTGCTAAATTACTAAGTGTAGTTTCAAAAGAGAAAATGAGAGAATTGGCAAAATCTGAAGGACACTTTACGTATTCGAAGTATTTAGATTGGGAAATATATGAGGTCGAAGCCGAAAACGCTTTCGGAGGTCGTGTGAAGAATCAATATGTAGTAACTTTCTGGAAAGACAAGCCTATAGTTGTCGAAGATGAAACGAACGGTTTATTTATCCGTGAGAATATTATTGTAGATTATTTAAGAATGATTACCGATCTTTCTGGGTTGACCATTGAACAATTAGAATACCGTAGAATACAATAAGTAATTTATTCATTTCCCTTTTTTATATTATAACTTAACTCTTTCCAAAATGAGACTACTAGCATTTCTCGTAGCTATTCTTGTCTTCTTCTCAGCCCAAGCCCAGATTGCGGTACATCCTGCTATAGGTACCATTGCCTTCAACAAAGACAGCACCTTTAGCATCAAATTGATAAACAAGAAACAGAACTATTCACCAAGTGAGACCGTAACTGCCGACACAGATATCAACTCGCCTAAGTCAGTTAACATGCATCCCAATGGTACTAAGTACTATGTCAATTCCCTCGAAGGTGCCACGACTGTAGTGTATGATTTCAAGACGAATGAGAAGAAGAAGGTAATTCGTCACAAATACACTGACGCTGATACCATATTATTAGGAAGCAAGTTCAAGCCATTCTACGAATTCACACACTACCTGCCGGATGAAAAGCACCCAGCCTCTCCCTTTGGAGGTTGGGGCGCTTTTTTCGGGAAACCCGTAGAGAGCACTTTCTCACATGGTGGCAAGTATCTTTGGATACCTTACTATCGACGAAACTATGACATCAATGCCCAAGATCCTTCTGCTGTAGCTATTATCGACACCGAAACCGATTCTATCATCCGACTCATGGATACAGGCCCGCTGCCAAAGATGATTGCCACTTCGTCAGATGGCAAATTTGTCGCTATTTCGCATTGGGGTAACAATACCGTGGGCATCATCAACATAGAACGTGAGAATCCTTTCGATTGGCATTACATCTATCTCGCGGTTATCGACTATCAATTGAAATTGAACCACAGCTTGACCGAGTCGGTTGACCGAGATAATAATAGTGGTTATTGCCTGCGAGGAACAGCTTTCACACCTGACAACCACTTTCTGCTGGTTGGCTGCATGGCTGGAGGCTACGGTATTGCCGTGGTGGATCTTCAGAATATGCAGTATCTCGGACGTATTACAGGCAACATGCCCAACCTTCGCCATCTCCTTATCCGCGATGGCTACATCTATCTAAGCATCAATCGCGATGGCTACATCCAACGTATGCCACTTCCCACATTCCTTAATGCTATTCCAGCCCTCAAATCTTCAACAACCAAGACGACCTCACTATCTGGATGGCAAAACTGCAAGGTGGGTGGTGGCACTCGTACTATCGAGTTTTCGCCGGATGGCCGTTACATCTATGCGGCTTGCAATTCCAGTTCATCCCTTTATGTGGTAGATTCAAAGACTATGAGCGTTGTCACATCCATATCTGTCGACAGCTATCCCGTTGGTCTCGAAGTGTCGAAAGATGGTCGCTATGTCTTTACCACTTCACAAGGTCATAGCAAAGTTGGTGGCAATTGCGTGGATATCTTTGAAGTTAGTTTGAAACCCTAAAATATCCAATAATTAGAATTTTTCAGCTATAGTTGGTACTATGCCGTGCCAGAAGGGGAAGATGTCAATATCGTCGAGATATTTCCGAAATATGCTTCATTTTCCTCGATAATAATACCAGTAGAATCCCACGCAGATGATGACCGAGACGAGGGAACCGAGAGGCGTGGCTATGCCCATCGGATAGAGCGTGTCGGGATAGTTGATCGAGAAGAGGTAGCTGAGCGGTATGCGGGCGAGCACGATGGAACAGATGTTATGGATGAACGAAATGGTGGAGGCACCACATGCACAGAAAAATCCGCTGAAGCAGAAGTGAATGCCCGCCAATCCTGTGTCCCAGATGTAGGAACGGAGATATTGCCCACCCGAAATGATGACATTCGGATCGTCGGTAAATATGCCGACCACCCAGTTGGCAGTAAATTGTATGACGATGGAGAGGATGATGCCGTAGGCTACCGTGATGCGCATGGCCTGCCAAAGTGTGCTTTTGGCGCGCGGCATCTTGCCCGCACCCACATTCTGTGCGCCGATGGCACTCACCGCCGAGAGCATGGCCGAAGGCACAAGGAACAGGGCACCAATTACCTTTTCGACAATTCCTACGGCTGCTGCATCGTTTAGGCCGCGCATATTGGCAATGACGGTGATGACGATGAACGCCACCTGGATGAACCCGTCCTGCAGTGCCACGGGAATGCCCACCTTCAGGATGGCTCCCATCTCGGCGCGATGCGGACGGAGTTCATTGCGATGGAGGACGATGATGCGGCGTCGGCGTATCATGATGAGCGAGATGATGACGCTCAGCGTCTGTGCAAGCGTTGTGGCCAAGGCTGCTCCCGCAGCATCGAAGTGAAGGACACCGATGAAGAGGATGTCGAGCACGATGTTGGCGACACAGGCGATGGCGATGAAGTACATCGGGCTCTTCGTGTCGCCCAAGCCACGGAAGATGCTCGCGATGATGTTGTATGTCACGATGAACGGGATGCCGATGAAGCAGATGTAAAGGTAGTTTTCGGTGCCTTCGACAGCTTCAATCGGTGTCTCGATGAGGCTGACGATGCCCTTGGCTCCAGCAACCAGAACCACGGTGAGGAAGAGGGCGAACATCATGAAGAGCGAGATGGTGTTGCCGACCACGGCAGCAGCCTTTCGGTCGTTGCGGGCTCCGATGGCTTGTCCCACGACCACCGTCGTCCCCATCGACAGTCCGATGATGATGACTGTGAGCATGTGCATCACCTGCGAGCCGATGCTGACCGCCGTGATGCTGGCTACTCCGCAGTATTGGCCGACGATGAAGAGATCCACCATGCCATAGAGTATCTGCATGAAATAGGAGAGCAGATAGGGCAGAGAGAAGGTGATGATGTTGCGCAGGATGCTTCCTTCGGTCAGGTTTCTTGCTTGCATGGATTCAGGGGGTTTCTTCTTCAAAGATTCTTGCAGCCTCGTCGATGGCGGCGTGATGTCCCGTCAGGGCAGCGAAGGGTGCAAACTGGGCGGCACGGTTCATCATGCTCATCTGCGGATGAACTTTCGAAACGTGATGCGGCAGGTTGATGATGTCTTCGTATTCTTCCATATAATACGTTATGCCTTGTGTCCTCCGATTTGCTGATTCCGTTCCTTGGCTGTTGCTCCATCCTCATAGTTGATGCCTTTCAGGATGGCGTTCTTGCCAAAGCGCTTCTTGATGCTTAGCACGGCTTCCTGCATCTTGCGTTCCTTTTCGAGCGCAGCCTTTTCTTCGTTCCTCTTTCTTTCAAGTTCCTCGTAATCGGTGAAGAGGTCGAGCTGGATGGGCGTGTTGAGTTCGCTTGCTTTCGATTCTTCCACGACGTTGTTGGTTGTGAGGTTAATCCTACGGACCAGCAGGTTAGGATTGATGATGCGGTCGTAGAGCGACATTACAGCCTCGGTAATCAGCCGCGAAGAGGAAGTCATTCGTTCGAGGTTTGCCGAGCCATGGGCATGTTTAGGAGCCTGTCGTCCGTAGTAATCGGTCGTGACGGGGCCATGATAATTGACGCGAATTGTGGGGTCAGAAAGACTCTCGCTGTCGTAGCTGATGGTCAGGACAATTTGGTTGGTGACGAGGCGTTTGTCAACCAGTTCGAGGGCAATGGCATCGGCCATCTCCTGCACCACGACACGCGCTTTCTTGCAGTCGTAGGCGCTCTGCAACACCTGTCCGTGGCTCATCGAATTGTTTTCGGGCCTATATGCTTTCACGGCTTCCATCGTGCAGGGTTCCCAGCCCCAGGCATGGTCGATGAGGAGTTCGGCATTGACGCCAAAGAGATTGTAAAGGAGTTCTTCATTTCGAAGCGAACAGCGCGCAATCTTTCCCATCGTATCGATGCCATACGATTCCAGTTTTTGGGCAATACCTTTGCCAACGCGCCAGAAACTGGTGAGCGGACGGTGGTCCCAGAGTTGCCGACGGTATGACATCTCGTCGAGCTCGGCAATACGAACGCCATCCTTGTCGGCCGGGATGTGCTTGGCCACAATGTCCATGGCAATCTTGCAGAGATACATGTTGGTGCCTATGCCTGCCGTGGCGGTGATGCCCGTAGTTCGGAGCACATCGGCAATCATCCTGCGCGCCAGTTCGTGCCCCGTCATCTTGTACGACTGCAGGTATTGTGTGGCATCGATAAAAACCTCGTCGATGGAATAGACGTAGATATCTTCAGGAGCTATGTATTTGAGGTAGGTCTTGTAGATGCGAGTGCTGTATTCGATGTAGTAGGCCATGCGCGGCGTGGCAGCAATGTAATCAATTTCCCAGTCGGGATGCTGGCGCAGTTCGATGTCGGAGGTCGATTTGCCTGTGAGCAGGAAGCCAGGCGAATGGAGGCGTCGTTGGTTGTTGACTTCCCTGAGCCGTTGGATGACTTCGAAGAGACGGGCGCGTCCCGAAATGCCGTATGCCTTGAGCGAAGGCGAGACGGCCAGGCAGATGGTCTTTTCGGTGCGACTCGTGTCGGCCACCACCAGATTGGTCGTGAGAGGGTCAAGATGTCGCTCTACGCATTCGACCGATGCGTAGAACGACTTCAAATCAATGGCTATGTAAGTGCGTGGCTTTTCCAATCGTTTATTTCCCGCAGATTCGCTTGATGGTCTTCTTCAGGATATGATAGGCAGGATGGGCCATTTCGCCATGGTTGTAGCCTTGCATCTCGTAGATCTCCACATCCTTGTGGCCTACCATCTTGAGCAAACGCCAGAAGTAGGCCTGCTCCTCGTAACGTCCGTAGAGTTCGAGTTCGCGATCGCCCGAAATAATTACAATGGGAGGTGCATCGGGACGGCAGAACGAGAGCGGCGCATACTCGTCGATGACGGGCTGAAAGGGAGTTAGTCCGCGCAACTTGCGTACGTTGTAGTGGGTGAGCACCTGGGCACTGAATGGTACCAAAGCAGCAATCGAGTCGGCATCTACGCCATATTTTGCCAACCAATGCTTGTCAAGGCCAACCATATCAGTCAGGTAACCACCTGCCGAATGTCCGGTCACGAAGATTTTGCTCGTACTGCCATTGTATTCGGTGCAATGCTTGAACGTCCATGCTACGGCAGCAGCAGCGTCGTCGATACACTGGTCGATGGTTGCCTTGGGAAGAAGACGATAGTTGACCGAAACGATTACGTAGCCGCAGTTCTCGAGTTCTGCATCGATGTGCTTGTTGCCGGCTTCGAGGCCACCACCGTGGAACCAAACCACTACGGGAGCATCCTTCACATCGGTGGGATAATAAACGTCGAGTTTGCAACGCTCCTGGGCGTATGGGTCAGGGTCTGTGCTGTAAGGAATGTCGTTGATGCGAGCATACTGTGCCATAGCTGCCAGGGTGCAGCACAGCAGCATCAGAGTCATAAATACTTTTTTCATAATAATGGGGATTAATGTGGGGTAAGAGCAGCCCCTATGGCAGTCATATAGGTTGCATCCTTGGGTATGAGTAGACGGATTTTGTAGAGTCGCTCCAGGCGATCGAATATCTCACGGACATGGGGCAGGGTGGTCATTCGACCGATGCAGACGAAGCTACGGATGCCGTATCCCTTGCCTGCAAGGTGAGCCATGACGCCGATGTTCTGCAGGATGAGGTTCACGAGTCCGGCGGCAATGTCTTCGGGCTTGGATTCGGGACTCGCTTTGCCGAAGTTGGTGGCTGTCACGTCGAGGGGAAGATTAGGCAAGGCTTCCTTGCTGACGTCTCCTATCTCGAGGTCGATATTTGACAAGGAACCTTTCGCTGCCAATGAACGGAACTGCGAATAATCCACACCGGGAAGCATCAGTCGGAACAGACCATAGAGCGAACCTCCACCAAGCGCACTGCCTCCGAGGTGCATCGATGTCGGGCCATCAAGCAGTACAAAACTGGTGCCAGTGCCCAGTGACACGACGATGAATGTCTCGTCCTTGCAAAGCCAGCGTGCAGCTTTGGCATTGGCATCGAACTCATCCACGTGAAGTGCGGGTTTGCCGAGGAGCGAGTCTCCAAACTGATCATTGCCCACTCCTGTCAAGGCGAAATGCTCGATGCCGGCAGTTTCGATGTGATGACGTTTCAGATAGTCCTGCAGCTTGTCCTCCGAGAAACTATCTTCCCAGATTTCTTCGCAACAGGTCTCTTTACCTTTCAGTGCAATGATTTTGGTGGCGCTGATGCCCAGATCGATACCTATTATCATAAATGGATATTTGGGGATATTAAGGGATATTTGGGGATATTAAGGGATATTTGGGGACATCACCTTTGCCTTGAACGGTTCGGGTCGAACCAACAATTGTTATTTGTTAAGTGTTAATTTAACTATCGTCCCTTAGAATCCCCCAAAATCTCTTAGAATCCCTTAAAATCCCTAAGATAATATTTTTCCTTTCGCTTCTTCTAAAGCTTCGATGATGCGGTCACACCACGCGTCAAATTCGGGTTCCTCCTGTTGCAGTTCGGGATGACTGAAGATGTGTTCGATAGACATTCGTGCCCCTTGGTCGAAACGTGTGGTAGCTACGAATCCAGGCACAGCACGTTTCAGTTTTGTGTTGTCGAAAATTACGGTGCAGGCCTTGTCGCCAAGCAGGTTGCCACAGAGGTCATACTGCGGACCCACGGCTGCCAGGAAGTCCGATGAGACGTGATAAGCCTTCAGTTCGACACCTAAGATGGAGGCAATGATCTCGTGGATCTGATTCCATGTAAGGCTTTCGTCACCAGTGATCTGGAACGCTTCGCCGATGGCGTGCTTGTTGCCCATCAGACCGACGAATGCCTTGGCGAAATCAGAGTTGTGCGTCAGGGTCCAGAGTGTAGTGCCATCACCAGGGATGATGACAGGTTTGCCGTCGAGCATACGCTTCAGTACCGACCAGCTGCCCTTTTGTCCATGAACGGCTGTCGGTACGCCGCGTTCGCAATAGGTGTGGCTGGGGCGGATGATGGTGATGGGGAATTGCTCTTCGCGGTAGTGGCGCATCAGCAGTTCCTCGCAGGCAATCTTGTCGCGTGAATACTGCCAATATGGATTGGCCAGCGTGGTGCCTTCGTTGATGATGGGCGAGGAGAGCGGCTTGTGGTAGGCGGAGGCCGAACTGATATACATGAATTGCTTCGTGCGACCCTTGAAGAGTCGATAGTCGCGCTCCACCTGTTCGGGAACGAAGCCGATGAAGTCGCAAACCACATCGAACGACATGCCTGCGAGTGCCATTTCGGCAGCGGCCTCGTCATTGATGTCTGCGATGATGGTTTTTACGTTTTTAGGTACCTCATTTTGGCGTGTGCCGCGATTCAGGAGATAGAGTTCCCAGCCAGGTGTCTGTGCCACCAGTCTTGTAATCGCCGAACTGATCGTGCCAGTTCCTCCGATAAATAATGCTTTCATAAATGTGGGGGTTAAGTCATAAATTCCTTTTTCGTGGGCAAAGATAATGATTTCTTGCGTTCTTTCCAAAGTCTTTGCGGATTATTTTTGGATTATTTTTGATAAATGTAATCTCTGTTTGCATTTTGTTACCGAAGGCATCGGAAAAAGCATGAAAAACGTACCGATGTTTGGCAAAATGAATGTTTATCCGTACCTTTGTAACCACAATCACTTATTCCAAACAAAATTTCCAATTGAATTATGAGCAATTCCAAGATTTCGATGAGTCCCAATCCTCTGGTGCGTTTCTTGAAGAAGGAGCCCAAGGATTTCACCCGTGAGGACCTTATCAACTATTGCAAAGAGAACAATATTCGCTTCATCAATTTCCATTATTGCGGTTGGGGCGGTCGCCTTAAGACTCTGAATTTTGTCATCCAAAGCGAGGAGCATCTGCGTGGAATCCTCGAAGCCGGCGAACGTGTCGATGGCTCCAGCCTGTTCCCCTTTGTAGAGGCCGGACGCTCGGACCTTTATGTGATGCCCCGCTACAAGACGGCTTTCGTCAATCCCTTTGCCGAAGAACCTTCGCTCGACGTGCTGTGTGCTTTCCTCGATCGTGATGGCGAGTTCTTCGAGTCGTCACCTCAGTATATCCTGCACAAGGCCAATGAGGCTTTCGTTCGCAAGACGGGCTTGCAGATGGAGACAATGGGCGAACTTGAATACTACGTCATCGGCGAACAGGATCGCCTCTATCAGGTCGAGGACCAGCGCGGTTATCATGAGAGTGCTCCGTTCAACAAGTTTGCCGAACTGCGCACTGAGGCCATGAAGCTGATTGCCGAGTGCGGAGGCGAAATTAAATACGGACATTCCGAGGTAGGTAATTTCACCGAGGATGGAAAGATCTATGAGCAGAACGAAATCGAATTCCTGCCCACCAACATCGAGGATGCTGCCGACCAGCTCGTCATCGCCAAATGGATCATGCGTCAGTTGGCTTATCAATATGGCGTGGAGTTGACTTTCGCTCCCAAGATCACCGTGGGCAAAGCCGGATCAGGTATGCACGTGCATTGCCGCTTCACCAAGGATGGCAAGAGCATGACGCTCGAAAACGGAAAACTCAGCGACAATGCGCGCCGTGCTATTGCTGGATATATGGACGCTGGCACTTCGCTGCCCGCCTTCGGCAATCCTCATCCGCTTTCATTTATGCGTCTTGTGCCTCATCAGGAGGCTCCGACTTCACTCTGCTGGTCGTTCAGTAATCGTTCGGCACTGGTGCGTGTCCCCCTCGGATGGCAGACCGAAATGGATATGTCGAGCAAGGTCAACCCCTGCGAGAAAACGCTTAACAAGGACCTCTCCATCAAGCAGACCTTCGAATGGCGAGCTTCCGACGGTATGGCCGACACCTATCTGCTGATGGCCGCCCTTTGCTGTGCCGCTCGTCATGGCTTCGAGATGCCCGATGCCCTTGAGGTGGCCGAGCGTACTTACGTCGATCTTGGTGTCAACATTCACGACAAGAGCAACCGCCAAGTGCAGGAAGCACTCGAGCAGTTGCCCGGTTCGTGTGAAGAGGCAGCCGATGAACTCAACAAGGATCGTGTCATCTACAGTTCTGAAGGCGTGTTCAGCGATTCGATCATCGACTACACCATCCATTATCTCAAGAGCTTTGACGACAAGAACATGCGTCAGGAACTCATGGCCTCACCCGAGAAGCTCCTCCACTTCGTGATGACCAACATCGACAACGGATAATCCGCGTTCCCTTCAGTCGTGTCATCAGCCAAGTTTGGCTGATACGAACCCGATGAGGCGCTGCTTGAAGGCAGCGCCTTTTTCTTCATACTCCTGTCTGTTCACTCCCTCTAAGAAGGGCGCGTCCTTCCATTGCTCCCACGTTCCGAAGATAAGGGGCAGCTCCAGACAGTGAATTGCCCCGAAGGTTGATTGTCCATGCCTCCAGTCCAGCAGCCATGTCTCGGTTTTTACGCCTTTCTTTTCGAGATGCTTTGCAAATTTCCCAGCAGGCCAGCGAAAGACGATTCTCGTCACGATGCCGTTCAGCAAACGGAAAGGGACGAAGGGCAGTGCATCGTCCCGCTGCGTCCAAAGGAGGACGGACTGCAGTCCCGGGATGATATGTTCGGGAGCCTTGATTTCGGTGCAGACAGGAGCAAAGGGCATTCCGCTAAGAGTGCCGTGTGAAGCGTTGTATTGTGCTTCGAGCATCTTCGTAAGCGGGGCAGTCTTGGGGTCGTCGTGAAGGAAACCAAGGAACTTGCGAGTCCTCTTGGCTTGTGCCTTTGCCGAAGCGGGAATAAAAGGTGCGCTGGCGATGATGGCCTTTTGGAAGAGGACTTGACGTTGCTGAGCTATATGACACAGTACGGCATGGGCTCCTGCCGATTGTCCGAAGACGGTCACTTGTTCGGGATTGCCGCCGAAGAGACGGATGTTCCGCTGAATCCATTGCAGGGCGCAGACCTGATCCTGCAGGCCGAGGTTCACGATGTCTTTCTTCGGTTCGTAAAAGAAGCCTAAGGCTCCCATTCGGTAGGAAATATTGACCACGACGATGCCGCCGCGCTCTGCAATCTCACTGGCATCATAGCGCTGGTACATCCCGCTTCCCGTCAGGTAAGCGCCTCCATGCACCCAAACAAGTACAGGATGCAAGCCTTCGGTTGAAGGTGTGAAGATCGAAAGCCGCAGACAGTCCTCGCTTTGCTCTTCGCCGCTTGACATGAGCCCAAGCAAGGTGTCGAGTTTCGACGGGTTCTGCGGACAGATGGTCACATGGCACTCGATATCTTCCACCGACTGAAGGTCGGGGGTAGGGATGGGCTTGCCGAAACGTTCGGCGGTGGCGTATCGGATGCCGATGTATCTTTTCATTCGGATTACTCGATAATTGCTTTTAGTTCGTGTACATATTGTGCCGCATCGTGGAATACGATGCCGTGCATACCAACCTTCTCGGCGCCTTCTACATTGATGGCCTTGTCATCGGTGAAGACGCATTCCTCGGCTTGGAGACCGAACTTTTCGAGTAAATGCTCGTAGATTTCAGGCTCTGGCTTGAGCAGGTGCACCTCCGACGAAATGACTTGTCCGTCGAGCAGGCTGAAGATGTCGTAGTTCTGCATCACCTCGTGCACCTTGCTGCTCCAGTTGGTAAGACCATAGAGTTCGTAGCCACTTGCCTTCAGTTCTTTCAGAAGCAATTTCATGCCGGGCACTTCGCCCGTCACAAAATCCACATAACGGTCGTAGAAGGTCTGAAGCTGCATCGTGTATTTGGGGTACTCTTTTTGCTTGCGGCGGATGATGTCGATGAAGGGGGTTACTTCGCGATCCAGTTCATTGACGAACTCCAATGAAGCGAAGAAGGAGTAGAACTCCTGTTTGTCCTCTTCATTGTCGAAGAGTGGGTCGATGATGTGCGTGAAGTCGTAATCGACGAGCACTTTGCCGAAGTCAAATATCAGGGCTTTGATCATTTCATGCTTAATTTTGGCGCAAAGATAGTGAAAAAAAGAATACGATGGCCGATGGAACTGCATTTTTTGCAGTTTTTCGGCTCAACGTTTGGAGTTTGCCGATTATTTCATTATTTTTGCAGCGACCATTTCGAACAACCGAAAACAAAAGCGGAGTATAACATTGAGTGGTCGCATAGCTCAAAATTATAGGAAAATTAAATCAAAAAATTATAAGAAAGACGGGAGGAAATTTGTTTCGATGTTCTTTCGGACATTCTTTTTTGATAATTTTTAAAATCATTTTCTTATAATTTTGCGCGCAGCAACCCTATAAAGAAACATTAATAAATCCACACTAAACACATGAAACGACATCTTTCGATCCGATTCCTTCTGCTGCTCGTTTGCAGTCTTATTACCATGAACCTCTTCGCGCAACCTCGCAATCCGATGCGTGCCACCGGTGACGCATTTTTCCAGAGTGATGATGCGCGTCGCATCGGTGACCAGATACTGCTCTATCAGCGCGTCACGGGCGGTTGGCCCAAGAATATCGACATGGCACGCGACCTCAGCCTCGAGGAACGTGCACAAATAGCTCGTGACAAGCAGCGCGCTGACGATTCGACCATCGACAACGGAGCCACCACCATGCAGATGCAGTTCCTGGCACGTCTCTACAAGCAGACAGGCGAACCGCGATATAAGGAGGGTTTCCGTAGTGGCGTGGAATATCTGCTCAGCGGACAATATGAGAATGGCGGCTGGCCGCAGTTCTGGCCCAACAACCGAGGCTATCAGGTGCATATCACCTACAACGATGACGCGATGGTGAACACGCTCACCCTCTTCCGCGACCTTTTCGAGGGACGCGACATCTACGGTGGCGACCTCATCCACGATGATATGAAGACAAGGCTTCGTGCCTCGTTCGACAAAGGCATCGACTGCATCCTCAGGACGCAGATTCGCGTGAAAGGCAAGCCCACCATCTGGTGTCAGCAGCACGACCACGAGACCTTTGAGCCTGCTGCTGCCCGTGCCTACGAACTGCCGTCGTTCGGGCCGTCGGAAAGTGCGGGCATATTGCGTCTGCTCATGGAACTGCCCAATCCCGACAAGCGCGTCAAGGAGGCTGTGCATGGCGGTATGAAGTGGCTCGATACCTATAAGCTCACTGGCCTGCGTTATGTGCGTGCCCGTCATGGACGGAACGACACCGATGCGGACACTCATTTGGAGAAAGATCCGACGGCTCCCCCGCTTTGGGGACGCTTCTACGATCTCGTTCACGTGGAGCCATACGTCTGCGACCGCGATGGTTTGCCGCGCAAACATTTGGATCAGATTGGTCCCGAGCGCCGCAATGGTTACGCTTGGTACGTCACACGTCCTGCCGAACTCTATCCGCTCTATGAGGCATGGGCTGACAAATATGACAAGCGTCATAAGGTGAAGATAAGCCTTTCGACCAAGGGTGCTAACGAGACGGGACTCATCGACATGGATCGCCGTCCCGTTGTCAATCCCAAGAATTTCGATATTGTGGTTCGTCCTGGCGAGAGCATCCAGCAGGCCATCGAACAGGCTCCCGACGATGGCACCGAGCCTTTCAAGATTCTTGTCTTGAACGGTATCTATCGCCAGAAGGTCATCATCGACAAGCCGAACATCGTGCTGGTGGGAGAGGATCGTGACAGCACGCGTCTCATCCTCGCTGAGACAGGCAACAACATCACCGTGCCCGAGTATAAGGGAAAGAAGGTTCACATGGGTGTCATCGTGCTCACCGAAGAGGCCGACAACTGCGTCATCAGTGGTCTGACGGTCTATAACAACTATGGTACGACGGTCGAGGAGACCACCATGCACCAGATGGCTATCTATGGGCGCGCTAATCATACCATCATCGTCAACTGCAACGTGTGGGCTGATGGCAACGATGCGCTTTCACTTTGGGCTCCTGGGGGTGAAGGTATGTATTATCATGCCGACCTCGACCTGCGTTGCCCAGGTGTGGATTTCCTATGTCCGCGCGGCTGGTGCTTTGCCACACGCTGCCGTTTCTACGGCGACGGACGAGCCATCCTTTGGCACGATGGTCGCGGCAATCGTTTGAAGAAGTTTGTGGTCAAGGATTCATGGTTCGATGCCAAGTCACCCACACTCCTGGGTCGTTATCACCACGACCATCAGATCTATCTGCTCAATTGCCACCTTTCGGAGCAGATTCTTGACGCCAACATCCAATATGCCTATTCCGACAAGGTGCTCGATCCCTGTCCGTGGGGCAATCGCGTCTATTACTATCACTGCATTCGCGAAGGCGGTCAGGGCCATTGGCTCGACGACAATCTGCACCAGGCCGTAGGTTCTCCCCGCAATTACGAGATGACTGCCCAGTGGACCTTCAACTACGAATGGAATCCTGAGCAGCACCTCCGCGACCTCTGGTATCTCCTGGCCTATTAGCCCCCTCACCCCCCCTTACCCCCGTTCCGTCTGTTGCGATGTCATCGCAACCTCGTCATAATCCTTCTTAACCCCTTCCATTCCCACCAATGGACCCCTTTCTCGGACGCTACTACGTCGGTCGGCGCTACCTTCGCGAGTGCCGCCTCTACCATGTGCTTGGCACCTATACGCCCACGGGCAACAAGGCGCACTATTGTTGCGATTCGCTCGAATATTCCAACGATAACTCAGTGAGCATGGAGCATCACCTGATTGAAAAGAAGACGGCAGGCGACATCCTCATGCAGGAGATTACGGAAGCTGACTACGAGCGCGGCATCGAACTGTTCTACAAATCACTCCTACAGATTCGTCAGTACATCACTTCGCTGAAAGGCATTCCCTGCGACCATATTCAGGCGGGTAAGGCCTATCGCTTTTTCGACCATCTCTACCTTAACGTGCATCAGAATCCCAAAGGAAACTACTTCGAGAGCCAGTACCTTGAGATTGCGCCCTCGTCGGTTACCATTCGCGGAACATGGATTTCATCCTCACTGAGTGAGACCAACCGCATCAACTACGAGGAAATCACCTCATCCGATGCCCAGAAAGCCATCAAGCAATTCGAACTCTTTTACGCCACCATCCGCAACTACATCAATTCGTTGGTGAAGGAGGATCCTCCATACGGCTCTTTTGTCATCGGAAAAAGATAACCCTAATTTGTAGGAAAATGATCATCCATAGTATATAGCACAATCTTGGCCAACATTGTGCTGCTGCAAAAATCAATGGCACAATCTCGGCCGAAATTGTTCTACCGCGAAAATCAACAGCACAATCTCGGCCTCTACCGCGAAAATCAACAGCACAATCTCGGCCAACATTGTTCTACTGCGAAAATTAACAGCACAATCTCGGCCAACATTGTTCTACTGCGAAAATCAACAGCACAATCTCGGCCGAGATTGTTCTACCGCGAAAATCAATAGCTCAATCTCTGCCAACATTGTTCTACTGCGAAAATCAACAGGACAATCTCTGCCAACATTGTTCTACTGCGAAAATCAACAGGACAATCTCGGCCGACATTGTTCTACCGCAAAAATCAACAGCACAATCTCGGCCAACATTGTTCTACTGCGAAAATCAACAGCACAATCTCGGCCGAAATTGTGCTACATCAACTATTTTCATTTCATTCCCTGTTCAAACCGCATAATTGCTCCCATTTTATCAAATTCCCTTCAAACAGAAGTGTGTTTCAGCTGCAAATTTCTCCCTTTTTTGACAGAAAAATACGCAAAACTCTTGAAAATTATGTTAAATAATCACTAGTGTCCTAAAAGTTTAGAATACTAAATTATAGAAAACGAAGTCTCTTTGATGCTCTTCGTCGTGATATACCACTCTGCGGAGATCCTCCGGAAACTGTTTGGCTGTTTTGTAAACAGTGAACTGAAAGCGTTGGTCACTCACTACTCCAGTCTCTGTATTGGAATAGTTGAGATCTTCAACGATCTCGTAACGCATATTGCTTTTTTCGCGTACAACGAAGAAGGCTTTCGCCTTGTGGAT
>CAJOLH010000019.1 GCA_905235375.1 uncultured Bacteroidales bacterium
TCTTCTCACCCTCTGCCTTTGCCGACACACAAAGGCAAAGCATCAGCAGCATCAAAAGTCTTGTCTTCATAATTGGTTTTATAGGTTTGAGTTTGGTTTAGGGGTCGCTGCGCTCAAAATTGTCAAAAAAATTAATTTTTAAAATTATCAAAAAAGAAAGACCGAAGAAATGACGGGACAATCATCGACCCGATTTTCTTATAATTTTATGATTTGATTTTCTTATAATTTTGAGCGAAGCGACCCTCATGTTATCTTCCACTAGTTCGCGAACGTCAAATAGTATGGTGCAAAGATACGAAATTTTTTCTAATATAGGTTTTACCCCCCCCATTTAATATTTTTTAACATATTTTTCAAGAGTTTTGCGTATTTTTTCGTCAAAAAAGGGAGAAATTTGCAGCTGAAACACACTTCTATTTGCATGAAACTTGATAAAATGGGAGCAATTATGCGGTTTGCACAGGGAACGAAATGAAAATAGATGATGTAGCACAATCTTGGCCGAGATTGTGCTGTTGATTTTCGCAGTAGAACAATTTCGGCCAAGATTGTGCTATTGATTTTCGCAGTAGAACAATTTCGGCCGAGATTGCGCTATTGATTTTCGCAGCAGCACAATGTTGGCCGAGATTGTGCTGTTGATTTTCGCAGTAGAACAATGTTGGCCGAGATTGTGCTGTTGATTTTCGCAGTGGAACAATGTTGGCCGAGATTGTGCTATTGATTTTCGCAGTAGAACAATTTCGGCCGAGATTGTGCTGTTGATTTTCGCAGTAGAACAATATTGGCCGAGATTGTGCTATTGATTTTCGCAGTAGAACAATTTCGGCCGAGATTGTGCTATTGATTTTCGCAGTAGAACAATCTCGGCCGAAACTATGCCATATACGATGGATGATGATTTCCCAATTTATTGGGCACAACACTGAAAAAATATCATCAGATTACTTCCAGTCCTTCGCTTGGCATCCAACCGACCTGACCATCGGTAAGCTCAATCTCCGACCAGCCTGAGAGGGTGCTGCGAACCCGCACCTTAAGACCTTCGTGAATGGTGAAAAGTTGTGTTCCGCTTTCGGCGGGCGAAGCCCGGACAATGACCGAAGGTGTCATCACGATAGCATAGTCGCGCTGCAGGATGTGGTCGCGCTGTGCTCCTGCATAATGGATGCAGATAAGACTGAGGACGATGGTCAGCAGGGCACTGTAGAATCCCAACTTGCGACGGCTGGTGCGATGGGAGAAGAAGTATGTGCCACAACCTGCAATGAAAAGCAGAAAGAAGATGATGGCCAACGTGCCCCATGTGTCGCACGAGAAGCTGTCGCGGATGCTGTTGCCCCACGTAACGAAGAACATGGGCTCGATAGCCTCTATCTTATCGACGCACTGCAGACGGGCAAGTTCGACATTCTCCTTAGCATCGACATTCGAAGGATCGTAAAGCAGACAGCGCTCATAATTGAGGATTGCCTTGGGATAGTTCTTCTGCTTGTAGTAGGCATTGCCAAGATTATAGAAAAGCTCAGGATTGACACCATACTGCACGGCAATCTGTTCGTAGGCATCAATGGCTTGCTGGAAATGCGTCGAATCGTAGGCAGCCGCCGCCGTGTCCAACAGATCCTGCTGGGCAGAAGCCTTCCCGAAGCCGAACGAAACGAGCACAAGGCTTATCAGGGCTAAAATATATTTGCTCATAATTAACTGTTCAAATCTATCTTTAATTCGATAATTCGGGATAATCACAATCATTTCTTGATTTCGGACTCGAGACGGTCAATCACCTTGGACGTCTTCTTATAAAGCACATCCATGGCTTGCGAGTCGGTGGAAGGCGCGTAGCGTGCGAACTGGCAGGTATCGAGCACATCCTTCACCTCATGGATGGTCTCTTGAGGCACACTGTGCTGCTCAAGCATCTCAGAGACGGTATCCTGCGTGAGGTCGCTCAAAGGAATACGCAGCTTGTCGCACACATAGCCGAGGATAGCCTTGTGAATAGCCTCGTAGAACGCATTTTCGTCCTTCGCATTGAGTGCCTTCTTGGCTTCCTTGAGGCGACGTTCTGCCACCTTGCCGGCTCGACGGGTTCGCATACCCGCAATGTCTGCCATGCGACGAATGCGACGACGATAGACGAAGGCAAGGATAACGAAGACAAGGAAAGGAACAAGGAAGAACATCCAATAGGCGGGTGTCCCGAAGAACGGCATGAGAGGCTCAGGCTTACCCGTCGCAGGATCAATCTTGCCAAGGTCGAGCGCATCGGCATCTACGCTGTGGAGATAACGGATGTCGTTGCCAAGCACACGAATACGCTCCTGGTTGGTGCCTGTGAAGTCAACTGCACCGCCCGTGCTACTATCATTGGGGCCTTTTTCCACCTCAAGGGTATATGACTCGGTGCGCAGTGTCTTGTATTGCCCGCTCTTGACATCAAAATAACTGAACTCCAGAGCAGGAATCTCGTACTTGCCGGCATGACGCGGAATGACCGTATATTCGATGGTCTTCTTTCCTTGCACACCCGACGAAGTGGCACGCGTGCTGAGATCGACCTTGGGATCGAACACTTCGAAATCGGTCGGGAACTCCGGTTGAGGCTCCTTGACGTATTTGAGGTTACCGATGCCGTCGATGGTGATACGATAGATGACAGCATCGTTGGCGCGAACCTTGTCGGCTGTAAGCACACTCTTCACGTTGAAGTTGCCCACCGCGTTCATGTAGGATGTCGGTTTGCCGGCAGGCAACGACTTGACATTGACCTTACGGGCCGCAGAACGTAGCGGCACTGCCACATTTTCGGTATATTCCATGGGCCAATCGAAGAATCCACCGGTGCGCCGCGTCGATACGATGGCGACATTCGCCGTCAGAGAAGCCGCAGGAATGGTGAGTTCGCCCGAACGGGATGGGAAGAGCAGCCACTTGACGAGCGGATACATCTGGTAGTTGGCTCCATTGAAATGCTCAAGGGAAGCTTGTGCATTGTCGTTGTCCATATCCTGCACGGTGAAACCTTCGAAGTCGGGCAGTTTGACATCCGAAGGATTGCCCATCTGGGTATTGCGCCAATAGAGCTTCAACGTGGCAACTATCGCCTCTCCTTCGTAAACCGATGTCTTCGAGAGGTCGAGGACAAGGTGCACATCGTCCTTGTTGAACTTGGCCTGTGCTCCACCCTGCTGACTGCGTGCGCTGGAACTGCTACCTTCGGGCTGCTGGTCGGCAGGAAGCACCCTCACCGAAACGCTGTTGGAAGTGAGCGTCTGACCATCCACCTTGATAGTGGCTGCAGGCAAGGTGAATGTACCCTCCTTGGTTGCCGAAAGGACGTAGGAGAACGTCGTACGCACTTCGGAACTCATCTGTCCGTTGACGATGCTGGTGCTCGACGACGAACTGGTGGTGGGGCCATATAGCACATCGAAACCGGAATCCTTCAAATCGACAGTGATGCCGGAAGCACGTGCTGTGACGACATATTCCAAACGGAACTGCTGACCAACAGCGACACTGCTGGGCGCCTTGGCACGGAATGTCGTGTCGGCCCAAACCATCGCTGTGGTCAGGAACGAAAGAATGAGCGTGAATAGGAATTTTCGTCTCATTTTTTTATTGTTTTTTATAGTGGCTATAGGAGCTATAGTTTTTATAGAAGCTAAAGTAATTATAGCAGTTATAGTGGCTACAGCACCTATAGATTATAGTATTACCAGTCTTTATTGGTCTTTCGACGCTTCATCTGCTGCATCTGATGCTGCTTGACTTTCTCCTGGGTCTCCTGCTCGTCACGATTGTTGGCGTTAAGGATGGCCTCAGCCTGGTCCTGACTCATCTGGTTCTGCGGAGGTTGCTGTTGCTCCTGCTGTTCCTGCTGATCCTGCTGCTGATCCTGTTGGGGCTGGTCCTGCTGAGAAGGCTGCTGCTGTTGCTGATCCTGCTGCTGTTGTTGCTGCTCCTGTTGATCCTCGTTCTGGTCTTCGTTCTCCTGCTGCTGCAGGAGCTTCTTGGCAAGGAGCAGGTTGTAGCGAGCTTCGTCATCGAGCGGATTATTGCGGAGCGCACGCTTGAAGAAGTTGATGGCCTGTTCGTACTGCTGACTGGCCATGCAGATGTCGCCGGCATTGAACGAAGCAAGCGAAGCCAAGCGGTGGTTGCCGCCACGCTCGGAACTTTCGATGACCTTGCCATAGAACGACATGGCATCCTGCGCCTTCTCCTGCTCCTGCTGCTGGAGGAGCGCATTGGCGAGGTTATACTGCGAAATGGAATCGGTAGGCATCTGCTCCTGAGCACGGCGATATTGCATCTCGGCATCATGCCAAAGACTATCGTGGTAGAACGAGTTGCCATCGCGTGTAGCCGAACGTGCCTTGCGGGCCGACTGTGCAGAGGCGGGGTCGAACATTGTCATGCAAAGGCCAATGAGTGCGAAAATCCGGATTTTCCGAATCAGAGCATTCGCCTTATCAAGAAGGAACATATCAATCAAGAGGAGAATAAGTGCAATGGCGAGGAAAGGCATGAACTTGTCATCGTAATCGGCAAAGACATGGCTTTCGAGCTCAGTGGTCTTAAGTTGTCCGAGGCTCTCGGTTATCGTCTGGATGGCAGAATTGCTGTTGTCTGCATGAGCATAGACACCTTGCCCTGCTGCAGCTATGGCTTGAGCCATCTGCTCGTCGAGACGTGTAGTGACCGGATTGCCCGAGGCATCCTTGCGGTAGGAACCCGGACGGCCTGAATCGTCAGGGACGAGAGCGCCTTGCGTCGAGCCTATGCCGATGACGTGGGTGTGTATGCCTTTGGCGAGCGCATTGGCGGCAGCACCCTGGGCATCATCCTCATGGTTTTCTCCATCGGTGATGAGGACAATCGCCTTCTCGGAAGCCTCGTTGGGCGTGAAACTGCGCACTGCCAGATTGATGGCAGCACCAATGGCTGTGCCCTGCAACGACACCATGCGAGGGTCGATGCTCTGAAGGAACATTTTAGCCGACACGAAATCGTTGGTGATAGGCAGCTGTGTATAGGCTTCGCCTGCGAAGACGATGAGTCCCACCTGGTCGTTGTCGAGATTATCGACCAGACGCGACAACATACGCTTGGCCCTCTCAAGGCGATTGGGCTGGATGTCTTCGGCAAGCATCGAATTGGAAATGTCGAGGCAAACCATCACCTCGATACCTTCCTTCTTGACGGTTTCAAGTTTTGATCCGAACTGGGGACGGGCGGCTGCGATGATGAGGCACACAAGGGCAAGCATCTCGATGGCAAACTTGATGCGAAGCTTTCCTTCGCTGACTCCCCGCATCAACGGACGCAGCAGACGCAGGTCGCCGAAACGACGCAAGGCCTTGTGACTGCTCATCCTGCTCACGAGGAACAAGACCACGAGCGCAAACACCACAATCAGCAGCCAGAGTATGATAGGATTGGCAAAACGAAAGTTATCCATTGCTTAGGGTATATTGCGAAGAACGGTATTGCGAAGAATGACATGGAGAAGCAAAAGGACGATGGCGGCCAAGGCAAAAGGCAGGAACTCCTCCTCCTTGCGCGAAAACTCACGAACCGACATCTTGGTCTTCTCCATCTTGTCAATCTCGTCAAAGATTTCGGACAGCGAATTCTTATTGGTAGCACGGAAATAACGTCCACCCGTGAACTGCGCCATCGCCTTGAGCGTCTCCTCATCGATGTCGGCCTTGACTTTCTGGCGAACAGGACGACCAAACGGATCGTAGCCTACCGTAGTCTCGAACTCGCCTTTCGAGCCTACACCAATGGTATAGAGGCGCACGCCCATGGCTTGAGCCACCTGTGCAGCATCCTTGGGCGACACATCGCCTGAGTTGTTGGAGCCATCAGTCAGAAGAATAATCACCTTCGACTTGGCCTGCCCCGAACGTATGCGATTGACAGCAGTGACGAGACCGTCGCCAATGGCCGTCGAACCACCGTCAATGAGGTCAAAGGTCACGGAATTGATCATATTCGACACCACCGCATGGTCGCTGGTCATCGGGCACATGGTGTAGGATTCGCTGCCAAAGAGCACAAGGCCGATGTTGTCGTTGGGACGGCCAGCCACAAAGCGCGAAGCCACCTCCTTGGAAGCCTCCAGTCGGTCGGGACGGAAGTCCTCGAAATGCATGGAGTTGGACACGTCGAGCGAAAGGACAATATCAATACCCTCCGTATTGGACTGGCTCCAGCTGTCGGAACTCTGCGGACGTGCCAGGGCTACAATCGTCATGGCAGCAGCACCACAGAGCAGCGCGAAATTGACATGACGAAGATATTCCTTCCACGAACGGGGCAGCTTCTGGAATGCACTGGTCGAAGACACCTGAAGCGATGCCTGCGCCACGGACTGCTTCCAGACGTACCACGCTATGGCGGGTATCAGCAATATCAATAGAAATAAATATCCCGGATTGGCGAACTGCATTTTGTTATGGATTATTTATCAGCCATTGTAGATTGATTCTGCTCCTCCCCTGTCGAATCGGGTTCGGAAGCTTCTTTCTCTGTTTCTTCCACCTCGACCTTCTTGGTCTGTTCGACAAACATCCTGGAGTTGACGAACGAGAGCTGGTTCTCGTCGGCATACGGATGATATTTGGCGAATTTCACCAAGTCGGCTATCGAAAGAATCTGCTTGAGGTTGGCCAACGAAGCCTTCTGACTCTCAGCCAACTCATAAAGTTCGTCGAGAATCTCATCGGAAGTCTTCTCCATGGCAGGCACAGCGAAACGTGCCTCAATGTACTGACGGAGGATTTCGGTAAGCTCGGTGTGGAACTCCTTGTCACGACCATTCTGCCAAAGCTTCTTTTCGGCCAAGTTGTCGAGAGCTGCCATAGCTATGATATGGGGCGGCAAAGGCTTGGACTTGGGAACAACGACGGGAGCATCTTTCTTATGCTTCTTGTAATACTGCCATCCGAACCATCCCGCAGCGAGCGCAGCCAGAATGAGGAATGGGATGAGGAAATACCAGATGTAGTCCATAAAGACAAACTCGGGATCTTCGACATCCTTGATGCCCACAAACTTCTGCGGATCGACCTCAACGCTCTCGAAAGGCACAAAGACCTTCAAGGCAAGGGCGTTGGTGCGAAGCGTGTCGCCCGTCTGACTGAGGAATTCAAAGGGAGGGATATAGAATGTGGCCGAATCGAAAGCAAAGACAGTGACATCCTCACGAAGAGTCACAAAGCCGTTTTCCTGCTGAACCGTATCGACCGAAAGAGGCTTGAACGTGTCGAGCTCCAGCAGATACTGTGCAGAATCGTCAAAGGCCACAATACCGCCATGCTTGAGCACATCCTGCGGGAAGATGATCTGCTGCCCCTCGGGTACAACGGCCTGCAAGTGAAACGTCATCGGACAACCAAAGGTGACATAGGTTGAATCCATCTCGACGCTCACCTTGGGCGGCTGGGCTTCGCTGGCAACGACTGTACCCCAAAGGCATAGAACGAAGGCGGCTGTTTTGAATATTCTATTCATTATACTTAAAGAATTAGCTGCGACGCTTGAAGAGGGAAAGCAGGGCAGGGACAAAATCCTCATCGGTGCGGATTGATACACTATCGACACGAGAATGAAGGAAGGCATCCTGCATCTGAGCCTGCGTCTTCGACCACCAGTCGGAATAAGCCTGACGGACACGGCGCGAACTGGTGTCAACCCATCGTTCAGCACCCGTTTCGGCATCGCGCACCTTCATAAATCCCACATCGGGAAGTTCCGTTTCGCGCGGGTCATACACCTGGATGGCGATGACGTCGTGCTTCGAACTGGCAATCTGAAGGGACTGCTTGAAGGACTTGGCATCGAAAAAGTCGCTGATGATGATGGTAGTGCAACGCTTCTTCTGTGCGTTCGAGACATATTGGATGGCACGATTGATGTCGGTGCCGCGTTGGACGGGTTCGAACTTCAGCATCTCGGAGATGATGGCGAGCACATGCTTCTTGCCCTTCTGCGGAGGGATGTATTTCTCAATTCGGTCAGAAAAGAAAATCACACCGATCTTATCGTTGTTCTGAATGCCCGACATTGCCAAAGTGGCAGCAATCTGCGTAATCTGTTCCTGCTTGGTCTGCGTTGCAGTGCCGAACTCACGGCTTCCGCTCACGTCGATCATCAGCATAATGGTCAGCTCGCGCTCCTCCTCGAAGATCTTGATGTGTGGCTTGTTCTGGCGCGCTGTCACGTTCCAGTCGATGTCGCGCACGTCATCGCCAAACTGGTACTCGCGCACCTCGGCAAACGACATACCGTGACCCTTGAACGCCGTCTTGTAGGAACCTGCAAAGATATTGGCGCTCAAGCCACGCGACTTGATCTCGATTTGTCGAACTTTCTTGATTAATTCGGTGGTTTCCATAATTACGGCACTTCGACCTTATTGAGGATCTCAGCGATAACTTCTTCGGTAGTAAGGTTGTTGGCCTCGGCCTCGTAGGACAAGCCGATGCGATGACGCATGACGTCGGGACAGATGGCGCGCACATCCTCGGGGATGACGTAACCGCGATGCTTGAGGAAGGCGAAGGCACGGGCGGCAAGGGCCAGGTTGATGGATGCACGTGGCGAAGCTCCGTATGCAATCATGTCCTTGAGCGACTCCATGCCATACGTCTCAGGATAACGGGTAGCAAATACGATGTCAATGATATACTTCTGAATCTTCTCGTCGATATATACCTGCTTGACGATTTTGCGGGCATCGAGAATCTCGGCACTGCTCATCACAGGGGCAATATCGGTCTTCATGCCAATGAGATGATTAGCAACAATCTTCATCTCCTCCTCCTTCTTGGGATAATCGATCTTCACCTTGAGCATGAAGCGGTCGCATTGTGCCTCGGGCAGCGGATAAGTTCCCTCCTGCTCGATGGGGTTCTGAGTAGCCATCACGAGGAAAGGACGGTCGAGTTTGAAGGTCTCCGAACCGATGGTGACCTGACGCTCCTGCATCGCTTCAAGGAGTGCCGACTGAACCTTGGCAGGAGCACGGTTGATTTCGTCAGCAAGAATGAAGTTGGCGAAAATAGGGCCTTTCTTGACGGAGAACTGTTCGTTCTTCTGCGAATAGACCATCGTACCAATCACGTCGGCTGGCAACAGGTCAGGAGTGAACTGGATGCGGCTATACTTGGCCTCAATCAATTGGGCAAGGGTCTTGATGGCTAAGGTCTTGGCCAAGCCCGGCACACCCTCAAGGAGGATATGACCATCGGCTAATAATCCGATCAGCAATGTCTCGACAAGATGCTTCTGTCCAACAATCACCTGATCCATACCTTGGGTCAGGACACCCACAAAGGCGCTTTTGCTCTCAATGAGCTCATTGAGCTCACGAATGTCAACTCTTTCCATTTTTATATGTCATTTTACATTTGTATTCTACAAAATCGGGTGCAAAGATAGCTTATTTCGACGATATATGCAAGAGGTAGAATTTTAAAAATGTTAAACGCCGATTTAATTTCAGTTAAATCGGCGTATTTTTGTTAATTTTTAACTACTGAATCTCATTGATATCGAATGGAGTGGCCTGATAAACATAGTAATTCAGCCAGTTGGTAAACAAAAGATTGGCTACTGAACGCCAACGAACCAATGGTCCGTTGTTGGGATTTCCGTCGCGATAATAGTTGACCGGCATGTCGATAGGCAGCCCCTTGGCGAGGTCGCGCTTGTACTCCTTGTCAAGCGTATCGGGCGCATATTCGGAATGACCTGTGACATAAATCTCGCGCCCATCGCGTTCCATGACCATATAGACACCGCTCTCACGGCTCTCAGCCATAATCTCAAGCTCGGGATGCTTCAGAATATCCTCCCGACGCACCTCCGAATGACGGCTATGAGGTACATAGAACTCATCGTCGAAACCACGGAAAATAGGGCACTTGGGGTCGGTCTTGCCGTGCTTGAAGATGCCGAACATCTTATGGTCGAGCGGATACTTGGGAACCTTGTGGAAATGATAGAGTCCTGCCTGGGCAGCCCAGCAAATGAACATGGTCGATTGCACGTTGGTGCGCGTCCAATCGAAAATCTCGGTAAGTTCCTGCCAATAGTTGACTTGCTCAAAGTCAAGCTGCTCGACTGGAGCACCCGTGATAATCATCCCATCGAACTTCCTGTTGCGCAGTTCACTGAACGGAGTGTAGAATCGCTCCATGTGCTCGGTCGAAGTGTTCTTCGACACGTGGGTTGAGAGCATCATGAAGATTATCTCAACCTGCAGTGAAGTGTTTGACAACAGACGAATGAGGTCGTTCTCGGTCTGCTCCTTGATGGGCATAAGATTGAGCACACAGATACGCAACGGACGAACCCGCTGCATATCTGCTCTATCATAGTCCATCACAAAGATATTCTCTTGCTTGAGAACTTCGATGGCAGGAAGATTCTTGGGAAGTATTAGCGGCATTCTTATTTGGTCTTTACTACGAGGTAACGCGAATTGCTCCAGAACTCAGTCGGGTCGTTGATGACGAGCTTGATGGTGCCATCGGCCTGCTCACGGAGTTCGTAGGAATCTTTCGGGTGGGAAGAGAGGATATCCACCTTCTTCGCACCAAGGGAAAGTTCATTGAGTTCGCGAATATCAACCTTGTTGAATCCTTCGGAAGAAAAACCCTGACGGGTGAGACGCTTCTTGGAGAGCAGATTGCCTTCGAGCAAGCCAAGATCTTTCAAATGCTTCTTGTCAGCCACAATGTAATAACCGGCATTGAGCATCTCGTCCTGCGTATTGATCACCTCCTGCTGCTGTTCGTTTTGAGCGATGGTCGTCTCGAGCGAACGCTGGGTTTCGGTCAACGTGTTGGTGAGACCTTCAATCTTCTGCTCTCTGACGGTGACAGCCTCGTTGAGCACAGTGACCTTGTTTTCGTATCCGGTGATTTCACTCTGGAGACGTTCGATGGTCTGCTTGAGCACCTTGTTCTGGCTGAGCTGAGCACTGTATTTCGTCTGAAGCTCATCCAGGGCCTTCTGCTTCTCTTCGATAGTCTGCTTGACCATGGCTATCTGTTGGAGCAGGCGCTCACGTTTAGCCAAAAGACTCTGGTCCTCACCATTCGAGAGGGCAATCTGCCCATTAATCTGATTGAGTTCATCGCTGACCGCATTGAGCGTAGTCGAAAGTTCATAAATCTCATTGCCCTGCTGGAGGGCTACATACATGAGGCTGTCGTTGGTATTCGTAGCCTGCCTATACTGCTCCTTGCTCACCTGGTTGCAACCCGTGAGCACCACAGCTATAACAACTGCAAACAACAAACTAATCTTCTTCATCTTGATCATCGTTTTGATTGACATTCTTGTATTTGTTTCTATGTATCTTCTTTTCCTTCGGTCCCTCGGCAGCGCCGCCCACGACGAGGACAATCTCGCCTTTAGGCTCCACCTCGGTAAAATAGGCAATCAGTTCGGCCAGGGTGCCACGTCGCGTCTCGGCGAACTTCTTGCTTATCTCGCGACAAACTGCAGCCTGACGATCCTCACCCATCACCTGGGCAAGCTGTTGCAGCGTCTTCAAAAGGCGATAGGGGCTCTCGTAGATGATTTGCGTGCGCGTCTCGCCTGCAATCTCGCGAAGCCGTGTCTCGCGTCCCTTCTTCTGAGGAAGGAATCCTTCGAAGCAGAACTTCTCGTTGGGCAAACCGCTCTGAACCAGTGCGGGGACAAAAGCGGTGGCACCAGGCAGACATTCCACTTCTACTCCTCGCCTTATACATTCGCGCACCAGCATAAAGCCAGGATCGCTGATGCCCGGAGTGCCTGCATCACTCACCAAGGCGACGTTCAGACCGGCAGCTATCCGTTCGGCCATCTGCGCCGATGTCTCGTGCTCGTTGAACTTATGGTGGCTCTGCATCGGGACGTGAATGTCGTAATGTTGCATCAGAACACTCGACGTGCGCGTGTCCTCAGCCAGGATAAGGTCGGCTTGCTTAAGCACATTCACGGCGCGGAAGGTCATATCCTCCAGATTGCCGACAGGCGTCGGGACAACGTACAGCTTTGCCATGGTTAAATCTCTATTACAGGTGCATGAGTCGGCAGCAAAGTTAACTCTTTTTCGCGAAAAACGATTACATTAAAGCTAAAAAAGAAGAAAAATGCCTCGAAAACCAAAGAATTGACTTATGGAATAAGCGAAAGCAGCAACTTTTCGATCTCCTTTCGCACCTCGGCATGCCTACAGGTGTTGTTTGCCACGAGGATAGTAACGGCATAGGTTCGTCCATCCGAGCCCCTGATGTATCCGGCATAGGCAACCACATTCTTGAGTGTGCCGGTCTTCAGTTGGCCCTTGCCTGCCAGACGTGTGCCCTTCAGAAACTCTCGAACCGTTCCCTCCATCGCTATGTCTGCCATTGCCTTACGAAAAGACGCATCGAACTGCATATCGGCAAGGAGGGAGTTAATGAAATGGGCAGTAACACGATTGCTGGGAGAAATTCCACAGCCATCGTACATCACAAGCGACTCCATGTCGAGACCTCTCGTCTGCCAATAGTTCTTCACCGTGAGCAAACCGCTATCAAGGCGGCATGATGGAGTGAGCAGACGAAGCAATGTCTCGGCCTGCAGATTGAGGCTTTCGGCCAGCGTTCGATCCATAACATCGAGCAAAAACTGTCCGCTGTCGGGCAAAAGGTTGTCAAGACCCGGCATATATTCCTCAATGTCCTCGACGAGCAGATCGGGATTGAACCGTTCGAGTCCCGGCAAACGCACATCAGCGCTGTCAATCATCGGCACACTGTCGGGCCAGAGGTAATCGGCACCAAGGACACGGAAGCCTGTTGCCGCAGTAACCAGCTTAAGTACCGATGCCGGCGTCATAAGGCGCTCGGGATCATAGCTGTAAATCACACGTCCACGGTTAATCGCCGGATTGAGTGAGTCAGGCATCTGCGCGGGAGCCGTGCGCGGAAGACGAACCACTTCAAGGCTCACGGTGGCACGCTTCATGCCTTCGGAGGTGATCCACTCCTTGAAGCTGGGGGGAAGTGAACGCATTTGTGCATTACCCACCACGCAAAGAGCGAATTGGAGCAATGCACAAAGCAAGAACTTGGATATCCTATTCATTTTTTATATGAGTTCGCAACAAAGATATACTATCGACAAAGACGGGGGCTGACTTATTGGAGTCAGCCATAAGGACGAGACCCAGTATTGCAGAACGGAACGGCTGCAGGGAGTCTGCGTGAGCAATCAACTGGCAGGACCCATTCTGCGTGATTGTCTTTGCATCGAAGCCAATGGGTGAGCCCAGAGGCTCGTTTTGCTTCTTCTTTCCCTGCCGGCGCAGCCCCTCCTCGCTGGGTTCATACTTGGTAAGCGAGATGGAAGCAAGAACCTTCTGACCGGGCAGGAGTTGGCGTATTGTAAATTGCCAACGAAGCGTGTCGCCATCGACGAAGTTACTGTCGGACGGTATTTCCCAGAAAAGAATATCGGAATAACGGCGGCGATCGAGTATCAGATGCTCGCGCAACGTCCACAATTCGACGGAATCACCCGGCATACTGGTGACGAAATCGCGTGTCTCGGTGACCTGCAGGCTCCACATCTCATGTTCCTCCTTAAGACGCTCATCGACGTGCCCATAGACACGGGTCAGCAACTTCAGATGCTGGGCATACCACATCAGCGACGAGTCATAACGCGAACGTGACACACCATGCTTCTGCAGCACCGCTGCAATAACCTCTTTCTGATATGTCTCAAGGTCAGTGCCATGACCCGAACCTTGTTGCTGCTGCATCTCAAGCAAGCCCTCGGCTCGATGAACATCTACCAGCAGATCGACCATCTGTTCCTCATCGAGCACGATATCCGGCCGGTCGATACATGATGCAACGACCGAAAGAGAAAGCAATGCAAGAACGAGATACAGGAGCTTACGCATTCTGAGTTATTTCTTGTTTCCCTCCTTATAGGTATTATATGCTTCCTCCAGACGGACAAAATCCTGACGAAAGAAGAGAATGAGCAGAACTACCCCCACTGAGATGCAGGAATCGGCGAAATTGAATACAGGCTTGAAGAACATGAAAGGTTCGTCGCTCGTAGGCAACCAGGAAGGATAATGGAACGAGAAGCCCAGGAATCGAACCATTTGTCCACCAACGGGAAATGAGTCCGGCCAATCAAAATTGATCAATGGGAAATAGAACATATCGACCACACGGCCCTTGAACCATTCTCCCTGGGGCATCAGTCCGGCACTCGGATTGGCCCATTGGGCCACGTGTCCATAGCTGTCGGTAAACCAGCGGCCATAAAAGACACAGTCGATAATATTGCCCAAAGCACCCGCCAAAATCATTGTGACAACAATGACAAAGGCTGTGGAGACAAGACGTTTGCCAATGGCCTTGAAAAGCACCCAGCCGAATAGCAAGGTCATCAAAATGCGAAAACCCGTAAGCACATACTTATCGACAAAATCCATTCCATAGGCCATGCCATTGTTCTCGATGAAGGACAGGTAGAACCACGACGTCACTTCTACCGACTCGCGAAGGTAGAAGTGCGTCTTGACATAAATCTTGATAACCTGGTCGATAAGGAGAAGGGTCAGAAGGATTCCGACGGCCAACAGGCTTTGCTTTTTGCGTGTACTCACTATGCAAGGACTTATTTACCGATACGCTTCTCTTTGGCCTCGACGCTGAGTGTGGCATGAGGCACTGCGCGCAGACGCTCTTTCGGAATAAGCCGATGAGTGACGCGACAAATACCGTAGGTCTTGTTTTCGATACGAACCAATGCGCCTTGCAAACCCTTGATGAACTTCTCGAGACGCGAAGCCTTAAGGCCCAGCTCCTCACGGGAAAGGGTTTCGGCTCCATCTTCCATGTTCTTGAACATGGGTGCAGTGTCACGGTCATCATTGTCAGCTCGACGCATGCTCTCGCGAATCTCATTGTACTCCTCCAAAGCTCCTTGGAGCTTCTGCTCAACGAGAACCTTGAACTCAGCAAGCTCCTCGTCGGAGTAACGAACTTTGGTGTTGTCTTCGTTTGCCATAACTTATAAATGTGTTTTTTATTTGGTGATAGACGCATTGATGATGTAGTCGTCCATATCAAGGGCAACAGCCCCCTCGCCTACGGCACCGACAGTGATGCTGGTGGCAAGAACCTGACCTGCGATATAGTCCTTGTACTGTTCGACTACGATATTGGTATTCTCATTAGGCTCAAACACGATCTGAATACGATCGGTAACCTCAAAGCCTGCAGTCTTGCGATAGTTTTGGATGCGCTTGATGAGTTCGCGAGCCACACCCTCCTTATGGAGTTCTTCAGTGACGGTGATGTCAAGCGCCACAGTCACACGGCCTTCGCTCGCAACATTCCATCCTGGCATATCTTCGCTGATTATCTCTACATCTGCCGTTGTAATCTCTACAGGGCTGCCCTCGATGACAAGTGCCAAACGACCCTCGTTCTCAAGTTCGGCAATCTTTTCCTGCTCAAGGCTTCCGAGCGCAGCTGCCAGCGACTTCATGAGTTTGCCATAGCGCTTGCCCAGCTCGCGGAAGTTCGGCTTCACCTTCTTGACCAGCACATGGCTGTCACCTCCGGCTATCACTAGTTCCTTGATGTTGGTCTCGTTGAGGATAAGGTCCTTCACGGCTTCGATGTCAGCAGCCTGCTCGGCATCGATAGCCGGGAACAGAATTGTCTGGAGTGGCTGACGCACATTGATCTTTGACGTCTTGCGGATGCTGAGCACAAGAGAAGTGACGGTCTGTGCCAGCTGCATTTTGCGCTCAAGGGCAGCATCAGTGGCTCCCGCCTTGGGGAAGGTGGAGAGATGAACAGACTCGCACTTGTCGCGTCCTGAGACAGCGTTAAGGTCGAGGAACAACTTGTCGCTATAGAATGGAGCGATGGGTGCCATAAGCTTGGCAACAGTCTCCAGACAGGTATAGAGCGTCTGATAGGCTGCCAGCTTGTCGTCATTCATCTCACCGCCCCAGAAACGCTTGCGGTTCAGACGGACGTACCAGTTGGAGAGGTTGTCGCACACGAAGGTCTCGATAAGACGACCGGCAATGGTCGGCTCATAGTTCTCGAGATTACTCTCGACTGCCTTAATGAGGGTGTTGAGCGAAGAAAGAATCCAACGGTCGATTTCAGGACGCTGCTCCAATGCCACCTCAGGTTCTTGCCCTGTAAAGCCATCAATGTTGGCATAGAGCGCAAAGAGCTTGTAGGTGTTGAAGAGGGTGCCAAAGAACTTGCGGCTTACCTCCACCACTCCTTCGGGATCAAACTTGAGGTTGTCCCAAGGCGAAGCATTTGTGATCATATACCAGCGAAGCGGATCGGAACCATAAGTCTCGATGGCTCCGAACGGATCGATGGCATTGCCCAAGCGCTTCGACATCTTCTGTCCATCCTTGGCAAGGACAAGTCCATTCGACACAACAGCCTTGTAGGATATCGAGTCGAATACCATCGTAGCAATAGCGTGAAGCGTAAAAAACCATCCACGTGTCTGGTCAACGCCCTCAGCGATGAAGTCGGCGGGATAAACACTGCCACTGTCGAAAGCCTCCTTGTTCTCGAACGGATAATGAATCTGGGCGTATGGCATCGCACCGGAATCAAACCAGACGTCGATAAGGTCGAGTTCACGGGTCAGTACATGCCCCGACTGGCTGACAAGCTTGATGTCATCCACGTATGGACGATGGAGATCAATCTTGTCGTAATTGTCCTTCTGCATCAGTCCGGGTACGAAACCTTTCTCCTTGAGCGGGTTCTTAGCCATCACACCAGCAGCAACAGCCTTCTCGATCTCGTTATAAAGCTCCTCGACCGAACCGATGCAAAGTTCCTCGCGGGTGTCACGGTTGCGCCAGATTGGAAGTGGTGTACCCCAATAGCGAGAACGACTGAGGTTCCAGTCATTGAGGTTCTCAAGCCATGCGCCGAAACGTCCCGAGCCCGTAGATTTCGGCTTCCAGTTGATGGTCTTGTTGAGTTCAATCATCCGGTCGCGGCAAGCCGTAGAACGGATGAACCACGAGTCGAGAGGATAATAGAGCACGGGCTTGTCGGTACGCCAGCAATGTGGATAGTTGTGCACATGCTTCTCGATCTTGAAGGCCTTGTGCTCCTTCTTGAGGCCGAGGCTCATGATGACATTGAGGTCGTCAGCTTTCTCAGCGGCGGCAGCATCGTACTTGCCATCCTTGTTGAACTCAGGAGAATATGCATTCTTCACGAAGCAACCTTCATGAACACTATAGGCATCAAGATCCATGCACTTCTCGACAAAGGCGGGAGCCAATTCCTCGCGCTTGTAGTACTTGCCCGTCAAGTCAACCATTGGGCGAGGCTCGCCTAACGTATTGACCATATACAGTGCAGGCACTTCGGCTGCCTTGGCGACCTTGGCATCATCAGCGCCGAAGGTGGGTGCAATGTGCACGATACCGGTACCGTCCTCAGTAGTTACATAGTCTCCTGGAATGACACGGAAGGCCTTCTCGGCGATTTCGACAAACTGGTCCTGACCATGTGCAAAGACTTTCTCAGGATGCCGTTCGGCGTACTCCTTGATATAGGGAGTGGCAAGTTCGTTCAACTGCTCACATGGCTTCACCCATTGGTAAAGCTGCTCATACTTCATGCCCACGAGTTCGCTGCCCTTGTAACGGCCCACAATGCGATAGGGAAGTTTGCGGCCATCCACCTTGTTGATGTCAAGTGCTTCCATCTCGGCAAGCGAATGTAGTTCCTTGCCTGCCAGATAGGCATTGAGTCGAGCCTCAGCCATTACAACGGTCAACTTGTCTCCATTGTAGGGATTGAAGGTCTGTACGGCTACGTAGTCGATATTCGGACCTACGCAGAGAGCCGTATTCGAAGGCAATGTCCAAGGTGTAGTTGTCCAAGCGACAAATACCGGCTGTCCCCACTCAGTCATCTCCGGCCTTGGGTCAAGTGCCTTGAAGATAGCAGTCACCGTAGTATCCTTCACGTCACGATAGCAGCCCGGTTGATTGAGTTCGTGACTCGAAAGACCCGTTCCTGCTGCTGGCGAATAGGGCTGGATGGTATATCCCTTGTAAAGAAGACCCTTGTTGTAAAGCTGCTGGAGGAGCCACCAAAGGGTCTCGATATAACGGTTGTCGTAAGTGATATACGGATCATCGAGATCGACCCAATAGCCCATCTTACGGGTTAGGTCAGTCCATTCCTTGGTATATTTCATGACCTCCTTGCGACAAGCCGCATTATAGTCATCCACCGAAATCTTCTTGCCAATGTCCTCCTTGGTGATGCCAAGCATCTTCTCGACACCCAATTCAACAGGCAGTCCGTGAGTATCCCATCCTGCCTTTCGCTTCACCTGGAATCCCTGCATCGTCTTGAAACGGCAGAATATATCCTTGATCGAACGAGCCATCACGTGATGAATACCAGGCATACCATTGGCCGACGGGGGACCCTCGTAGAAGACAAACGAAGGATGACCCTCACGTGTGGTCATCGATTTAACGAAGACGTCTTTGGCGTCCCAATTCTTCAGAACCTCTTTATTGATTTCCGACAGATTGAATTGATTATATTCTGCAAATTTCATATTTAAATACTAATTTTAGGGCGCAAAATTAATACTTTTTTCTAATAATTCCAAATATTTGGTCTAAAAACTGCATTATTGCATGAGCAAAAGCGTATCTTTGTCACCTTTTCTGACAAAAATAGGGTGATAGTTTTCCTTTTATGAAACCTTTTCTTGGACACATGGGAGATTTTCCGTATCTTTGCAGTCACAAAAGCTTCACACAGAGAATTTACTGCGATACCGCGTGAAAAAACTTTTGTCACACGACATCGACACCTTTTAAATAAATATATATGAAACGATTCTCTTCTCTTCCAATGCTGTCCTGTCTTTGGGTGCTGGCAACATCGTGCAACATACCTACCCAGACAGCAGCAGTGATCCACGGGCTGGAAATCTACCATGGTGACCTGCTGTTCTGCATCGAGGAGCCGTCAGGCGACGGGCTGAGCGACGCTATCGCCAACGTGACCGAAGGCGTCAATGGTTCGCAAGTGGTACATGTGGGCATTGCGTGTGAAGAACTTGGCAAAATGATGGTGCTCGAAGCCACGCCCAGCCATGGCGTATGGCTCACTACAATCGACAAGTTCTTCGAAGAGGCAGAATACGACGCTGAAGGCAATCCCTCTGTCCTCGTGGGCAGACTCCGCGACACGCTTGGCCTTGCAGCTTCAGTCCAACGTGCCAAGCAATACCTCGGACTGCCTTACGACACGCTCTATATCCCCGACGACAAGCAGATCTATTGCAGCGAACTGGTTCAGCTCAGCTACCTTCGTCCCGACGGGACACCCATCTTCCACACCCGTCCAATGTCATTCACCGACAGCTCGGGCGACATCGCACCCTACTGGAAAAAACTCTATGCCGAACGTGGAATCAGTGTGCCTGAAGGAACGCCAGGAACCAATCCAGGCGATCTGTCGCGCGACAGCGTTACCTTGCGGATAATGCAACCATGAGGGCTTAAACGTCAAATATCAATCACCATCTGTTCTCGGGTCAAAACCGTATGCGGGAAAATCTGTTTCGCCTCTTCGAGCAGCATCTCCTCATCCTCGTACGTCTGGAATTGTGAAGAATAATGACCAAGCAGGAGCCTGCACACCTCCGCTTTCATGGCTATCGTAGCCGCCTCTACAGAAGTGCTGTGTCCGCGCTGATGCGCCTTGAGTGCATCAACATTGCTGTAGGTCGATTCATGATAGAGCACATCACAACCCTTGATAATGGGAACGATGCTCTCGGAATACATCGTATCCGAGCAGAAAGCGTATGATTTGCTTGGCGTCGGATCGGAAGTCAGCATTTCACATGGGATGACCTCTCCCGTCACGGGATTCGTCCAATCCATGCCTTTCTTAATGCCACGGTAATAGGCAAAAGGAATACCGAGGGCTTCGCACTTCTCGACGAGCAGATGCCTGTCACGAGGCTTTTCCTGAAAAAGGAATCCCGCCGCAGGGACACGGTGATTAAGCGGAATGGTCTTGATGAGGAGTGAGTCGTCTTCGTAAATCACCTGCGATACTCGTGTGTCGAACGACTGGAAACTGACCTTCATCGAAAGGTTCGGGCAAAAGAAATCGAACAACGGCTGGAAAATCCGCTCGGCATCCTTGTGGGCATGGATGACAATCTCACCCGTACGCTGTCCAAGGCCGAGAGTGGATATCAACCCGACGAGTCCCAGACAATGGTCACCATGCAGATGACTGAGCAGGATGTGACCGATTTTTCCAACAGGGATGCGATTACGGGCGAGGCCGATCTGCACACCCTCGCCGCAATCCACCAGAAAGAGATTGCCTCTGAAATTGACAATCTGGGCCGTCGGAGAATGACGAAGCGTCGGCTTCGCGCTTCCGCAGCCCAGAATATTTACCTTAAAACAGTCCAAACCGTTCGTTTTAGAATTTTGCATTTCGCATATCGCCCGTCTCTTCGTATGCAATATGCATGGCGAAAGCATGATGGAGTGAATGAGGCGTGTGAAGACTCTTGCCCTCCGAGAGTTTGAGGTAATCCCAAAGCAACTGCTTGTAGTCGGGATGCACGCAGTTCTCGATGATAAGACGTGCTCGTTGCGAAGGCGACTTGCCGCGAAGGTCGGCAACACCCTGTTCGGTAACAAGCACACGCACACTGTGTTCGTTCGAATCGACGTGTGTAACCATCGGCACGATTGACGAGATGGCTCCTCCCTTGGCCAACGATTGCGTAGAGAAGATCGACAGGAATGCATTGCGCGTGAAGTCGCCCGAACCACCGATACCGTTCATCATCTTTGTTCCCATCACATGGGTCGAATTGATGTTTCCGAAGATGTCGGCCTCAAGGGCAGTATTGAGAGCGATGACCCCCAGACGACGGATGCACTCGGGATGGTTGGTTATCTCCTGTGGACGCAGTATGATACGTTTACCGAAAATGTCCATATTGGCATACATCTTATCCACGTAGTCGTCTGTCAAGCTCAAGGATGAACCAGTAGCACCAAGGCAGCGACCCTTCATCATGAGGTCGATGGCTGAATTCTGAATCACCTCCGTAAACATCGTGAACGGTGGCACTTCGGGGTTATCACCCAGTGCACCAAGCACCGCATTGGCGACATTGCCTACGCCCGACTGCAAGGGCAGGAACTCCTTGGGAATACCTCCGTTCTTCAATTCATTGACAAGGAAGTTGGAGATATGCGCACCGATAGCCTCGGTATCCTTATCAAGAGGCTTGAAGCCTGGCTGATTGTCGTAAGCATTGGTATGCACCACAGCAATGACCTTCTTGGGGTCAATCTTGAGTTCGATGGTACCGATGCGGTCGCTCACCTTCATAATCTCGAAAGGCTTGCGATAAGGCGGCATCTCGGGCAGATAGATATCATGCATACCAGTGAGCTTGCCTGCATGGACCTCGTTGAGTTCGACAATGATATGCTCTGCATGTGCAGCAATGGAAGGTGCAATTCCTACCGATGTCGTAAGGATAAGATTGCCTTCGGGTGTGATTTCCGAAGCCTCGATGATGGCAACGTCCATCTTGCCGAGGAATCCGTAATAAACATCCTGACCAATCATCGAAAGATGACAATCGAAATACTCGACCTCGCCAGCATTGATTGCTTTGCGCATGTTGGGATTCGATTGGAAAGGTGTTCGGAACTTGACGGCTTTGGCCAAGGCCAAATCGGTATCCACTGCCGGGCCTGTGGCACCTCCTGTGATGAGTCCAACTTGAAATGCACGTCCAGCAGCATGCTCCTCGATAGCATACTTAGCAAGAGCGGCAGGGACAGCCTTCGGCACGCCTACCGAAGAGAAGCCGCCTATACCCAACACATAATCGTTTTTAATAAGTCTGGCTGCCTCATCGGCAGTCATAACAGGATAATTAATCATAACAGAATACCTTAATAATGATAAAAAGAAAAAAGAAGAGGCATGATAGATAAAATAGGAAATAAAGTATAACTGACCTTAAATCTCAGTTAATCATATTGCATTTGCCAGCCCTCTTCTACTGGCTTCAAATTTCCCCTTCCCACATACGGGGAAGGGGTAATCAATTTTCATTAGTCGTTGATGGCACGCATCGCGCTTACCTCAGGCACTTTCTGCACCTGACCGCCAATGGCATAGCCCGGACGAATCATATCGTAGATTACGCCACGCTTTGCCTCCTCCTGCTCCTTGAAATCCTTTGGATAGAAAGAGTTGATGAGTGGAGCATTGTTGAGCTTGAAGTTGTCTCGCTCAAAGTCATCGACAAAGAGGTGAGGCATGATGAGCGCAACCCCATAGCGACCCAACAGGGCAATTGTCTCCGAAGCTGCAATCTTCAAGCTATCGATAGGAATGCCCGAACGCTTGAACTCATTGAGGAACAGCGGAGAGATGCTGCTGTAGGAAGAAATACGCAAGAGTTCGCAGATCCATGAATAAGTATTCTCAAGATCACGACGGAACGTGGTCTGCATCAAGTTGTAGAGACCTTCCACACTATGCGATTCCTCTGCCTCGTTGTTCACTATGTAGCGATTGAACCAATTCATGAAGCTGTCGAACTTCTGAGCGATATGCATGGTGAGGTTATGGTAGTTGTTGTCGGCATTGAAGGCCTCAACGCCCTCCTTCATCAGCATGATGTGCTCCTCGATGAGCGTCAACGATGACTGCAGGCCATCACGTTGAATCTGCAATGGCATCTGAAGCTGGGATGCAAGTTGCTCAACCTCTTCCTTGGCAGCGGCCATCTTGGCAGCAGCTTCATCCATGCTCTCCTGAGCCTTCGATTCGGCGGCAGCTACAGCTGTGGCGATCTTCTGCTCTGCCTCAATCTCCAGTTCTGCCGTCTTGAGGGCAACCGTATTCTCTACTTCCACTGACTTCTGCGCAAGTTCATTCTGCACCTCAGCCAGCTGCTGGCGCAAAGCAGTCACTTCGGCATTTGCCTTCTGACGTACCGTTGCAATCTCCTCGCTCGCCTGACGTTGTGCTTCGGCTACCTCTTCGCTTGCCTTTTGTTGTGCAGCGGCAATGGCAGCATCCGACTTGCGCTGAGCATCAGCCACTGCCTGCTGGGCTTTCTGCTGGGCAGCTGCAATCGCCTGCTGAGCATTCTGCTGGGCAACATTCAATTCCGAATTGGACTTCTGACGCAAGGCATTAAGTTCCTCGCTGGACTGCTGTTTTGCTGTCATCAGGTCATTGGCTGCCTTCTGCGCTGCGGCAGCAAGATCATCTGCAGCCTTCTTGAGCAGCGACTCCTTCTCAGCCTTGAATGCAGCAAGGTCATCAGCTGACTTCTTGCGAAGCGATTCTGTCTCAGCCTTGGCTGCTGCAAGACCTTCGGATGCACTTTTCTTGAGTTTATCCATCTCGACGTTCATCTTCAGGCGCAGAGCCTCTGTCTCCTGCTTGGCGGCAACGATTTCTGCAGCAGCCTTTTTCTGCAACTCAGCAGAAGCAGCTTCCAATTGCTTGGCGGCATTCCGCTGTGCTTCACTAATGGCCGCATTTGCTATCTGCTTTGCGTTGTTCACTTCCTGCTGCTTGTTGGCAAGTTCCTGTTGCTTCTGCTGGAGGATAGTGCGAAGCGATTCAACCTGACGCTGTATCTCCGCATTGGCCTCCTTATCCGACAGGTTGACCATGGGGACAGGCTTCTCGACAATCTTCTCGACAGGAACCTCCACTTTGACAATCTTCTCAACGATCTTCTCGACAGGAACCTCGACGCGCTTCTCTACGATCTTCTCGACAATCTTCTCCACGGGAACCTCGACGCGCTTTTCCACGATCTTCTCCACAGGAACCTCGACGCGCTTCTCCACAATCTTCTCGACAGGGACCTCAACGCGCTTCTCCACAATCTTCTCCACGGGAACCTTGACGATCTTTTCAACAATCTTGATCTGAGGTGCCGCAGGAGCAATATTAGTACCCTGGACGCCGGCAGGTTTTACGGCCTCATTCTTCTTGTCCGGTTCCACCTTCACAAAGTTGTCCTTCTTGGGCTGTTCAACCTTCTTTTCGATGGTCTTCTCACTCTTCTTCGACTGAGAAGCAAACAAAGGCTTATCTGCCTCTTGTGGTCCTTTCGCCTTATTGCGCGACTTCTTCTTATATTCGTTGTACAAGTAATAGCAGATGATGGCAGCTATCGCAAAAGCTATCAGGGCAGTCAGAATCGATTGCAGGGTATCGACCCATGTACTCCGCTGATCCATGGCATTCTTGTGGGACCTCTCTGCTGGGGAAACTTCGCTGCCTTGAGTCTCTGAGCCTTCCTCCTCAACCTCCTCCGACGTACTGGTAGCTTCAGCAATGCCGAACTTGGCACGCACATCAGCTGGAGCAGTTCCGTCGGCTATACGTACCTGCAAAGGACCTGCCTTGCTGTAGTCTTTGTTGCTCGGCAAACGGAAGGTGAGTGTTGTATTCTTGACACCGTCCAAGCGGAAATAGATAAAATTCGTAAAGTTATCTGCCTTTACAGGCTGGAACAGCTTTTTCTTCCCGTCTCCTCCCTTGGTCGAATAGTCATAAGCTGTAGCTTTGCCCTTATCAAACTTAATCATGGCATAATTCCCTTCGGGGGACTTAGCATTGTTTGTCGATTTGTTGACAATCTTGATGATAGGACTTGTCGTATATAGCACAGAGCTTGTGCCCTCAGTCTTCAAGAGTCCGTTGGCAGATTCAACAGTGTACGGTTTTTCGGCACTATCGATGCAGATAGCGACAAAACAAGTATCAGAAGTAGCGCTGGTTGCCTGCGCATGCAGCATTGCTTGAGAGCCAAGACCCAATGAAAGGGCTAAAAGACAACTTAATTTTCTCATAATGGAGGAATATCGTATAAAATTCAATAATCAAGGGTATAAATCGCGCGCAAAGATAAGCATTTTTTGAATACAATAGACAAAAAAGCCCGAAAAAAAACGATTTTTCGGACTCTTTTTTTCAAATATTAAGGATTATGATGCCAAATTGAATGCTTTTGCATTACTTTTCAGCAGCCTCCTCAGCCTCATGGGCAGCGATAAGCTTCGACTGGATGTCGGCAGGAACGAGCTCGTAGCTTGCAAACTTCATGATGAAGCTGGCAGCGCCCTGAGTAAGGCTCGAAAGGGTGGTAGCATAGTCGGCCATCTCTGCCAACGGCACCTTGGCCTGCAGCTTCTGATAACCAGCCTCGGCATGCATACCGACAACCATACCACGATGGTTCTGGAGGTCGCTCATCACATCACCCATTCGATCACCAGGAACGAAGACCTCAACGTCATAAATAGGCTCAAGAACCTTAGGACCGGCCTGACGGAAGGCCATGCTGAAGGCATTGCGTGCTGCAAGCATGAACGAGAGTTCATTCGAATCAACCGGGTGCATCTTGCCATCATATACTACTACGCGTACGTCACGTGCATAAGAACCTGTCAATGGACCCTGCTCCAGACACTGCTGGATACCCTTGAGGATAGCAGGCATGAAACGTGTATCAATGGCACCACCCACTACAGAGTTGATGAAGACGAGTTTGCCACCCCAAGCGAGGTCAATCTCTTCCTTGCCCTTCATGGTTACGCGATACTCCTTGCCGGCGATGTTGTAAACCTCGGGATCGGGCTGTCCGTCAACGAATGGTTCAACAATCAGGTGAACTTCACCGAACTGACCAGCACCACCCGACTGCTTCTTGTGACGATAGTCGGCACGTGCAATCTTGGTGATTGTCTCACGATAAGGGATGCGCTGTGGAGCATACTCTACATGCACCTTATCGAGGTTCTCAAGACGCCACTTCAGCGTGCGGAGATGGAACTCACCCTGACCGTGAACGAGTATCTGACGAAGTTCCTTCGACTGCTCAACGACCCAAGTGGGATCCTCAAGGCGCATACGGGTCAGAGCCGACATCATCTTCTCGGTCTCCTGCTTGTTGATGGCACTGATGGCACGGGTATATTTCGACTGTGGGAACTTCACAAAGTTATACTTCCAGTCGATACCGTTCTGGTTCAAGGTATTGCTTGTGCGGCAATCCTTCAGCTTGGTTGTGCAGCCGATGTCGCCTGCCTGGAGCTCGCTGACCTTCTCGCGGTTAGCACCCGAACATACAAACAATGTAGAGATATGCTCGCTTGAGCCACGATCGGCATTCTGAAGGTCGTCACCCTCATGAACGGTGCCGCTCATCACCTTGAAGTACTGTACTTCGCCGATGTGTGGCTCCACACCCGTCTTGAAGAAGAAGAGGCTGGTTGGACCAGCTGGATCGACCTTCACTTCCTCACCACGGCTGTTGTGCTCGGATGGCATCTCGTCAACGAAAGGAACAACGTTGCCAAGGAACTCCATCAAACGGCCCACACCATAGTTGCGGTTGGCACAAACGCAGAACACTGGGAAAATCGAGCGGGTAACCATACCCTTGCGGATGCCTTCGCGCATCTCGTCCTCGGTGAGTTCTTCAGTCTCGAAGAACTTCTCCATCAGTGCGTCATCGTTCTCGGCAGCAGCCTCGATGAGCGCCTTATTCATCTCGGTAGCCCTGTCAAGCTCGCTGGCGGGAATATCTTCAACAACGGGCGTAGGATTGTTATCCTTGTAGGTAAGCTGCTTCATCAGGATCACGTCGATAATCTGATGGAAGTTCTCGCCGGTCTGTACGGGATACTGTACGGGCACACACTTGTTGCCGTATGTCATCTTAAGATCCTCTACAAGGGTCTCATAGTCACACTCTGTGTCGTCCAGACGGTTAACGAGGAAGATGACGGGCTTGTTCATCTTCTCGGTGTGACGGAAGTGGTTCTGGGTGCCTACCTCCAAACCATTGCCGCCATTAAGCAGGATGATGGTGGTATCGGTAACCGAAATGGCAGTAATGGCCTGACCAACGAAGTCGTCCATACCTGGGCAGTCAATCATATTCAGCTTCTTGCCATTCCACTCTACATGGAACACAGTGCTGAATACCGAATAACCATAATTCTTTTCCACAGGGAAGTAGTCGCTCACTGTGTTTTGCTGCGAGATGCGCCCCTTGCGATTGATCTGTCCGCTCACATAAAGTAAAGACTCGGTAAGGGAGGTCTTACCAGCACCATCATTGCCAAGCAAGGCAATGTTTTTAATCTCTTTTGAAGAGTAAACTTTCATAGACTCTAAAATATTAAGGTATTTATTTAATGATTCGTTTTCGCTTTTTCGACGAAGATTTGGTCTCGTTAGGGTCTAAATTCGAGAAAATCGTGTGCAAATATAATTGAAATTTCAATATGTTGCACATTATTATGGCTCTTTTTTTATAATTTTATGTTGTAAAACATGTTTTTCGACATTATTTTAAGTTTTTCAGCCGTTTTTTTTGGCGCATTCTTCAACAATTGCTATCTTTGCACCAATAATCAACAATCCAAAATTCATGAATAATTTCACTTTCTATTCTCCAACAGAATTCTGTTTCGGACGCGGACGCGAGCAGGAAGCGGGGCAGCTCTGTGTCAAGTACGGTGCCCATCGCGTGATGATTGTCTATGGAGGTGGCTCTGCGGTTCGCAGTGGGCTGCTCGATCGTGTCAAGGCTTCGCTCGATGCCGTGAACATTCCCTATTGCGAAATGGGTGGTGTACGTCCCAATCCCACCGACCCCAAGGTCTATGAAGGACTGGAACTGGCCCATAGCTTCAAGTCCGATTTCATGCTCGCTGTAGGTGGCGGTTCGGTCATCGACACAGCCAAGACCATTGCTGCAGGATACTTTTACGAAGGCGACTTCTGGGACTTCTTTATCGGCAAGGCCAAGGTGGGCAAATGCCTGCCCGTCGGCGTAGTGCTCACTATCCCCGCCGCAGGCAGCGAAGGCTCAGGCAACGCAGTAATCACCAACGAGAAGACCCTACAGAAACTGGGCATCAGGCAGCCCATGCTCCTCCGTCCGAAATTCTCCATCATGAATCCTGAACTGACCATGACGCTGCCCGAATGGCAGACAGCCAGCGGCATCTCCGACATGATGGCGCATATCCTTGAACGCTATCTCAGCAATACACCTGACGTGCAAATCGGTGACCGCATGGCCGAAGGTATTCTTCTCGCTATTATGGAAGAGGCTCCCAAGGTCATCGCCAATCCGAACGACTATGAAGCACGTGCCAACATCATGTGGTGCGGCACCATTGCGCACAACGACACCTGTTCATTAGGGCGTCAGGAGGATTGGAACAGTCACGCTATGGAGCACGAGATTTCGGCCGAATACGATGTGACACATGGCGCTGGCCTTGCCGTCATCTTCCCTGCTTTCCTCCAGTACATGGCCAATGTGCATCCTCACAAGGTGGCACAACTTGCTATGCGCGTGCTTGGCATTCAGCCCAATCTTCCAGCCGATGCCGACATCAACAATACGAAGACATGGCCTATTGACGAACAAAAGCGTGTAGCCATGGCAGGTTCCTTGAAACTCAAGGCCTGGTTCCACGACGTTTTGCACATGCCGGTTAGTTTCGCGCAGTTGGGAATTCCCGAACCTGACCTCGAATTGCTCAACGATCGACTCCACAAGAACAAAGGTGCCGTGATGCCAGGATACTTCCCGCTCGATGCCGAGACAACGATGCAGATCTATAAATTCGCTTTATAATTTGCTTAACAAAATGGATAATAAGGGAGATTTAGGGATATTAAGGGATGTGAAGGGACGGCACTTCACCTATCGAGAATGAGTCCCAAGAAACATCTGTCCCTTTTACTCCCTTTTTACTCCCCTTTTACTCCCCATAAAAAGTCCCATGACCCCTCGCGAATATCTCTCCATCCTGCACGTAGCCGAACGTCTCAAGGACACCCCACGCCATTGCACGACATCAAAACGACGTGTCGAAAGTGTGGCCGAACACAGCTGGCGCATCTCCCTGATGGCCTTCCTTTTGAAGGATGAGTTTCCCGAAGCCGACATCAACAAGGTAATTTCCATGTGCCTCATCCACGACCTTGGCGAATGCTTCACAGGCGACATTCCAACCTTCTTGAAGACCAACAGCGACCGAGAGACCGAGGATTCCCTGCTCACCCAATGGGTGAAGACCTTGCCCACGAGTATCGCTGAAACGATGCTTGCTCTCTATGCCGAGATGGACGAGCAAAAGACGCTCGAAGCAAAGCTCTACAAGTCGCTCGACAAGCTCGAAGCACTCATCCAGCACAACGAATCACCCATCGACACCTGGTCATTCAACGAGTACGACCTCAACAAGACCTACGCCTTCGACACCGTCGCCTTCTCTCCTTGGCTCACCTCCCTGCGCAAGGAAATCCTTCAGGACACTCTCGACAAGATCGAACAAGCAAAATAAAAAAGAGGGCAGTGGCCCTCTTTTTTATTACCATAGTCCCCCTTTTTGTTCCTCGTGTTCAATCGCGGTCATCCATGTCCGCCCCTTCGGGCTCAGTCCCCGCCCTTGTTCCTCGTGTTCACGTCGCGGCCAAGTTTGGCCGCCCTCACTACATTCGTGCCAGCATCCCCCGGCAACCCTCCATCACATCGCGCCAGGTCGCTTCAAAGTCCCCTGTGTACCACGGATCAGCCACATCGCCAGGCCTATCGGTGAAGTCCATCAGCAGACAAATCTTATCGTCAGGATCGCCTCCCAGCATACGCTGCATGTTGCGAAGGTTCCACTGATCCATGCCCACAATAAGGTCATAATGCTGATAGTCACGCCGTGTAATCTGCCGCGCATATTTGCCCGCCGACGCGATGCCATGTTCTGCCAGCTTGCGTCGTGCAGGCGGATAGACGGGGTTGCCAATCTCCTCGGTGCTCGTGGCAGCCGAAGCAATCTCAAACTCCCCTTCCCTGCCCGCCTCCTTCACAAGCCATTTCATTACGAACTCTGCCATCGGGCTGCGGCAGATATTGCCGTGGCATACAAACAGTATCTTCTTCATCTTCACTCCGAACTTAAAGTTTCACGATTTCTCCTATCTGACACACGATCAGTTCCTTGCCCGACTCCTCGGCAGCCCTTCGCTCGTTGTCGAGCGGCTCACGCCACGAATGGTTGGCGAGGCAGAACTTCGAGTGATGTACGGTGATGTATCGGCGTGCGCCCATCTCGGACATCTCCTGTCCAAGCTGTTCGGGCAGCGTGTGAATCTGTGCCCAACGCTGGTCATACTGGCCATTTTCGAGAATCGCCAAATCAATCACAGGGAACTGCTCACCAAAGCGTTTGAAGCGTCCATCATAACCGCCATCTCCACCAATGAAAACCCGTCCCGAGGGTGTCTCAATCATGAAGGATGCCCATAGCGACTGATTGGATTTGAACCCTCGACCTGAAAAGTGTCGCGAAGGCAGACAGACAACACGACATTGTGTGCTATCGGGTGTCAATGCCTCGTACTCAGTGAGCGGAGCCTCCTCATTCCAGTCCAATTCGATGAGCTGGTCGGGAGCATACCCCCAACGCTCAAAGTGGGCGCCTACTCCCAATCCGCACACCACGTGACGAACGCGCCCCTTCATTTCCTTCACTACCCGATAGTCGAGGTGATCCCAATGGTCGTGCGTAATGACAAGATAGTCGATGACTTCGGGCATGTGTTCGGGCTTGTAGTAGTCGGTGCCTGGAAACATCTTGTTGACAAACGACACAGGCGAACCCTGATAAAACACGGGGTCAACGAGAAACGTCTTACCCGAAAGTTGCAGCAGATAGCTGCTATGTCCCAGCCACACATACACATCTTCTCGCGGATCGAGCTGACGAAGATCGCTCCTGACTACAGTCACTTCGCCCTTTTCGGCCATGCGTCCTTCAGGCTTCTTGCCAAAGACGAACTTCACTATCGTCTTGAACCGTCCCTGACGAGCGCTGTCTTGATTCACCGTCATGTGCATCGTAGGCTCCTCATTTTGGAACGCCCCATCTCGATAATTTGGCGAATGAAGCACGCGCTCTAGCCTTTCCCCCTCGGGCAAAGCCCCAAAACGCTTGCCATGCAGGAAGGTGAAACCCGACAGGACAATGACGGTGACAGTGCATAATAGGATATAGAACATTTTCTTCATTATTACATTATATAACTTATGTATCCAAGATTATTGATATATGTAGCTGATTACTTTTCTCGAACCATCAAAGAATGCTCGCCGCAAAGATACGAACTTTTCGCGAAAAAACAAAATATGGAGCCTCTCAAACGAATGGGAGGCTCCATATTTTAGGGTAAAAGGGCAAAAATGCCATTTATAACCTGACTTCAATGAGCTTTAGGGAAAGCACTGATACGAAGGCGGGCGGCACCCATAGGAATCAGTGTGATGGGATACGTTTCAGCCGATTGCAGGGCATTCTCATTCGGGAGTACACCACACAATCCGTATTCATCAATTGTCCACGAGGGCACCCTCCTTCCTTCAGCCCTGATGATGAATGGAACTGAGGCAGAAGTGAACGGATAGTCATCCGAAGGCCACGGGCGTTTCTCAATCTGAAAACCTGTCATGTTTGCATCAGAGGGGACACAAAGCGCAAAGTTCCATGGGCTGGCAGGATAAAGTTCGGTCGTGGGCCACAGACTGGCATCAATGCTTTCCTGCCAACTTGAATCAAAAATGGCACTCGAACGGCTGTCCTTCTTCTCCTGTCTTTCATCTATCAGCAGCGAGAATGTCAGCGGGCCATAGTCAAGGCTTACGCTATTCTTGTTGAGCACCCATTGACGCAGACTGAGATGCATTGGCAGGTGCAGGCGCACCTTGTCACCGTTCTTCCACTGGCGCTCAATACGGAAATATTGGCCAGGAACAGCTTCCACTTCCTGACGTTTTCCATTTAAAGTGACATAAGCCCCCTCAGCCCATGTGGGTATGCGGAGATAGAGCGGAAACGCAGCCATACCTTTCATGCTTATCGAGATTTCTACATCTTCATCGAAAGGATAGTGGGTAGATTCGGTGAGCACGACTTCCTTCCGGTCCTCTCCTATCCTCATTCGTGTCGTGTTGGCACCGTAGAGAGCCAGCGCAGCGCCATTGTCGGCAGTTGCCATCACAAGATGTTCGGTGTAGTAAGGCCATCCCTGGGCATGATTGTGCTGGCAGCATCGCGAACTGAACGGGTTCATGCAAAGGAATGGTCCCTCATTCTGAATGCCTGGCGCATGGTTGCGTGCATCGCTCACCACCATGTTAGGTGCAGTAAGATAGCGAAGCGAACGGAAATCGGGCATTACGGCAGCCGGGTAACTGTTGAATGCCACGTCTTCGCAGTTGTCCGCCCAATAGGTGTCGCCTGTCAGGCAAAGCATGATTTCATCGCTTGCCATCTGCTCCACCATGCCGCAAGTCTCCACGCACTGTCGCGGATCGACGTATCCCAATCTGGAATTTTCATCACCTCCGAACATTCCTCCGGGCACTTGTCCGAAAATGCGCCTTATCAGCTGATGGTTGTTATAGGCGGCTTCCATCATGGTTTCATCGCCATTGAGCATATAGTAGATGGCAGGCTCGCGGAAACATTGGGCAATGTTCACATTATGCCAGTTGGGCAGGTTGGTAGCCTGATGCCAGTTGGCGGTGTTTCGATGTATCTTCTCTGCCAGCGAAAGCAATTCAGGCTGACCCGTGCGATTGTATAGCCAAAGCACCGACCACAGGTTGTCACCCCCACGGCTGTTCTCCCAATAGTCCTCAAGGAACACATCATCTGCCAAAGTCTGCTCCCACTGGAAATATCGCGTCATGAGGCGGATGACCCGTTCGTCGCCCGTATAGTCATAATACGACTGGAGCACCCATAGCATGATCATCTGCGCCCATAGCTCAGGTTTATCTCCCCGCTTGTTCTCAGGGCCGAAGAAGCCGTCACTGCGCTGGCTGGCAATCACCGCCTCGATCCATGTTTTCGTTTCCTCCATCATTTCACGGTCATGAAGGATATAGGCCAAGTCGCTGTAACCCTTCAGCCAATAGGGCACTTCCTCCCAGCCATGGTCGCCTCCCGTAGTGAGCCATGCGTTGTTCTCTTTGCTCAGCCACGACGATATCTCGCCCAGGTGTCCCGTGAGCCCGTCTTTCTGGAGCAGCAGCATCTTTCGGAGCCATCCCTGAGGCTCAATGCTGCCTACGGGAAGTTTTATGAGCGGGGCCTGTTGCAAAGGTGCCCTCCATGGGGTATAGCAGGAGGACGAGGTTTCGACGCTTGGCCGCTCCACTACATCACACTTTTCGGCGGGTTGACAAAAGCCCGCCATCGAAGTCATCGCAAGGATTGAGATTGTAATAAATGATTTCATAGCTTGGATTTGTTTACATATTCTGAAGGGGTTACACCGATATGCTTCTTGAAAGTCTTCGAGAACCAGTTGGGGTCGGAGAAACCTGTAGCGTATGCTGTCTCACTCACGTTGTTTCCCTCACGCAGCATCCTGCATGCCAAGTCGAGACGTCTCTTGCGGATATAGTCACCCATCGACATGTTCAGAAGACTTTTCATCTTGATGTGCAGCTGTGTGCGGCTCACAAAGAGTTCACGGGTGATATCTCCGATCGAGAAGTCGCTGTTGGCCAAATTGGCATCCACCAGTTCATTCATCCGGGTGATGAACTTCTTGTCGAGTTCACTCAGTGCCACGCTCTCCATGTCCTCGGTTCTTGCTTCAGCCATCTCTGTCTGTCGCTGCTTGATCAGCTGCAGCAGGTTCTTCACCTGGATGTCCAGGATATTGGGGTCGAAGGGTTTGGTGATATACAGGTCGGCACCGCTGTTGAGTCCCATCACCACATCGTCCGTCTCGCCCTTGGCGGTAAGCAGAATGACGGGGATGTGTGAGGTCTCCATGCTTTGTTTCAACTCGCAGCACAATTCATTGCCGTCCATCTCCGGCATCATCACATCCGAAATGACCATCGACACGCTATGTTCGCGCGCAATCATCAGTGCCTCCTTTCCGTTGGTGGCCTTCAGGACATTGTATTTTTCGGAGAAGAAGTCCGACAGGAAGCCGAGCAGCTCGGCATTGTCTTCCACAATGAGCAGCGTCGCACGTCCGGCTTTCTGTATCTCTTCCCTGACGTCACTGCCACTGGGCTGCGACAGTTGCGAAGTGCTGAACTCATACTGCTCGATGGGCACGATCACCTTGTCCTGGGTTACTCTGTTCTTCTCGGGGAACGCCTCGGCCGAAACGTTGAGCCAGATGGTGAACGTGCTGCCCTGACCAAGGGTGCTCTCCAGATGTATGCGTCCCCTATGCCGTTCGGTAAGACGTTTCACCATGGCAAGTCCGATGCCCCATCCACTATGGTCAACGTTGTAGCCCCGCTTCGTCTGATAGTAATGTTCGAATATGTGTGCCTGTTCTTCTTCGGCTATGCCGATGCCCGTATCGGAAACGTCGATGCGCAGGAACGAGTAACCGTCGTTGTCACCACCGGTGATGCGTGCCTTTACCTTCACCTTGCCGCCGCTCTTGGTGAACTTGAGGGCATTCGACAGCAGGTTGTTCACGATGCGCTCAAGGTAGGCAGGCGAAAACCACACTTCCTCGCCGTTATCCTCCAATTCCTGACTCAGGTCGATGCCCTTGTCCTTGGCAGCGACAAAGAACTGCTCGATGTCGCGCGCAATAAACTCACAGGGATTGGCCTTTTGGATATAGAATGTGAAGTTGTCGGTCTCTATCTTGTTGAAGGTAACAAGCTCGGCTATCAATTCCTCCATCTGTTTTGTATTCTTGAGAGCCGTGTCGATATGTTTCCGCGAATCTTCCCCAAGGTTCTTCTGAGCGATGGCCTTCAGTGGAGCAATGATGAGCGAAAGCGGCGTTTTCAGTTCGTGCGAAACCATCGTGAAGAAATTGAACTTTGCCTTGTCAAGCTCCTCCAGTTTTTCCTTCTCCAGCTTGGCCAGTCGGATGTCCTCTTTCGCCTTGAGTCGTGTTCTGATGATGCGAGCTACGACAAATGCAATCGTACAGGCAAGAAGGGAATAAATGAGATATGCCCAAATCGAATGGTAGAACGGTGGCTGCACCTTGATGACGATGGTCTTTTCCGGACATTCCTCCCACCCTTCATCCGAGTTGCTTGCTCGAATATGCAGGGTATATACGCCGGCGGGCAGGTTGTTGCCCGAGAACTTGGTCTCGTTGCCGACATTTCGCCACGTCTGGTCAAATCCTTCCAGCCACACCTGATACTCGAAATTGCCTGTCTGACTCGGACGTATCACACCGTATTCGATAGCAAACGACGTCACCTGGTCGTGGGTGAGTGTTATTCTGTCCATATAGTCAAGCTGACGGTCAATGGGCGAGTCCTCATCATTCACCCTCACCTCCCGATCATTGATGATCAGGTTTTTGAGATAAACGTTGAAGGGACCGTTCGCGATGCACACCTGTTCGGGCGAGAAGGCAATCACACCGTTCACCGTGCCGAACACCAGACGACCGTCGTAGATCCTGAGCGATGACGAAACGTTGAACTGGTTGACCGGTAGTCCGTCCTCGGTAGAGAATCGCACAAACGACCTGCTGTCGTACTGATATTTGAACAGTCCCTGGGTCGTGCTGATCCAAAGATTGTGCTGCAGGTCTTCCTCAATGCTGCATACCGATGTGTTTGAGAGGGGGTGTACGCCCTCCACCTTACGGAACGTTCCCGTTGCCGTGTCGAACGAATGTAGTCCATCATTATTGGTACCTAACCAGATCACGCCCTCACTGTCCTGATGGAGACATACCACATAGTTGTCGGTCAGTCCGCTGCCGTCGCCCTTCATGTAGTGCGTCTGCCTTTCGTCCTTTCCATCGAGGCAGAAAAGGCCATAGTTTGTGGTAGCCACCCACAGATTGCCGTCTCTGTCCTCCATCAGCGAATGTACGAAGGCATCGAACTGCAGTTTCCCCTCCACCGGCATGAACTCGTCGGCCTCCGCGTCGTAGCATCTCAGTCCCGCCATCGTACCTATCCACAGCTTGCCGTTGCGCTGCCTCAGGATATAGGAGATTCCCTCCGACGACAGTCCGTTGGTACGCAGATAATGCTCGTACCGATGGGTGGAACAGTGATAACGATAGAGGCCATCATAACGGGTGCCAATCCACATTTCATCGGCCTCCTTGTCATAATAAAGCGCATACACATTGATGCCCATATTCGGAATGTCGTCGAAATAGCCGAACTTCCGCGTATGGGTATTGTAGGTTAGTATGCCCTTGTCTTCGGTAGCTATCCATATCACGCCGGGCTCAATCTCAGTCATTGTGCGGGCTATTCTGCCCTCAAGTTGTACTGCGTCAGACTTGGGTTCCTGCCACACGAACTGGCCAGTGTTGCGCATCAGCACATTCACGCCTCCATAGTAGGTGCTTATCCATGCATTCTGGTCACTATCGAAGAGGATGCAGAAGATGCTGTTGTCGCTCAACGAGTTCATGTCCTGGTACTGATGGCGTGATATCTCAATCCGCCCGTCAGGATGGATGATGGTGAGCCCATTCTCCGTGCCGAGGAAGATGCGATGCTGGTCATCTTCGCTGATGACGCGAACCAAAGGGTCGGAAAGCCTGTCGCCCGCGAACACCTGCTCCTGTCCGGTCTTCAGGTCAATGCAAGCCACTCCCCTGCCGTTTCGTCCGATCCACAATCTGGATTGCGAGTCGTAATACATCGGAATAATGACGTTGAACCCCTCGGTAAAATCTGCATAGAACTTGGGATCCACTCGCTGCAGCTTGGTGACCGAGTCATCATAGATGAAGATGCTCTTATTGGTGGAAACGAAAATATTGCCTTCCCTGTCGGAGGTCAGGCAATTGACGAAATTATTGTCGAGAAGCGGTATCTGCTTGAAGCTGTCGGTATCTTCATCGTATTCACAAAGGCACACGCCTCCCACAAACACCTTGCCATAGCTGTTCTCTGTCACCGACCATATCAGTCCCACTGGTTTGTCATATCGGACGAAGTCATCGGTTTCAGGCCGGTAGCGGCAAACCCCTGTCTCGGTGCATACCCACAGCCGGTCCTTGCTGTCGGAATACAGCGCATGGATGAAGTTATGGCTCAGTGTGTGGTCATCGGCTGCCGAATGACGATAGGTCTTGATATGATAACCATCATATCTCGACAAGCCGTTGCGCGTGCCCATCCAGATATTCCCCTTCTTGTCTTGAGCCAACCCCTCCACCTGAAGGTGCGGGAGGCCGCTGCTGCTGTCGATATGGATGAAGCGGAAGCCTGCCGAGGTTTTCAGGCACAGGAAGACGAACAATAACAAAAGAGGAATCCGGCGTTTCATTGCTGGTTATTTTATGATAATGGATTGCGGAGTTGTGGTGGGACCATTCACCCGAAGGCTGCCGTCAGGCAGGATTTCGAGCTTGTCGATGAAGGCAACACGTTTCGCATCACCCGTCAAACTGTCGGTTCTGGCGGTTCGACCGTGATACACGCAGTACATATCGCCATTAGGCATGGTGAGCACCATATTGTGCCCCGTGCAGTAAACGTCGCCTCCCTGCTGCAGCACCGGGTTGCTCTCCGATTTGACAAACGGTCCCAACGGACTCTTCGCCGTGGCATAACCCACGGCATAATGCTTGCCTCGCCAGTAGTTGGTGCTATACATCATATAGTAGGTGTCGCCATGCTGAAGATGTACGAACCCTCGTTCCATCGGCGTATCGCCTCGCCTTCGCCGGCAAGGGCCGACAGGTCTTCCCAGCTGCTTTGCGGGTCGCTCAGCTGCTTGGGCGGGCACAGCAGGAGCACAGGCTCGCCTGCCGCACCACTCAGGTCTGGCTTGACCTCAACGCCATAGATCCAGCTTTCCTCCACCTCGGCTGCACGCCCTTCGGCCTTGAGTTTGTCCGACAGCTCGCTCTCGACGGGGTGCTTATAGCAGCAGCGCGAATAATATAGATACACCCTGCCATCGTCGGCGAAGTAAAGGTTGGCATCGATGATGGGATACCCGGGGTCAAAGATGGGACTGTCGTACATTTCGACAAACGGCCCGAGCGGACTATCCGACACAGCCACTCCCAAACGGAAGTTTTCCAGCTCATTGGTAGGGTTCTCCTTCCAGTTGGACGAATGAAGCATATAGTATTTCCCGTCACGTTCATAGACCTCGGGAGCCCAGAATACGTCGGTTGTCCACGTGTCATCCTTGGGCTCGAAGCATTTTCCCTTGTAGGTCCAGTGCGCAAGGTCTTCGCTCTCATAGACGCGGAAGTCCATAAACGTATAGTCAGTGGTGCCATACATATAGAACTTGCCATCCGAGGCATGGAGCACGAATGGGTCTCCCATCGTGACGGGGTTGCCATCGGTGTCCATCAGGGGGTTGGTCACTGTTGATTCCATACGGTTATTGGTTGTACATCCTGTGAAGACTAATCCCGAAACAAGTACGATCGTTGTTTTCAGTTTTCCTGTCATAAGTCGGTTATTTTATTCGATTCTCTGGAGTCCTGGTGAAAATGTCGTGGATGCGCTTCATGTCAAACTTGGGTGAGCGGTCGTAATAGTAGATGCCGTTCTGCTCCTGCTCCACGTCGGTGAGCTGGGTATAGCAATAGCCCCACACCTGGGCGGAAAGCGACAGCAGCACATCGACCTGCTGCTCCAGTCGGGTGTAGAACTCATCGAGCGAGCGTGGCGGTTCGCCATAGCCCCACGATTCCGTCTGACTGCCCTCAAGCTGCTGGTTCGGATTCCATTTGATTCCTCCGAACTCATCGATCAGATAGGGCATGTCGTGACTATAGATGGGGAAGGTATAGGCGCTGTTGAGTGCAGCTCCATTGAAGCCGAAATTGCCACGATGGTTGTCAATCACGCCACGGGGAGTGTCCATCATGCGCCCATCATTCAATATCTGCGCGTGCAACCTCACGGGGTCCTGCTCGTAGGTGTGCACCGTCCAGATGTCGGTCTTCACATGCACGCCGCCACTGCTGTCATGGAACGGACGGGTCGGGTCAATCTGCTTGGTCATCGCATAGAGGTTTTCCACAAGGCGCGGGTACTCCCTGCGGTCAGGTGTCCATTCCTCGTTCAGCGGAGTCCATGTGATGATGGACGGATGGTTGCGGTCGCGAGTCACTATCTCTCCCCACTCGGCAATGAAGTTGCGGGCAGTTTCCACCCGATTGCAGTCCATGCCCCAGCTCGGTGCCTCACCCCAGGTGAGATATCCCAGCCGGTCGGCCCAATAGTGGAAGCGTTCCTCAAAAACTTTCTGATGAAGCCGGGCACCATTGAAGCCTGCCTGCATCGACAGTTCGATGTCACGTCGGAGGGCTTCGTCCGAAGGTGCCGTCCAGATGCCATCGGGGTAAAATCCCTGGTCGAGCACCAGACGCTGATAGAATGGCTCATTATTCAAATAGATGCGGTTGCCTTCGATATGCACCTTGCGCATACCGATGTAGCTCTTCACCTGATCGACCTGCTGACCCTCGCGGTTGGTCACCGTCAGCTCCACGTCGTAGAGGAACGGATGACCGGGGCTCCACGTCTTCATGCCCTTGACGGGCAGCACCACGGTGGTGGCATTGCTGGCATTCACCTGCTGACGGGCAACGACTTTCTGCCCATCCCTCAGCGTGACGGTCAGCACGCAACCGCCTTCCGCGAAGAACTGCGGACGGATCACCAGTTGCTTATGGTCCACATCCGGCAGGAACTGCACCTGCTTCAAGCCTTCGGCAGCCACCGGCTCAAGCCACACCGACTGCCAGATGCCCGTCGTACGCGTGTAGTTGCATCCGTACGACCCATAGAGCAGACTCTGCTTACCCGCTGCCTGCTCCATGCTGCGCAGGTCGCTTTCGACGTGCACCACCAGGCTATGACGCTGCCCGGGTTTGACCAGACGGGTGATGTCGGTCGAGAACGATGAGGAGCCTCCAATGTGACGTATGGCAAACTGCCCGTCGATATAGACTTCTGCCTCGTAGTAAACGGCACCGAAGTTCAAGTGCACACGTCGTCCCTGCCACTCTGCCGGAATCTCAATGAAACGCTGATACCAGAAGTCCTCAACGAAGTCATTGTGCTGCAAGCCCGACAATGAGCTTTCGGGACAAAAAGGAACGACGATGCGCTTGTCGAAGCCCTGAGACTGCTGCCAGCCGCGCTCCAGTCCACTGTGGGAATAGTCGAATTCACAAGTCCACTCACCGTTCAGGCAGAGCCAGTCGGCACGTTCGAATTGCGGACGAGGGTATTCGCCGCGTGGCACCTCCCCTGCCGCACTGGCAGGGAAGCCCGACATAAGCGCCGTAAGTGCCACAATGGCGATTGTTGCATATTTGTTTTTCATAAGTAACTATTCAGAATTAACGAACAAGTAATCTTTCGCTCAAAGCAGGATCTTCTTCCCATTGACAATATGGATGCCTCGGCCGGGGCGAGCGAGTCTTTGACCCTGCATATTGTAGATGATTGCCGGTTGCTGGGCATCGGGCGAAACGACTTCCACGATACCGCTGCCATCCGATAGCTGGAAGTCAATGTAGTCGGCATCGCCCGTTCCTGCATAGTACCACACCTTCAACAGGTAATTGCCTTGGGGCAGATGAACCTTGTTGAAGAGGACGCCCTTGTCGGTCTCGACATCCCCAAGCTGGAAGCGGATGGTAGCAGTTGTCGAAACGATGTCGTAGTCTGCCTCTTCATTGACGTGGACGGTGAACACGGTCCAGTTGTCATCCGAACCGTCAAGCCACCCAAGCCGGAATCCGCCGAAGATGAACTGTATGCCATCACCTGCTTCACGTCCCTGACCGGCAAATGGCCCGGCATTCCAGTCCCACACCACTCCACGGTCTCCACGGTCGAAATATTCACATTCAATCTTGCCGGGAATCACCTGCGGCTGTTCCGTCCAGGGAATACCTGTATAGTCTTCGGGGATGTACGAACCCACGTCAACAAAGTCGATGCAGTCGGCATCGCCTGTCCCGCTGTAATACCATACCTTCATCTGGTAAACGCCTGCCTTCAGGTGGATATGGCTGAACTGTGTGCCCTTCTCCGACGTGTAGTCCCCGATGTCGAAGCGAATGGTAGCCGATGTCGAGATGATGTCGTAGTCGCTCTCCCGTATCACCTGCACGGTATAGATGGCCCAATTCTCATCAGTATCCGTGAGCCACCCGAGCCGGTATCCCTCATAGATGAAGTCAATGCCATCGCCGGCGGCACGTCCTTGTCCGCCACAAGGTCCTGCATTCCAGTCCCAGGTGACACCTCGCCCGCCACTATCGAACTCTTCGCACTCAATGCGACCAGGTATCCTGGCAGGCACTCCCTTCCATGGCATTCCATCGGGGGCGCTGCCCGTAGTGAACGAATAGGTTGCCCCGTAGGCTACGCCGCCTTGATTGATGGCAAATGCGCGAACCGAATATTGCGTGTTGGGACTAAGCGACTGCAAGGTATAATCGAACACGCCTGTGCCTTCCTGCACGTAGATGAGTTCATCGGCAAGCGTCGGTTCGAAGTCCCCGATGCACCAGGCAAAGCCACGCTGACGCACATAAGTGCCATTGTCGCTGATGACACGTCCCTGCAGGAATGCCTCCATCTTTTCCTCGTCAACTTCCGGCCGATAGGTACGGACAGTGGCCTTCGCAGCAAGGGTGCGGAACACCGACTCGGGCGAATAGATCGTCTTGCCATCGGAGAGTTTGGCGTATGCACGGACATGATAGTTGGTCATGACGACCAGATCATTGAGCTGGGCGGTGAATTGCATTCCCGACAATGTGGAAGTCAGCTGCACGCCCCCATTCTTAGGATCATCATCCTTGGCATAGAGGAAACCGCACTCCCCGATATTGCCCTCGCCCACGACAGTTCCCGTCAGCACCACACCCTCGCCACTCGTCTGGTCAGCCGTGACGGGCATGAGCTGAATGTCGCCGGGGTGGCACAGCTGGAAGTTGGCCTTCGAGCCGTCACCGACGTTTGCCATGTCGAAAGTGATGAGGATGCGCCCATCGAAATCGTCCGGCTTGTAGGCATTGAGGTTGACGGTGAAGCGGTCAAAGTTCTCGACCTGCACCACCTGGTCGGGGGCTTGCTGTGTACCCCAGGGGATCACTTGTGTACGGTTGCTGTGATACAACCCGCCATGGAACAGCACCGATTTGACGTAGTCTCCATTCGTGGAACGGAAATCAATACGCATGTTGAGCGTCGAGTTTGCATCACGGTCAAGCAGATTCCCCGAAGTCTTCGTTACGACTTCAAACTGGTCGGGCACATCCTCGGCTGCGACTGCCATGATGGCCCAGCCGTTGACCTTCTCGTTGGAGGAGAGTCTTGCCGTCCACGTCTTCTGGTCGAAGAAGGCATAAGGATAATTGTTGCTGCGCGATTCGTACCACTGATGGGTACGGATAACCTTGGCAAACGGGTTGATCGGGAATGTAGGGATAGCGGGATCCGCCATGATGCGGACGAAGAAGACGCCACGCTCACGGATGTAGCTGTCGATCACATATTGGCCATCGACGATATCGACGGTCAGCCTGCGGTCGGGCACAAGGTCATCCATGCCTGTCTCGTACCAGCTGTTGATATGCTTGTCGATATGATAGATCTCAAGCGTACCGCTGGTGAAGGGGATCTTCTTCAACGTGAAGTGAAGGTCCTGCTTGCTGTTCGAGGTGTTCCAGATGCACGCAGCAACGCAGTTGTCGTCAGCCGATGCCATTCCCTTGAAAGGTGCTCCTACGGTGAGATACCTGCGGTCGGCAGGCATCATGCCATAGAGCTTGAAGGCATTGAAGAGCGCCTTGCGGTCGCCTGTGTTTCCTTCCACAAGTCCCATCTTGTCACCGCCACCACGGCCGAAGGTGGCTCCCGTATGAGGGTCTGTGGGGTCGATGTACTGTGCCCATGTCACGTAGGTGAGGTCGGTATATTCGAGCATGGTGGGCAGTGCGTCGAAGAACGTGACGGCTGCATCAGCCTGCTCCACCGGTCCGTCGGCATGAATGCTCAGGTCGGTGGGATAGGGTGCATATTCCGAAAGGATCATCTCTGCCTGCTTGTTGCCCAGCACGTTGAGTTGCGAGCGCATGGCATCGAGCTGCCACGTGTAACTCTGGCCGTAGGCATGGCCCGAGAGGAAGTCCAACGGGAGGCCCTTGCTCTTCACCATGTTCACCAGGGGCGCATGCCAACCCGCTCCGGCTCCTGCAGGTCCTCCAATCTTCACGTCGGCATCGCCCTCACGGATGGCAGGTGCTGCATATTCGTAGATCTTCAGATAGTCGTCCACGTCGCCACGGAAGAACACATTGGTAAGGTCCGGCTCGTTCCACACCTCGATGTAGCTGTTGGTGTAGTTCTTTTCTTTCCAATGTTGGGCAAAACGCTTGTTGATTTGTGCCCACACGCCATAATCCGACGGGGGCTTCTGCCAATCGCCATTCTGCTGGATAATGGTGGGTGTATAGCCCTGCGAAAACACAAAGGTCGGGGTATGATCCTTGCATTTGTCGAAGAAATAATCGAGGTCGGTGAAGTTGTAGGTGGGATTTTCCTTCGTTCCTCCAATGCAGTTCGCTGCATATACATCCTTTCCCCAGGCAATCTCATAACGCATTGCCAGACATTCCAATTCGGAAAGCTTGGGGATGTCGCGTTCGAACGATGGCTTGGTGCCCAGCGGTGTCTGATAGACGCTGATCTTCTTGGTCAACGGATAGTCAATCCAGCGGTCAAAGTTGGCTGAGGCATTGACCTGGGCTTGTGCTACGAGCGGCAGGCCAAGGCACAGGACAGTTGAGATGATTTCCTTCTTTTGCATATTTCAAGCAATTTATTCTTTGATTACTGACGGAGCCGGCAACAGGGTATCTGACGGACAGCCGTTCCTGATCACTGGCCAACCGTCGCTGAAGTCTATGCGGTCGATGAGCATCACGCGCTTGTCCTCCCGTTGCTCTTCGGGATACATCCAGCGGTCGTCACTGTCGATGGCATGATAGACTATCCACAGCTGGCCGGCATCGTCTTCTACGATGGAGTTATGGCCCGGCGCTATCCACCGCCCCGCTGCCTCAAGTATGGGGGAGTCGCCCTGTGCCTCTTCGCAAAGCACCTCGAAGGGTCCCACGGGGCTGTCCGACTTTGCCACCATCACGGCATAATGCGCACGCTCGCCGCAGCAGTTGTCGCCCGAGAAGAACAGGTAGTACATTCCATCACGGTAGATGACCCACGAGCCTTCGACCAGGAACTGGTAGCTCGACTGGAATGGCTTCACCAGTTCGAAGGTCGGCGCATCCTCGCGGAACGAAAGGAGGTCGTCGGCAAGTTCGCGCACCTTGAGCGGCTCGAAGCCCGAACCCCAGTAGAGATAGTATTTCCCCGACTGCGGGTCAAGGAACGACATGGGGTCGATGTTGACAAAGGTGTCACCGCTGATCATGGGTTCGCCTTTGTCGGCAAACGGGCCCGTCGGACTGTCGCTGGTGGCAACAGCCAGGCAGAGGCCGAGCTCCTTGCCCGTCTTGAAGGCAGAGTCAGGCTCTGCCGAGAAGTACATATAGTAACGTCCGCCTGCCTCCATTACGTGAGGAGCCCAGAAGTTCTGCGTGGTCTGCGCCCAACGGGGCTTGTCGGGGAGCGCATCGCCCAAATGCTCCCAATGCACCATGTCGGCCGACCGGAGCACCTGGATGTTGCACATCACGCTGTCAGGGCCGATGCCCTGTGTGGAATAGGCATAATAGCAGCCGTCACTCGCCTTGATTACCATCGGGTCGGGCACCGCCATTTCCCAGACGGGATTCTGATAGAGGGCAGTCGTCTGACTGCAGCCGCTCAGGAGGGCGACTGCAGCGGTCAGACCCACTGCTGAAGCAATCTTTTTCATACTTTCCGTGTTTCACTAAAAGCCCTCATTCTGGTGCAAATTGGGATTGAGGTCGCACTCGTTCTGCGGAATGGGCAGGAACTTGTCGATACCCGGACGGAACGTCCTGAACTCATAGTCGTGCTCCAGCAGCTTTGCCTTGCCCTCTTCCGTGTCGAGGTATCCCCAGCGGAAGATGTCAAACCAGCGCTCGCTCTCGCATCCGAGTTCCAGTATGCGCTCATGCTCTATCTGATCCTGCATCTCTGCCTGGGTCATATTCGGCCTGACGGTCGATAGCTTGGCAAGGTTCACCGACTGTCGTCCCCTCACCTGATCGACGTACTGGTAGGCATCGGCGGTACGCCCGAGGTTGTTGAGTGCCTCGGCATACATCAGCAGCACATCGGCATACCTGATGATACGGAGGTTGATGGGCGACCACTCGTCCTCCCATGTGCGCCAGGTACCGTTCGAATACTTGATGCTCCAGATTTTCGGATACTGCGGGTCAATCTCGGGAGCACCGCCCAGTTCGAGATAGGTTTTCCCGTAGAGCACCTGCGTGGGATAATAGAGGATCGAAGCCCTGCGGCGCGAATCCACCTTATTGTCAGCTGTGCGGGTGCCATAGTTGATAGGCGAGTTGTTGACAAACTCCTGCAGATAGTAGTAATTGGGTTGGGCATCGCTGTGTCCGCCCACATCGCGCGGTGCGAAGTAGCGGGCGCGCTGCGTGGTGGATGGCGACTGCGACGATCCGAACTCCGTCCAGGTGCCCTTGGTGGCATCGGTGAAGGCTACCTCGAACACCGATTCCTGGTTGAACTCATGGTCAAGGTCAAAGTTGTCGAAGTAGTTGTCGGTGAGCTGATAGACTTTGCTGTCAATGAGCTGCTTGAAGGCATCGGCAGCAGCCTGCCATTCGTGCCGCTGCATGTGGGCCTTTCCGATCATGGCGAGCACGGCACCTCGCGTAATGCGTCCCAGCTCGGCGTCATTGCGCACATTGGGCAGGCCTGCATTCAGTGCCACGTCAAGATCCTGGAAGATCTGGCTCCACACCGCTTCCTCTGTCGAGCTCGCTGGGAATTGCACTTCATCCATCGGTTCGGTAATCAGCAGCAGGTTGGGGCCGTACAGATGGTAGAGGTTGAAGAAGTAGAGCGCGCGTAGGAAGCTCACCTCGCCCTTGTACTGCTTCCGCTTCTCCTCGTCCATCTTGATGCTCTCGTCATCGATGTGCGCCAGGAAGTTGTTGAGGATGTTGATGCCCTGGTAATAATGATTCCAGCAGTAGCTGATGCACTCCCAGTTGGTGCTGGGGTACTGGAACTTGGAGAAGTTGGCATAGTCGCGCCATGCGCTTTCGTTGTAGCATAGGTCGGCACGCATCTCAAACACCAGGTCGTACCACTGACCAAAGATTCCCTGGAAGTAAAGCGTACCGTAGCAGGCGATATGCGCCTCGTCCATGTCCTTTTCGGTCTGGAAGAAGCCCTCGGCAGTCTGCTGGTTGGGATTGCTTATGTTGATGAAATCGTCATCGCATGCTGTCACTGAGCAAGCAAGCAAAAGTCCGAAAACAAGTCGTTTCATGTGATGAATCTTTTTGGTAAAACATTAGAACGTAACCTGAATGCCACAACCCATTGTGCGCACGCAAGGATAACTGTTGGTATCGACACCGAGGTCGAACACGCCGCCTCCTGAGAAGTCGGGATCGAGCCCGTCATAGTCGGTAAACGTGAGCAGGTTCTCGGCATTTACATAGATGCGGCATTTTTCGATGCCTGCCTTCTTCAGCAGCTTGTTGGGCAGACTGTAGCCCAGCTGGATGCTCTTCAGTCGCACGAACGATATGTCATCGATGAATCGTGTGGTGTTTCCACGCAGCGTAGCATCGGCATAGACGCGCGGTGTGGTCTGCGAGCGGTTCTCTTCCGTCCATCCTGTATATCCGGCTGCATAGTTGCCGTTGTCGCCTACGTTGTAGAGCCACGTCTTGGGGCTGTTATAGACGGTCTTGTCGAAGGCTCCGGTCCAATACATCGAGAAGTCGAAGCCGTGATACGACGCATTGAAGGTGTAGCTGAATTCAAGTTTGGGCCAGGGTGAACCCACATAGGTTCGGTCGTCGTCGTTGATGTTGCCGTCGGCACCTTCCACGAGGTTGCCGTCAGCATCGCGTCCGTAGAGGTCGAGGTAGCGCTGGTCGCCAGCCTTGGGCAGGTCGCCGAAGACGAGCGGATTGGTGTCGGGGTCGATGTCCTCCACCTGGTAGATGCCATCGGTCTTGAGCACGAAGAACTCGCCAAGGCTCCTGCCCTTCTCGGTCTTTGTGTTCGTGCCGTAGATCGGTGCATTGTCGCCGCCAAGCGATTTCACCTCGTTGCTGATGTGCGTGAGGTTGAGCTTCATGTCATACTTGAACGGATGCTGGTATTGTTCGAAGCCGATGCTGACCTCTATGCCACGGTTCTCCACGCTGCCGGCGTTGCGCCACACCGTATGACCATTGTCGAAGATGGTCTGCCATGAGCCCATATACATGGGGATGGGCACCTGTGCCAGCAGGTCGTCCGAGCGGTTCACGAAGTAATCGGCTTCCACCGTGAGGGCATTGCCAAGGAAGGCAAGCTCCAGTCCGATGTTGGTGGTCTTCTTTTCCTCCCATTTGAGCGATGTATCGACCACCAGCGTAGGCATGGTGCCGAAGACGAAATTCTCGGAGCGCCCGAAGGTGTAGGGGATGAAGCTGTTGAGATAGCGGTTGAAGCGGAAGTTACCGATGGCCTCGTTGCCAAGCACGCCATAGCTCACCTTGACCTTCATGTTGTTGATGATGTTGCGCAGTGGCTCGAAGAACTTCTCCTCGCTCACGCGCCAGGCTCCCGAGACGGAGGGGAAATTGCCATAGTGGTTCTCTTCCCTGAAGCGGCTGGAGCCGTCGCGACGAATGCTTGCCGTGAGGAAGTAGGTATTGTTGTAATTGTAGATGATTCGTGCCAGGAACGAGCGGAGGCCCGTAGGGTCGGAACTTTCGCGCAGACCTTGCTGCTGCGGGTCACCATTGCCCAACGACCAGTAATACCTGCCGCTGTTGTCCTGCATGATGTCGTAGGCGAAGCCGCCCGACGAGGTGCTCTTGATGCGCTGCTCGGTATAGCCGGCTATGGCATTCACGCTGTGTTTGCCGAAGTCATGGTTGAAGACCAGCAGGTTCTCGATGACGGTCTTCAGGAAGTGGTTGCGATCCTCGCTGTATCTCGACTGACGCACGTCGTTGGCACTGAAGCGGCCGTATTCGGTGGCCTGACTGCCAATGTTGGTATTGAACTCCAGACCGAGGTTGATCTGGTATTTCAGCCAGTCGGTGAAGCGGAATTCGCCGTTCACGGTGCCTTGCACGCGATAGGAGCGGTTCTTGTTGTGCTGTAGATTGCGCTCTGCCACTGGGTTCACCGAGTTGGTCTGTGCGCCATTCTCGCCACCCATGGCATAGTTGCCCTCGGCATCGTAGAGTGGCATGAGAGGCGGCATACGCAGGTAATTGGTCAGTGGCGAGCCTGCCATGTCGTGCGACAGGGAGGTGGAGAGCAGTGCCGACTCCTCGATCTTTATCCTGCCCTTCTCGATGCCGCCATTGACACGGGTGGAGATACGCTCGAAGTCCGACCCCTTGACGATGCCCTCATTACGCATATAATTGGCGGAAATCAGGAAGTTCGACGAGGCGGTTCCGCCCGAAGCGGTGACGTTGTATTCCTGTGAGGAACCCGTCTGGAAGATCTGGTCGCTCCAGTCGGTATTGACCGTGGGGTCGATGATGTTGAATTCTCCCGAACGTCCGGCATTGGCATATTTCTCCTCTTGCAGCGCGAGCCATTCGGGACCGTCCATCAGGTCGAATTTCTTCACTGCCTGCTGGAAGCCGTATTTGGCGGCAAAGTCGATCTTGGTGCTGCCGGCCTTGCCGCGCTTGGTGGTGATGATGATCACGCCATTGGCTGCACGCGAACCGTAGATGGCTGCTGCCGAAGCGTCCTTCAGCACCTGTACCGACTCGATGTCATCGGGATTGAAATCTCGCGTGTCGCTGGTCGGAAGACCGTCGATGACGAAGAGCGGGTTGGTGTCGGAGTAGAGGCTGCTGATGCCACGGATGAAGATGCGACCGGTCTCGCCCGGGGCACCTGTGGCCTTCACCTGCAGTCCTGCCACCTGACCTTGCAGCGCCTGCGTGACGCTGGTGGCAGTCATTTTCTTCATATTGTCGGCATTGGCCACACTGACGGCTCCCGTCAGGTCGCGTTTCTTCACTGTACCATAACCGATGACAACGAGTTCTTCAAGTCCAAGTATGTCCTCTTCAAGAGTCACATCCTGTTGTCTGATAGTGTTTGTCACCAGTATTTCCTTCGACGTATAGCCCAGCATGCTTACGACCAATGTCGCACGGTTCTGCGAAGGGAGGCTGAGGGTGTATTTGCCATCGATGTCGGTCACCGTACCCATGCTTGTAGCCTTCACCTGCACCGTCACACCTGTCAAGGGCTCACCCGACTGCTTGTCGGTCACTCGCCCCTCCACGTTGATCTGGGCAGAAGCTCCCGTAGCCAGCATGAGCATGAGTATAGAAAGGACTTTTTGCTTGAGTTTCATTGTCATCTGATTTTAAGATATCTGTTTACGATGAGGGCAATGCCCGGCCACTGTCCCTGCCAGACATTGCCCTCACTTGATTTACTGATGATTATTTGTTAAAGCGCAGCTTGCCATTGACAATCACGAGGCCCTGGGCATTGATGCTGGCACGCTGACCCTGCAGGTTGAAGACTGCATAGTCCGAGCCGGCAGCCTTGTCCGAAGCAACTTCCTCGATGGCTGTGCTGATGGTCTTCGATGGGTCACGCAGCTGCATCTTCACCTGAAGGCCCGTGTTGTGGGCTCCCGGGTTCTGGAGGTAGGCAATCACACGGATGTTGCCCGTCCAGTCGCGTGGTGCATAGTCGGCAAGCTTCACGCTGACGCCGTCGGCATTGCTGAAGTCAACCTTCACCGATTCGTTCTCCTTCAGTCCATTGGGATAGGCATCAGGATTCGAACCATGGTCGGGATTGAACAGATTGTCATAGAACACCGTACCATTGCCGTAATAAACCAGACGCTCGTCTTCCTCCTCGTCCACGAACTCACGCTCGTAATCGACACGGAAGTAGATGGCACTGTTCTCATCCTTATAGTTGATCTCGCCCACCTGGTCAACCTTCACGTTGAGCACGTCAGGAGCATTAACAAGCTCAATGGCAGTGTGCGAAACACCCCAGTCGCCCTTGTCATCACCACCCCAGTCGGGATAGTCGTTGCGATCGACGAGATAGATGGTCATCGTAGCAGGGTCGAACGAGTGACTTGCCCAGCCCTCGGTAAACTTGAACCAGTACATGTGATGGTCGGTGAGGAAGCCTTCGACTGGAGCATAGGTGGTCACCTCCTGGGTATTGTTGATGAAGATGAAGACGGCACCCTTGGGAGCAACCTCCACAGCAGCACTGTACTGTCCGCCCTTCATCTCGCCGGTCGTTTCAGCAAGCGTGCCGTCGGCCGAGTTCGTTGCATCAATCTTGCAGATGCGTACCTGACCCTCTGCGAATGGCAGGTTCTGCAGGTTGATGTTGGCTGTCTGAGCCGCATCATCACCTTCATTCCAGAGGACGATGGCAGCACTGGCGGCATCGCTTGAGGCAAATCCCCACAGAGGATGGCTGGCACCGGTGAGCACCTTGCGGTCGGAAGGCATCAGATTGAGGCACTGGAGGGCATAGTAGAGCTGGGTCTTCTTGCCCGTGGCATCGATAAGGCCCTTTGCGCCGTCAGGGGTATCGAACAGCTGGCTCATGTAGATGCGGGTCACGTCGTTGTAGAAGAACGTCTCACGCACCGACTGCAGAAGCTGTATCACAGCGTTGTTGTCAACCGAAGCAGCAGTGGTCTTGTCGGCAGCATTGAATTCCTGGATGAGGGTTTCCCATGTGAACGACCAGTCGTGACCGGCGTTGCGCGTCTCGTCGAAGCTCTTGTAGCGGTTGATCAGGTTGTCGATGCCTGCAGCATTGGCGCCAAGGGCCTGCATACGGTCGTTGCGCTCATCGGGATGGCCGTCTGCACCTTTAATATAATTCTTGAAGATGTCGAGCTTGCTGCCCGGCATGGCACCATCGATATTTGCCGGATAGACATTGGTCTTGATGTGCGAATGATTCTCGCCATCGAAGATTGCCCTTGCTGCGCTGATGTAGGTCTGATAATAAGCTTCGGCATCACCGCTGAAATAGTTGTTGTCATCAATCTTCTCCATGATCTCGTAGGTAGGACGCACCAGGCCCGTTCCAGTCCAGTGGGCAGCGAACTGCTTGTTCAGGTTGTACCATGCAGTGCCGGTAGGTGCCGAATTGAGAGCGCCGAAATCCTGTGGAGTGCGGAGCACAAAGGCCGTCTGGGCACCAGCCTCGGTAAGGATGCTCACGATTTCGTCAACGCGGGTGAAGTCGATGGTCACATCGTCGCCATTGACGGTAACCTGCTTGGCATCGTAAAGGCCCTGGCCCTCCTGACCCCAGCCTGCCGACAGACGCACGTAGCGAATGCCCAGATCCTTGAGGTCGCCAGCATGCGACTTGAGCAAGTCATAGCTGGTAGCAGCGGGCAGATTGGTGCCATACCGCTTCACGATGGGGTTGATTTCTACGCGACTGTTGTCAACAGTGACGTTCTGCTGGGCAATCAGCGACATCGAGGTCGTCATGGCCAGCATCGAAAGGAGTAAACTTCTCTTTTTCATAACAAAAAATTTTAGGTTAAAAAAGGTTTATGATACAAAGGTTTTAGAAACAGTTATCGATGCCATTGTTCAAATTGCGCTGCAAAATTACACATTATTACGCAATGTGACAAGGTAGAATTATTCAGAAAATAAGTATTATTGTTTATAAAGAACAAAACTATTTGTTTTTGAACAAAGGACTAACTCAAAAGTGGAATGTTCACTTCCCCTTCACCTCAGCGCAGATACACAGCACCCTATGCACATTGCAGCCCACGAAGTTGCCCAGAATCGCCATCAGCCAGGGCAGAAACAGGAAGTCGGTGGCGGCGCAGTAATAGAAGATGTCGGCGATGCTGTGCCTGAAGCCGCACACGATGAAGAGGGGCACACCGAAGAGCAGGGGCAGAAACCTCCCCTCACGGGCGAACTTCACCGCCGTGCTCATGATGAAGCCGCAGGGGATGGCAAGCAGGAACACTGCCAGCAGGCTCTTTCCCGCAATCACATCCACAATCTTCTGCGCATTCTCGATGTACTGGGGCGAAGCATAGTCGAAGATCAGGCTCACCAGCCAGCAGCCCACGAAGTTGCCTGCAATGATATACAGAAGGTCGGTCAGTTCCCTCCGATTGGTGAAGAAGCCCGACTTGCCCGTATAGAGCGCCAGTCCGTAATGCACCACACTAAGCAGTCCGAAGCTGAACATCACAGCTCCGATGATGCCGCCCATCACCAGATTCACATACCCACCCAGACCGATGCACACACCGGCCAGCACACTGCTTATCAGCAGATTCACAATTCTTTTCATAATATTGTCTTTCTATTGATTAGTAAAAGGTCCATTTCGTGCGCAAAGATAGTGATTTTCCATAAATCTTGTACTAATCAGGCAAGTTTTTTACAATCCTTTACGGAGTTTTAACAAATCTAACGTAATAAAGCACGCTGTCGCGCATCGGAGTGCTTCTTCGATTGTAGCAAGCACTCTGTCGCGCATCGGAGTGCTATCTTTCGCATCAGCAAGCATCCTGTCGCGCGTCAGCGTGCTATCTCCCGCATCACCAAGCATTCTGTCGCGCATCGGAGTGTTATCTTCCGCATCAGCAAGCATTCTGTCGCGCATCGGAGTGCTATCTTCCGCATCAGCAAGCATTCTGTCGCGCGTCAGCGTGCTATCTTCCGCATCAGCAAGCATTCTGTCGCGCGTCAGCGTGCTATCTTCCGCA
>CAJOLH010000020.1 GCA_905235375.1 uncultured Bacteroidales bacterium
CAGCCGCCTTCTCGAGCTTCACCTTGTAGGGCTTCTTGGAGGGCCATGCACTCGAATTGCCGCGTATCTTGATGCGCATTCCGCAGGTGTCCTTCACATAGGCTCCGCTGTCGTAGAGCACTTCGCCGCCCAAGGTAATAGTTAGCCGTCCCGGCACCTTTGTTGCGTTCCTGATTCCGTAGCCTGCCATTCCCTCGGGATGATTGACATACTCGCACGTCGGCTCCTCTCCATCCACCGTCTCTATTGTTATAACGGGCAAGCCAAGGGACTTGATGGAGTCAAGGGAGATGGAAAATAGTGAGGGAGCCTGCACGAAAAATAAGAGCAGTAGAATCGTGAAATGGCTTTGTTGAAACATAAAGACTTGGTCTAATCTCTTATATAGTTTTTTCACATTATTTATTATATGGGGGCATAGGCTTTTCAGGGCATCCCCGCTCGAGGTTGAAGCACTTCAAGAGTGACTGGATCTCTTGTGATGACGATGCGGCTTTTTGAAGCTTTCGTTTAATCTGCGACTTGGTGGCACGAAATGCCGCCTCTCCTGTGCTGCCTGAATAAAACCACAACAATCGGGGATTGTGCTTATTCTCTTTGATGAACAGACAGATGGCTTTGTGACGAGAAGAAAGGTCGATTTTGTCCAGTTCGTCGAGAAGTGGGCGGCAATCGGGCGATGATTCGCGACAGATGGTGAGAATCTCATCAAATATCGATGAAGGAAGTGGCGCATTCATATCATGCAGGATGAAGCGACGCAATATGCTCCCGATTTGAGTGCGTAATGATTGGTTTTCGATGCGTATTTCACTTAACCTCTGTTTGAGTTTCACATCATTGACTCTGTTTTTGTCAACCTGGTTGTCGAAGTCTGACTGGTCATGATTCAAATCTTCACTCAGTTTATCCATCTTGTTTTATCAGTTTTTTGCGCAAAGGTACAAAAATAAAAATGCCGTGTCAAGAAATTGTTAACACAACATTTTTGCAAATAGTTGAAAATAAGTTGTCTAAACCGAGATTTATTTATTTTTTACCTTTATTTTTAACATCAGGTATTGATTGGGGAGCAGGGCCTCGATCCTGTGGGAAACAGGCTAAAAGGTTTTGTATCTCACGGGAAGTGGCGGCGGCCTCCAGAAGTTTCCGTTTTATTTGTGACTTGGTAGCCCGAAACGCTGCTTCATTTGCACATCCTGCATAAATCCACATTTCCTTGGGGTTAATTTTGTTTTTGTGAATGAGCAGACAGATGACTTTTTGGCGCGAGGACAGAGCATGCTTGTCCAATTCGTTGAGAAGAGGGCGGCATTTGGGTGACGATTCCCGGCAGATGACAAGAAGGTCGTCAAATATCGATGAAGGCAAAGGGGCATTTATGTCGAGCAGCATAAAGCGGCGCAACAAGAAGTCAAGTTGTTCGTGTAAGGAATGATTGTCGGTAATATGCTTATTGATCATACACTACATATCGTTAATGATTATTATGCGGACGAAGAAGACTAACTCTTTTTGTTTTGTGCTGCAAAGATAGTGCTTTTTCTTCAAAAAGAAGGGGACATTTTCGAATTATTCTATTTACTTACTCGCTTTGTAATCTGCTGAATTTCAATTATAAAAAATGCGTCAGATGAAATTTTTTCATCTGACGCAAAATGAATAGGGGACATTGTCACATAAGAGCGGCAATCTCGTCCCGATAAGGCGATTCGGATTTGATGATTTTCTGTTTCAGCCGTTGTATTCGTTTTTTTGTAGCATCAATGCTGTCCCGTTGCATGAGCAGACAGATGGATCGGATGGTGAAGCCTGCCACCTTGTAGCGAAACAGTTGCAGTTCCTCTTCGGACAGGCCAATCTCCGGAGCCTTCACCTTCTCCATTGCATTGTTGTAGTTTTCATTTATGAGGCTTTCCAACTTCTTCTGTTTAGGCTCTGTTGAAAAGTCGTTGATGAGTTTGCAGACTTTCTTGAAGATTATCCTTTGCTCTCCAATTTGGCCTTGGCAATTGTAGTATTCGGTACAAAGAGCATCCAATTCCTCAAACCCTTTTGCAAAGAGATTCTTGATTTGGCGATGGTGTTCAGTCTCCATGGCCAAATGCTCTTTGTTGATCTGGTCGATGCGATCGTGCAGGGATGATATATTTTCCGTGTAGGAATCGAGGATGAACTGAACCTCCTTTCGATTCACACCCGCAAGCAATAGCATTATTAGTATCACCGCTCCGAACAAGGACCAGTAATGATACTGCCTGTATCGAAATATGGTGGACATCGTCTTGTAGGTTTGCTGGATGGCATCAATCGAATCCGTGTTGTGCATTTGCGTCTTGAGAAGGGCATAGCGAGTGTGCTGCGCCTCTCCTTCAAGTCGCACAGTGCCTGACGCAAGCATATTGTCAAACCTATTCAACTCAATAAGTGCGGAGTCGCTTTGTTCCTTGGCCAAAGACTCGATACGGTCGAGCATTTGGTCGGTAAGGTTGTTATGGTGCTTGCATGACACAAACGGGAGCCCCACAACCAGTGATATTATCGCTGGAATCAGCAATCTTATGGTATTAATGGTCTTCATAGCAGCAAGAATTAAGTAGAGAAGAAGAAATGTTTCGTTATATTATTTTTACGTACAAATCCTCTTTTTATTGTGTGGGGGAAATTTTTTTTCAAAAATTATTTCCCTGTGTTTTTTCGCTGCTGCTATAAAGAATGTTTATTCCTCGCAAATGATTCGCAAGGCGAGGCCGTGGGTGCTGGATGCCTGTTTGGGCAGGGTGACGGTGATATTGTCGCCCTTGACGGTGTAGCGGACTGAGCGGCCTGTGGCGAGGTTGACGATGCGCGAACCTTTCTTCGGCAAGTTGCCTTGCCACGACACGGTGGTGGGGATTCCTCGTTCGTCGTCGTTGGGGATGATGGCGTAGCGCGTGTGGCCGACCTTGCTGGCTGTGAACCAGACGGTCTTCTCGTCGTTGGTGTAGATGGGAGTGGGGACGGTGCTGTAGATGGCTTCGCCGTTGGATTGGAGCCATTGGCCTATCTCGTGGAGACGCTCGACGCTGCTATCCTCGATGAGACCTTGCGGGGTGGGACCCACACCGAGCAGGAGGCTGCCTCCCTTGGCGACAATCTCGGAAAGGATGGCGAGGATGTGATTGACCGACTTGTACTTGGGATGGTCGTTCCAGCCCCAGTCCTGCGTGAGCGTGATGCAACTCTCCCACGGAGTGAGTATCTGCTGGTCGGGGATGGTCTGTTCGGGCGTCTGATAGTTCTCGAACTCGCCTCCGCAGGTGCGATCGACAACGATGATGCCAGGCTGCAGACGGCGGGCATTGGTGACGATGTGCGGCAGGTCGATGTCTTCGCGCGGTGGCGTACACCATCCTCCATCGAGCCAAAGGATATCGACGGGACCATAGCCCTGCATCAGTTCATCGACCTGGTCGTAAACGTACTGTTTGTAGCGTTCCCAACGCTCGGGATAGTCCTTGATGTTGTAGTTGTGATGGCGCGTGGGCGTGGCCTTGGCGGGCCACCAGTAGTCGGGGCTGTGCCAGTCGGGCTTCGAGAAGTACATGCCCGCCATCAGCCCTTCGGCGCGGTAAGCATCCATTACGTAGCGCAGCACGTCGGCACGGGGATTGCCCCTGAAGCCGCTGTTGGTGACCTTGTAGTCGGTGGTGCGGGTATCGAAGAGGCAGAAGCCGTCGTGGTGCTTGGTGGTGAATACGACATATTTCATGCCGGCTTCGCGCGAGACACGTGCCCACTGCTCTGGGTCGAACTGCGTGGGATTGAAGTCGCGGCTGAGACCCCAGTACCATTGCTTTTCTTCTTCGTAGGTGCGGGTGGTGTCGGGCGTGATCCAGTCCTCGCTGGTGATTTGCCACGACTCGACCATGCCGGGTACAGAATAGACGCCCCAATGGAGGATAATGCCGAACTTGAGGTCCTGCCAAGCTTGGAGTTTGGCAAGGACGTCGGGTTCCTTGGGCCATTGATAGGGTTCTTCTTCGGTTTGAGCTTGGGCAGAGAGAGGGAGGAGGATGGTACAAAGAGTGATGAAGGTCAAGAGGTGGTGTTTCATGAAGTTTACAGGATTTTATCAAGAAGTTAGGTTTTTCTTTGTCACGAATTAGAGAATTAAAGAATTATTCGGGGGAGAACGTCGGCCCAAATGTAATTCTCAAATTCTCTAATTCGTGATAGAAAAGAATAATCGTGATAGAAGGAATATTCGTGGTGGAAAGAATATTCGTGATACGGGAAGTTATTCGTAGCGGATAGCTTCGATGGGGTCGAGGCGGGCAGCTTTTTGGGCAGGGATGTAGCCAAAGACGATGCCGATGATGGTGCAGACCACGAAACTAAGGATTACGGACCAGAATGGTACGGAGGTCGGGAGGTGGAAAACTGCGGTGGCGAGTGCTGAGATCCCGTAGCCCAGCAGCACGCCCAACAGGCCTCCCGTGATACTTATGAGGATGGACTCGATGAGGAACTGCAGGGAGATGTCGATGCTTCGGGCTCCTACCGACATACGGAGACCAATCTCCTTGGTTCGCTCGGTGACGGACACGAGCATGATGTTCATGATGCCGATGCCAGCCACAAGAAGCGAGAAGGCAGCTGCCACCACGAGGATGATGGTGATGGAGTCCATGGTAGATGACATGGTTTCCATCATCTCGGCCTGCGAGTGGATGGTGAAGTCGTCCTCGGCATTGTCCTTGAGCTTGTGGGTGCGGCGCAGCACCTCGGTAAGCTCCTCGATGGTCTGGTCGGTTGTCTCTTCGGTGAGCGACGACACATTGATGGTCGAGAAGAATGTCTGAGCGAGCAGTCGCTTCATGACGGTGGTGTAGGGCATGATGATGAGGTTGTCCTGATCCATGCCGAACGAGTTGTAGCCTTTCGACTTGAGCACTCCGACGATGCGCACGGGCGTGGAACGGAAGCGGATGGTTTTTCCCACGGGCGACTGTCCGTCGGGGAAGAGATTATCGACGAGGGTCTTGCCAATGAGGCAGACCTTGGCGGCAGTCTGCACATCCTGCTCGGTGAAACAGGTGCCGTCCTCGATCTCCCACTGCTTGATGTCCATGTATTCGAGGCTCTCGCCGTAGGCAGAGGTGTTATAGTTGTTGGAACCATAGATTGCCTGGCCGCTGGTGGTGACTTCGGGCGAGGTGTACATGACGTAGCGACATTCGTTGAGGATGGCTTCGTAATCTTCTTGCTTAAGGGTCTGCATGGACGAAGGGTCCTGGCGTACACCACCTCGGCGATCGGCACCGGGACGAATCATGATGATGTTGGTGCCCATCTGCGAGATGTTCTTCCGGACGGACTCTTTGGAGCCTTGACCTATCGACATCATGACGATGACGGCAGCCACACCGATGATGATACCCAGCATGGATAGGAGGGAGCGTGCCTTGTTGTTGGAGAGGGCCTTGATGGCCACCTTGAAGATCATGCCGAGCAGACTCTCGTCACGATAGCGCCGGTAGATGAGGATGGCGACAACGAGTATGGCTATTAGGATGATGAGATTCATATTTTTTCTTTTTAAAGTAGCTATAGTAATTATAGTGACTATAGGAACTTAGTCCTTCTTGGGAAGTTTGGCGAGGGCTTCTTCGGCGTTGAGGATGTTGTGGTTGATGGTGTCGGCCTGTACCTGGCCATCGCGGAGGAAGATGTTGCGCGATGAATATTGGGCAATCTCGGGGTTGTGAGTCACGAAGATGATGGTGTGACCCTCGTTGTAGAGCTTCTGGAAGAGGACGAGCATCTCGAACGAGGTGCGTGTGTCAAGGTTGCCGGTGGCTTCGTCGGCCAGGATGATGGTAGGGTCGTTGACAAGGGCGCGGGCAATCGCTACACGCTGCATCTGACCGCCGGACATCTGGTTGGACTTGTGCTCCAGGCGGTCGCCCAGACCCACTTCGATGAGTGCCTTGATGGCACGCTGGCGGCGCTCCTTGGGCTTGACCTTCGCGTTATACATCAGGGGAAGCTCGACGTTCTCGACGGCTGTGGTCTTGGCCAGCAGGTTGTAGTTCTGGAAGATGAAGCCTATCTTGCGGTTGCGGAGCTTGGCACGCTGGTTGCTGCCCATCTTGCGCACCGACACGCCGTCGAGGTAGTATTCACCCGAAGTGGGGGTGTCGAGACAACCTATCTGGTTGAGCAACGTGGATTTGCCGGAGCCGGATGTGCCCTGGATGGTCACGAACTCACCTTCGTAGATCTTGAACGAGACACCACGCAAGGCATGGACCACCTCGTCGCCGACTTTGAAGTCGCGGCATACGTCCTTGAGTTCGATGACGACTTTTCTATTGTCTTCGCTCATATATCTTGGGGTTAAGAGGGGTTCGGAAGGGTTGAGGGGTTTGAGGGGTTTGAGGGGTTTGAGAGGTTTGAGGGGTTCGAAAGGTTAGCGCCTATTGTTTCGGTTGCCTCGTGGACCTGGCATGAACGGGTTGTTGTTCTGCTGTGGCATCTGTGGTGTCTCGGCATTGCCATCGTTGATGACAGCTTCGTTGATGACCTCCTGTCCCTCGCTGACACCCGAGGTGATCTGGGTGAGGATGCCATTGGAAGCACCTAATTGGACGGGATAGGCCTTGATGGTCTGACCATCGCGATACCATAGTTTGGGACTGCGTCCTTCTGCCGGCTCGATGACATCACCCTTCATAAGAGCTGTCTCGCGGGGCATATAGCGCAGCGCCTTGGCACTGACACAGAGCACATCGTGCAGTTCGAGGGTGAAGATCTCGACGTTGGCGGTGAGTCCCGGCATCAGCTTGAGGTCGGGGTTGGGTGCAGAGATTACCACCTGATAGGTGACGACGTTGGAGGAGGTTGTTGCCTGCTGGCGCACCTGTGTGACGCGCCCTTCGAACTTGTCGTTGGGGAACGCATCAACTGCAAATGAAACGCGCTGACCTACCTTGACGCCTCCGATGTCGGCTTCGTCAACGTCGGCAATGACGCGCATATCAGTGAGGTCCTGTGCGATGGTGAAGAGGGTAGGCGTGGTCATCGAAGCGGCAACGGTCTGACCTTCCTCGACCTCGCGGCTGAGGATTACGCCGTCGATGGGCGAATAGATATAGGCGTAGGAAAGGTTGGTCTGTGCCTCCTGCACGCTGAGTTTCTGGGCATCGTAGGTGGCAAGCGCCTTGTCGTAGGCGAGGCGCGCCGACTCGAACTCGTCATCGGAGATAAACTGCTTGTCGTGCAGCTCCTTCATGCGGTTGAAGTTGTTGCGTTGGTATTCCATCTCGTTCTTGGCGCTTGAGAGTTGTGCATTGGCACTGGCGAGACGCGACTTGAGGTTGGTCTTGTCAAGCTCGGCGATGAGCTGACCCTTCTTGACCTCACTGTTGTAATCGACGTAGATCTTGTCGATGATGCCTGATACCTGGGTACCTACCTCGACCTCGGTGACGGGTTCGATGGTTCCAGTGGCGGTGATACTGGTGTAGATGTCGCCCTTTTGTACCTGCTCGGTGCTGTAGCTCACCTTGTAGTCATGACCTCCGCAGCTTGCGAGAATGGCGCAGCTTGCGAGGGCAAGGACGGTGTTTTGGATTGCAGTTTTCATATTTTTATAATTGATTATTTCGGGATTTTGGGATTTCGGGATTTCGTTATTCCGTAATTATGGGATTTCGAGAAAAAGAGTTGAAGCTGCTTACTGGCCGGTGTAGAAGTCGAGGAGCTCGAGGTCCATGAGGGCGGTGTACTTCGATTGGAGTGTCTCCTGTCGGGCACGGAGGTAGTTGTTCTTTTCGGTGAGGAGGTCGATGACCGATTCGAGACCGACGTTGTAGCGTTCCTCCATCATCTCGAAGCTCTCCTTGGCTGAGGCTTCGCTGGCGATGGCGCTCTGGTAACGCGACTGGGCGGAGAGGATATCAAGGTGGAGCGAAGCGATGGTGTTCTGGAGCTTGAGCAGGGCGTTCTCCTGATTGAGCAGGGCGTTGCTGTGCTGGATCTTGGCACGGTCGATGGAGGTGCGGGTGCGGCGGTTGTCGAGGATGGGCAGGGAGAGGCTCACGCCGATGTTTTCGCGCATGTGGTCCTTGATCTGTGTGCCGAAGTCGCTGTCATAGACGTTGCCGTTGCCGGTGCTGACACCTCCATTGAGCGAAATGGAGGGCATATAGCCTGCCTTGGCGATCTTGGTCTGCAGTTCAGCAGCCTTGGTCTGCACCTCAGCCGCCTTGACATCGGGCAGGTTGTTGAGAGCCATCATCTCGGCATCCGCCACGGAGGGGATGATGGAGAGGACATCCTCGTCGCTGAAGTCCTGGTAGTTGATGCTGAAATCGGTGCCGGGACTGAGCTGGAGGAGTTGCTTGAGCGAAAGGATGTTGGAGGCCTCGGTGTTACGGGCAGTGACGAGGTTGTAGATGTTCTGCTGGAGCTGGCTCTCCATCTGCGCAACATCGACCTTGGTTCCCTTGCCGACATCAAGCTTGGCCTTGGTGCGGTCGAGCTCGCGCTGCGCCACTGCTACAATCTCCTCGTTGGTCTGCACACTCTCGTGGGCATAGAGTATCTGATAGTAGGCCTGGATGATCTGCACCTGGATGCTGTTGGCGGTCTGCTGGGCTTCCAGTTCGGACGCCTGCTTGTTGAGCTTGCTCTGCTGAAGCGTGCGCCAGTTGGCACCACCGTCGTAGAGGGTCACGTTGGCCGAGAGGCTGTACGATCCGTTGTAGGTGGGGTTCTTCTGCTTGGCATCGAATGTGGAATAGCTCTGGCTCTCGACCTTCTGGAAACCGAAGTTCTGGGAGGAGCTGAAGGAAAGCGATGGGAAGAGGGCTGCGCGACTGGACTTGATGTCAGCCTCCGCACTCTCGACCGAATTTTGTGCCTGCTGTACCTGTATGTTGTTCTCCAAAGCGTAGGTGATGCAGTCGTTGAGCGACCATTCCTGGGCATGGATGGAGGAAACGGAAAGCAACAGGGCAGTCAGGGTAATGATGGTTTTCATAATTTATAATTAACAAGTAAGAATTAACAATCGTATGCGATTTCGGGTGCAAATGTACTAAAAAAATTATGAAACCCCAAAGAATTCCATAACTTTTTTCCCGAAATTTGCAATAATTATAGATTTGGTGGCATTAATGCCCGAAATAATTGTTAAATGTTAATTGTCTGTTTTTGAATGGGTATTTCCGTCATTTTGTTCATGCAATTTGAAATCTTGTTGAAGAAATCACACATTTTGTTGAAGAGGAAATAGCCTATTCTGCCTCATTTCGAAGCAGGAATGACGTTGAGACGTAGTTGCCGTCCGTGTCGAAACCTTGCAGCATGATGCGATAGTCGGCAGGAACGGAAGGCGCGGTGAAGACGATGGGATGCGAGGCATCGGGCACCACCTCGGGGCACCAGACGACGGTGCCTGCCTGTGGGTCGGCGGGGGTGATGAAGGCGGGACGATCCTGCGGGAAGCTGTAAGACACAAGGTGGGATGTGCGGTCGAGATTGAAGTTGGAGAGCAGTCCCTTCTGCGAGATGAACGAGATGATGCCCCAGAAGGGGGTGTTGCCGAAGGTGTAGCGGTCGGTGTAGATCATGACATACTTGAGCAGTCGGGCATCGTAGTCGAGGATTTCGTCAATGTCGAACACGGGCATACCGTCGAGCAGGACGAGCGCCGACCACTTGGAGTATTCGTGCAGGTCAGGGTCGATGATGAAGAGCTGGTTGAAACCATTTATATTGTCGCGCTTCACGCCTCGGACGAATTCGATGAGGATCTCGCGAACGCTCTTGAACTTGGTGTATTCGTCGAGGTCGTAGCTGTAGTGTGGTTTGCTGGAGAGGATGTTGGCACTGAAGACGAGCGAATCGTTGGCGAGCCAGTCGGTGATGTCCTGTTCGCGCTGCGCACTTTCGGCACGGCGCTGCAAGTCGGCTTCCGTGCAGCCGATCTCGAGTTTCGGCAAGGAGATGGGCAGGATCTTGGCGAAAGGCGAAACAAACTCCATAGCGACAGGATGCCCTTCTGCGTCGAAGGTGCTGAGCATGGCAGGACGTTTGCCGAAGATGTTGGTGGTATAATAGAGCCAAGTGCCGTCGGGCTGCCATTGGCCGTCGAAGATGGCATTCTGTCGGCCTATCATGACGAGGTGGGTTTGCGAGACGATGGAACGGGCTTCGGTGGGACGCGCCAGGACGAGGTGTCCTTCGCTCTCGGGGAGCATGGGTGTTGCCGGCTGCTGGGTGAGCATACGCCGATCGACGTGCAGGGCAGAGTAGTCGGGCGACACGAGGTCATTCCGCATCAAGGTGAGCGAGGAGAACAGGAGGTCGCCGCCAAGACTTGCGGGAAGCGTGACGATCCCGCCGGCAATGCTGGTGAGGGTCGGGGCCTGGCGTAAGGAGGGAGACGTGGCGATGCTGTCGGTGGGGAGAAAGACGATGTTGTCGGCACGCGACACGTGGGTGGGATTGACAATGGAAATGACTTTGGAGAAGAGCGCATCGCTGGTGGCCAGATTGAGGTTGCGCATGGCACGGGTATAGACCGTGAGCAGATAGTTGCCGCTGTGGAGCGAGGAGGGCAGGGCGATGTCGGCCCAACCACGACCTGCCGTCAGCGATACCAAGCCTTGCGCACAGAGGCGATAGCTGTCGGAAATCTCGACATAGGCCACGCTGCTGAGCGTGGAAGGGCGCATGTCGTCATCAACGATGCACACGCTGACGTGGAGGCGTTCGCCAGTCAGATAGAGCTCCTTGTCGGTGAGCGCGAGGGCACGCTCGGCAGCGCGGCATGGGAGGGCGCAGCAGAGGAGAAGAAGAAATATGATTCGCTTTGTCATGGGAAGTTGGCAGGAGTTTGCAGGATTAGTGGAAGTTAATTGTCTTCCCAGAAGCTGGGACGGGTGAGGGATGCACCCCAGAAGGGGGAGGTGCAATCGACACACCATCGGCTTGCCCAAGATGCGGGTGGGGTGAATTCCGGACGATATTCATAGACGCGCCATCCTTGTTGCCAAAGGTCTTGCCATGACGATTTCATGACAGTTTCATCGTCGGCAATCTCCACCAGACGCTTATCGATATGCCCTACTGATTTGCGATCGACGTAGATGTGGGCAGAGGTGGAGTTAAGGCTCACGCCGATAAATCCGATGGCCTGAACATCGGACGTCTGGCAATGGATGTTGGAGGGCAAGGCGGAAGGCTGGGGCGTAAAGAGACCTCCCATCTCGTCGCTGAGTTGGGCAGAGAGGCGCTCATATTCGTATTCTTCGCGGGAGATGGCGGTCTGATAGATACGGGTGTAGTAGCGATAGTTGAACCGATTGTCGTCCTTGTCGGCATTATAGACCACGAAGTTGCGCATTTGTCCGGACTGATAGTTTTCGTTGTCCCCATAGATGTAGGAGGGGTCGTAGTGTTGCGCCCATCCGATATTGAGGAGGGTGCTGGCGGGAATGATCTGGTCAGTTTCCGGATCGTATTCGTACAGGGCGACCAATGGGGTGTGTACTTCCCAGGTCTCTTCGTAGTTCCAGCGGTAATATTGCTTCTCGGCAGGAGCGGCGGCGGGGGTGACCATGAAACTGACATTTTGGCCATCAACGGCCATTTCCCAATTAAGTTCCTCGATTTCGGGCGTGGGGAGTGGTTCCAGCGGTGTGGATGTGTAGGTGTTGTCGTCCCAGACTACTTCGAGCCAGTATTTGCTGGACGGATCGAGTTGTCCGACATGGACGAGATACGCACCTGCGTTGATGCCATAGCCAGCGTCAGCGAAACTCTCGTACCCATAGTAGTTGCCATTAAGTTCGCCCCCTTTCCAAACCTCACCGTTCGAACCGTGGACGGCAATCTGCGCACCATGGATCGAGACACCTCCGTATAATTCCTCGTAGTCGGGCTGGATGGCTATGCTGTGCGAAAGGTAGAAGATGCAGGCGGTGCTGCTTTGGATGGTGCCTTCGATGCAAAGAATCCTCGTGTCGGACGAAGATAGGTTTGCATTGAACTCATCGACACAGGAGCAGCACAGTAACGAGGCTATTATAATATAATATATGTACGTGCGCATGAGTCAGAACTTGATATTATAGGAAACGAATGGGATGGGAGCGCCGAAGATCGAGAGCTTGTAGCCCCGGATGGAGCCGTAGTTGCCAAGATAGTAGATCGAATAGGCGTTCTTTCGAGCCAGGAGATTGTAGCATCCGAGGGAGAACCAGGAATGGAAGAGTGCGGTGAGATGATGGGAGGGCTCGATGTTGAACGAGGCATCAACGCGGAAATAGTCGGGCATACGATATCCGTTGCGTTCGGTGTAGAACGGAAGGAAACGCCTTTGCGACTGGTTGTAGTACTGCCCTGCAGGAATGGTGGTGGGACGGCCGGTGCTGTAGTCGAGGTTCATCGAAAGGCTATAGCGATGGGTGAACTTGTAGTTGCCGACAAACTTGACTTCGTGCGGCCTGTCGTATTCGGCAGGGAACCACGAGCCACCATTGATGGCCAGCGCGGCTGATGTGTCGTCCTGCTGGAGCTCGGTGCGCGAATAGCTGTAGCTGATCCAGCCGGTGAGCATACCTACATCCTTCTTGAGCTGAAGCTCGATGCCGTAGGCACGGCCACGGACACCGAGGACGTCGTTCTCGAGGTCGGGATTCATGAGCAGTTGGCCTGCACTGCGGTAGGTCAGGTAGTTGTTCATCTGCTTGTAGTAGGCCTCGACGTTGACTTCGTACTTGGCATTGTGGGTCTGGTAGTAATAGCCGGCAGCCACCTGCCATCCGTCCTGGGGCTTGATGCGGGAATTGCTGAGCGTCCAGGTGTCGGTGGGCGACATGATGCTGGTGTTCGATACCTTGTGAATGAACTGGTGCATCGTGTTGAAGCTGGCCTTGACGGACTGGTCCTCGTCGAGCTTATAGCTGGCCGAGAGACGTACTTCGGGCGACTGGTAGGTGTGGGTTTTCCCTTCGCGCAGGGCATTGAAAAGATTGTAGCGGAGACCGCCGATGACCTTCAGACGGGGCATCACCTGCCAGGTGTCTTCGGCAAAGATGGCCGACTCGATGGCCTTGTCGTCGTCGAGTTCGCGGAAGGCAATAAATGAATTGTCACCAACGGGTTCGTAGGTGCCGGGATTGATCAGATAGAACTGGGAGTGAAGGCCAGCCTGCAACTGGTGGTTGTCGTTGATCGAGATGTTGACATTGGCGCGTGCAAACCATTGGTTGATGTCGAACGAAAGGCGAGCTGCCTCGTAAATCTTCTCGGTCTCTTCGTTGTAGTAGTCGTAATGATCCAAGCCGATGCTGAGGCTGGAGTTGATGCGGCTGTTGTAACGGCTCTTCCATTCGAGCGAACCGTTGATGTTGGAGTAGCCGTAACGGCTGTAAGGCGAGAAGGAGAATCGGTCGTGACTGCTGTAGAAATAGGCGTTGATGCGATGGTCGCGGTTGATGGCTGTGGCGAGAGTGGCACTGATGTCCCAGAAGCCAGCCTTGCCATTGCGGTAACCGCTTTTCTCGGGAACCATGTCGAGCATCCAGTCGCTATAGGTGGAGCGACCGCCCACAAGGAGCGAGACGTGGTCGGGGATGACAGGTATTTCGAGATTGGCCTTGCTGGTGACGAGTCCGATGCTGGCCGAACCATGGAACTCCTTCCAGTCGGCATTGCGGTTGTGGATGTCCATGACCGAGGAGATGCGACCGCCATATTGTGCAGGGATGCCGCTCTTGTAGAGTTCGGTCTCGCCCACCATGTCGCTGTTGAATGCCGAGAAGATGCCGAACATGTGCATCGGATTGAATACGGTGTTTCCATTGAGCAGGATGAGGTTCTGGTCGGCAGCACCGCCGCGCACATTGAAGCCGCTCGAAGCTTCGCCCATGGTCTTTACGCCTGGGAGGGTCTGCACGACCTTCATGACGTCGGCTTCGCCCAGCGCCAGCGGGATATTGCGAAGCTGGGCGGGACGGAACTTCTCCATGCCCACCTGGGCGTTGTTGACCTTCTGCTGGAAGCCACGCACTGTGACTTCGTCAAGGATGTGGTCCTCGCGAATGGGTTCGATGTCAGCGAAGATGTCCGATTCGGAGAAAGATTCCTCCTCGTCGTACTGCGGGCGGTTGTCGCCAAGATAAGCCTGATAGGTAATGACTTTGACAGGCTCGTCCTTGAAGATCGAGTCGGGGGCGAGAAGAGGGCGAAGAGATGTTTTAGGGGTTTGAAAGGTTTGAGTGGTTTGAGAGGTTTTAGGGGTTTGAAAGGTTTGAGCGGTTTGAGAGGTGAAGAAGGGAGAAGTAGGGTCGGCAGCAAGCAACTTGTCGAGGTATATGACATCTTCGCACAGGCTCGATTCCAGATGATCCTTGTTGTACTTGTGCTTCGCCTTGCGACTATTGCTGCGCAGAGGCTGCTTATACTGCGGGAAGGCTTCGGTGAGGCTTTTGACACTCTTGAGTCTCAAGCGCGAGGAGTCAGGCATGAGGAGGAAATAGTCATCGAACTGGTCGAGGCTGTGTAGTGTGTGCATCTCTCGGATGATATCGCCGCCACGACTTTTGAAACGCCGATGAACCAAGGACACGTTTTCTCCTTCATGGAGGATCTGCTGGAAACGACCGTCGATAGGCACGAAACGTTTGCCATCGACGACGAAATAGTCAATCTTGTCCTGGTCGGGAAGAATGGATATGCCTTTGACGGGGGAGAGAACGGTCAGCCAGTTCCGATAGATGTCGTAACGCAACCAGACGTTGCGATAGAGCCGACCTTCGAAACAAACATCGCCTTGCTCAAATTCCCGGCTGTTCCAGTAGGGATGGCTGACCCACGCTACTTTTGGAAACCCCGGTTCGAGGCGACCGTGGTAGAGGGCTGCATGGTCGCCTGCTGCCTGAAGGTACTGCTCGAAAGTTTGTGCCTTGAGCGAAGGGGCGAAGGATAGAAGCAGGCATGAAAACCAGCTGAGGAAAATACCTTTGCTTGACATGTCAGAATTAGGAATGTATGATGATGGGGAATCATCATATTCTTTATAGTGTATTGTTTATATCGAATAAATGCGGAATGATGCGAAACCTTGCATCGTTGGACATCGTTTTTAATAATCGCCCATTGTTGCATGGAAATTGGACAATAGGCGATGGTTCAGTATTGTTTTGATAACGAAAGTCCGATGGCTGAAAGACCGGTAAATCCATGCATATCCTTCGTGTCGGGGATGAGCATCATTCGATAGGTTCCTAAGGAGTCGAAGCGGATGGTGATGCCGTCGATGAAGCCGTCGTAGTCGATGAGCGAACCCCAGGAGGGACCGAGGGGGCGTCCCAAGGTATCGCGGACTGCGGGGGCGATGTGCTGGCGCAAGATGTTGCGTACGATGTGTTCACGACCACCGGTGGTGTCGGTCTGCTGGATGATGAGCTGCATAGGCACCCGCGCATAGTGATAATCAGCCGACATTCGCACGCTGTAGCCCATGATGTAGGGTATGCCTTGCTGGATAGGAGTGCGGATGGTCGAGGGGAAAGTGATCTGTAAGGGGAAGAACAGGGTGTCGGCATCTTTCCATCCGAAGATGGATACATCGAGAACCTCGTTGTAGTCAGGCACTGTCGCGTCCGGTCTATTTTGACATGCAGTCAGCACCATTGCTGTCACCCACACCATTGCCATCATTGCCCTTCGACGGATCGCCTTGATTGGGATTCCCCTGCTGTTTGTTGTCATTGTTGCGGGTCTTGTTAGCGCGTTTCTTCTTTTTCTTCGAGCGGTCGAACCGATTGAGTGCCTCATCGCCTACTCCGTCGGTGAACTCGGGACTGCTGCTCCTCTGGGGGCTGTCGATATCGAGCCGTTCGGGTTTTTCGCCACGCTTGTTCTGATGATAGACATCGAAGGCGCGCTGGGCAGAGATGGTGACCAGGTTGAAGCCGCCTTCGCGTCCGGAGGAATAGGTGCATTTGCGAGCCAGTGTATCGACCTTGAACTGGTGCCATTCGCCGCCGAGGGTGTAGAGGACGATGTCCTTGCCCGGTATCTCGCCGCTGGCTTCCATGTAGCAGTCAACCTCGTAGTTGAGGCAGCACTTCAGCTTGGCACATTGACCTGCCAGTTTTTGAGGGTTGAGCGAGAGATCCTGGAATCGGGCGGCAGCAGTGCCAACCGACTGGAAGCGTGTCTGCCACTTGGCGCAGCAGAGCTCGCGACCGCAGGGACCGATGCCGCCTATGCGCCCAGCCTCCTGGCGTGCGCCAATCTGCTTCATCTCGATGCGGATTTTGAAGGCGGCAGCCAGGTCCTTGATGAGCTGCCTGAAATCGACGCGCCCATCGGCGATGTAGTAGAAGATGGCCTTCTGCCCATCGCCCTGAAACTCCACGTCGCCGATCTTCATCTCCAGGCCGAGGCCTTCGGCAATCTGACGACTGCGCAGCATCGTCTCCTGCTCGCGGGCTTTTGCCTCGTAGTAGCGCTGCATATCGTTCTCGCGTGCTATGCGAAACACTTTCTTCTGTGCATCGGGCGAATCGAAGTGGAAGTTGCACTTCTTCATCTGCAGATGCACCAGATAGCCGGTGAGGGTCACCTCGCCGATGTCGTGCCCGGGATTGCCCTCGACAGCCACGATGTCGCCCTTATGCAGGTCCAGACCTTCGGAGTTGAGGTAATAGCCCTTGCGGGTGTTCTTGAACTGCACCTCCACGTAGGGGCACTCGCCGACAAGTTCCGGAGCATCGTCCATATAGTCATAGACCATCTGGGGCTTGTTCTGTCGGCAGGCATGGCAGTGGCTTCGGCAGTTGTCCGAGTCCTTCTGGCAGGGTTCCGACTGAAAAACCTCGTATGGCTCTATGGCGTCGATATATTCGATTTCCTTTTTTGCTGCCATGAGATATCCTTTCAGCTATTGCAGCCCGGCTTACTTGGCGTAAGCAACTGAACGCGTTTCGCGAATCACGGTGATCTTGACCTGTCCGGGGTAGGTCATCTCGGTCTGGATCTTGCGGGCGATATCGGTGGAGAGTTTCTCCGATTCGGCATCGCTGATCTTGTCGGCACCGACGATGACACGCAGTTCACGACCAGCCTGGATGGCATACGACTTGATGACCCCGGGATAGGACTGTGCCAGGTTCTCAAGGTCGTTGAGTCGCTTGATGTATGCTTCGACAATCTCACGACGGGCACCTGGACGGGCACCCGAGATGGCATCGCAGATCTGCACGATGGGCGCGATGATGGAGGTCATTTCGCACTCCTCGTGGTGGGCGGCGATGGCATTGACGATGTCGGGCTTCTCCTTGTACTCCTCGGCGATCTTTGCGCCAAGCAGTGCGTGCGGCAGTTCGGGTTCGTCGTCGGGCACTTTGCCGATGTCGTGGAGCAGACCTGCGCGGCGCGCCTTCTTGACATTCAGTCCGAGCTCGGCTGCCATGATGGCGCAAAGGTTGGCCGTCTCACGCGCATGTTGCAGCAGGTTCTGACCGTAGGACGAACGATACTTCATCTTGCCGATCATGCGGATAAGTTCGGGATGCAGGCCGTGCACACCCATGTCGATACAGGTGCGCTTGCCGGTCTCGATGATCTCTTCTTCGAGCTGCTTCCTGACCTTGGCCACCACTTCCTCGATGCGAGCGGGATGGATGCGACCGTCGAGCACCAGCTGATGGAGGGCGAGACGAGCCACTTCGCGGCGTACAGGGTCGAAGCAGGAGAGGACAATGGCTTCGGGCGTGTCGTCCACGACAACTTCGACACCGGTGGCAGCTTCCAAGGCGCGGATGTTGCGGCCCTCACGGCCGATGATGCGACCCTTCACCTCGTCGGAGTCGATGTGGAAGACGGTGACGGAGTTCTCGACAGCCGTCTCGGTAGCGACACGCTGGATGGTCTTGATGACAATCGACTTGGCCTCCTTGTTGGCAGTCATGCGGGCATCGTCCATGATCTCGTTGATGTAGCTGGCTGCCTCGGTCTTTGCCTCGTCCTTCAGTCCTTCGATGAGGTTCTTCTTGGCCTCTTCGGCGCTCAGTCCGGCAATCTGCTCCAGCATCTTGCGCCCTTCGGCAATGTTGGCATCGGCTTCCTTCTTCTTCTGCTCCACAAGGTCGAGCTGCTTCTGCAGGTTCTGACGGGTGTTGTCGTTGTCGTTGATGCGACGATCCAGTTCGCTCTGCTTCTGCTGGAGCTGCTGTTGCTGCTGCTTGATGCGCTGCTCGTTCTGCTGGATCTTCTGGTTGCGCTGATTGGCCTGTCGGTCCAGTTCGCTCTGCATACGGCTGATCTTTTCCTTTGCCTCAATGAGTTTTTGCTCCTTGAGGAGTTCGCCTTCCTTTTCGGCCTCAGCCAGGGCTTTCTTGAAGGTCTTGCCCAGGAATGTGTTCCATATAGCGAAAACGATAACGCCTCCGATGACGAAACCGATGATCGCTGCTAAGATTATAGATGTCATTGATAGAACAGTGATTGAAAGTATATAATTGAGTTAAAAATGTGCAAAGCAGCAGTGCCGACAATCCCGTAAAAGGGATGCCGGTAAGCGATGGATGCATGATGGAAAAGGGATGGGTCAGGAGGGGGTGCCGTCCGCGCCAAGGAACTCCTGCAAATCGGCCACGATGTTTGCCAGATTGGCTTCCGTAGCCTCCAGATTGGCATTATTGCCCTGCTTTTGGCACACTACCGCCAAATCGATGGCAGCCATGGCCATCAGTCGTTCGGAGGGGAGATGTGAGCCTCGGAATTTGGTACTGTAGGCAATGAGTCGTCGGTTCACCATACGGGCGGCCTCACGAAAGATAGGTTCTTCCTTGGGATCGACCCATAGGGGGTAGATCGACTCTCCGACCTGTATATTGATTCTGATCTTCTTATCCATGTTGCAACGTCTGGATGCAAGCATCTATCTCGCTTACCATGGCGAGGTACAGTTTCTTCAGCCGTTCCACCTGCTCGGGGTCGTTGCCCGAAGCTGCCAGCCCAGTCTGGAGATACTGGTATTTTCTGTCGAGCTCGGCTTTCTCCTTCTCCAGTTGCCTGCACTTTTCCTGCTGTTCGTCAAGTTGCCGTTGCAAGTCCTTTGCGCGGGCTTCAGCCTCCGTGCAACGAAGCTTGAGACGGTCAATCAGCACGCGCAAGTCGTCGGTCAGTTTGCGAAAGTCGATACTCATGACAAAAAATTGTGTGCGAAGATAGGTATTTTTTTGTTATTGTCAAAATAAAAGCCCCGATTTTTACAAAATCAGGGCAAATTTTCCTCGTTTTCGGTCGATTTTTTCATATCATACCGATTTTTTTCATCTCATTTGCACAAATTTCCAATTCCTTGTACCATCCCTCGCCGAATCGCCGAATCAGCCCCTCACGCGCGCATTGATAGACGTACATTTCCCTTTTCCGACCAAGTTTGCGGGCACATCCGCACATCGCAGGCTGCCTGTCGTAGTTCACAGCAGTGTATTCGCCGATCTTCTTCAGTCGGATGGGGTAGAGCTGGCAGGAGATGGGCTTGATGAATGGTTCCTTGCCATTGCGGTAGCCTGGCAGTGTAGAGAATTTGCCCTGTCGGAAGGCTTTCTCGATGGCACAGAGGCAAGCGCCTTTGAGCGGAGCATCGACGTCGGCATCGTTGTAGGTGCAGAACACGCAATCGCGCCCATCGACGACCGTTGTCACCCAATCGCCTGCCTTGTCCTTGAAGCAGGGGCCCGACTCGCGCAGCGTCTTTTGCCCACGGGGAGTGAGGTCATCCCATACGATGGGGATAACCTCCTGCATGGCTTGGAGTTCGTCGTCGTCGAGGGGTGCGCCGCTGTCGCCTTCGCTGTTGCAGCAGTTGCCTTTGCAGATGCTTAGGTCACAGCAGAACGCTTCCGATAGCACGTCTTCGCTCACCAATGTGTCGCCGATGTGGATCATGTCAGTTAACAGTTAATAATGCAACTTTCCCTGGAAGGTTAAAGATTTGCGATGAACTTCATCAGCTTGTCGTAAATCTTGGGTGTGTTGTCGAGGATGAAGAGAATGGCCTTGGGGTAGGCATTCTTTTCGAACACCGAAGCGAAGTGGGCAATGGCCTCCTGGTTCTTCGCTTTTTCGAGCATCGTGTAGTAGGCCAGCAGGTTGCTGGTGATGGTCTGCAAGGACTCTTTCTTGATGTCGCCGGCCTCCAGATAGCGGAAGATGCCGTCGTTGACGATGGCGAACTGATGCAGCTTGTATTTAGCGAGGATGGCTTTGCAGCGATCGAAGTTGAGCAGTACCTCCATGCCCGAGAGTACCTTGTTGCCGGTGATTGAGCCGAAGAATCGGCTGGTGGCGGCGGGACCTACGATGCCTGCCACGAGCTTCTTGTGCAGTTCGTTCAGCTCCTCCTTGCCCAAGAGCACATCCGACACTTTCTTCCAGGCACGGCGGTCGGGCGTCTTGTCGAGTCCGGTGTCGATGCCGGCCTTCTGCCCTTCGTTGCCATCGAGCCATATGCCTTCGTTCTGGATGAACGACACCACGCGGTAGTCGAGTTGCTCCTTTTCGGCCCAGAGCAGCCATTCGTTGATGGTGGGACGGAAGTTGTAGATGTTGAATCGTGAAACGAGAGCCGGGTCAAGGTCGGTCAACTGGTATTCTTCTCCTGCATTGACCGCCGAGATGATGCGCGACCCTTCGGGCAGCAGTCGGCCGGCCAGTTTGCGGTTGAGCGCAAGGTCCATGATGGTCTGCAGCACTTCGGGACGGGCACGGTTGAGTTCGTCGAGGAAGAGCACGATGGGCTCGTTGTTGAGCGGCCACCAGTAGGGAGGGATAAATTCTGTGCGAACAGTGACATGATTCCCGTTGGCACCTGTCGAGAACTCAGCCTTCGAAGGCAGACCGATGAGGTCGCCCGGATCGGACATCTGACCCAGGAAGAGGGCGACAACCTTCATGCCTTTTGCTGAGAAATATTGTGTAAGGATCTCGCTTTTGCCTATGCCGTGCCGTCCCACAAGCATGATGTTTTGCGTGGAGGGAGTCTGGTCGAGGATTTCCAGCAGATCCTGTGTCGTGATGTTGATGCCCATTTTTATATTATATAAAGGTGTAAATCGTAGATGGATGGCCTCTTGTCCAAAATGAGGCTTCCTTTTTTTTGTTTCGATATGTCGAAATGGACGCTGCAAAGTTACGCCAAATTTTATGAAAAAGCAAATTATTGGGTGCAAAAATATGTTTTAGGACATATTTGCCCTAAATAATCGACAAAAAATTTTGTGTTTTCCTCGAAATGATTTAACTTTGTACCCGCGATTTATTCAAGTCTTGCAGATTGAATAAAGAGTTGTCTTAAATTTTTTACCTTAATAATATTAGTTATTATGTTCCTAATGGTTCTTGAGCTGCTTATCGTTTTAGGAGCGCTCTATGTTGGTTCACGCTACGGCAGTCTTGCCCTTGGTGCCATTTCCGGTATTGGTTTGGCCATTCTCGTCTTCGGTTTCCACCTGAAACCAGGCACACCACCTACCGATGTTATCTACATAATCATCGCCGCTGTTACCTGTGCCGGTATGCTGCAGGCAGCTGGTGGTATGGACTGGATGATTCAGATAGCGGAAAAGTTGTTGCGCAAGCATCCGAACAACATTACTTTCCTTGCACCTCTCTGCACATTCTTCCTTACGGTGTTTGTAGGTACGGGCCATGTCGTTTACACCCTTATGCCCATTATCTGTGACATCGCGCTGAAGAAGGGTATTCGTCCCGAGCGTCCTTGTGGTGTTGCCTCCGTGGCCTCGCAGGTGGGCATCACTTGCTCGCCTATCGCCGCCGCCGTTGTTTCGTTCACCACTATCTCGGCTGCCAATGGCTTTGAGGTCAGCAATCTTCAGGTCATCGCCATCACCATCCCCGCCTGCCTTTGCGGTCTGATGGCTGCTGCTGCTGCCAGCTACAAGCGAGGCCTCGACCTCGATAAGGATCCTGAGTTCCAGGCACGTTGCCAGGACCCCGAGCTTTATAAGTACATGTATGGCAACTCTGCTACCTTGCTCGATAAGGAAATCACGCCAGAGGCCAAGCGTTCGGTTTATATCTTCCTCTGTGCTCTCGGTGTCATCGTCCTCTTCTCAATCTGCCAAATCATCGGTTATGATATCCGTCCTAACTTCGAAACCGGCAAGATCTTGGCTGACGGCACGCCGGAGGTCAAACCTTTGAAGATGAATCTCATCATCCAGATTGTCATGATTGCCGCCGCTGCATTTATGATTCTGTTCTCCAATGCTAAGCCGAAGAAGGCCGTTTCGGGTGCCGTATGGCAGTCGGGTATGGTTGCCGTAGTCGCTATCTATGGCATCGCTTGGTTGGCCGACACCTACTTCAACAACTACATGACTGAGATGCAGAATAGCCTGCAGGGCATCGTCGCCGAGTATCCGTGGGCCATCGCATTCGCATTCTTCGCCGTGTCGGTACTCATCAACTCGCAGGGAGCCGTGGTTGTGGCCATGCTTCCACTGGCTTACTCGCTTGGCATCGAAGGCCCCGTCCTCCTCGGCTTGCTCCCATCGGTTTACGGATACTTCTTCATCCCCAACTATCCTTCGGATATTGCAACTGTGAACTTCGACCGTTCGGGCACCACCGTCATCGGCAAGTACCTCTTGAACCACTCGTTCATGATGCCAGGCCTGATTTCAGTTATCGTTTCCTGTCTTGTGGGTTATGGCTTGATTACAATCTTCTATTGATTCGTGATAAAATAATAAATAAAGCGTCGGGACTTGTCCCGGCGCTTTATTGTTATAATAGTTGTTCTTGATCAAGAATAGGGGAAGTCCTTAATGTCTTCGATCGAGACGATGCCGTTCACGATGGCGTAGATGACAAGACCGGCAGGGGAGTGGATGCCGAGTTTTCGTGCGATGTTGCGGCGATGTGTCAGCACAGTGTGGATCGAGATGAAAAGATGGTCGGCAATCTCCTTGTTCGTCAGACCTTTCACCACCCCTGTGATGATTTCCTTCTCGCGGTCGCTGAGCGCATCCTTCTCCAAGATGCTGTCGCTTGTGTTGTCGTCGATGTCTTCGTTGACATCTATTTGACTTTCGAGGAGCGAGACGACGGGGATGAAGATGGTGTCTTCGAATTGGGTGTGGCTGTTGAGGTCGTTCTCAAATTCGAAAAGGTGGAGCAGGGCATCGTTGAGTTGCTCCTTATGCGACGAGGTAGGACAGTATCGGATGATGATGTTCTTCAGATCGGACATCTTTTGTGCGATCAGTTTGTCATGATCCTTATGAACGCGATCGCTCTCGAAGTTGGCGAGGCAGATGTCGGCCTTGCGTTTGCCTTGGAGCAGGCCTTCCACGTAGTTGAAGAAATGCTCCGATTCATAGTTCTGGTGCTTGGCTATTTCGGCCACGTAATCGTCGAAGAACTTGAGGATGAGGAAGCCGATCTCGTTGTTGGTCGAGCAATCGACCGAATCGACAAATTCGCGACGGATGCTCGGAAGCATAAAATCGAGGAAGAAGTTGTGGCTATTTCGCAAGTAGGTCAGCAGACTTCCCACGTTAAGCGACGTGAATTCGTCGAACGAGGGTTTGACACCTTGACTGATGAAGTTGCACACGGCGATGAATGTTTCGGTGTCAACATTGTTCTCTTTGCAAACCTGTTCCACACATTTGTCGCCGAATCCCAGTGCAATGCCGAATCGGCTAAGCACCTGCAGCAACTTGAAGTCATCGCTGATGAGTTCGGCCAATGAGTCGTTTGCCTTATATTTGTGTCCCATTCGTTATTGATTATTACTCTCTATTTCTTCTTTTTTAGTTTTATCTTTGCTTGCCTTTGTCTTTTCGGTTGGCTCCAAGTCAGAGCCGCAGTATTTGCAGAACAAGGCATCCTTGTCATGCCCGATCTTTCCGCAGTTGGGGCAGACACGGCGTATCTGCTTCCTGTTGTTCTTGACCATCTCTGAAGTTACGATGGCAGGAGGCACGGCCATCATCGTATAGCCCAAGAGCATAACTAAGGTGCTGAAGAACCGACCTATGCTGGTCACCGGAGTGATGTCGCCATATCCCACAGTTGTCATGGTCACTACTGCCCAATAGATGCTTGTAGGGATGCTGGTGTATTGCGACCCTGGCACACCATTCTCTACAATGAACATCACCGTGCCCAGGCATATCACCACAATCACTATGAACAGAAAGAAGAAGATCATCTTGTGGAGAGAGTCCTTGATTGACTTGAGCAGGAGATGCCCCTCTTCGAGGAATGAGAACAGCTTGAAGATGCGGAATATGCGGATCAGTCGGAACGATCGGAGCAGGAGCATATAGCGTGCGCCGTGCAGAAAGATTCCAAGGTACATCGGAAGGATCGACAGGAAGTCGATGATGCCGAAGAAACTGAATGCGTAGGCACGGGGCTTGGGCGAGCAGTAGAGACGCACAAGATACTCTGCCGTAAAGAATATGGTGAGCAGATATTCCAGCACAACAAAGGAACGCATGACCCATAGATGATTGCGAAACAGGGAGTCGCACATCACGATGAAGATGCTGAGAATGATGGCGATGATCAGAATGACATCAAATTTCTTGCCAGCTTCAGTTTCGCTGCCGAAGACGATTCTATAAAGTTTGTCCTTCAGTTCCTGGTTGGCCATTAGGTTGTTCCATCGTTGTTTTAGTGTCATATTGTCAAGCATTAGTGATGCAAAGATAGGCGTTTTTGCAATATGATGGTGCAAAAATCATATAAAAAATGACTAAAATCTATAGAAATTCACACATTTTGCATTATGTTGTTTGTTTTTTTGCTAACTTTGCCGCCACAAATCGATACTTTAGCACATTTCAATTTTCAATCTTAAAGACATGTCTGTACTCAACGTCCTTGTGCGTCGCTACAGGAATCTGCGTAACCCAGCCAATCTCAAGACGGTTTTGGGTGGTTTCGTGGCGCTCTTTGCCTATTTCGGCATTTTGTTGATGGATCCTGCTGTCTATGGCCTTCCCAACCTGACAGCAGTCGAGGTTCGTGTAGTGGCAATCTTCATCACCGCTGCTATCCTCTGGCTGACGGAAGCTATTCCTACGTGGTGTACTTCGGTACTCATCATTGTTGTGATGCTGCTCACCGTGTCTGATTCCTCGTTGTGGTTCATGAAGGTCGCTACGGCGAAGGATCCCATCGAGATACAGCAGCAATATGGTCTGGGCATTGACTATAAGGCCATCATGGCTACGTTTGCCGATCCTGTTGTCATGCTTTTCATGGGAGGTTTCGTTCTTGCCATCGCGGTCGAGAAGGTCGGCCTTGACGTATTCATGGCCAGGGCACTGCTGAAGCCCTTCGGAACGCGTCCGACATCTGTGCTGGCAGGTTTCATTCTGGTCACTGCGCTTTTCTCGGCATTCATCTCCAACACCGCGACTGCTGCCATGATGCTCGCTTTCCTGGCTCCTGTGCTTCGTTCGTTGCCTGGCAACAGCAGGGGTAAGGTCGCACTTGCCATGGCTATCCCGCTCGGTGCCAACATCGGTGGTATCGCTACGCCTATTGGTACACCTCCTAATGGCGTCGCCATGAAGTATCTCAACGATCCCAGTACGCTCGATATGCTGCGTGAGGCAGGGATGGACGCTCATGAGGTTACTTTCAGCCAGTGGTGCTCGTCTATGGTACCCGTGACCTTGATCACCCTCTTTATCGGTTGGATTGTGCTTCAGTTCATGTTCCCCTTCCAGAAAGGCGAACGCATTGAAATCAAGATCCAGGGTGGTTTGCGCAAGGGCTACAAGACCTGGGTGGTTGCCATCACCTTTGCCCTTACTATCATCCTTTGGTTCACGGGTGAGTGGAATCATCTCAACGCCAATGTCGTAGCACTCGTGCCCATCTGCTGTCTCTGCCTGACGGGACTCCTGAACAAAAATGACCTTGAGAAGATCAACTGGTCGGTGCTTTGGATGGTCGCTGGTGGCTTCGCCTTGGGTCTCGGTTTCAACAAGTCAGGTCTCGCCCACGATCTTGTCACTTCCATCCCATTCGGCTCATGGTCGCCCTTGGTAGTGCTCATCATTGCAGGCCTCATTTGCTGGACGCTCTCCAACTTTATCTCCAATTCGGCTACAGCAGCCCTTCTTATCCCAATCCTTTGCGCTGTAGGTGTGGGCATGGGTGACAAGCTCCTCGAAATCGGTGGCCTCCGTTGCCTCCTCTTCGGTACAGCTATGGCCGCATCGCTTGCTATGACACTCCCCATCTCAACGCCCCCGAATGCAATCGCATCTTCAACAGGCATCATCAATACCTCCGATATGGCCAAATCGGGTCTGGCTATCGGCATCCTTGGTGGCATCGTAGGTTATCTGCTGCTGATTTTCCTGGGTTAATCCGAACGACACATTGAATACAATGTCCGAATTCCTTCGCTTCGAAGAAATTCGGACGTTTCTTTGATGGATAGGCAATTGTAATAGGGATTATTCTATCTTCGGCTGGAGCATACAGATTTGGCAAATGAAATCTTTATGCCGCGATTGAAGCATACAGATTTGGTAGATGAAAACTGTATGCCGCGATTGAAGCATACAGATTTGGTAGATGAAAACTGTATGCCTCGGTCGGAGCATACAGATTTGGTAGATGAAAACTGTATGCCTCGGTTGGAGCATACAGATTTGGTAGATGAAAACTTTATGCCGCAGTCGGAGCATACAGATTTGGTGGATGAAAACTGTATGCCTCGGTCGGAGCATACAGATTTGGTAGATGAAAACTGTATGCCTCGGTCGGAGCATACAGATTTGGTAGATGAAAACTGTATGCCTCGGTCGGAGCATACAGATTTGGTAAATGAAAACTGTATGCCTCGGTTGGAGCATACAGATTTGGTAAATCAAAACTGTATGCCACAATCAAAGAATACAGATTTGCAGGATATGGCAGATATATGCGCTTGTTTCCAATACACGGCAACGGATTGTTTATGCCGTAAACTCAAAAAGGCGATAGCTTATTTTAAACAAAATTATCCTTCAGGGAAACATCTGGTGGTTTCCGGCGGTGTAGCGTCTAACACATATTTGCGGGAAAAATTAAAAAATCTCGCTTTGGCTAACCGGTTGATATTTGCCGCGCCGCCTATTCGTTTTTGTACGGATAACGGAGTGATGATTGCGTGGGCCGGGTTAGAGCGCTTCAGAAAAGGGTTGATTTCCCCATTGGATTTTAAACCGCGCCCGCGTTGGCCGTTAGACAGTAATGCCCCCAAAGCTGCCGGTGCCGGTGGTGTTAAAGCCTAAAAATAAGGCGCTGACTAATGTCAGCGCCTTATTTATAACTAGGGATATGGAGCTTAAAAAGGAGGACTCTCTGGGTCGTACGTGATAAAATAAAGTTTTATTTTAAACACGAACGGCTGGTCCCATCCGAGCATCCAACCGGTGCAGGTATGCACGAAAGATTTTGCTTCTTTGCCGTCCGGTAAAACGGTTGTTCCGGTGGTGATATCAAAATTGATGTCCGGTTCATAGCTAACGTCGTCAACATCGTTTTCATCACCTAAGAAACTGATTATCCGCTCGCCATTGATGACATCCTTCGCATAGTATATGTCATTATACCATATGAAGTTGATGTTAAAAAACATTAACCATCTACCATCATAGTATATCCTCGCATGGTGACATGGTGCAAGATTGGTCATATACCAACCGGGTTGCGGATGTTCAAAATCATAACCGAAATACCTCGTCCAATCAGCGGGATCAGGTCCGTCTTCACCATAATCTTTCAGAGTGATTTTTGCCGTATCCGGTACGGCTATGACTCTGGATATGGTCACGTTACAATATGTCTCATCTACTAATTCATCTTGATTGGCAAAAAAGTACACCGTTTCACCGTTTATATCTTGCTTTACCTCTCCGTATTCCGAGTTTCTAGCCGTTAAATCATTGAGTGACCAACTTACAGGATGTGACATACCGTAAATTTCCGCTGTATGCACAGAACCGTCGGAAAATATGGTATCTACCAACAATTTATATTGGTAGGCCAATGGTATGTTATCATGAGGATCCCACCAAACAGGCGTGGCCGGAGATGGCTTGCGATACCTGATATCGACTATCTTTGCTGCCTCAATAGGGATGGCAGCAATGTATTTTACTACATACTGCACGCGTTCACTTTGAGGTTCGCTGGCGTTAACAACCGTCAATTCTTGGCCAATGGTCAGCGTCACAGCGTAAACCTTGGCTGTCTTGGTAGTTGCCTTTTCGGTCACCTGAAGATTGATTTCAGGAGAAGCGATTGCCAAAGAAGGAAAGACGACTTCCGTGCCCTCAATCATAATCGGCTGGTAAAGCTGATAACCATAGTTAACCATCACCTTGTGACCGGCGATATTCCAGGCATATAAACCGGTATTTTCTACGGGATTCGTGCCGGAAGTTGCAACAACCGGGTCAAAGGGAACTGCATTTAAATCTGCAACATCCTTTATCCACAGAGTATCCGCCTCAGCATAAACCTTAGAAAAGGCCTTGGGTTCGTACTTAATTTCCATCCCCGTACGATTGGGAATAGAAAAATATTGGTACGAAGAAACACCGCTCCACTCAAGGGAAAGGGTATCCCCCAGAGTGACCTCAAAAGGCGAGGTACTACCAGTGCCGGAATGATGACTAAGTTCATACGAGAACTCAGTCTTCGGGTCCGGAATCTCTGTTGTGGATTCAACAACGCCGATATAATCCACTTTGAAATAGAGGGATTGCGTCTTGGCTTCCTTCGAATTTACGCTGGTGAGATCGACGGTGAATGACACGCTGACCACGTAAGCCGTGGTGTCGTTGATCGAGCCGGCACGCGTCGATGGAGCAAGCGGGCTCACACTAATGCCAACAACCCTGGCGGGTGCAGCCGCAGCCTCGCTCTCATTGGCCTCGGGTTTTCCTATCTTGGCAAGTCCATCCTTGAGGTAAGGCAAAAAGACCGACTTGCCCAGCGAATTCACGTGGGTATAGATCTCGTACGCATGGTCGAAAGTGATTTCGTTGCCGCCTACGTTGAACGTCTGCAGCTGCTGCACGGTCTTCTTCTCGCCGGCAGTCGCCGTGGTGGGGTCGCTTTTGCTCTCGTTATGCTCTAAGAGTGCCTGCAGGTCCTTGGCATAGAGCGTATCCTTGGCTACCGAAAGCTTGATGACCGCCTTCGGTTCGCACGCGAAGACCTCACCATTCGGGTCGGTGTAGCTGGTCTTTTGCGACACCTCCACACTAAGCGTCTCGCCATAGTGAACGACAGCCGGGTCGGTGGCCGTGCCGGTGCCATTGCCGCCACCGATGACGGGAGTGCTGTAGGTCAGTTCGCCCACGATGCCCCCGCTGGGTTGTGGCGTGGGAGGAATCTCGGGATCGTCATCCTTACTACACGCCCCACACAAAACTACGAAAGCCAGGCTCAGGGGACATAATCGCCTGTGAATGTCATTTTTCATTAGATTTTTTATTTATTGTTGCCTTTTATTTTTGCGTTTCGAGGCATCAAAGAGCATCTGTTTTTCTTCGGCTGTCAGCCCATCGTATCCGTGCTTCGAAATCTTGTCGAGGATGGCATCAATCCGCTCCTCGTGGCTGCGGCGATCGGCATTATAGTCCATGTCGCGCTGCTTTTCGGTGCCGATGGGACCGCGTCCACCCCCGCGAGTAGCTTTCATCTTGGGGCGGCGCAGGTCGTCGATCCACTTGCCGATGCTGTCGATGAGTTTCGAGGGCCAAGCGCAGATGTCGGTGCCCTTGCGCTCCATCCAGCCATACCACAAGCCGAAGAGAATGCCTCCGATGTGGCATACCTGACCGCCGGCATTGCTTCCATTGAAGCCCGTGAGCACTGTGAGCGCAAGGATGACGAGCGCAAGCCACTTCATCTTGACCCAAACGACTTTCACAAACAGATTAAGCCCGATGACCTGCTGCGACTGATTCATGCCGACAGCGACAATGAGGGCGCAGATGGCACCCGATGCCCCGACGATGTAGGAGTATAAGCGATCCAACTGGAAGTAGGGGAAGACGTTGTAGCAAAGCAGGAAGAAGAGACCTGCGAAGATGCCGCTGGTGAGATAGAACGACAGTAACTGTCGGCTGGTGTGGGAGTGGAGGAAGAACTGGCCGAACCACCACAACCAAAGCATATTGAAGATGATGTGGAACGGATCCTGGCTAAGGTCTGCGTGGCAGAACATGTAGGTGAGGAGCGTCCACGGATGCATTAGGAAGTCGTTGAGGTTGGAGGGAAGGGCAAGCCAATGGGTCCAGCTGTAGCCGCTCCACACGAAGAGCACGCCGACGAGCTTCCAAAGCTGCGTAAGCAGAAAGACCACTACGGTGATGTAGATGAGTTTTCCGTAGATGGGAAGAGTCTTGTATTTGATCATAATCAGAAAGTCATGCGTTTATCATGTTTCCACAACATGATGAGGATGAATCCGAAGAGCATGCCGCCGAGGTGGGCGAAGTGTGCCACGTTGTCGCCCGCTGTGTTGTGTATGCCACAGAAGAGCTCGAAGACACCATATCCGATGACGAGCCACTTCGCCTTGAGGGGCATGGGCGGGAAGAGCAGGAAGATGGTGGCGTTGGGGAACATCATGCCGAATGCAAGGAGGACACCAAAGACCGAGCCCGACGCACCCACGGTGATGAATTGTTGAACGTAACCTTCACAGTAGTTGAGCAGTTCGGCGTATGACATCGCGCTGATTTGGTCGGCAGCCACGCTCGGATTGACACTCATCAAGGCGCTCGCCATCGCATCGTGCATACCCCAACGCCAGGTGAGCTGCTGGACGAGGGCAGCGCCCACGCCGCAGACCAGATAATAGATGAGGAAGCGCTGAGTGCCCCACACCATCTCGAGCAGACGTCCAAACATATAGAGCGAGAACATATTGCTGAAGAGGTGGGTGAAGTTGGCGTGCATGAACATATAGGTGAACGACTGCCAGACGTGATAGTTCGGCGCGTCATAATAATGGAGGCCCAGCAGATTGGTGAGATAGATTCCCTTGGTGCGAAGTACGTTGTCAGCAACGAGCATCACCACGTTGATGATGATGAGATGGAGTGTTACCGGTGTCGAGGGTGAACCAGTGTAATTATTGTTCGAAAAAGCCATATCGATAAGTTTTTAGGCTGCAAAAATAGTGTTTATTTCTTAAAATCGTGCCACTAAACGACGTATTTTGTTCTTTTTCATGCAAAAAAGTTGCTTTTCGAGCAAAAATGTATTATATTTGCACCGATTTTGGGTAATTTCGGCTCTTCCGAAGTGCTCGAAAATTGTGTAGATAGAGAAACTTGATACTTGTAATCTGTCAGTATAAATGAAGCGATTTTTCGGCGCAAAGTTCACTTCCACCCTCAGTATCGCCCTGGTCCTTTTCGTGCTGGGACTGATGACCATGGGAGGACTGGTGGCAGCGCGTGTGGCCAAGGAGCTGCGCGAGCGGTTCACGGTGACCATCACCGTGAGCGATGTGGCTTCGGCCGACTATGGACAGCGACTGGTGAAGCGTCTCAACCGGTCGAAATACACCGCCGATGCCGTATATGTGAGTGCAGACAGTGCCTTGAATGTGCTGCAGACGGAGCTCGGCGAGAATCCCGCCGAATTCTTAGGCTATAATCCGCTGTCGCCCACTGTCGAACTCAAACTGAAGGCGGAATATGCAGAGGCGGACAGCATTGAGATGATTGTGAAGGAACTGAAACGCTCGCAGGGGGCTAACATTGCGGACATTGACTACAACGACACGCTGCTCGACATGGTGAATGCCAACCTCAGGCGTTTCGCCATCGTGCTGACGGTGCTTGCGGTGGTCCTGTTGATTATCTGCGTCTCGCTCATTGGCAATACCGTGCGCCTGATACTGCATGCCGATCGATTCCTCATCAACACGATGCGCCTGGTGGGTGCCACGAAATGGTTCATCCGTTGGCCTTTCATCAGGACGCACGTCATCTGTGGCCTGATAGCGGCATTCGTAGCCCTGTTGGCGCTTGCAGCCCTCGTCTATGGCGGAGCGAGCCGGGGCATGGCAAATGTCATTTCGGAGGTGCTCCTGCGCCCCGTCCCGCTTCTTATCCTGGTCGGGACAGTAACAGCCCTCGGTATCCTAATCCCTGCCCTTGCTGCCTGGCATGCTGCCGACAGATACATGGGCAAGTCAGTAGATGATCTCTACCTGATGTAACTCGGTCGAACCAATATCGGTCGAACCAATAATTGTTAATTGTTAATTATTAACTGTTAATTAAAATATGCGTCTTTGTTTAACTAAGGTAAACTTTATCATCATGGGCATTGCAGCTCTGATGATTCTGCTCGGGTTCATCATGACTTGCGGTCCGGCAAGCACTCCCGAGCATTTCAACCCCGATGTATTCAGCAATACCCGCGTCGTCTATGGACCGAATCTCTGTTTCTTCGGCTACCTGCTGATGATTGTGGGAATCTGTGTGAAGGGTCGCAGCAAGAAGGATAGCGTAGAACAATAAACCAATATTGAGACAATATGGATTGGTTACATGCGCTTATCTTAGGCATCGTTCAGGGCCTTACGGAATATCTTCCCGTTTCTTCAAGCGGACATCTCGAGATCGGCAAGGCACTTCTTGGCCCAGAGGCTGAGGCTGGCGGCCTGACCTTCGACATCGTGGTACATGTCGCTACGGTGTTATCTACACTGGTTATCCTATGGAAGGAGGTGATCTGGATTTTCGGTGGATTGTTCTCTCCATTCAGGAACGGCAGAATGAACAACGAGCAGCGATATGTCGTAAATATCCTCATTTCGATGATTCCTGTGGGCATCGTCGGATTCTTCATGAAGGACAGCATCGAGTCGCTCTATGCCGACGACAGCATCAAGCTGAAGGTGGTCGGTGTCTGTCTGCTCATCACCGCCTCGTTGCTTGCCTTGTCCCATTTCTACAAGCCGAAAGAGAAAGAGAACATTTCCCCATGGAATGCGTTCGTTATCGGTCTGGCTCAGGCTTGTGCAGTGTTGCCGGGATTGTCGCGCAGCGGCTCGACCATTGCCACGGGACTGCTGCTGGGCAACAGCCGCTCGTCGCTTGCCCAGTTCTCGTTCCTGATGGTCATCCCACCTATCCTGGGTGAAGCATTGCTCGACTTCAAGCATATCGTTGCTCCTTCTGCCGAATATCTGGCTTCGCACAACATGAGCGAACCGATAGGCCTTGTGCCGCTTGCTGTCGGTTTTGTGGCAGCCTTCGTAAGTGGTTGCTTTGCCTGCAAGTGGATGCTGGCCCTGGTCAAGAAGTGCAAGCTTATCTACTTTGCACTCTATTGTGCGCTGGCTGGTATTTTGACCCTTGTTTTCCTCTAGAATCTCTAGAAACTCTAGATAATCTAGATATTCAGGAAGCATGAAGATCTACAATTTCATCGAGGGAGAAGTGCTGGCTTTCGATAAGCCACTGACCTGGACTTCGTTCAACCTCGTGAAAGTGGTACGCAACAATCTGAGTCGTCGCCTGGGGCTGAAGCGTCTGAAGGTGGGTCATGCGGGCACCCTTGACCCGTTGGCCAGTGGCGTGATGATTCTTTGCACGGGCAAATGCACGAAGCTCATCGACCAATTGCAGGCAGGGACCAAGGAATACGTGGCGACACTCCGGCTGGGCTGCACCACACCTTCGTTTGATGCCGAACATCCCATCGATGCCGTTTATCCCACCGCTCATATCACCGAGTCTGCTGTTGCCGAGGCTTTGAGCCGGTTTCGAGGATCGATTTGGCAAGTTCCTCCTGTCTATTCAGCTTGCAAGGTGGAGGGACGTCGTGCCTTCGACTACATTCGTCAGGGCGAAGAGGTGGAGCTCAAGGCGAAGGAGCTGGTGATTGACGAGCTGGAACTCCTCGACCTGCACTTGCCAGAGCAGGGACTCTTCTCTCCCCATGCCGACGATGTGGCCAAGATGGCGCGCGAAGACATTCACATCAAGGACTATGGACGAGACAAGGAGACCTACGAGATAGCCGAGGCGACCAATATTGACACGGCACATCTGTCGTTCCTGCAAATACGTGTAGTCTGTTCGAAGGGAACCTACATCCGTGCCCTCGCCCGCGACATAGGGCAGGCCCTCGGCAGCGGAGCCTATCTAATAGGCTTGCGGCGCACTCGTGTGGGTGACATCCGTGTGGAAGACTGCCTGCCCGTCGAGAACATCGAACAGTGGTGCTATACTGTCCCGATAGTTGAACAACACCGACAAATTAGAATTTTAATACATTTATAACCGTGAAATTAAGCCAGTTCAAATTCAAACTCCCCGAAGAGCGCTTTGCACTGCAGCCAAGCGAGCGGCGCGACGAATGTCGGATGATGGTGCTCCACAAGAAGAGCCGCGACATCGAGCACAAGGTGTTCAAGAACTTCATCGACTACTTCGATGACAAGGATCTCGTGCTGTTCAACGATACCAAGATCTTCCCTGCTCGACTCTATGGCAACAAGGAAAAGACGGGTGCGCGCATCGAGGTGTTCCTGTTGCGCGAACTCAATCAGGATATCCGCTTCTGGGATGTGCTGGTCGATCCTGCCCGCAAGATTCGTATCGGCAACAAACTCTATTTCGGCGATGACGAGAGTCTGGTTGCCGAAGTGATTGACAACACCACCTCACGCGGTCGTACGTTGCGATTCCTGTTCGATGGTTCGCATGATGAGTTCATCGAGACCCTCTATGGCTATGGCGAGACACCTATACCTCCATCGCTCAAGCAGCGCCGCGACGTGATTGATACGCCTGTCGATGACGAGCACCCTTTCACCGATCGCGAACGTTACCAGACCATATTTGCCCGGAATGAGGGAGGCGTGGTAGCTCCCCAGGCAGCCCTGCATTTCAGCCGTGAGTTGCTCAAGCGCATGGAGATCAAGGATGTCAATTACGAATTCATCACCGTCCACAGCAATCAGGGGAACTTCCGCGACATCGATGTGGAGGACTTGACCAAGCATAAGATGGACTCGGAGCAGATCTTCATCAGCGAAGAGGTGGCCGAACGGGTGAATGTCACCAAGGCTGCCGGGCATCATGTTTGTGCCGTCGATACTTCGGTGATGCGTGCCATCGAGTCGAGTGTATCGACCATCGGACAACTCAAGCCTTTCGAGGGATGGACCAATAAGTTCATCTTCCCACCCTACGATTTCTCTATCGCAGATTGCATGGTCGCCAATTTCTACGAGCCCTACAGCACCTTGCTGATGCTGTCGGCAGCGTTCGGCGGCTACAACTTCGTGATGGATGCCTACAAGCTCGCCATCAAGGAAGGCTATATGTTCGGTCCCTATGGCGATGCCATGCTGATTATGCCGGACTGATGGACCAGCATATCGTATATATCGGATTGGGCAGCAACCTGGGCGAAGGCCCGAAGAACCTGGATAAGGCGGTTGCCTTGCTGCAGCAGGAGGCAGGCGAGGTGCTTTATACTTCCGCCTACATCGAGAGCGAGCCGTGGGGGTTCAGCAGTGAGCATCGCTTCACCAATGCGGTGACCGTGATTCGCACCACGCTTGAGCCACTGGCCCTTCTCGACGTGACGCAGCAGATTGAGCGACGGATGGGGCGTACGCGAAAACGCCGGCAGGGCGAAGGCTATTCCGACCGTGTCATCGACCTTGACCTGCTTCTCTTTGACGACCTTCAGCTTGAGTCCGAGCGGCTCACTCTGCCTCATCCTCATATTGCCGAGCGGGACTTTGTCCGACAGCCTCTTGCCGAGTGTCAGGCATTTGTTCGCCAAGCAGGTCTTTTGTGTGATAAAATATAACATCAATCATAACTATTATTTGCTTTATGAACAGTTTTTGGAAAACCGTGTTGGCCGTTATCGTCGGCACACTTTGCGTGAGCATCATCAGTTGTCTCTTCTCCACCTGCGTCTTTGTGGGTATGATTGCTTCGTCGTCATCCTCCGGCGCTGTCAGCACCAAGGAGGGCGATGTGATGCTGCTTAAGATCAACGGTCCTGTGACCGAAATCCCCTCATCCATGCCTTTTAGCTTCGACATTCTGGAGGGTTTCTCCAAGAATCAGGAACTTAGCCTGCGTGGTTACCTCAATGCCATCGCATGTGCAAAGGCAGATCCCAACATCGCCGGCATCTATCTCAATACAGACGGCATGATGGCTGCACCTGCCACCTACGAGGCTATCCACGATGCTCTTGTAGATTTCCGTGCCAGCGGCAAGTGGGTCATCGCCTACAACGACAACTATGGTCTGGGCCAGTACTATGTGGCTTCGGCAGCCGACTCGGTGTATGTCAATACCATTGGCGAGGTTTCCTTCGATGGCATGGCAAGCGTGCTGGTCTATCCGAAGGCGCTGCTCGACAAGCTCAACATCGAGATGCAGGTATTCCGCGTAGGTCAGTTCAAGAGTGCCGTCGAGCCTTATATGGTGGAGCACATCAGCGAGGCCAACCGTCTGCAGGTCGAGACTTATCTTCGCAATATCTGGGATCAGATGGTGAAGGATATCGCTGCTTCGCGTAATATCACTGAAGAGGCTCTTGATTCGCTGGCCAACCAGGCTGTGAGCTATATGCAGCCCGACCAGCTGATTCAGACGGGACTCGTCGATGGTATGCTCTACAAGAGCGATGTCGAGAAGATACTGCTTGCCAAGATGGGCAAGGACAAACTCGAGAAGCATGCTGTCACTGCCGCTCAGTTAATCAAGAACTACGATAAGTTGTTCCCCGAGACGGGCGAGAAGATTGCTGTGCTTTATGCTTCGGGCGAAATCGCCGGCGAAGCCAAGGGAACAGATGACGACATCTATTACGAAACCCTCATCAAGGATATCCGCAAGATTGCCGAAGACGAGAAGGTCAAGGCCTGTGTGCTTCGCGTCAACAGCCCGGGCGGCAGCGGTTTCGCCAGCGAGCAGATATGGAAAGCCCTCATGGACCTGAAGGCTGCCGGCAAGCCTCTTGTCGTTTCGATGGGTGACTATGCTGCCAGCGGAGGTTATTATATCAGCTGTATGGCAGATTACATTGTGGCCGAGCCCAACACCCTGACAGGTTCGATTGGCGTGTTCGGCGTGATTCCGAACTACGGAGGCTTGGCAACAGGCAAGCTCGGCGTCAACTTCGAGGAGGTCAAGACCCACGACTTCGGTACGCTTACCACCATGCGTCGCGCCACCGAGGCCGAGTCTGCCAAGATCCAGCAAAGCATTGATTCCTTCTACGAACTCTTTACCAAGCGTTGCGCCGAAGGTCGTGGCATGGAGCAGGACAGCATCAAGGCCATTGCCGGAGGTCGCGTCTGGACAGGTTCGGATGCAGTCAATATCGGTCTTGTAGATGAGCTGGGCGACCTCAATACTGCCTTGACCAAGGCTGCCGAAATGGCAGGTATCACCGATGGCAAATACTATCGTGCGGTATTCCCCGAGGCCAAGTCTTCCTACGAGGTACTGCTTGAGATGTTCGACGAGACCAAGCAGGATCTGACCCTCCGCATCGTTGACCACATCATTGGCAGCACTCCTGCCGATCGTGAGGCACTGAAGTTCATCGAGCACCTGAAGAATGCCGACCGCATCCAGGCCCGCTCGTTCGATGCGGTAGTCTATTGAATCATGTGCCGATATGCTGGAATGACGGTATATCGGTATTCCGAAATTACGAAATACCGAACTTCGGAATATCATAATTCCTGCATATCGACCTCATTAATCTCATGTTTCTTCCAAAGGTAAATAATCTGACGTTGCTTGCCCCGCTCTCCATGCTTTACGGCCTGGGAGTGTGGGTGCGCAACAAGATGTTCGATTGGGGGCAGAAGAAATCTACATCGTTCGAGGACATCGTGCCCGTGATCTGTGTCGGCAATCTTGCTGTGGGCGGTACGGGCAAGACTCCACATACCGAATATCTGGTCACGCTGCTCCATCGTCACGGCTATGGCCCCATCGCGGTGTTGAGCCGTGGGTACAAACGGCACAGCAAGGGCTATCAGGTGGCCATGCCTCACGATGGCAGTGGCCCCGATGGCAAGGTTACGGTAACTCTGCTCGGCGACGAGCCTTACCAGCTCTATCGCAAGTTCCCGTTTCTGGTGGTTGCTGTCGATGACAACCGCGTACACGGCATCAACCAGCTCCTCAAGCTCCCCATTCCTCCTCAGGTCATCATTCTCGACGATGCGATGCAGCATCGGTATGTCACCCCCGGTTTGACCATCTGCCTGAGCAGTTATCACCGCATTCTCTATAAGGACATGTTGCTGCCTGCTGGCCGGCTGCGTGAACCGATGTCGGGCATCGCTCGTGCTGATATGCTTGTCGTGACCAAGTGTCCGAAGGCTCTGCGTTCGGAGGAGGAAACCGAGATTTTGGCCAATGTCCCTACCCGTCTCGACCAGCCGGTCTTCTATTCGGCCTATCGCTATGGAAAGCTTGTCAATCTCTGTACGTTGGAAGAGTGCGACATCGACCATTCGACCGAAGTGCTTATTGTTTCAGGCATTGCCGACCCCAAGGTTCTGAGGGATTATGTGTTCACACATTACCGCCTCCTCGACATTATGAACTTCCGATCATCATCACTTTTCCGACAAGGACATCGCTGCCATCAAGGTGCGTTTAGATGGTGTGGATGGCAAGGAGAATGTTTCCGATGGCAGAAGCCGTCAGGCCGTCATCATCACTACCGAGAAGGATGCAGTGCGCCTCGTGCATCATCCGTCGGTGAACGACGAACTGCGACAACGCATCTATTATCTCCCCACCGAGGTCTATTTCCTCAAGAATCATGCAGACAAGTTCGACAAGATGGTGCTCGATTATGTAAGTAAGCCTCGTGCAGGCATTGTGAAAGATTAAAATTTATCTATTGGCAAATAATACGCAAGCATGGAAATCAGTCATTTCGGCGAATTCGGCCTAATACGTCATCTCACCGAGAACTTCCCGCTCAAGAATCCCAGTTCCGTGTATGGAGTAGGCGACGATTGTGCGGTGATCAACAACCTTCCTGACGAGGGCATGACAGTGGTCACTACCGATCTTCTCCTTGAGGGCATCCACTTCGACCTGACCTATTGCCCGCTTCGGCACCTGGGCTACAAGGCGTGTGTCGTCAATTTCAGCGATGTCTATGCCATGATGGGCATCCCACGGCAGATCACCGTGTCGATCGGCATCTCGAAGCGGTTCAGCGTGGAGGATCTCGATGAACTGTATGCCGGCATGAAGCTCGCTTGCGACATCTATGGCGTCGATCTGGTGGGCGGCGACACTTCCTCATCGATGACGGGGCTCACCATTTCCATCACTGCCATTGGCGTGGCCAGGAAGCCCGTCTATCGCAATGGAGCCAAGCCGAACGACCTCGTTTGCGTGAGCGGTGACCTGGGCGCGGCCTATATGGGTTTGCAGCTGCTTGAAAGGGAGAAGGCGATGTTCTGGCAGGAGTTCAACGATTGGAGCCGACAGACCAATGAGGGGGCCGATGGCTCGCGGGCACCCAAATTCCAACCGAAGTTCGAAGGTCGTGAATATCTGCTCGAACGCCAGCTTAAACCCGAAGCCCGAAAGGATATCGTCAAGGCATTGCAGGAGGCGGGTGTGACACCCACCAGCATGATGGACATCAGCGATGGCTTGTCGAGCGAGATGCTGCACATCTGTAAGCAGAGTCATGTGGGCTGCCGTATCTATGAGGATCGCCTACCTATCGATTATCAGACTGCCGTCCAGGCTGAGGAATTCAACCTCAACGTGACTACGGCGGCTATGAATGGGGGTGAGGATTACGAATTGCTATTCACTGTCCCCTTGACGCAGCACGAATTGATACAGCAGATTGCTGGTATTCGTCTGATCGGACACATCACCGAAGAGAAGCTCGGATGTGCCTTGATTACGCGCGATGGCAATAGCGAAGTGCCGCTTCGTGCCCAAGGCTGGAATGCTTTTGTGGATTAATTTCGAGATCAATAAAAACCCTAATTACAATTTTATACATGAAACGCATTTTTCTTCTCATCCTTGCAGCAGTATTGCTGCCACTTGCTCTCTTGGCGAAGCCCAAGGCAAAGACGACTGTTGACCTGTGGCCCGATGGCACTCCTGTCGGAGAATGGTTCCACGATCTTTCGCCTGTCGATGTGGAGTCTTTGGGCAAACAATACAAACTGACCGACTATGGCATCTTTGCCGATGGTACTGTCCATACGCAGCAGATTCAGGCGTTGATTGACAGGATTGCAGCCGAGGGCGGTGGCGTGCTTGTCGTTCCTGCCGGCACTTATATCACGGGTGGTATCTACTTCAAGCAGGGTACTCACCTTCACCTGCTCGAAGGCGCCACGCTTCAGGGCTCCGACTTCATCGGCGACTATCAGCTTGCCAAGACGCGCATGGAAGGTGAGACGTGTACCTACTTCGAGGCATTGATCAACGCGAAAGGCCTCGATGGATTCACCATCACCGGCAAGGGAACCATCGATGGCAACGGACTGAAGTATCATCAGTCGTTCTGGTTGCGTCGGAAGTGGAATCCCAAGTGTACCAACAAGGACGAACAGCGCCCGCGTCTCGTCTATGTGTCCGACTCCAAGAATGTGACCATCGAGGGCGTTCGTCTGCAGAACTCCGCCTTCTGGACTACACATATATATAATAGTACGCGCGTGAAGATGGTCGGCGTCTCCATCTTCAGCCTTGCGCAGCCCAACACGCACAAGGGACCATCGACCGATGCCATCGACCTCGATGTAGTGGAGGATGTGCTCGTTCATGGCTGCTATATGGAGGTGAACGACGATGCTGTCGCCATGAAGGGCGGCAAGGGGCCATGGGCCGACGATCCGACTAAGAGCGAGGGCAATGGTTCCAACCGAAATGTCATCATCGAGGATTGTACCTACGGCTTTTGCCATGGCTGCTTGACTTGTGGTTCGGAATCGGTGTTCAACCATAACATCATCCTGCGTCGCATACAGGTCAATCATGCCACGCGCCTGCTGTGGCTCAAGATGCGCCCCGATACTCCTCAGCGTTACGAATACATCACTGTCGAGAACATCACAGGTCAGGTTTCTCGCGTGCTCTATGTCCGTCCTTGGACGCAGTTCTACGACCTGAAGGATCGCAAGGACATCCCCATGTCGTACAGTGACCACATCACGCTTCGCAACTGCACCATCGACTGCGACATCTACAAGGAGATCGAGATGAAGCCCGACCAGTACGAACTTTCCAATTTCGTGTTCGAAAATATGAACATCACCGAGAAGAGCCCCGAAAAGGCTCCAAAGCTCGACGATGCAGGCGGACACGTTTTCTGGACCGAGAAGTGACTTTTCCTGTCTTTAACGCTATAACAACACATTATACACACATCTATGAAGAAACTTATTTTCACCATCGCCCTGTCCGCATTGACCCTCTCAGGCTTTGCACAAGATCAGCTCCCTTCGCGTGCTGAAGTCCTCAAACTCGCCCAAAAGGTGAACTCGTGGTTCATGAAGAAATACGATCCAGCTGATGCCTTCCTTGGTGGCGGCAAGGTTCGAACCACCAATCTTTGGACCCGTGCTGTCTATCACGAGGGTCTCTGTGCCCTTTATAGCATCTATCCACTTGAGGAATATTATGAGTATAACCTGAAGATGGCTGAAGGCAACAAGTGGAGCCCTCGCTATGGTGCTTATAGCCTCGATGCCGACAATTATGCCTGCGTGCAGACCTATGTTGACCTCTATCGCCTTGAGCCGGAATCCTACAAGCTCCGCAAGGCTATCGCTTGCTTTGACGCCATCGTCAACAATCCCGACAACAGCGGTTGGTGGTGGATTGATGCCATCCAGATGGGTATGCCTGCTTTTGCCAAAATGGGACGTACCACGGGCAATCACAAGTATTGGGACAAGATGTGGCAGATGTACGAATACACGCGCAATCAGTACGATGGCGGCCTGTGGAATGCAGCCGAGGGACTTTGGTGGCGCGACCACGACTTCAATCCCCCCTATACCACCCCTAATGGCAAGAACTGCTATTGGAGCCGTGGCAACGGATGGGTCGTAGCAGCCTATGTCCGCACGATGGACGAACTTGACGAGCCTGAAGCTCCTGTCAAGAAAGGACAGATTGTGGCCGATCCTTACCATTACAACGATTACAAGGCCGACTTCATTGCCATGTGCAAGGCGCTCAAAGGCATACAGCGTGAGGATGGCTATTGGAACTGCGACTTGGGCGACCCCGACAACTTCGGCGGCCCTGAAACGTCGGGAACGGCACTCTTCATCTACGGCATGGCTTGGGGTGTGCGCAAAGGTTACCTCGACCGCGACGAGTTCATGCCCACCATCGTGAAGGGTTGGCAAGCCTTGACCAAAGCCGTCCAGCCCAATGGCTTCGTCGGCTTCATCCAGGGTACGGGCAAGGAGCCAAAGGACAGCCAGCCCATCACCGCCAACGGCAAGCTTGATTTTGAGGACTTCGGCATAGGTTGCTGGCTGCTCGCCGCTACCGAGGTCTGGAAGCTCTCGCCAAGTGAGCAGGGACTGGGTGCCGCGAAGCTGGCTGCACTGAAGGATAAACAGTGACGAATATTCCTTGGGTTTCCTTTGTCGCTTGGCTCACATTATAATTATTCCTTTATTTCCCTAAATATCCTACAAAAATGCGATATCACTATTTATCCCTTTCTGTGTTGTGCCTTGGCCTATTGGCTTGGGCATCGCCCCAGGTCGTCAATGCCCAGGAGTGGCCTGTCGTCAAGCAGGAGGCCAAACCCGGCACCCGATGGTGGTGGCTGGGAAGTGCAGTCGATAGCGCCAACTTGACATATAACCTTGAGACCTACGCCAAGGCCGGTATCGGTGCTGTCGAGATTACACCCATCTATGGCGTGCAGGGCAACGAGAAGAACGACATAGATTTCCTCTCGCCGCGCTGGATGCGTATGTTGGGCCATGTCGAGGCCGAAGGAAAGCGTCTGGGCATCGAGATTGATATGAACACGGGCACCGGTTGGCCCTTTGGTGGTCCAGAGGTAAGTGTCGATGAGGCTGCCACGCGTGTCTATTTCACCACCTGGCATGCCGGCGATGTCGTGCCCCAGTTGTCCGAGAAAGAAAGGAAGAACTTCCCCAAGCTCCAGAAGGTCTATGCCTATCTCAACATGAACGAGATTCTTGAGGTCGAGGCACGGGCCAAGGAAATCAAGAACGACAAGAAGCGCGAGGAGTTTCTCGCTGCCTACCGTTACGATACGCTCTTCGTGGCCTATTACATCGCCAAGACCCGTCAGCAGGTGAAGCGTGCAGCCCCTGGTGGCGAGGGCTACGTCATGGATCACTTCAATCCGAAGGCTGTGCAGAACTACTTCAAGCGTTTCGACAAGGCATTTGCCGCCAGCGGCGTGCCTTATCCCCACACGTTCTTCAACGACAGCTATGAGGTCTATGAGGCCGACTGGACACCTGCCATGCTCGATGAATTCAAGGCTCGACGCGGCTATGCCCTTGAGGAGTACTTCCCCGTCTTCATGGATGCCAACTACAACGATTCGAAGTATTTCTCGATCCACTATCGCACTTACCCGCAGGCCAAGGGCATACGGTTCCGTACGCACGAGGAGGTGATTGCCGACTATCGTCTCACGCTGAATGACCTCTTGCAGAAGATGTTCACCAATCCTTGGATCAAGTGGGCACATTCCCATGGCGCAAAGGTGCGCAATCAGGCTCATGGCAGTCCTGCCAACCTGCTCGACCTGTATGCTTCGGTCGATATTCCCGAAATCGAGAGTTTCGGTCTTTCCGATTTCGGCATTCAGGGGCTGCGCACCGACACGCTCACGCGTCGCAACGATTCCGATCTCTCTATGCTCAAGTACCCGGCTTCTGCAGCCCACTTCTATGGCAAGGAGTTTGTTTCGGCTGAAACCTTCACCTGGCTCACCGAGCATTTCCGCACCTCCCTCAGCCAGTGCAAGCCCGACTTCGACCTGATGATGGTGGCAGGAGTCAATCACTGCTATTTCCATGGCACCACCTATTCGCCACAGGATGCTCCCTGGCCCGGCTATTTGTTCTATGCGTCGATGGAGATGTCGCCCATCAACACCATCTGGGCCGATGCGCCTGCGTTCTTCGAATACATGACTCGTGTGCAGTCGTGGATGCAGTATGGACAGCCTGACAATGACCTGCTTGTTTATATGCCGTTCAACGATATCATCCATGAGTATCCAGGACGGCTATTGCAGTTCGACATTCATTCGATGGCAAAGAAGGCACCTCGCTTCATCCATGCGGTCAATACCATCTACAATGCAGGCTACGACATGGACTATTGCTCTGATAAGATGATACTCGACATCACGGGCGTCGATCCGCAGGGTCGCATCATCGCGCCCAGCGGCGTGCGCTATAAGGCATTGATCCTGCCCGAAGTCAAGTATCTGCCCGACAATATCAAGGCGCGTCTCGAAAAGTGGAAGGTCTTTGGAGCCACCATCATCACTGTCGATAGTCCCGATGCGTATGTCACGGCGTTGAGGCAGTATCCTGCCATCGTTCCCGAGGATATGACCGCGCTGCACGGGCTCAAGTACATTCGTCGCCAAAACGTCACGGGCTATCATTACTTCATCACCAGTCTGCAGGACAAGGGTGTCGATGATTGGGTGGCTCTATCCACCGAAGCACATCGTGCCTTTATCTTCAATCCATTGACGGGCGAGGTGTGCGAGACTCCCGTACGTCAGCAGGATGGGCGCTCCGAGGTTTATCTTCGTCTTGCCAGTGGCGAGAGCTGCATCCTTCAGACCATCGTTGCCGACCGTCAGTTGACGGAGTTTCAGGGCCAACACCTCGTGACGCAAAACTCAAAGTCCAGCGCTCAAATCAGGAAACTTTCGCCCACGCCTCGCAAGTATATGACTTCTATCGACCTTTCGGGCAACTCGTGGACGCTCGTTCCAAAGCAATTCGAGTCATGGGGAAGCGTTGGTTCGCAGACCATTCGCGGACTCAAGCCTTGGACGGCTCTTGGAAAGCCTTGGGAAACCGGCAAGGGAACGGTGCGTTACAAGACCACGGTCAATGTGCCAGCTGGTTCCATCAGTGGCTCAAGCGACGTGCTTCTTGACCTCGGAGATGTGCGCGAAAGTGCGCATGTCTATATCAATGGTCGCGATGCAGGTGTGGCGTTCTGCGCGCCATTCCAACTGAGTGTTGGCAAGTATCTGCATGCTGGCAGCAACACCATCGAGATTGACGTGACGGGCTTGGCAGCCAATTATGTGGCAGAGATGGATCGTCAGGGCCTCGTGTGGCGTATCTTCAAGAATGCCAACATCGCCAACCTCAAGGGCGGTGCCGTGAGCTACTACGGCGATTGGGACATCATGCCCTGCGGCCTCAATTCCACCGTCAAGCTGATTCCTGTCAAATAAAAGTCAGTTCCCATCGTATCCTTCGAACTTTTCAGAACCTTTCGAACGCTCAAATATGAAGATAGCAGCCTTATTATCCGGCGGAGTGGACAGCAGCGTTGCTGTCCACCTGCTTTGCGAACAGGGTTATCGTCCCGACCTCTTCTACATCAAGATTGGCATGAACGATGACGGATATAGCTGTCCGCAGGAAGAAGACCTCGAGATTGTGCGGGCTATGGCGCATCGCTATGGTCTGACCTACGACGTGGTCGATCTTCAGAAGGACTATTGGGACAACGTCGTGGCCTATACCATCGACAAGGTGCGTCGTGGATTCACACCCAATCCCGATGTGATGTGCAATCGCCTCATCAAGTTCGGCGCTTTCGACCAGAAAGTCGGCCATCTCTACGACAAGACGGCTACGGGGCATTACGCCACCGTCATCGAGGAGGAGGGGCGATCATGGCTCGGCACAACCCCCGACCCCGTGAAGGATCAGACCGATTTCCTGGCACAGCTGACAGGTTTGCAGGTGTCGCACAGTATGTTCCCCATCGGCATGATGGCCAAGGGGGAGGTGCGACGCATAGCTGAAGAGGCCAAGCTTCCCAGTGCGCATCGCAAGGATTCGCAGGGCATCTGTTTCCTCGGCAAGATTGACTACAATCAGTTCATCGAGCGTTTCCTCGGCAAGAAGGAAGGTCCGATAGTGGAGATTGAGACGGGCAAGGTGCTGGGGCATCACCAAGGATTCTGGTTCCACACCATTGGCCAGCGCAAAGGTCTCTATCTGAGCGGAGGTCCCTGGTTCGTGGTCAAGAAGGACATCGACGAGAATATCATCTACGTGAGTCGAGGCTATCAGCCCGAGGCGCAGATGAAGGACGAGCTCGTAATGCGCGATTTTCATTGGATTACACTCGATCCCTTTGTCGAACCTACCTCCATCTTTCCTGTTGCTGACGATGAGGCTCCCGTCCTCTTTAAGATTCGTCATGTGGCAGAGCTTCGTTCGGGCAGCCTGACACGTCGTGCTGATGGCAGTTATTACCTTCGGATGGATCAGAAGACCAACGGTGTCGCCCCCGGTCAGTTCTGTGTCATCTATACTTCCGACGGACGTATCTGCCTCGGTTCAGGCGAGATAGCTTGGGAGTAAATCCCGTTGCATGCTGCTGTGTGACCTCTATGTCTGTTGGCATCAGCAGTATGATGAACCTCCGCTGTTTCGGTCAACTTATGTGCTTCTGTGTCAAAATTGCAATGACATGGGACTTTTTTTCATCTAAATGAAAAAATTAGGCTGTTATTTTTCATATTTTTAGGAAAAAAATTGTTGGTTTTGCAAATTTATCCTATCTTTGTACCCTGAAAAAGGAAACATACAAATATGAAATCTATGAGTCATAAGTCTGATCACGCTTTGACGAGTCTCTTCGTTTGCCTCCTTGGTTGGCTTCTTCCAGGGAGTATCTGGGCACAGGCCAACGATGGTGAGCTCTCGGTTGTAGCAACGGGTTCGTGTGGTGAATCCGTTACTTACTCAATCTTTTCTGATATGTCGATGGTGATTTCTGGCACGGGAGAGATGATGGATTATATGGGAGATATTCCTCATATAGATGCCAACTATTACCAGAAGATCGAAAGTGTTGTAATTGAAGATGGGGTGACCTCCATCGGCCAGTTTGCATTTTATGACTTCAACCATTTGACTTCGGTGAGTATAGCGGGCAGTGTAACCCTTATTGGTTCTGCTGCTTTCTATGAATGTGCCAGTCTGACTTCGTTGGACATTCCTGAAAGTGTGGTCGAATATGGCAATGGCGTTTTCTACGGATGCGCTTCGCTGACGTCAATAGTCATTCCTGAAGGGGTGAAAACCATCAGTCCTGTCCTCTTCTTCAATTGCACAGGTCTGACTTCAGTGTCAATTCCTGATGGAGTGACTGAAATCGGCAATGCCGCTTTCGAATGTTGTTCCAGTCTGACCTCAGTCGTAATCCCAGGCAGTGTGACCACCATCGGCGACGCTGCCTTCGAACAGTGCAGCGGTTTGACTTCAATCACGGTAGAGAATGTGACACCAGTTACTCTTGGCCCTGCGACGTTCAATGGCGTGAATAAAGACGCCTGCACGCTCTATGTCCCTGTGGGAAGCAGATCTGCCTACGAGAGTGCAGAGTACTGGAGCGAGTTCGAGAATATCGTTGAGTATGTGTATGGTGAGAATGGAGAGATGCTTGAAGTCCTCGCCACAGGTTCCTGCGGAGACGATGTGACCTACACCATCTTTTCAGATTTGTCGATGGTGATTTCAGGTGCGGGAGCAATGATGGATTATGATGATGATATACATATTGATAATGATTATTATAGCTCCATCGAGAAAGTGATTATCGAAGAAGGTGTGACCTCCATCGGCAAGTT
>CAJOLH010000021.1 GCA_905235375.1 uncultured Bacteroidales bacterium
CAGAAAGGTGTAGATTGGCAGTTTACCACTGACGATGCTCGAATCAAGCTCAAGCATTTGTACCCGATAATTAACTTTTAGGCTTTACAAACTACTAGTGTATTCGCTAAACATGGTAAGCTATGTACTGTATTTGCCCCTCATTCAGAAAAAGATTTGAGTAATTGTGCAACATTATTTGCAAAATCCGATGTCATTGTGTTAGATTGGTTCCTAAAATTAGAACTCGACTCTGTAGACAATGAAGAGGACGATGATGAAGATGATGAACCACGGGGCAAATATACTAAGGATTTGATCAAAGGTATTATTGAGGATGCTAAAGATGAGAAGTTAAAACTGGTTGTCGTCTATACAGGAGATGGAACCAAGTTGTATGATATTATAAAAGAAATACAAAGTATTGTATCTGAAAATAGTAATTTTGAAACAAAGGAAGATGATTTTAGAGTATCTTCTTCTAATGTTTTGATTCTCGTACGCGTCAAGTCTAATGGCGAAGGATGTAATCAATTGAAATATAATAAAGATTTGCAATCCAAGATTGTGGAATATGAGAATCTTCCAACTTTTATTTCAGAAGAATTTGCAAACTTTGTAAACGGATTGTTGCCAAATTATGCTTTGGCAGCTATAAGTTCTATTAGAAATAATACGTCAAATATCTTGGGGGTGTTTTCGAAAGACATTGACCCTGCTTTCATTGGGCATTTTGTTTCCATCCCTGATTGTAATGATGCCAAATCTATGCTGTCAAAGATTATTGGTACGTCAGTGACCAACTTGATTGATACTGGCGGTTTTAATATTGAAAACTGGATAGAGTCTTGGATTGATAAAAATATAAAAGACTGCCAAATTACAATTAATAAGAGACATATTGACATTAATGCTGAAAAATTAAAGCTTCTTGTGAAATCTTCTAAATCTTTTGATAAAAAGTTTAAAAATTCTTTTGGAATTGAAGTAAATGAGTATACGGAAGATTTGTATAAAAAAGAAACAGCTAGTCTATTTTGTTCTGAAAAAACTGAGGTTTCAAATTACAAGTGGGCAAGGCTAGTTCAGCATAGTAATTTATTCTCTTCACCGTCTGTCCATCGCCTGACAATGGGAACTATAGTAAAATACAAAAACGAAAAAGATTCTGACTGGAAATTCTTACTTTGTATTCAACAAAGCTGTGATTCTGTAAGGATTGGTCAAGGCGAAGAAAGAACCTTCTTATTCCTTCCATTAGTGCCAGGTATAAAAGGTGAGGCAGTGGTTGTAGGAGAGAATCATCATTTAATCGTAGATAGCAAATCGTATTCTATCGTACTACATAAGTTCTCTCCTAAAAATGACTCTGATGCACAAATTACTGCACAATTTCTTCCTCAAGACAATCAATATGTGTTCAAAGACATCACAGAGAAACAGTTTTTTTGGGTTGCTGAACTAAAGGAGATGTTTGCACAACACATCGTGTCAGCTTATGCCTCTCAATTATCAAGAGTTGGCATAGATAACTCAGAATGGATTAGATTAGTCGGTAAAAAGAAATCCTCCCATTAGAGTTTTGGGGTAACTCGGGGAAGATTGTGGTTTCGTCTCTTTACGATTACAAAAATAACAATGAATATATTTTCATTTTTCTCTGGAGCAGGATTCTTGGACTTGGGCTTTGAACTCGAAGGACACTACAATATTGTGTTTGTTAATGAGTTTCATAGAGCCTTCAATGATGTGTATCAATATGCACGTCAAAATATGAATATTCTCGCACCAATATATGGGTATCATATTGAAAATATTGTTCATTACATTGATGATGAACATCCTGAAATGATGCAAAATTTGATGCATCTTGTAAATGAATCAAAGAGAAATGTTTTAACCGGCTTTATTGGCGGCCCACCATGCCCTGATTTTAGTGTGGCAGGAAAAAATAAAGGAAAAGAAGGCGAAAATGGTCGGCTGTCGCAAACATATGCAGATCTTATTTGTCATGCTCAACCTGATTTCTTTCTTTTTGAGAATGTGAAAGGACTGTATAGGACTGCAAGGCATCGAGCATTTTTTGAGCAACTGAAAAAACAGTTTGTTGAGAATGGCTATTATTTGACAGAGCAATTGATTAATGCACTGGAATTTGGAGTACCACAGGATAGGGAAAGAATAATATTGATAGGTGTAAGGAAAGATATAGCTGATAATTTGAACTTACAGATTGAAGGTGCAAATCTTACTGATTTTCCATGGGATCAATATAAATTGTACAATATTGAAGATATTAAGGCAATAAACTGGCCAGAGAGAAGCCCATATGTCGAACATTCAGAGTTACCTGTGCCATTAGGTATTATAGAGGAACTTACTGTTCAGTATTGGTGGAATATAAATGATGTACTACATCATCCTAATGCAGATATGTATTTTCAGCCGAGAGCAGGACTTATACGTTTTCAAACGACTGATGAAGGTGATGACAAAAAGAAAAGCTATAAACGGTTACATCGTTGGCGTTATTCTCCAACCGTTGCCTATGGTAATAATGAGGTTCATATTCACCCATATGAAGCAAGAAGAATATCTGTTGCAGAAGCATTGGCTTTGCAGTCTCTGCCCCGAGAGTTCGTAATACCTCATAATATTACGTTGACCGATGCGTTCAAGACTATAGGAAACGGCGTGCCATATCTTGCTGCGAAAGGAATAGCTAATAGTTTATCTGATTATTTAACTCGATAGTTTTATAGTATATGACGTTGACGGTAGATTATTTATTGGATCTCTTTGATGAGGTCGCCAAGAATACAGAGTTTGACTATGTAAAGCCAGGGACAAGCAAAGTCAAATTGTTATCTGTTAATAAATCCATGAAATCAGTTTCTTTACAAAGAGTCACAGGAAGAGAAACCGAAAATGCAAAAATTTCAAGAGAGACATTGTCCATACTTGCAAATAGTATTTCTGAGAATGAGCCTTTTAGTATTGAAAGCGTATTAAAAGGAAGTGGAAACAAACGTTCTGTTTATGAGGCAATTATAGCTCGCACATCTGATTTTTATAAATGTACAGTAGGCCGAATTAAGCACTTGGCATGGGTTCCTTCTCTAAAGCATTCAGTTAATGAACTTGTCGAAATCAGTTTAGAAGACTTGAAAAAGATTTCCAATTCAAATAAAGCTAGGGCATCATTAAGAGAGCAGGAAAAATATCGCCCTTATATTACCGCTATCAAGTCTAAGCCGTTCCTGCTTCTTGCCGGCATCTCAGGTACAGGTAAAAGCCGTATTGTACGCGAATTGGCAAGGGCTTGTTGGGAAAAAGGTACAAAAGAATATAAAAACCCGAAGCCAAAAAACTTTGAGATGGTATAGGTGAAGCCGAACTGGCATGATTCATGTGAACTGATTGGATATGTGAGTCGTGTGAGTGGTAGCCCAGTGTTTGTGGCAGGGGATTTCCTGAAGTTCGTGGCTAAGGCATGGGAGAATTCCGATGTGCCGTATTTCCTTTGTCTGGATGAAATGAACTTGGCTCCTGTAGAGCAGTATTTTGCAGAGTATCTGAGTGTGGTGGAGTCTCGCAAGTGCCGAGAGGATGGAACCATCACAACAGACCCGATTCTTGACAAAAGCAAGGAGGGCTGGTATCGTGTGCTGACGGCAGAGTTGACAGAAGACGAAGATATCAGAACGAGATTCATGAATGATGGCATCTGCATTCCTCAGAACCTTATCGTGGTGGGTACGGTGAATATGGACGAAACGACGTTCTCGTTTAGCCGTAAGGTGCTTGACCGTGCTATGACCATTGAGATGAATGAGGTGGATCTGTATGGTGGGTTAGATTCGCAATACGAAAAGATCGGCAAGCTGGAGGCTGGCAATCTGATTGGTACATCTGTTGAAGGTGTGGATGTCTATCTGGATAATAAGGCTGTCTGCGATACTGTCTTGAAGTATTTAGAGGCTGTGAATATGCAGTTGGAGGGTACTCCGTTCAAAGTGGCCTATCGTACCAGGAACGAATTCCTACTTTATGTGGTAAATAATCTGCCTTATAATAAGGATAAGGACGGCAACGAGTTGGATGAGAACTATGTCATAGCTCGTGCACTTGATGAGATTACGAGCATGAAGATTTTGTCTCGTATTGAGGGTGACGAAACGAAGATAGGTCAGTTACTGGATAAATTCAGTTCCACTATTGGTGAGCAATTGAAGGTTGTTTCAGCGAAAGAGTATTCTTCCAAGAAAGATGATGGTGAGAAAGTTTATTCCGTTTCATTAGCGAAACTCGAAGAAATGAAGAAACGCCTTGAAAGCGGCTATACTAGTTTCTGGAGTTAATATTATCTGGCAATATGGACTTGCTGACCATACGACACGAGGATTTCACGATGTACGTCGATTGCTCGAAATTCGAGGGCATCTGGAATAAGGCAAAGAGTAATGTGGGGGAAGAGAATCTTCTTTCTACTTACTCATGGTCGGATGGTGTTAAGGTTGTTGAACGGAATGGTGAGCCTATCGTAAAAGGTGGAAATGCTCCAGCGGTGTTCTTCGACAATGCGGAGTATCCGATATGGGTGGACTTTAATAAAGAGGTAACTCATGCGCAGTTTGGATCCATGCTACAGAGCGATAATGAGCGGTTTACGTTCAGGAAGCAGACTTTGGCAGGTTTTATCAACTATGGCAATGATATAGGCAAGAGTGAACTGAACCTTATTTACAAGATAGGTAAAGATACAAAGCGGTTTACGCTGGGCTATGAGGTATTGAGTACGAAACTCAATTATCATGATCATTGGAGGAAGATTATCGAAGAAATTGAGCAGGAATATAGGCTGCTCACGCTCGACTATATGAAGCGCACCTTTCATGGTTTTACGCCTGATACGACAGGAGAGACCCCAGAACTGATGTGGTGGAGCGTGTTTGCAGGAGAGCATCAGAAGTTTATCAAGGCTTGCAAGAATATCATTGAGCGACCTCGACATCGGCTGCATGGATATGAGGTGTATCTGAGAGCAGATAAGTTAAAACGTGTGCCTGCCAGCATCGAAAACGAACTGGCAGAACATCGGAGAGAGCCTGCGCATCTGTATAGGGTGGAAGAGCAGATACAATCGAATGATACTCAGGAAAACCGTTTCCTTAAATATGCACTTGGGCAGATTACAGAGAAATATGAGTCGTTGAAAAAGCGCATTGAGACCTTTAAGAATGTTTCTCCCGTGATGAAGAAGGAAATGGACGAGGTGGCGGATACCTTGAAGCATCTTAGGCGAAATCCTTTCTTTAGAACGGTGGGAAGATTCAAGGGGTTGAAACAGGAGAGTCTTATACTGCAAAGGGCAACGGGTTATAGTCAGATATATACGACATGGAATCTGCTACGACGGGCCTATTCACTGAATGATGGTATCTATCGCTTGCAGTCGAAGGATATTGCGACGCTCTACGAGATATGGTGTTTCATCGAATTAAGCCACATAGTAAAGGAGTTACTGGGCATTGATGTGGATGTTGACCATCGCAATCGTATGGAAATGAACGGTATCTTCACATGGGAATTAGGCAAGGGAGAACATTCGCGTATCTTGTTCAAGAAGGATGACGTTGAATTGGCAGAACTTGTCTATAATCCTAAACACACCGACAAAGAAAATGATTCTATCAGCATGGAAAATCTGGTCGTGCCTACCGTTGCCCAAAAGCCTGATATAGTCCTGCAGCTGACTAAGCGTGACCAGCAGAAGGACATGAAGATGACCTATCTGTTTGATGCGAAGTATCGAATAGAAGGAAGAGTGAACGGGGTTGACACACCGCCGGAAGATGCCATCAACCAAATGCACCGCTATAGGGATGCCATCTATTACAAGGAGTATACCTCAAACGAGTTGAAGAAGGAAGTTATAGGTGGTTATATCCTTTTCCCCGGTGATGGACAAAAAGCTGATGTTGAAGTGTCAAAGTTCTACAAGACAATCGAAGAAGTGAATATCGGCGCATTTCCACTGCGTCCGAAAGACATAGAAAACAGAGAACTGCTTGTACAGTTCATCGAATCACTGATAGGAAAGGCCTCTACTGAAATCCTTGACGATAGCATCCCACAGAAGGGACTGTATTATACCTATGATGAGCCAAAGGATTCTGTTTATATGATTCTCACTTTGGATGAAGAAGTGAATAAAGATGTGGAAGCCATATTAGAAGGACGTGCATCAACAATCATTATGGGACGTAAGGGCATGGAAGAAACAAAGGATATTCAGTCAGTCCGATACATCGCACCCATCATCCCAGGTGGTCACATCAAGGGCTATTATAAAGTGGTCAAAGCCAATCTTGCCCATGTGGACAATGAGATATATCCAATCCGTATAAAGTTTGATATTGCCGACTGGCAGGAACTGCAACAGCCTGCAAAGTTCGGAATGGCAAGAGCAGCCTATCGCGGTTTCTGCAAGACCCGTGACGAGTTCTTCCGACTTTGTCGAGAACAAATGATAATTGACAAGATATAATCGACATTCATATCCCCACAACTACACCATACAAACATAGCAGCCATTCACAGATAAACACTAAGCCGGAAGTTCTTCATGAATTGAATGAGGTGAGTGACCATCCGTCAAATGCCTAGATAAAGACGAAAAACCTAGCTGATGTGTTGTTGCATAAGATGATCTTTCAAGCGTAAGTATTTGGTACTCCCCGTATCGGCATCGGCCTTCAAAGCCTATGAATCATTCTCCGAAAACTTTCTAAGTTTTCGGAGAATGATTGTATAAGTTGGGAGATATTTCCAGAGTTTATCGAAGATGTTCCGAGACAGGTTAGACCAGCCCTTCTTCCAATGAAATGGCTTTTGCGCGATCTAGGATGATGTTGGATCCATACGACCTACGACGATTAGGGAGCATCGGAATCCGAAAATGAATACACTGGGATGTGCAGGTCGTTTTTTCCTCCTCCTTAATCGATTCGATTGACTGTGTGCAAACTGGCTTATTTCTTGACTCCTGCTAAACTCGAGAATTTCGTGGAGAACCACGACTTCGTGGAGTATCATCATCGCGATGGAACGATATTGTCCTTCGATTCTTCAATTTATGTTGTGTTGTTTGGTTTGCAGGAGAAGTGGTGTTTGACTGTTTATTTTTTTATAAGCATTAGAGAGAAAATCGTTCGGAGAACGAAATGATACAAGTAGCCAATAAAATCGCTGATAAATTACAATAAAGACGGGCATCGAAGTCCTTATTCCCCGCTCTTCTGACGGATGAGTCTCAGGTATTCGTCATAGTCGATGTAGCGACCGCCCATGGTCTTGAGGTGGGGTGTCTCAAACTGACAATCGATGAGCGAATTGCCGAGCTGCTTCATCAGGTGGGCAAGCATGATGAGGGCAATCTTCGAGGCGCTGGGGATGAGAGAGAACATACTTTCGCCAAAGAAACCGCTGCCCAGGGTGACACCGTAGAGACCGCCTACGAGCGAATCGTCCTTCCAAACTTCGACACTCGATGCAAAGCCCTGGTCGTGGAGTCGGATGTAGGCTTCCTTCATCTCGGGACCGAGCCAGGCACCCAAGCCTTCCTCGCGCAGCGTGCCGCATTGGTCGATGACCTGCTCGAAGGCAGCATTGACAGTGACGCTCAGTTCCCCACGCTTGACCTTGTTGAGTTCCTGGCGCATGGAGTGGGAGATGTGAATCTCGTCGGGGAAGATGACGAAGCGCTGCATGGGGCACCACCATTGGATGTAAGGTTTGCCTGTGGCGGGGTCGATGAGCTCCTGGCAGGTGTCCTCAGCGCGAAAGGCATACCAGGGGAAGATGCCCCAGCTATATGCCAGCAGCAGGCGCTCGGTGCTCAAGTCACCGCCCACGGCAAACAGCCCATCGGGTTCGCCGTCCCTCGGATTGGGGAAACCTATTGTCGAATCGAGTAGATAAACCATCTTTTTAGTCCTTTTTTGAGGGTGCAAAGATAATATTCTTTCCTGAGACTGCCGGATTGTCGCGATTAGGAGCGAAGAAAGTTGGCCGAGGAATGATCTTCTTTGCGCGAAATAGGAGTAAAATCGTACAATTTTTATAAATTATTGTAATTTTTGCCCTTTCTCCTGTTACATATATGGCCAATAAATGTTATTTTTTCGCCGATTTTGTCAAAAAATGGAAATTTTGGTACATTTCTTCTTTGTCGTTTAAAAAAAAGTATCTATCTTTGCATCGTGAAAAAAGTAAAAACCCTGAAAGGTTTAAACTTTCGGATCAGATATGTATCTTATATGTGTAATTTGGATATAAAGTTTGGTTATAAGATAGTGTGTGTTTATAAAATTATTTAGCTATTCATGTGTGTTTGAGGACGGCGGGCTGTGAAGCCAGCCGCTCTTCGTTTTTTATCAGCGGTGTCCTTTTCGCGGAGGAAGGTATCTTCCTCGTGTAAGAAGCCGCAGGGCTAAGATGATGAGGGCAACGGCGCCAGTGATGGCAGCTGTGGTCTTGAAGTTTTCAATGAGTCCGCAACGGTAGAGCTGCAGAACTACGCCAATGCCAATGCCGAGCAGCGACAGCAACTTGTCGGGAGCGAACATCAGACGGATTGCACACGGGATGATGATGAACAATGGCCACCACGTCTTGAGGAATGAAAGGCTGTCGAGTACGTCGGTAGCCCAAAGGAGTGCGATGATGCCGAGCATCAGGAGCAGTGCACCCCAAAATAGATTTCCAAAATATCTCATTGGATTTAGGGAATAATTATGAATATATAATGTTGTTTAATTCCGGAATCGGCGAAAACTTTTTTGTTGTTTGGGTCGCTTCGCTCAAAATTATAAGAAAATTGATTTTAAAAATTATCAAAAGAAGGTGGTCTGATAAAGCTGTGACCAATCTCGTCCCGTTTTTCTTATAATTTTTTGATTTAATTTTTCTATAATTTTGAGCGCAGCGACCACTCAATGTTATCATCCGCTTTTGTTTTCGATATGTCGAAAAATGTGCTGCAAAGATACGGCTTTTCTTGGAGTATTCCAAATTTTCGACTCAAAAACTATTGTTGGGGTGAAAGATAGATGCGAAAACGGCTCCCGAATTTATTGTCGGGAGCCGTAATATCAGTGTTTCTCTCGGATGGAGAAGCGGGGATCGATGATCAGTCGGCAAGCTTGGCCTTGATGAACTCACGGTTGAGACGTGCGATGTTGGAGATCTTCACGCTCTTGGGGCACTCCATCTCGCAGGCGCGGGTGTTGGTGCAGTTGCCGAATCCGAGTTCGTCCATGCGGGCTACCATTGCCTTGGCACGACGTGCAGCCTCGACCTTGCCCTGTGGCAGGAGAGCGAACTGGCTCACCTTGGCACTGACGAAGAGCATGGCTGAACCGTTCTTGCAGGCAGCAACGCAAGCGCCGCAACCGATGCAGGAAGCAGAGTCCATGGCCTCGTCGGCATCGACCTTCGAGATGAGGATGGCATTGGCATCCTGGGCAGCACCGCAGTTGATGGAGGTGTAGCCACCAGCCTGCTGGATCTTGTCGAAAGCAGAGCGGTCAACCATCAGGTCGCGGATGACGGGGAAGCCGGCTGAGCGCCATGGCTCAACGGTGATGGTCTCCTCGTTCTTGAACTTGCGCATGTGAAGCTGGCAAGTGGTGATGGCGTCATCGATGCCGTGGGGACGGCCATTGATGTAGAGCGAGCAGGTGCCGCAAATGCCTTCGCGACAGTCGTGGTCGAAGACGATGGGCTCCTCATGCTTGTTGATGAGCTGTTCGTTCAGCGTGTCCATCATCTCGAAGAACGACATTTCGGTCGAAACGTGCTCAACGCGATAGGTCTTGAATTCGCCCTTTTCCTTTGGGCCGCGCTGACGCCAAACTTTAACGTTTACGTTCAGAAAACTTTCTTTTCCCATAGTTGCAAATTATTTAAAAGGGTGAATTATGACTTGTAGTTACGTGTCTGTACCTTGATCTCCTGGTAGTCGAGCATCTCCTTGTAGAGTTCGGGCTCCTTGCCTTCGCCCATGTACTTCCAGCAGCCTACGTACATGAAGTTCTTGTCGTCGCGCTTGGCTTCGCCTTCTTCGGTCTGGTGCTCCTCGCGGAAGTGACCGCCGCAGGATTCCTCACGATGGAGGGCGTCGCGTGCCATCAGTTCGCCGATTTCGATGAAGTCGAGCAGACGGATGGCCTTGTCGAGCTCGGTGTTGAGCGTGTTGGCTTCGCCTGGCACATAGACTTCCTTCCAGAAGGTCTTGCGGATTTCGCCGAGTTTCTTGAGACCCTCTTCGAGACCAGCCTTGGTGCGACCCATGCCGACGTGCTCCCACATGATGTGACCGAGTTCCTTGTGGATGGAATCGACGGTGCGGCTGCCCTGTACGGCCATGATCTTCTGGATCTTTGCCTTGATGGCATCCTCAGCCTCCTTGAATTCGGGAAGGTCGGTCGAGAAGCGTGGAACCTGGATCTGGTCGGCGAGGTAGTTCTGCAGCGTGTAAGGAAGCACGAAATAGCCGTCGGCGAGACCCTGCATGAGTGCGGAAGCACCGAGACGGTTGGCACCGTGGTCGGAGAAGTTGGCTTCGCCGGCACAGAACAGACCCTTCACGGAGGTCATCAGCTCGTAGTCCACCCAAATGCCGCCCATGGTGTAGTGGATGGCGGGATAGATCATCATTGGAGTCTCATACGGGTTGTCGTCGGTGATCTTCTGATACATCTGGAAGAGGTTACCGTACTTGTCGGCCACCACATCCTTGCCAAGGCGCTTGATGGCATCGGAGAAGTCGAGGAATACGGCGAGACCGGTGCCGTTGACACCATAACCCTTGTCGCAGCGTTCCTTGGCTGCACGCGAAGCAACATCGCGAGGAACGAGGTTGCCGAATGCGGGATAGCGGCGCTCGAGATAGTAGTCGCGATCCTCTTCGGGAATCTGGTGACCGCGAATCTCACCACGCTGCAGACGCTTGGCATCTTCGAGCTTCTTGGGAACCCAGATGCGGCCATCGTTACGGAGTGACTCGGACATCAGGGTCAGCTTCGACTGGATGTCACCGTGAACGGGGATACAGGTGGGGTGGATCTGAGCGTAGCAGGGGTTGGCAAACATGGCACCCTTGTGATAGATCTGGATGGCTGCACCACCGTTGCACGACATGGCGTTGGTGGAAAGGAAGTAGGCATTGCCATAACCGCCGGTAGCCACAATCACTGCGTGAGCAGAGTAGCGCTCGAGCTCACCGGTGACGAGGTTGCGGCAGATGATGCCACGTGCGCGCTCCACGCCCTCCTTGTCCTTGATGAGGACAACGTCGAGCATCTCGCGGCGAGCGTACATGGTGACGTTGCCTTTCTCGATCTGACGGTTGAGCGAAGAGTAGGCACCGAGCAGCAGCTGCTGGCCTGTCTGTCCCTTGGCATAGAAGGTACGCGATACCTGAGCGCCACCGAACGAACGGTTGGCGAGGGTGCCGCCATATTCGCGAGCGAAAGGTACGCCCTGGGCAACGCACTGGTCGATGATGTTGTTCGACACTTCAGCCAGACGATAGACGTTGGCTTCGCGAGCGCGGTAGTCGCCGCCCTTGATGGTGTCGTAGAACAGGCGATAGACCGAGTCACCGTCGTTCTGATAGTTCTTGGCAGCGTTGATGCCGCCCTGTGCAGCGATGGAGTGGGCACGGCGAGGAGAATCCTGGATGCAGAAGCACTTTACCTTGAAGCCCATCTCGCCGAGTGTAGCAGCAGCTGCACCGCCAGCGAGGCCTGAACCTACGACGATGATGTCGAGTTTGCGCTTATTGGCTGGATTCACCAGTTTCTGATGTGCCTTATAGTTTGTCCACTTGTCAGCAAGCTTTCCCTCAGGGATGCGGCTGAGCGCGGGATCCATGATGTGTTCAATAGCCATAGTCTGAATTACTGTTTATGGATTTGGGATTTTTAGATTAATTAGCACAGATACAGTGGAAGCCTCCTGCCTGAATAACGGCTGCTACAAGGACGAGGAAGAAGCCACAGAAGATAACAGTAGCCCAAATGTAGCTGATGCAGATCCAGCGATTGAGCCAAATCTTGCCATTCAGTCCAAGCGTCTGCATTGAAGACCAGATACCGTGAGTGAGGTGGAACCAAAGAGCACAGAACCAGATGATGTAGATAGCGAAGAGGACGGGGTCACAAAGCGTGTTGGTGATCCAGTCGAAACCGGCAGTAGGAGCAAAAGCACCTTCGGCACCAGCGAGTTCTGCAAACATCATCTTTGCCCAGAAATTGAAGAGGTGCACCAGGATGCCGCAAATCACGATGACACCCAGGGCAAGCATATTCTTGGCTGCCCAATGTACGGGCTGCTTGCCGGAAATGGCGTAACGGTCATTGCCACGAGCTTTCCAGTTCTGGAAAGTCAGGATGAAGGCATAAAGGAAATGGATGACAATGAGCAAAGCCAGACCGGCAGTGCCGAGGAGCGCGTACCAGTTGGTGCCCAGGAATTCACAGACCTTGTCGTAATAATGTTCGCCGGCAGGAGTGCCTACGAAGACATCATACGCGTAAACAAGGTTCATCAGCATGTGGAAGGTGAGGAAGAGCACGAGGCATGCACCAGTGACGCTCATTACCACCTTACGACCGATTGACGAAGATGTTAACCACATAGAAAATAGTTGTTGTTGTTAATAATATTGATTTATTGGTTTTTTTGTTGGCACTACAAACCCATTTTGTGGGCATTTATTCATAGTTATCGGTGCAAATATAACAATTATTCGAAAAAAATCCAATTTCTTCTGCCCAAAATGTGCAATATTGCACAAAAAATGTTATCTTTGCACTATCAAAATAGCAAATTCTTAACATTAGTTATATATTTATGAAGATAGGAAATGTAACATTGCCCGATAGGGCAGTGATGCTTGCACCGATGGAGGATGTCACTGATGTGGGTTTCCGCCTGCAGTGCCGCCACTTCGGTGCGGATATGGTCTATTCGGAATTTGTGTCGGCTGATGCCTTGATACGCAGCATTGACAAGACGATGCAGAAACTCCGTGTGCTGGAGGAGGAGCGCCCTGTGGTGATACAGATTTATGGGCGCGATGTGGCGTCGATGGTCGAAGCTGCCCGAATAGTGGAGCAGGCCCATCCCGACATCATCGATATCAATTTCGGTTGCCCCGTGAAGCGCGTGGCAGGCAAGGGCGCTGGAGCAGGGATGCTTCGTGACATCCCGCTGATGCTTGCGATTACCCGTGCTGTGGTCGATGCCGTGAAGTTGCCTGTGACCGTGAAGACGCGTCTGGGCTGGGACTGTGAGCATAAGATCATCACCACCCTGGCAGAGCAGTTGCAGGACTGCGGCATCCAGGCCTTGGCCATACATGGACGCACGCGTTCGCAGATGTACACAGGGGAAGCCGACTGGACGCTGATACGTGAGGTGAAACAGAATCCGCGCATCCACATCCCCATCATTGGCAATGGCGATGTCACGTCGGCACAGATAGCCAAGCAGCGGTTCGACGAAACGGGTGTGGATGGCATCCTTGTCGGACGTGCCACTTTCGGCAGGCCGTGGATTTTCCGTGAGATCAAGCATCTGCTTGAGACGGGGGAGGAACTGCCTCCCATTCCGATTGACGATTGCATAATGGCGTTGAAGCACCAGGTGGAGGAGAGCGTGGCGCGTATTGATGAATATCGCGGCATCCTGCACATTCGCCGTCACTTGGCCGCCACGCCTATTTTCAAGGGAATACCGAACTTCAGGGAGACTCGCATCGCCATGCTTCGTGCCGAAACGGTCGGAGAACTCTTCCGGATTATGGACGAGGCGGTGGAAATGATTCGCGACATGAAGTCATAAAAAAAATCCGAACCGTCATCTCGACGGCTCGAATTCACATTACCTTAAATCTAATACCATGAAAAACACGATGCAAAGATAGGGGATTTCCCACAAACGTGCAACCGTTTGCGCGATTATTTTTATAAAAAAATAAAAAATCGCCTCGTAAAGGGGCGATTTGCTATTCGTGAATATCAAGTTTTTCAGAATTTCGTCTGAAAAACCGCAATAATCTGGTTCGTATAGTTCTTGTCGAAGATATAGGCTACAAGAGTGAGCCCTTCGTTCGAGGTGATGTCCGATGGAACGGTTTGGCTGACAGTGAATTGTTGGTTGACGTAGTCCGAAACCTGGATCTGTCCGGTGGCAACGGCATCGAGGTTTGCATTGCCGAGCAGAGAGCCGTCGTTGGGCAAGGTGAAGAAACTGCGAACCACGTCGCGCTGCCATTCGTTGTCGTAGAGCGTCGGATAATAGTTCTTCTGGGAGATCGAAGGCGCCTTGTCCTGCTTGACACAGACCACAAGGGTGGGATTCCTGTAAACCGAGACACCATAAAGATGGGTCTGGATGGTTGCCGACACGGTGTGCGTATCGGCGTCGAAAGCGACTTCGCCAAACTTTATGTTGCCATACTGCACGTTCAGGTGCTCGGCAATCAGTTGGGCGATGCTGTCTTCGTCGAGCGTTGTGCTGAAAGGCAGACCGTTTCGGCAAACCAGGGCAGCGGGTGCAAAGGTAAGCTGCTCCTTGCCGAACAAATCGGCCTTGTAGTCGGAGCCTGCTATACGCCAGGCATCGGCGGGCCCATAGCCTTCGTGACGGCTGAGGACGATTACGTCGGGATTGGAGTCGCCGAGGCGTTGCAGTGCCCGTTCGATGCTGTTGCGCAGGTGTGTCTGCCCTGCTGGTGCATAACCATTGTTCTCGCTGGTAAATTCCTCGATCAGCAGGTTGGTGGGTGCGACAAGCGGGTCGGGATTGCTCTCGCCCAGTTCGTAATAGAGGTTACGGCTGGATTCGTGGTCACATTGGTTCTCTTGCCCGTTGGGCTGACTGATGGTGACGAGGATTGGGATGTCGGGATTGGTGGAAAGGATATTTTCCCCACGTGGGAACCTGAATTCGAAAGGAACGTAATATCCGAAGCTTGTGCTTTCACATTCATACTCAGCCTCGTGGCGGTTGCTGCCGGCTTCGTCCACCGACACCTTGAAGTGATGCAACGGATCGCTTCCGAGGTTGCGAATGCTGCCTCGCAGGACAATGGTATCGTTTTCGCTCCCGATTTCGAACCAGCGGTGCTCCAGGCGCAGATCCATCAGCTCCAAGGCATACTGATAGTTGCTGGCAAGTCCGGCACGGATGCAGACGGGAGCATAGCGGTCGCTCATGTCGCGCCAAGTGCTGCCGGTCGATACGTAGAACGACTCAGCCGTCCCTCTCGTTCCGCTGGTAGGAATGCTCGTCTTGGCGTTCTGTTGGTAGGAATACCCGCAGTAGATTGTTTCGGTTCCCGTGAGTTCGACGCTGTTGGGAAGAGCGATGTCGTTCCATCCTTCGACCAGCGTCGATGGCTCGATGTCAATGCTTGTGAGGTCTTCGCTATCGTCCAAACCCTTTCGCAGCCACGCCTTGAACGAAGTGAAATGATCGGGTGCCGTGAGCAGGATGCGCAGGTAGCTGACGGAACAGAAGGTGAAATCGGTCTGCAATGCGGGCGTGAGACCCATGGCGCACGAAATGGTTGCCTCTGTATTGCTGTTGCTGAGGTTTCCCGTGTAACCTTCTTCGTTGCAATAGCCCAGGGTGAGTTGTGCCGAGGCGCTCCATGCGGAAAGGGCCAGCAGGACGAGCAGCACGAAGCGCTGGGCCGAAGACGAAGCGTTGCACATTATCTTGTTGTTGGATGACATCATTTTTTGTAGAATTTGTGGACTTCGGTTGTTCCATCCTCCATCAGCAGGAGGAGGATATAGACCGAGGTCGGATGATTTGACATCTTGATTTCGTTGACACTTCCCTTTTGCACAGCAATGCGCTGTCCGGCGGCATTCAGCAGCGTCCATTCTGCAATCTGCTTGGTGTTGCCTTCAATCAGCAGATGGTCGCCCTCCCAGCGTACCTGGGTCGATGGGCGGTCACCTTCTGCGATGGCGTTGAGCCCATCGATGCTTCCTTCCTGGACGGCAAAGAACGTGAGTGAGAACGGGAAGTAGCCCTGGTTGTTGTTGAAGATGGCATCGGGTACCAGCAGTCGGAAGTCGTAGTCACCGGCGGGGACGGCACCGAGGTGGATTATGCGGTTGTCGATGACGTCTCCCGGGCACCAGTTGCTGAACGATTGCCAGGCTTCGTCCGACATCGCTGACGATCCGTAGATGCCATTGGCTTGGGTGTTGTACATCCTGAATGGCTCGCAGGAGGTGCGTCCGGGGCGATAGACCATTGCCATCCATTCGTTGACCCAGACGTAGTGCAAACGCCGGTTGTATTCCTCGCCACCCGAGTTGGAACCGTGGTTCGAGTTGATCATCAGAAACATGGCATCGCTCATCGGTTCGTCGAGATGCACCTGATAGTATGCCACCGTGGTCCCCTCTTCGTCACTGCGGCCTTTGCTGTAGGAATTCATGTAGCGCTCGTAGGCGAGGGGCAGAGTGAGCTGCCGCTGTAGCGCCTTGTCGCCCTGATGCTCGTTGGTGACGATGTCGAGCGTGCCTGCAAACACGTCATTGCGGCCTGAGCAGCCTGCTATCTGTGTGTTGGCGGCATAAGGCACACCTTCGAGGTGAAATTCCAGCCAGAGGTTCATCGAGTCGCGCAGCTGCTTGTCGTGAAATAGGGGCGAGAGGAAGGAGATGTCCCACGAGTAGGGCACATCAACACCCTTGTTCATGTCCATGAACGGGGTGATGAATCGTCCGATTTCGATGCGCTGGATGCTGGGGTCGGTGTCTCCGAGGCGACCGGAATACGTTCCACCGTTGGGCTTGACGTGCAGGCAGTCGTTGTAGGATAATGAGTCGCGCGACATCAGCACAAGATCTATCGAACCGATGCGGTCGTAATTGTCGCAAAGGGCGCTGATGGTGACCTTCAGGCACAGCGAATCACCCATCCTGTCAAGGTCTTCGGCGGGGAGCAGGGTGGTGTAGCGTGAGTTGTTGAGACGGAAGATGTTCTCGGGAACAGGTGCCACGCTTTCGCTTACGGTGCCTGCATAGACATCGAAGAATGTGATGTGGTCGTAATACCTGAATTGCTGCTCGGCATTCGCGGTCGCCGCCTGTGCGATGAAGAGTGCCAAAAGCATGGACTGAGGTAGTCTCTTCGGTTTGTTCATAAAAAATCCTTTTGTATGATTTATATAATAAATAGGATATAGTTGATGATTCTAAGGGAAGCTAAGGGATGCTTAGGGAAGCTTAGGGATTCTTAGGGATATTAAGGGATATTTAGGGATTTTAAGGGACGTTACTTTTCTGGACCATGGGGGTAAAAGGGGAGTAAAAGGGTTATTTAAGGGGAGTAAAAGGGGAGTAAAAGGGGAGTAAAAAGGACGATACCTTCGCCTGTAGAGAATGGACTCCAAGAAACATTTGTCCCTTAATATCCCTTAAAATCCCTTAGAATCCCCAAATATCCCTTAGAATCCCTTAATATCCCTAAATATCCCCAAATATCCCTTAGAATCCCTTGCATTTCTCTTCGAGCCAGATGCGATCGTCCTCGTCAAGATGCGGGGCAAGCGTGTCATAGACGTACTTGTTGTAATGGTTGAGCCATGCCAATTCGTCCTTGTCGAGCATATTCTTGACCACGCATGAGGTGTCGATGTAGCAGAGTGTCAGCGTGTCGAGGCACTGGAACTCGCCCTGTTCCGAAGGGTCGCACGGTGTGGCTTCGGGTGCATCGGTTGTCAGGTTGAAGGGGCGTACCAGCACCAGATTCTCATGACGAATGCCATATTTGCCTCCCAGATAGATGGCGGGTTCGTTCGAGAAGATCATGCCGTCGCATAGCACCTGGGGATTGTGTTCCATACGAATCGACTCGGGACCTTCGTGTACGCCTAAGTAATGCCCTACGCCGTGGGAAGTGCCATGGCGATAGGTTTTGCCGTCGCGCCAAAGGTCAATGCGCGCCAGGGCATCGAGCTGGTCGCCGCGTGTGCCGCGAGGAAAGACGGCGCGCGCCAGACGGATGTGTCCCTTCAGCACCAGCGTGTAGTCGCGTTTCATGGCACGGCTCACTCTGCCCACGCCAATGGTTCGGGTGATGTCGGTAGTGCCGTCCAGATATTGCCCGCCCGTATCGATGAGGAGCAGACCGTCGCCTGCGATGGGCGTGTCATGATCCTTCGAGGGTTCGTAGTGCGGCATGGCAGCGTGTTCGTTCCAAGCCACAATCGCAGGGAACGACTCGCTGCGGTACAGCGGTTGCTCGCGACGGAAGTCGATGAGTTTCTGCACCAGGTGCATCTCGGTCACTTCGCCTTCGATACCGAAGGTGCCGTCGTCATTGATGCAGAATTCTTCGCCGGCTTTCATGCTGTTCTCCAGCCAATGGTAGAAGCGTGTCAGGGCTATGCCGTCCTTCAGCATGGCCGATTTGAAGCCTTCTATCTCGACAGGGTTCTTGATGCCCCTCATGAGAGGGATGGGGTCGGGGGCGACCATTGTGCGGTAGGGGCTTTCTGCGGCCTCTTCGTAGGGACGGATGTCGATGTCGAGGGCCGAAAGGTACGCACGCACCTCGCTGGTGACCTTCTTTTCGTGCACGTAGAGCGTCGAACCTTTGCGGCTCAGGTAAAGATAGGCGATGAAGATGGGCGTGCAGTCAATGTCCGATCCGCGAAGGTTGAGCACCCACGCAATCTCGTCGAGGGCTGAAAGCCAGAGGGCCTTGCCGCCTTGCTCCTCCACGGCATCGAGCACGCGGCAGATGCGATCGGCAGTCTTTTCGCCACTCAATGTCTCGGGATAGATCTCAATCCTGTTCATCGGCAGTGGCGGACGGTTCTTCCATATTTGGCTGATGAGGTTCACGTCGATATCCACCTCGCTGTTGAAGATGATTCGGCTATCACCTCCTGTGCAGTTGGTGTCGTGCTGCGCCTTGTAATCGTCGAGCCATTGGGCTACAGTGGGTACTCCAGCCTCCTTCATCTTCATCAGTTTGAAGGGCGAACCCTTGAGCTGTTGCTCTCCCGAAATGAAGAAACGGCTGTCGGTCCACAGTAGGGCCTCGTCCTGGGTGACAAGCACAAAGGCCACTTCGCCCCTGAAACCGCTGAGCCATTCGATCTCTTTCCAGTGGTCGGGGAGGTATTCACTCTCGTGCGGGTCGTTGTTCTCCATCACGTACAGGTCGATGCCCTGCTTCTGCATGAGCTCTCGAAGTTTCTTGACTCTTGACAGCGATGCTTTCATATTTATTGATATTTGGACGGCGCAAAAATACGACGTTTTTTCGAAGAAACCAAAAAATCTGAACATTATTTGCATTTTTTGCACGAAATATTTGTAGAAATTGCAGAATATTCATATCTTCGCACCCGCTTATCAAAGTGGTAGGCAACCGATGAGCCCAAGGCTATTAGAAATGGAGATGTAAAAAAGGGAGCCGGGCGATTCGGGTCATTTAACAACCCGTACTGATATGATTATTGTACCAGTTAAGGAAGGTGAGAACATCGAGAAGTGTCTGAAGAAGTTCAAGCGCAAGTACGAGAAGACCGGTGTCATCAAGGAACTTCGCCGTCGTCAGCAGTTCAATGAGCCCTCTCAGGTTCGTCGCAAGAAGATGGAACATGCCAATCTACGTTCAGCACCTCAAGGAGAATGCCGCTGAGTAATTGGTGGCCTCACCATCAGGGTCTGAAAAGACCAGACAATAGGGATTGGATTTCACGTCGTTGAGTCCAATCTCTTTTTTATATCCGCTTTTCTCTTTAAATCAATTAAAAAACCGCTAACCAAAAACGTCAATTTCGGTAAAAGAATGTAAAAATGCCATGCTCGAATATTAAATAATGTTCATTTATCCGTCTTTTTAGTTTTATTTTGCATGAAATACTCGTTATTTAAAAAGTTTTCCTTACCTTTGCACTCGAAAAATTGTGTTATTTAGTAATAATGAAGAATTCTATTAAACCCGACTATTTGTTTGAGGTTAGTTGGGAAGTCTGCAACAAGGTAGGAGGCATTTATGCCGTTCTCTCTACCAAGGCAGCCACTTTGAAGAAACAGCTTGGCGACAATCTTTTCTTTATCGGACCCGATTTGTGGGTGCAGCAGGAGTCACCCTTCTTTGATTCCTCAGCCGCCAGTCCCGAACTTGACGAATGGGCTCAAAAGGCGAAAGCTGAGAACCTCAAGGTGCGTGTCGGTCGCTGGAAAGTGCCAGGCGACCCGCAGGTTGTGCTTGTTGATTTTCGTCCGTTATATGCTACAAAGAATGCTTTCTATGGCCAGATGTGGGAGTGGTTCGGCGTCAATTCAATGGTCGGCTATGGCGACTATGACGAGGGATGTGCCTTTGCACATGCTGCCGCACTGGTAATCGAAAGTCTCTTCAAGCATCTCTGTCCTTTGCGAAGCAATGCCGTTGCCCATTTCAATGAATGGACCACGGGTATGGGCGTCCTCTATCTCAAGCATCAGGTGCCTGCCATCGCCACCGTGTTCACCACCCATGCCACCTGTGTGGGACGCAGTATCTGCGGCAACAACAAGCCGCTTTACGATTACCTGCAGGGATATTTCGGCGACCAGATGGCCGATGAGCTCAACATGACCTCCAAGCACTCCGTCGAGAAGCACGCCGCTCAGGAAGCCGATTGCTTCACTACGGTGAGCGACATTACGGCTGCCGAGTGCAAGCAGCTGCTTGAGCGTGCTCCGATGGTTACGCCCAACGGCTTTGAAGGTGACTTTGTGCCCAAGGGCACTGCATTCAGTCGCGAGCGCAAGGTTAGCCGACAGGCATTCAGCCGGCTTGTGGAATGTCTGACGGGATGTGTGCCCGCCGAAGATGCTCTTTTTGTAGGCACGGCTGGCCGATGCGAGTTCAAGAATAAGGGTCTCGACGTTTTCCTCGACACTATGGCTCGCCTGCGTGACATCAATCCAACGCGCGAAATTGTTGCTTTTATCATGGTGCCGGGCTGGGTCGAAGAGGTGCGTGCCGATGTGCTTGAGCGCTATCAGAGCGGTTCAGACTTCGCCACAGGGCTCAGTGACCCCGTCTTCACGCACGCGATCTATAATTATTATGACGATGCTATTCTCAGTCGTATTCATCAACTGGGATTCCAGAACCAGAAGAATGACAAGGTCAAGGTCATCTATATACCGTCGTACCTCAATGGCGATGACGGACTGCTCAACCGCGACTACTACTTGCTGTTGGCAGGCCTTGATCTGACGATCTATCCAAGCTACTACGAGCCATGGGGATATACTCCTATGGAAGCGTGTGCCTTCGGTGTGCCCACCATCACGACCAGCCTTTCGGGCTTCGGTATGTGGTGCAAGTCCATCGGCAAGGACGATGACATTCTCGATGCAGTAGCTGTCGTATCTCGTGGCGATTCCAACTATGAACAGGTGGTTAGTAACATTGCCAACCTCGTGCTTCGTTTTGCCGATGTGCCTCACACCGAGGTCAAGGCCATCCGTCAGGAGGCGCGTCGTGTAGCTGCACGTGCGGGTTGGCACAACTTCATCAAGTTCTACAAACTGGCCTACGACAAGGCTTTGAAGGAAGCTTCGCTACGTAAAGGTATCTAACAAGGGAATCAATATTAATCATCATCTTTTAACCATTAACTTAACCTATTATGAAAGTACAGGTAAGTCATACCAACGCCCCTGTCTGGCGAGATGTTACCGTAAAGTCAAATCTTCCCGCCGAACTTGAAGGCATTCATACCGTTGCCCGCAACCTGTGGTGGTCGTGGAATTCCGATGCTCACAAGCTCTGGCGCGAGCTTGATCTCGATCTCTGGCGCTCAACGGGTCACAACCCGCTTGCCATGCTCGAAACCATGTCGCTCGATCGTCTCAACGAGATCGTTGCCGACAAGAAACTCATGAAGAAGGTTGATGCTGTTGTTGCTAAGTTCAATGACTATATGGCTCAGCCGGTCAACACCAAGCGTCCTTCGGTGGCATACTTCTGCATGGAGTATGGCCTGACAGCTTGCCTTAAGATTTATTCGGGTGGTCTCGGCATTCTTGCCGGCGACTATGTGAAAGAGGCCTCTGACTCCAATATCGACTTCTGTGCCGTAGGTTTTCTCTATCGTTTCGGGTACTTCACCCAGACACTTTCTGCCGATGGCAACCAGGAAGCCAACTACGAGCCGCAGAACTTTGCACAGCTGCCTATCGAGCCAGTGAAGAATGAGGATGGCTCCCAGCTCGTCCTCGAAGTGCCTTACCACGACAATATTGTTGTCTATGCCAACGTCTGGCAGGTGAATGTCGGTCGTGTGAAGCTCTATCTGCTCGACACCGACATCGACCGCAACTCTGAGTGGGACCGCAGCATCACTCATCAGCTCTATGGCGGCGATTGGGAGAACCGCATCAAGCAGGAGTATCTGCTCGGCATCGGCGGTATGATGCTGCTCAATAAGCTTGGCATCAAGAAGGATGTTTACCATTGCAACGAGGGTCACGCTGCACTTATCGGCGCACAGCGCATGGCCGACCTTATTCAGAACGAGGGCTTGAAGTTCAACGAGGCTCTTGAGGTGGTACGCAGTTCGCAGCTCTATACCTGCCACACTCCCGTGCCTGCCGGACATGACTACTTCGAGGAGGGTCTCTTCTACAAGTATATGTCGCACTTCCCCGCCAAGCTCGGCATCGACTGGGCAGATTTCATGAACATCGGTCGTGAGGTGCCAGGTGAGGGCAGATTCTCGATGTCGGTATTTGCTCTTAACACCTGTCAGGAAGCCAATGGAGTATCCTGGCTCCATGGCAAGGTAAGCCGCAATATGTTTGCACCCGTTTGGAAGGGATATTCTCCTGAGGAGCTCCATGTAAGTTATGTGACCAATGGCGTACACCTGCCCTCTTGGGCTGCCAGCGAGTGGAAGGAGTTCTACGAGAAACTCTTTGGTCCTGATTACTATGAGACCCAGACCCAGGATGAGATGTGGAAGAAGATCTATGAAGCTGACGACGAGGAGATCTGGAAGATCCGCAAGGGTCTTAAGACCAAGCTCTTCAACTTCATCAAGGAAGAGGTTGCCAACAACCTTCGCAAGAAGCAGGAGAATCCTGCCAAGATCATCCAGGCCGTCAATGCCCTCAATCCCGACGCCCTCACTATCGGCTTTGCTCGTCGTTTTGCCACCTACAAGCGTGCACATCTGCTCTTCACCGACCTTGACCGTCTGGCCAAGATTGTCAACAATCCTGAGCGTCCTGTGCAGTTCATCTTTGCCGGCAAGGCTCACCCCGCCGACGGTGGCGGTCAGGGCTTGATTCGTCGCATCGTCGAGATTTCGCGTATGCCTCAGTTTGTGGGCAAGGTTGTCTTTGTCGAGAACTACGATATGGACGTTGCCAAACGTCTCGTTTCGGGTTGCGACATTTGGATGAACACGCCAACCCGTCCGCTTGAGGCTTCAGGTACATCTGGCGAGAAGGCTATCATGAATGGTACCTTGAACCTCTCCGTGCTTGACGGCTGGTGGTACGAGGGCTACAAGGAGGGTGCTGGTTGGGCTCTCACCGACAAGCGCACGTTCCAGAACCAGTCGCTCCAGGATCAGCTCGATGCCGAGACCATCTACACCTTGCTCGAGACCGAGATCGTGCCTCTCTACTTCGCCAAGAACCGCAAGGGCTATTCGCCCGAATGGGTAAAGGCCGTCAAGGACTGTCTCTTCAAGATCACTCCTCACTTCACCATGCGTCGTCAGCTCGACGACTACTACGATCGCTTCTATACCAAGGAGGGCGCACGTGCCCGCAAGCTTGCTGCCAACGATTATCAGCTTGCCAAGGAGATCGCAGCCTGGAAGGAGCGCGTTGCTGACAATTGGGAGACCGTTGAGATCAAGGAGATCACCCTGCCTCAGGAGGAGATCGCACAGGGTGTTGCCGTTGGTAAGACTTACACCGCTTGTGTCGTTGTCGATGGCAAGGCGATTGCTGCCGACCTCGGCCTCGACCTCGTGATTGCTACTACGGGCGACGGTGCTGCGCATAATAACAAGAGCTTTGAGATGGATGTCGTGAAGCGTGAAGGCTCGATTGTGACCTTCAAGATTGACTTCCCAGTGAAGTATTCCGGAGCCTACAAGATCGGTTTCCGTCTCTTCCCGAAGAACGCCAACCTGCCGCACCGCATGGACTTCGCCTATACCCGCTGGTTCTAAGCCTTGGGGCATAAACTCAATAATAAAGCAAGCCGCAGGAGATTTCTCTTGCGGCTTGTTATTTGCCGTAATACCGGCATTACGGAGTCTCGGTATTCCGTAATGCCGAATTCCTTATTAGTGACAGAACTCCTTATTTGCGACAGAATTCCTTATTTGCGACAGAACTCCTTATAACCCAAGAAGAACTCGCGGTGGCCTAATGCTTCCGATTTGGTCATTTGCCCTTCTGCCACTTGCTCGATGAGGTGCAACAGTTCGACCGAAATCTCACCGATTGTTGCTCCTTTCGAAATGATGCGGCCCGCATTGAGATCCATATCCTCGTTCAGACGTTCGTAGGTGATGGGGTTGGAGCAGACTTTGATGACGGGAGCGATGGCAGAACCTGCCACCGAGCCGCGTCCGGTGGTGTAAAGCACCATGTGGCAGCCCGAAGCCATCATCTCGACTATCTCTGCGGTGTCGCTCACATTGGGGAAGCCCCATCGTGCCTCGCCATCGGGCACTACGTCCATCATGTAGAGACCGCCTTCTCGTCCCAAAGTAACTGGTATCTCGCCCGGACGGATGAGTCCGTTGATGTCGCGACTTCCGCTCTTGGCATAAGAGCCCAGCGATTTCTCCTCGATGGTGGTCAGTCCGCCTTCTGCATTCCCTTGCGAAAAACTGTCGTGTCCCATCTTCTTGTAATAGATGTCGGCCTTGTGGATGCATTCGTAGAGCTGCTGTCCGACATCGGCAGTAATGCCTCGCTCGCGAAGCATGGCTTCGCAGCCAATGAGTTCGCCTGGTTCTTCGAAGATGCAGGTGGCTCCCGCATCAACCAGCTGGTCGAATGTGCGTCCCACCGCAGGATTGGCTGTGATGCCGCTGCACGCATCCGACCCTCCGCATACCGTGCCGATACAGAGTTCCTGCCAATGCAGTTCGACTTTAGGAACAGCCTGTACGGCAGGAGTCATTGCCTTCACAGCTTCCACACCCCTGCTGATCGACGCATGGGTGCCGCCGTCTTCCTGAATGACTATAAGCGCAGCTTCGCGTCCGCTCGCTTTCACCACCTCAAGCAGTTGGTCTCGCAGGAAGTTCTCGCAGCCTAATGAGACAATCACCACACCGCCCACATTGGGATGTGTGCAAAGCCGCTCCATCATCCTTTGCGCGTAGGCATTGGGCGCACAGCCTCCAAAGCCTATCAGATGGACGGGCAGTGCCTCGCTGTCGGTCTGTCGGACAATCTGTTCTGCCACATGATGGGCACACTCTACAAGATATGCCACCGCAATCACGTTGCGTATGCCTTTACGTTTGTCTTTTCTGATGTAGCCAGTCATGATTCTATTTATCGGTCAGGACGCCAGATGTAGTCCGATTTCATATTCTGCACATGCACGTGTTCGCCAGCCACGATGTTGCGGGTGGCACTGCCAATGGGTAGTCCATATTTCAGTACCTTTTCACCTTGCGCGATGGCACTGACAGCTACCTTGTGCCCGAAGCCGGTGTCTTCCAGAACCGTCAGCTTGCGGCCATCCGTCAGTGTCGCCTTCTGGCCTGCCTTGAGGTCACAGAGTGCCACTGCCACATTGTCATTCGGATTCAAACAAATCAGCTGCATCGTAATATTTGAAAATAAAACCGCCCACAGTCGCGATGACTTAGGCGGTCCAGTGTCGTTTGTAGTGTAAGCAAACTGTCGCTCTGATTAGATGGCAGCCTTGATGGTGTCGGCAATAGCCTCTGCAGTAGAGTCAACAACAGCGGCAACAGAATCAACAGTAGCCTCAACGGTTTCAACAGCAGCCTCGGTAGCCTCAGCTGCCTTTTCCTTTGCACCATTGCAAGAAGCAAAGCTAACTGCAACAAGAACACCTGCGAAAAGAACCAATTTCTTCATAACAGTAATAATTTTTAATTGTTTATTGTACCTTGATACCTTAAAGAATTTGCACAACCTTTTAATTTTTGCGTTGCAAAGATAAAGTATTTTCACATTTGACGTACTAATTTTTGCATTTTTTTTGGCAATTTGGATAGATAATGTTTGCGAAATGCCTGAATTGCCAACTATAGATTGAAAAATAATGATTAAGAAGAATGATTCTTCGGATTTACACAATAAATTGACTATTTGCGCGTTAATATAATGTTCTTCACAAAATATGAGCTACATTCTCCGACATATCCGCATCCTTTTGCTGCTGGTCCTCTTTGGGGTGCCGGCAATGACTGCTTTGGCTCAAAAGCAGAAAATCAAGAACCTTCCCTATTACGACCAGCGCCTGCTGCATTGGGGGTTCAGTTTTGGCTTCAGTATGCCAACTGTCAGCTTCGCACACTCCGGTAGTGAGGCGGCTGAGGGCTGGTGGGTTACCTGTCCCAAGGTGAATCCATCGTTCCAGGTCGGTTTGATGGGCGACCTGGCCATCACCGAGCATCTGAATTTCCGTGTAAGCCCGTTTCTTTATTTCCAGGAGCGTACGGTGAGATTCGAACGGGAGACATCTGAGGGGCGTGAGCGAACCAATCAGCAGTTGAAGACCACTTATATCGAGATTCCAGCTTCGTTGAAGGTCAGCACACGACGCATCAACAATTATCGTCCCTACATGGTGGCGGGCGCTCAACTCGATTTCGACATTGGCAAGGAGAAAGAGACGCCCATCGTCTTCAACCGTATCGACGTGGGTCTGCACATCGGTATGGGTTGCGACATCTATCTTCCTTTCTTTAAGCTGGCTCCCGAGATCCGGTTCAATTTGGGTTTGCTGGATATGATCGATCACAAGCGCGAGGATCTGAAGGACATGACGTTGATGCCTTATACCGACGCTGTGAAGTCGGCACGTAATACTGGGATGTCGTTTATCCTCTGGTTTGAATGATGCAGATGATTGCTCGAATGATGCAGATGATTTATGGTAGAAGTTTTTAAGAAGATTGCTGAGCAATGGTTCCTACGCGAGCCTGCTTTTTTCGCCCTCTACTGCATCCAGCAGTTAGAGGTGAACGATAAGATGAACTGTGCGATACGATGCGGACAGGGGAAAGTGCAATATAATCCGACATTTCTGGAACGCAGGCCAACCGCAGAAGTCGAGCTGCTGTTGAAGATCGAGATGATTCGCCTCTTCCTCAAGCATCCCTACGAGCGCCAACCTGAGGGCACGAGTCGGGTGGCACTTGCATTAGGTAGCGACGTGACCATCAAGTCGGCCTACAACGAACCGAATGCAACGGGCAACTCGATGGAACCACAGCAGTTGCCCCTGATCGGACCCGAGGCGTTCGGCTTGCAACATGATATGCCCTTCGAATGGTATGTGCGCAAAATCGAGGAGATGTTCGATGAAGATCAATTTTCTTCGAGTGATTCAAGTGATGCGAGTGATTCACGAGATTTAAGTGATGCGAGTGCTTCAAGTGGTTCGCGTGATTCGAATACCAAAGAAAGTCGAATTTCTCAAGATGCCTTGGATGAAGCAGCGGCACGTTCGGAACTTTGGGAAGAGGACGAGATGCGGGCACAGGAAATCAACGATCTCATCGACAAGATGAACTCGTGGGGCTCCATCCCAGGGAATGTGGTGCAACAGATACAGGCTTCGACGAAAGCGAGAATCGACTACCGCAAGATCATGCAGGGTTTTCGTGCCTCGGTGTTGAGCAACACGATGCGGCTGACACGTATGCGTCCGAATCGGCGAACCGGATTCCAGCAGATGGGGTCTATCCGCAAGTTCGACACCAAATTGCTGGTGGCTGTGGATGTGTCAGGGTCAATCTCCGACAAGACATTATCCCATTTTTATTCGGTAATCAACAAGTTCTTCAAATACGGCATTAACGAAATTGACTGTGTGCAGTTCGATTGCGCGCTGGGCGAGGTGAAACCCATTCGCAAAGCTTCGAGGACGGTGCAGGTTTTCGGTCGAGGAGGTACGTCGTTCCAACCTGTCTTCGATTATTTGGCCGAACACAACATCTACGACGGTCTCATCATCCTCACTGATGGCGGAGCTCCCCATCCCGTGATGGACGATTCCATCAAAGCCAACATCCTCTGGGTTTGCGAAGACGAAAAAAGCTACAACCAGTGCAAAGACTGGATGCAGCTTTATGGTCGCGTGTGCTGGATGTATCTGTAAATGATCTATAAAAGGAGGAAGCACTCTGTCGCGCATCAGAGTGCTTCCTCTTTTGTATAGCGTATCGTGACGCGCGACACGATGCTTGCTGCTGCGGGATAAAGCACTCTGACGCGCGAGATGATGCTTGCTCCTGCAGAATAAAGCACTCTGCCGCGCGACACAATGCTTGCTACAACAGAGAAAGCACTCTAACGCGCGACACGATGCTTTCTCCAGCAGAATATAGCACTTTGCCGCGCGAGATGATGCTTTCTGCTGCAGAATAAAGCACTCTGATGCGCGACACGATGCTTTCTCCTGCAGAATAAAGCACTCTAACGCGCGACACGATGCTTCCTCCTACAGAATGAAGCACTCTGACGCGCGAGATGATGCTTCCTCCTACAGAATGAAGCACTCTAACGCGCGACACGATGCTTCCTCCTACAGAATGAAGCACTCTAACGCGCGACACGATGCTTCCTCCTACAGAATGAAGCACTCTGATGCGCGACACGATGCTTGCTACAACGGATAAAGCACTCTGATGCGCGACAGAGTGCTTCCTGCAAAAAATATTGCAGCAAAACATTTTTTGAACCTGTTTTGCTGCAATATATAATGTTTCCAAGCTTGATTACAACGCTGCTGCAAACCGATTGAGGAAGATGTCGCAATCGCGCTGGGTGATGCAAAGGGGTGGGAGGATGCGGAGAACATTGGTGCCCGCTGCTCCCGTGAATACGTGCTGTTCGTAGAGCAGGCGGTTGCGCACCTCCTTGTATGGATGGTCAAACTCGATGCCAATCATCAGACCTAAGCCGCGCAATTCCTTGAGACCGGGGATATTCATCGACTTGAGACCTTCCATAAGATATTCGCCCTGCTGGCGTGCATTCTCGATGAGGTGTTCTTCTTGTATGACGTCGAGAACGGTGCAGGCGAGGGCGCAGCCCAGATGATTGCCTCCAAATGTAGTGCCCAGTTGCCCATAGACAGGGGCGAACATCGGGCTAATGAGCACTCCCGCAAATGGATAGCCATTTGCGATGCCTTTGGCTACAGTGATAATGTCAGGACGTATGCCAAACCACTGGTGAGCGAAGAACTTGCCACTGCGACCATACCCCGACTGTATCTCGTCGAGAATCAGCACAACGTGGTTGTCGGCAGTGACCTTGCGCAGCTCCTGCATAAATTCGGCGGTAGGAATGTGGATGCCTCCTACACCCGATATGCCTTCGATGATAACGGCTGCAACGTCACCCTTGGCAATGGCCTCCTGCACGCCCTTGATGTCTCCGAGCTCCAGAAAATCAACAGGGAAAGTTGCATTGATGGGTGCCTGAATCTTGGGGTTCTGGGTGACATTGACAGCAGCAGAGGTGCGTCCGTGGAAGGCATGAGTAAAGGCGATGATCTTCTTCTTGCCGGTGTAGAATGAGGCAAGCTTCAGCGCATTCTCGTTGGCTTCTGCTCCCGAGTTGATGAGGAAGAGCTGGTAGTCGTCGTAGCCACAGATGGGGCCGAGTTTTTCAGCGAGCTTCACCTGCAGTGGGTTCTTGACGGCATTGGAGTAGAACACGAGCTTGCTGGCTTGTTCCTGCATGGTCTGCAGGTAGCGAGGATGGCTGTGGCCAATGGAGATCACAGCATGTCCTCCGTAGAAGTCGAGATATTCCTGTCCCTTTTCGTCCCACACATAGCAGCCTTTGCCATGGTCAACGGTCACATCGAATAGGGGATATACATCAAATAATTTCATAGTTCATTTATTTAAAAAGCTATAGCCTTGAGGCCAAGACCTGCCTTCTCATCCAAGCCGAACATGAGATTCATGTTTTGTACGGCTTGGCCTACGGCACCTTTCAGCAGGTTGTCGATGATGCTGGTGACCACTATCTTGTTGCCATTGAACTTATCGAGATGCACAAGGGCCTTGTTGGTGCCGACAATCTGCTTGAGGTCGAGCGCTACATCGACGTAATGAGTGAAGGCTGCATCTTGATAGAATGCCTTGTAGAGTTCCACCAGTTGCTCCTTGCTCGGATTGGTTGCACTGCCTTCGACTCCCTCCAGTTTGATAACCTCGGTGCAGAAGATGCCGCGAGTGAAGTCACCACGATAGGGCACGAAATCGACCGTAATCTCTCCGTCGGAGGGTGTGTTTAGCAGCGTGTTGCATACCGCTGGAGCTGACGAAGGACGCAGTTCGTTAAGCGTCTGGCAGATTTCATGAAGGTGCTGGTGCTGGAATAGCTTATAGACCGACATGTTGTCGTTGCGCCACGAGAAGTGGGTGGTGGCAGCAGGTTTTTGGCCCGCGCCTGTCGAGCCGGTGATGGCATTCACCGCAATGTCATTGGCGAGGAGTCCCGCCTTGGCCAATGGGAGCAACCCGAGCTGAATGCAGGTGGCAAAGCATCCAGGGTTGGCAAGATGCTGGCACTGTCGGATAGCGTCCCTGTGGATTTCGGGCAGACCATAGACGAAGTCGTGATTGCCACGGATGCGAAAGTCCTGCGCCATGTCGATGATCTTGACACCGGCGGGGATGTCATGTTCGCGAAGGTAAGCCTCGCTTTTGCCGTGGCCGAAGCAGAAGAACACAACATCGACCTGGTCGAAAGGTGTCTGGTCGGTGAACGTCAGGTCGGTATCTCCGTAGAGACCCTCATGGACGGCGGCCACCGGATTGCCCGCATTCGACTCGGAATTGGCAAAGACAATCTCGACTTCAGGATGGTGGATGAGCAGCCGGATGAGTTCGCCTCCCGTGTAACCTGCTGCACCTAATATGCCTACACGAACCATAATCAGCGTTCCTCGTCAGGGTGAACCGAATAATAGGCGCGGAGCGGAGTCGAAGTGACCTTGATGAAGCCTTTGGCATCTTCGCTTGTCCAGGCTTTGGCAGTCTCGCCGTACTCGCCGAGCTTGTTGTGGACGAGGTCGTCGGGCGTATCGACGCCGAGGGTCTGGAAACTGTAGGGACGGAGTTCGAGCGTCACAGTTCCGTTGACGTTGCGTTGACTGGAGGTGAGCATGGCCTCCATGTCGGGCATCACAGGTTCGAGATACTGGCTCTCGTGGAGGAACATACCGTACCAGTTGGACACCTGGTCCTTCCAGTATTGCTGCCACTTCGAGAGGGTGAACTTCTCAAGGTAACGGTGCGCGCCGATGATAAGCATCGGGGCAGCAGCCTCGAAGCCCACACGTCCCTTGATGCCGATGATGGTGTCGCCCACGTGGCAGTCGCGGCCGATGGCGTAGGCTGCGCCGATCTTCTCGACTTCCTGGATGGCGCGAATCTTGTCGTCGTACTCCACCCCGTTCACGCTGCATAGCTCGCCTTTCTTGAAGCCAAGCGAGAGTATCTCGGTGCCGCTCTTGGTGGGATGCTTGAGGTAAGCGCTTTCGGGCAGACCCTGTGCCGAGTCGAGAATCTCGCCGCCACAGATTGACGTGCCCCAGATGCCCACATTGTAGCTGTACTTGAGTTTGGTGAAGTCGGCAAAGTAGCCATTGGCATTGAGGTAATCCACCTCTTCCTTGCGGCTCAGGTTGCGGTCGCGGGTGAGGGTGATGATCTCAACACCGGGAGCCAGCACGAGGAAGGTCATGTCGAAACGCACCTGGTCATTGCCTGCACCCGTCGAGCCGTGAGCGATGGCATCGGCTCCGATTTCCTTGGCATAGCGGGCGATGGCGATGGCTTGGAAGATGCGCTCCGATGATACGGAGATAGGGTAACAGTTGTTGCGAAGCACATTGCCGAAGACCATATACTTGAGCGACTTCTGATAGTATTCCTGTGTAACGTCGAGGGTGACATACTTTACGGCACCGAGCTTGTAGGCATTCTCTTCGTTGGTCTTCAACTGCTCTTCGCTGAAGCCTCCGGTGTTGGCGCACGCTGCATAGACCTCATATCCCATCTCGCGGGTGAGGTACATCACATTGTAACTTGTATCAAGACCGCCGCTGAAGGCGACTACCACTTTTTTCTTTGCCATATATTTTGAGGGGTTTGAGGGGTTTGAGAGTTTGAGGGGTTTGAAGGGTTTGAGAGTTTGAGGGGTTTGAAGGGTTTGAGAGTTTGAGGGTTTGAGTTTTTAGGGGTGACCTATAAAAATCAAATCTTGTCCAGATCCTCGAGAACCTCGTCGGGATGCTCGTGCGGATCGTAAAGCATGGCGGTGCAGATGCATCGCTTGAAGTCGGTACGGGTGAGTACGTCGAAATTGACACACGTCTGGCACCCGCGCCAGAATGCCGGATCGTCGGTAAGCTGTTCGAAGGTGACGGGGCGATAGCCCAACTCGTGATTGATCTTGAGGACAGCTGCACCCGAGGTCAGGCCGAAGAGCTTGGCTTCGGGGTAGAGACGACGGCTATAGTTGAACGAGAATCGCTTAATGCGTTTGGCCAAGCCTATGCCACGGTACTTGGGGTTGACGATGAGACCGGAATTGACGATATATTGCTTGTTGCTCCAGCTCTCGATGTAGCAAAAGCCTGCAAAGTCGTCACCACAAAGAGCGATGATGGCCTTGCCTTCGAGCATCTTCTGTGCCACGTAGTCGGGCGATCGACGGGCGATGCCGGTACCTCGGGCTTTCGACGACTCTTCGATGGTGGTGAGGATTTCATCGACATATCGGATGTGCTGCCTGCCTGCTACGCAAATCTTTACTTGAGGCTTCACAGCTGCCTCTCCTGTTGTTACTTCTTCCATTGCAGTATTCGTTCACTACTTGATTTGACAATGAATGATGAAATGTAAACCGCCTATAGACTCTTCGGCAATGCGGAGCAAAGGGCCTCTGCCACCTGATGGGTGGTGTATCCGCCGCGTGGGATGACGAGGATGGTGTCGTCGCCGGCAAGCGTTCCCATGACTTCGGGCAGGGCGCTCATGTCGATATCGTAAGCGATGCTGCTGGCATAGCCGGGCTTGGTGCGTACAACTATCAGGACCTGGCTGCACTCGATGCTGACCACGCCTGCTACCGTCTTGGGTGGGATGAAATAGGGAGATACTCTGTTCTTGACAGACGCTGCCACATCGGGCATTACATACATATATCCACCCTCGCGCGTGGCTATCTTGGCTATCTGCATCTGCTTGAGGTCGCGACTGAGCGTTGCTTGGGTTACCTCGATGTCTTTGCGCTGGAGCTCTTTCAGCAGTTCCTCTTGGCTGCTGATGCTTTGGCTCTGGATAATGTCGCGGATGACGGCTATTCTGTCCTTCTTATTCTTCATTGCCTTAAATATAAACCTGAAAACACAATCTTTTATGAATTTATAGGGCGCAAAGATAATGCTATTCCGTATAAATACAAAATAAATTATGAAAAAAATGGTGGTTAAGGCAAATTTCTCCTGTAATTGCTAATTTTTATTGTCAATTTATGCAATACTTGGTGCATCCAGCAAGGCTTGCTCGATTATCTTTGGGTAATATGCGTATTCCAGTTGGTGTACTTTTGTGGCCACAGCATGGGCATCGTCACCGGGCTCCACAGGACATTTGGCCTGGAAAATGATGTCGCCATTGTCGAAATACTCGTTGACATAGTGGATGGTGATGCCGCTTTCCTTGTCGCCGCAACGGATTACGTCTTCGTGTACGCGGTCGCCATACATCCCCTTGCCGCAGTGGAGAGGGATGAGGGCAGGATGGATGTTCACTATCGCGCGAGGATAGGCATCGACAAGATACTTGGGCACGAGCACCAGATAGCCGGCGAGCACAATGAAGTCGATATGGTATTCGTCGAGCAAAGCCATCACCGCCTCTTCGTTGTCCATCTCCTTGCGAGTGACGAGCCTGGAAGGTATGCCCAGTCGGCGGGCACGCTCAAAAACGTAGGCATCAGCCTTGTTGCACACTATCAGGGAGACTTGTACTGCATCATTCCCCTCGAAGTAATGGGCTATATTCTCAGCGTTGGAGCCTGAACCTGATGCAAAAATAGCAATATTCTTCATTTTCAGTTTGCATTTTCGCACAAAACGGACAATTTTGTGCAGTTTTTACTATTTTCTTACCATTTTATTTCGCTACTCGGAAGAAATTTTGTTTCTTTGCGGTGTGAAAATGGCTTTCATTGGGGGCAAATGTAATACTTTTTCCCTTAATTGCCAAATAAATCATGTTCTTTTCGCTTTTTTTCGAGCGCAGAGAATTGAATTGACAATACCGAACAACAATATTCACAATTAAAATTTGAAAATTATGTCAGAAATTGAAAGCAAAGTTAAAGAGATTATCGTCGAGAAGCTTGGTGTTGAAGAGTCTGAGGTAACTATGGAAGCCTCTTTCACCAATGACCTTGGTGCTGATTCACTCGATACTGTAGAGCTCATCATGGAGTTCGAGAAGGAGTTTGGTATCACTATTCCTGACGATCAGGCTGAGAAGATTGCCACTGTTGGTGACGCTGTTGCTTACATCGAGGCTAACAAGTAATCTATACATTTATTTTAATGGAATTAAAGAGAGTAGTAGTGACGGGACTGGGTGCCGTCACTCCACTTGGCAAGTCGGTAGCCGAAACCTGGGCAAACCTTCTCGATGGAAAAAGTGGATGCGCACCTATCACCCTGTTCGACGCTTCTAAGTTCAAGACCCATTTCGCATGCGAAGTCAAGGACTTCGATCCTCTGCTCTATTTCGAAAAGAAGGAAGTCAGGAAGGTTGACCGCTATACGCAGTTTGCCTTTGCTGCAGCAAGCGAGGCCATCAAGGATAGTGGCATCGACCTTGAGACAGTGGACAAGAACCGCATCGGCGTCATCTACAGCTCAGGCATCGGAGGCATCAAGACTTTCCATGAGGAGACCATGGGCTATGACGCCGAGGTTGGTCCTCGTTACAATCCGTTCTTCATCCCCAAGATGATTTCGGACATTGCTGCTGGTCAGCTCTCCATCCACTACGGTTTCCACGGCCCGAACTACGGTACCGTAAGTGCGTGTGCCTCTTCGACCCACGGAATGATCGATGCCTTCAACCTGCTTCGTTTGGGCAAGGCCAACATCATGGTTGTCGGTGGAGCAGAGGCTGCTGTGGCCGAGCCGGGTGTGGGTGGCTTCAATGCCATGAAGGCCCTTTCGACCCGCAACGATGACCCCGAACATGCCAGCCGTCCATTTTCGGCGAGCCGCGACGGTTTCGTCATGGGCGAAGGGTCGGGCTGCCTTATCCTTGAGGAGCTCGAACATGCCAAGGCTCGTGGCGCCCGTATCTATGCCGAAGTTGTCGGTGGCGGAATGTCGGCCGATGCCTATCACCTGACGGCCACTCATCCCGAGGGATTGGGTGCCAAGCTGGTGATGGAAGCTGCACTCGAAGATGCCAACCTCAAGCCCGAGGATATCGACTACATCAATGTTCACGGCACCTCTACCCCTGTGGGCGATCGTTCGGAGGCAAAGGCCATCCAGCAGGTGTTCGGCGATTGGGCATACAAGCTCAACATCAGTTCCACCAAGTCGATGACAGGTCACCTCCTCGGTGCTGCCGGTGCTGTAGAAGCCTTGATTTGCGTCAAGGCGGTAGAGTGTGATATGGTTCCTCCCACTATCAACCACGAGGAAGAGGATAAGGATCCGGAGATCGATTACAATCTGAACTTCACCTTCAACAAGGCACAGAAGCGTCAGGTTCGTGCCGCTCTTTCGAACACCTTCGGATTTGGAGGTCACAATGGTTCAATCATCGTCAAAAAATTTGAAGGATAAGGTTCGAAAGGCTCGAACCCCTTCGACTACCCCAACCCCTTCTTGACACTTCGAACCCTTCTTAACCCCTCGAACTGTTCTTAATCCTTCTATATGAGATATTACCAAAATGTAAGCGACCTGGGGGATCTCCAGGTCGCTTTGCGTGAAGCCCTTGAAGTGAAGGCTCACCGTTACGATTATCAGCATCTTGGCAAGAACAAGACCTGCCTGCTGATCTTCTTCAACAACTCCCTGCGTACCCGTCTTTCCACCCAGAAAGCTGCGCAAAATCTCGGCATGAACACCATCGTGCTCGATGTGAATGCCGGCGCATGGAAGCTTGAGACCCAACGCAGCGTGGTCATGGATGGCGACAAGGCCGAGCACCTGCTCGAAGCCATCCCCGTGATGGGTTGCTATGCCGACATCATCGGCGTGCGCTCGTTTGCCCGTTTCGAGTCGAAGAAAGATGACTATGAGGAGATGATTCTCTCGCAATTCATCAAATACTCCGGCAAGCCCGTCTTCTCGATGGAATGTGCTACCGGTCATCCGCTGCAGGCCTTTGCCGACATCATCACTATCGAAGAGCATAAGGACGTAGCTCGTCCGAAGGTTGTCATGACTTGGGCACCCCATCCCGGGCGTTTGCCACAGGCCGTGCCCAACTCGTTCGCACAGTTTGCCGTGGCGGCAGGCTACGAGGTGGTGGTGACCCATCCTCACGGTTACGAGCTTGACCCGCGTTTCACAGCGGGTGCCACCATCGAATACGATCAGATGAAGGCTTTCGAAGGTGCTGACTTCGTCTATGCGAAGAATTGGGCTGCCTACGCCGACCCCTATTACGGACAGAACCTCGAAAAGGTGGCTGTCGCTGGAGGCAAGGTTGGCCCCAAGGGGTTCCCTGCCCTCGAACTGCCCGAGTTGGGCCTCTATGAAGAGGACTGGCGCAGTTGGACTGTGGGTTCACGTCAGATGGCCGTCACTCGCGATGCCCATTTCATGCACTGCCTGCCTGTGCGCCGCAACATGATCGTCACCGACGATGTGATTGAAGGTCCCCGCTCCCTCGTCATCCCTGAGGCAGCCAACCGAGAGATTTCGGCCGAGACTGTCATCAAGCGCATCCTTGAGTCCGAGTGCCAATAGCCGAGTGTCAATGCAGTAGGAAGCCCCTGCAGCCTATTCGTGGTCCTATAGCCTATTCGTGAATCTATACCAGATGACGAATCAACTCTTCGCGATCGCCGTAGAGCATGTCGATTACGGGAATCTCGATCATGGTGTAGGCGCCTGGCTGCTGCTTCATTGACGCACGAGCCACATTGACCAGCACTTGCGATGTCAGGGCAGGGTTGTTGATTTTCATGTTGAACTCGAACAGCTGGTTGTGGGTCTTGCCCGATACGCCCTTGCGTGTGAGGTTCACACCATGGCCCATATCGTTGAGGTCATCGACTGAAGCCACCTGCTGGACGTGGGTCTCATCGTTCACGAAGTAGGGGTCGGACTTGATGGCTGCTTCGACAGTCTTGAAGTCGGCACCCTCTTCCAGTTCGACATAGACCATGCGACGATGGATGCCTGTGCCAACGGGAATGGTCATCGACAACGCATCCTTCACGCCCTCAATGGAACGTACTGCCACCGAATGACCCATCGAACGTCCAGGACCGAAGTTGGTATAGCTGATGCCCTTGGGTGCGAGGCTTTCCATAAGTGTGCGGACAATGGAATCCGAGCCGGGATCCCAACCAGCAGAGATGATGCTCACGGCATGGTTGGCCTTGGCGACGGCGTCGAGCGTGCGACGCAGGTCAACAATCTTCGTGTGGATATCGAACGAATCGACTGTATTGATGCCGAGGGAAAGGCACTGCTTGGCATACTCTTCCACTTTGCGGGTGGGTGTGGCAAGGATGGCCACATCGACATCCTTCAGTTCCTGGATGTTCTTCACTACGGGATAATCAGCAAGTTCGGCGGGCTTGTTCTCTGCACCTGCACGACGCACAACACCTGCACACTCAAAGTCGGGAGCAGCCTCGATGGCTTCGAGCGCATACTTGCCGATATTGCCATAACCTACGATGGCTGCACGTATCTTCTTCATAATGAACAATGAATAATAGCAATTAACAATCAAAAAAATAACAATTGTTTATATTTTCGGACGCAAAGATAACGATTTTGGCAGAATAATACAAACATATTGACATTTTTTATGTGTTTTTGCCATTATCAATACATTTTGTAAACCAAAAGTAACGAAACAAATATGAAAAAGATCACGACTGTAAGCGAGAACCTCGCTTCGTGGCGCTGGTGGGCCGAGTGGGCTGGTATCTTCATCGGAGATGCCATCATGTCTGCTGGATTCGTCTTCTTCATTAATCCCTACAACATCATTCCCGGAGGTGTCTATGGAGCCAGCATCGTGCTGCACAATCTTTTCCCATCCATTCAGGTAGGTACGTTCGGCTATTGTTTCGACATTCCTCTGCTCATCATCAGCGTGCTTGCACTTGGCGCGAAGCTCGGCAGTCGCACCATCGTGGCGGCTTTGTCCACACCAATCATCATGAACACGATGTCCAAACTTGTGTACCCCGACCAGGCGGCACTCGAAGCGCTGGATCCCGCCCTGCTGTGCGGCGGCATCCTCGATATGTCGAACCACCTGCTGCTCGCCACACTGATGGGAGCCACCCTGATCGGCATCGGCTGCGGCGTTGTGGTGATGTGCAAGGCCACTACAGGCGGCTCTGACATCGTGGCTATGATTATTCAGAAGTACCTGAAGATACCGTTCTCCAACGGCTTGCTGATTGTCGATGGCATGGTGGTACTCTTCGGCCTGGTGGTCATCGGTTTCGGTGTGGGCATTGAGGGTCCTGTCGGCAAAGAGAGCTGCCTGCTTTCGTTCTATTCGCTCATCGCCATCTACGTGTCGTCGCGTGTCGTCGCCCGTGTGATTGCCGGCAACAAGGACGATAAGCTTCTCTTCATCATCAGCGAGAAGCCTGTGCCCGAGCTGCGCGACTACATCCTCAAAGACCTTGAACGCTCGGCAACCCGCATTCGCAGCAAGGGCCTCTATACCGATGGCGACAAGGAGATGCTCTTCCTCGTGATACACAACAAGGAGGTCCCCGGTGTGAAGGAGATCATCCGCGAAGCCGATCCTCGTGCCTTCGTTGTTGTCACCGATGCCTACGATACCTACGGTGAAGGCTGGAAGCAACTTCCCAAGAGCGGAGAAATAACACCCGAATAAGATTCCTTTGTATCGAAATCCACTACTTATATAACTAATTCAATAACCATTATGAAACAAGCATTTCTTATGCTCGGCGCACTTGTAGCGCTTACTGCCTGCAACAAGCAGCAGGCTCCTGCTCCCGAACCAGCTACCCCAGGTTCGCTCGTACTCTATTATTCCCAGTCCGGCTCCACGGAGAAGGTCGCCCAGCTTTTCGCTGAGAAGACGGGTGCCGACATCGAGAAGTTCGGTGTGGCTGAAGCCTACGACGGTGACTTCAACGCTACCATCGCCCGCTGCCAGGAGGAAATGAAGAACGGCATCGTGCCTGAACTCGCCCCACTCACCAAGGACGTTGCCAAGTACGACACCATCTATCTCGGTTATCCTATCTGGTTTGGCATTGCCGCTCCTCCAGTAGCTGCCCTGCTCAAGGGTGTCGATCTGAAGGGTAAGGTGATTGTCCCATTCTGCACCTTTGGCAGTGGTGGTCTCGAAGCCAGTGTAGCCGGCCTGAAGGAAGCTCTTCCCGAATCAACCATACTCGATGGCTATGGCGTTCGTGCTGCTCGTGTCGATAAGGCTGCTGACGAGGTCGGATGTTTCCTTGTTGGCGCTGGCATCCTGCCAGGCGAGAAGGTGGTGCTTCCCGACTTCTCCGAGTCGAAGCCTGTCACCAAGGCCGATGTTGCCATCTTTGATGCAGCTTGCGGCGACTACCAGATGCCTCTCGGCATTCCCGTCCTCGTCGGTTCGCGTACTCTCAACGATGCCACTGAATACGTATTCACCGTCAAGAACGATGGCCAGAAGGACAATGAAGCTTCTACCAGGATTTATGTCACTGCCCCCAACGACAAGAACGTGAAGCCCGAATTCACCAAGGTCGTACGATAAACCTCTTATCATCTGAATGACTGCCTATCCTCTGCCTGAAGCAGGTACAGAGGATAGGCTTCTCTATTTAAATTCCTCCTATTTAAAACATTAAATGGCCTGTCATCACGACGGCCACTTAATTTATACATATTACTAAAAAAACATTACCATGAAAACACGATGCAAAGATAAGGGTTTTCTATAATGCGTGCAATGGATTGCACAAATTTTAGCATTTTATTTTGCATTTTATAGATTTGTTAACGCAAATTGTCGTCTCTGTCTGGCATTTTTGAATCAGAAAGATGGTGAAATGCTCTTACCATCGACAAAGAGATTCTCATTGTCACCAGATTCGATTTGCCAATCGACGTTTCCGCCAGGCACGTCGAATGAGACATTTTCGAAGTAGAGGTTTCGTACCTGTGAAACATCAATCAGACTTGAACCAGCCGAGAGTCGGGTATCGCGAATCCTTAGCATATTGAGGTCGTGGAGCTGCATAAGCTGTTGGGTGTGAGCCGTGACACGTTCGATGGTGACGTTGCGGGCAGGCGACTCGGGTATGCCTGCAACGCGCAGGAACCAGGAGCCATCCTCGACCACGAGGTCGCTTATCATCACGTTGCGGAACGTTGGCGTGAACCTATCGACTTCCATAGGCACACGAGCCGAAAGGCCGCCCACATACATGGCCGAGCCGAGCATATCGAAACTGATGGCTTCCTTCTTCGCACATATCCTGTTACGTTCGTAGTAGAGGTTTTCGCCGCCCCCGCCTCGCGGACGACGTGTCTTGAAGCGGAAGCCCACGTTGGTGCCTGCAAAGACGTTGTCGCACACATACACGTCGCGTATCATTCCTGCCGTTTCCGAGCCGCAGGTCACGCCGCCATGTCCGATGGCTGTGAGGTTTCGACGGATGACGAGGTTCTCGCAGGGACGATTCACGCGGAGTCCGTCGATGCCTCGTCCTGCCTTGATGGTAAAGTTATCGTCGCCCGTCTCCAGGAAATTGTATTCCAGCAGCACATTGCGACACGACTCGATGTCCATGCCGTCGCCCATGGGAAGGCCTACACTGTGAACCTTAGTGCCACGGATGATGACCGAATCGCAGTAGGTGGGTACGATGTTCCAGAAGACACATTGCGTGAGATCGACGCCCTCGATGAGCACGTTCCGGCAGTTGATGGGGCCGATGAATGTGGGCAGATAGATGCAAGTCGTGTCGTGCCCGTCGTAGATGCGTTCGGTGGGAGGGAGGTCGTAGTTCACGCGGCTGTCGAACGACCCGTATTCGGGGTTGCGATGCCAAAGCTCGCAGTCACGACCAGGGCCGATGAGGTGCCCTGTGCCTGTCAAGCCGATGTTGCGCTGTCCGTTGGCATAGATCATTGCGCCCATCGACATGGCTTCTATGCCAGCGCTGCGTGTGAAGACTACGGGCAGATAGTCCTTGATTTCGCCGCTGAAATAGACGTTGGCGCCTTCCTCGACGTGCAGACAGACGTTCGACTTCAGTTCGATGCGCCCCGTGTGCCAGTTCCCCTTGGGGATGACCACCGTGCCTCCGCCCCGTGCTGCTACGGCATCGATGGCAGCCTGTATTTCCCGGCGCACGAAGCGTCCCTCCTTGGCCCCCATCCTGGTGATGGAGAGCCGATAGTCGGCGAACGTGGGGCGCTGGAGCTGCGGTATGTCGAATGGAGCGACGATGGGAGCGATGGTGTCGGGCATCACGTCAGGCCCCACCTCAGAGGCTGTTGGGATGTGTACTTGCGGCTTGGCGGTAGCCCAACCGAATAGGGCAACAAGCAGTGTGACGAGTGTGCAGCGAAAATGTGTGTGATGGCGCATGGCAGGAATAATTATTTGCGGCAAAGATAGAGTTTTTTCGCGAAAAACAAAATTTTGTATCCCGTTTTCTTCTTTTTTATACAAAAAATAGACCATGACATCGAAAAAATGCGTATATTTGCCCCCAAATTAATCACACATCCGTCATGGCACTTTGGAAAGATGATGCCGAACTCTTCAGCATCGCACGCAAAGAACTCTTCCCCGCCCTCGTCGGCGATATCCTCGACAAGATGGGCTACCAGCATCAGTTTGTCTCTCCACTCATCAAGCCAGTGAGGCAGGACATGGTCGTCGTAGGACGCGCTATGCCAGTGCTTGAGGCTGATGTCTTCAATGAGAAGCTTGGCGAAGAGACACACAATCCCATCATGCGCCAGCCTTTCGGCATCATGTTCGAGGCGCTCGACTCATTGCAGCCAGGCGAAGTCTATGTCTGTTCGGGATCGTCACCGCGCTATGCGCTATGGGGCGGACTGATGAGCACACGCGCCATCCACTGCGGGGCTGCCGGTGCCGTGGTCGATGGCTATTCGCGCGACACCAACGAGATTCTTAGGCTCAACTTCCCCACCTTCTCGATGGGAGGCTATGCGCAGGACCAGGGGCCGCGAGGCAAGGTGATGGACTATCGCACGCCCATCGAATTCAGTGGCGTGCGCGTCAATCCGGGCGATGTGGTGTTCGGCGATCTCGACGGCGTGCTCATCGTGCCTGCCGAGGCCGTAACCGATGCCTTCGAAGGCGCTATCGGGAAGGCACGCGGCGAAAAGCTTGTAGCTGAGGCCATCCGTGCAGGCATGAGCACAGTCGAAGCATTTGCGAAATTCGGCATTATGTAATATTAACCCCTCGAACCTTTTGAACCTTTCGAACCCTTCAAACCCCTAACTATATGTTGGATCAGTTCAAACTGGACGGCCAGGTGGCTGTCATCACTGGTGGCGGCACGGGCCTTGGTCTCGGCATAGCACGCATCTTCGTGCAGGCGGGAGCCAAGGTGGTCATCGTGGGCCGTCGTGAAGAGAAACTGCGCGAGGCACAGCAGCAGTTGGGCGAACAGTGCTCCTATCGAGCCTTCGACGTCACCGACAAAGCTGCCATGCCCGCTCTTGTGGCCGACATCGAAGCGAACGTCGGGCCCATCGACATCCTCGTCAACGGGGCAGGCATTCACCTCAAGAAGCCCGCACTCGAAGTCACCGACGAGGAATATCTCAGCGTAATTGACACCCACGTCCTCAGCGTCTTCGCCTTGAGTCGCGAAGTGCTGCGCCGCATGGTGCCCCGTCGTCGCGGCAGCATCATCCTTATCTCGTCGATGTCGGCGTTCATGGGCATGGAGAAGGTTGTGGCCTACACCACTGCCAAGAGTGCCGTGCTCGGCATCCAGCGCGCCCTCATAGCCGACTACAGCCGCGATGGCATTCGCGTGAACACCATTGCCCCCGGATGGATTGACACCCCGATGCTCCACAAGGCCATCGATGCCGATGCTCCACGGCGCAACAAGATTCTCAGCCGCATCCCCACCCACACATTCGGCCATCCCGACGACATCGGCAACGCCGCCCTCTATCTCTGCTCCGAAGCAGGTCGTTACGTCAATGGCGTGACCCTCCCTGTCGATGCCGGTGCTATTGAAGGATTCTAAAACTTTAAAATGAATAATACGCTTATAAAGCAAATCGTACGACCTATGGAAGACAAATTCAATCTGGAACGATTCGTGGAGGCTCAGGACAGCGAGCCTTTCGACAATTACGAGCAGGCCCTCGCCGAAATGCGGGCAGGGCAGAAGCGGGGACACTGGATCTGGTACATCTTCCCGCAGATGCGTGGCTTGGGACATAGCCCCAATTCCTATACGTTCGGTATCAGCGGCCTGGAGGAGGCAAAGGCATACCTCGCACACGAAGTGCTGGGCCCGCGCCTGCGCGAAATTACCGAGGCCGTGCTCAAGCAGGCTGGCCTGCCCGCCGAAGTGTTGATGGGATGGGAGATTGATGCCATGAAGCTGCGTTCGTCGATGACGCTGTTCGATGCCGCTTCGCCCGACGATATCTTCGGCGAGGTGCTCGAAACCTTCTTCGATGGGAGTCGTTGCCAACGCACGTTGTCGCTTTTCTTTTAACACGAATTATCGAATTATTTGGGTCGCTTCGCTCAAAATTATAAGAAAATTGATTATAAAAATTATCAAAAAAAGATGGTCCAAAATAGCCGTGACCAATTCCGACTCGTTTTTCTTATAATTTTTTGATTTGATTTTTTGTTAATTTTGAGCGCAGCGACCCAAATAATTCGACAATTCGTGATAAGAAAAAAGACGCATATAATTATCGTTAATTTTGGTTACACACTTAACTTATAACTTACTTATGAAAAAATTCTTTTTGGTTACAACTGCGGCATTGTCGATTGTAGGGATGGCAATGCCTGACGCATCGCGTGCCGCAGAACCAGCCGGAGCAGCAGTGGCAGCGCCGGCTCAGCAGATTACCGTCAACGGCGCGGTAATCGACGAAAATGGCGATCCCATTGCGGGCGCCAGTGTGCTCGAACGCGGAACAACCAATGGCGTGAACACCGACATCGACGGAAAGTTTGTGCTCAGAGTCAATGCGGGCTCGACGCTCGAAATCTCGTTCGTGGGCTATTCTTCGCAGCAGGTCAAGGCCGCTCCGACAGTGAAGGTTACTCTCACGGAGGATGCCGAGCTGCTCGACGACGTGGTAGTGGTGGGTTACGGCACGATGCGCAAGTCGGACCTGACGGGCTCGACCACCTCGCTCCGCTCCGATGCCATCACTTCGACCCTCGCTGCCAACCCGCTCGAAGCCCTGCAGGGCAAGTCGTCGGGTCTGGCCGTCTTCAACGATCTGCGACCAGGCGAAGTGCCTACGCTGCGTATCCGTGGCACGGCTTCGATCAATTCGGGCAAAGACCCGCTCTATGTGGTCGATGGCTTTGCACTGGTTGACGGCGACCTCAACGACATCAATGCTGCCGACATCGAGGCCATCGAAATCCTGAAGGACGCTTCGGCCACCGCCATCTATGGTTCGCGTGGCGCCAACGGCGTGGTGATGATCACGACGAAGAAGGGCGCAGAGGGACGCAAGAACCTCAGCGTGCACGCCAGCACTGCGGTGAACATGCGTAGCCGTCTGCTCGACACCGTGACGGGCGATGACTTCATCAACTATATGACCAAAGCCGCTGCCGCACAGGGTTCGACCAATCCTTTCCCCAATGGCTACACGGTGACCGATGTGAACTGGCAGGAGGAGGTGATCAGTAAGTCGTCGCTCACGCAGGACTATGGCGTGACTTTCGACGGCGCGGCTGGCGGCACCAACTATATGTTCTCGGCAGGCTACTACGACCAGGAGGGTCTGGTCGAAGGCACCGAGTACGAGAAGTTCACCCTGCATAATAATCTTCAGCACAAGTTCAACCAGTGGATCACCATCGGTTCGAGCATGCAGCTCACCACTTCGACCACCGACAGGATCGGCTCGGACCTCACTTACGACATGAGCGTGACCAACGACATCTTCCGCTGGGGATGGCCCACCGACCCCGTCTATAAGGAGGATGGTTCGTACAACATCGTGAACCATGGCGACTTGTTCAACCCGCTTGCCACCATGGACAACCAGACCAACAACCAGAAGAGCGTGCGCTTCCTGGGCGACTTCTTCCTGCAGGTCGATTTCACCAAGCACCTGAACTACCGCCTCAACATCGGTTACGATGTGAAGAACATCAACCGCTACTATTGGGCAGGCAACCAGGATGCCAAGTCGATAGGCAATGCCGTCGAGACCGGCACGGGCTCACACCTCTGGGCACGCAGCCGCTCGAAGCTGATGGACAACATCATCACCTACACCAACAAGTGGGGCGAGCATCACCTCACATTGACAGGTGTCTATTCATGGCAGGACTACAAGTACAACACCTCGTCGATGAGCGGTGCGTTTGCCGACATGAAGCTACAGGCATTCGACTTTTCGGGTGTCGATCAGGCAACCCTTTCGGCTGCCAGCGATTATCATAGCAACCGCCTCATTTCGTGGACAGCACGCGCTGCCTACAACTATGCCGACAAGTATCTGCTCACTGCCACCATACGTTTCGATGGTTCGTCGCGCTTCGGCGATGACAACAAGTTCGGCACTTTCCCATCGGTCGGCCTTGGCTGGCGTTTGAGCAACGAGGATTTCCTCAAGGACAACGATGCCATCACCAACCTGAAGGTGCGTGCTTCGTATGGCGTGACCGGCAACCAGGAGATCGGCAACTACGGCTCGCTCTCGAAACTGGGCACCAGCACAAGTGATGCCAACTATACCGATGGCACCAATCCCCTGCTCGGCTATTTTGAGTCGGTGGGCAATTCGAAGCTGAAGTGGGAACGCACCACACAGTTCGATGCCGGTCTGGAACTGCAGCTCTTCAGTCGTGCTAACGTCACATTCGACTACTATACCCGTACGACCACCGACCTGCTCTTCCAGGTGCCCATACCATCAACATCGGGATTCCAGTCGGTGATCAGCAACATCGGCAAGATAGCAAACCACGGCATAGAGGTAGCCGCCGATGCCGACATCTTCAAGAACAAGGATTGGCGTGTGAACTTCGGCGTAAACTACACCTTCAACACCAACGAAGTGAAGGAACTCTACAATGACGTGGAGCGCATGGTGGTCAACGATGGCACATCGACCACGGGTATCGTCTCTGCCCTCGAGGTGGGTGAGCCTGTGAATGCTGTCTTTGCCCGTCATTCGCTCGGCATCATCAAGACGCAGGAGCAGCTCGATGCCTACGTTGACAAGGTGCCCGGCGTGAAGGGTACGGCACACATCGGCTCGGAGATGTACGAGGATTTCGATGGCGATGGACAGATTACCGTGAACGACTGCAAGAGCATCGGCTCGATCGAACCCAAGCACTTCTACGGACTGAACCTCAACGTAAGTTACAAGGACTTCACGCTCAGCGTCTATGGTCAGGGCGCATTCAAGTACGCCTCGATCATCGGAGCAGAACACAGCGGCTATCGCGGCACGGGCACGTCGAGCAACTGGCGCATCGGTATGCAGGACACCGGCAGCTACAGCCTTTGGGTGGATAATGGCGTGCGCAACACCCTCGGCATCCCTACCCAGGAGGCTTGGGACGATATGTTCGACCCAACGACCAACCCGGGCGGCGACCATCCGTCGGCTGGCGCGAAGGGTATCTTCCTCAGCGACCGTACCAATGGAGACTGGGCTTATTTCCTCTTGAAGAACATCCAGCTCAGCTATAACTTCGGCAAACTGATGCAGGTGAAGGCTCTGAAGGAGCTCTCCGTGAACGTGAACTTCCAGAATGTGGCAGCATGGGCCAACCATACAGGCTACAATCCCCAGAATGGCGACGTTTCGAATCCATTCGCAAGGACCATCATGTTCGGCATCAACGCCAAGTTCTGATGGTTTGAATGGTTTGAATGGTTTGAAAAGTTCGAAAGGTTTGAAAGGTTCGAAAAATTCATGATTATTTATTTATCGCTTATAGAAATCATTATGAAGACTATCAAATATATTCTCACGTGCGCTGTGCTTGCTGCCACGATGCTTGGCGGCATGACGCTGACCAGCTGCAACGATCTCGATGAACATCCCTATACCTTCATCGACCCGGCCTCGTTCTACAATACCGAGGACGAAATTGATGCCACCCTTGTCGGCGTATATAACCGCTACCGCAACATGTACAATGCCAACAGCCAGCTTTACCTGGCTCAGATCGAGCTTCTTTCCGATCAGGGTGTGCCCACCTATAATAAAAATAATATGGAGCTCATCAACAAGTGGGACGGTGTGCAGAACGCTTCAGCTTCGAACGGCGTTCATCGCATCTGGGCTGCCTGCTACGAGGCGGTGAACCGCGCCAACATTGTGCTGGGTCGTGCCGACAACGTGGAGATGAGCGAAGAGTCGCGCAACCGCATCAAGGGCCAGGCCTACTTCCTTCGTGGCTATGCCTTCTATTCGATGGCTCGTTGCTTCGGTGCCCTTGCCCTGCCGCTCACTTATACCAATGGCGTGGAAGGTCTGGAGCTTGCACGTTCGACCTACAGCGAGACCTACGACCAGATCATCTCCGACCTCAAGCATGCCGAGTCGTTGCTGCCCGTGCGTGGCACCAGCGGCTACGATGTTTGGCGTGCTTCGAAGGGCGCTGCCCAGGCTGCCCTCGGTGAGGTCTATCTCCACCGTGCCGGTTTGGCCGATGTCATGGGCGAAGGTGCCAACGAGACGGAATACTACACACAGGCTCGCGACTACAGCAAGAAGGTGATCGACAGCGGTGTCTATGGCCTCATGGAAAACTACGAGGACCAGTTCTACTGGTTCAACGAGAGCGGTGCGAAGAACAACAAGGAGTCGATCTTCGAGCTCCAGTATTCCGCAGCTGCCAGCCAGAGCAACGGCATGCACATCCGTTTTGGTTTGGGTCGCACCTATTCGAATTACATGGGCTGCTACCAGTACTCGCGTATGGGCGTTTCGCCTTACATCTACACCGAGATGCTGGCCAATGGCGACAAGCGTGCCAAGGTATTCCTGACCTATTTTGAGGAAAACGACGGCACTGCCCACACATTCAATCCCACAACCCTGCACTGGGAGCCCTACGTCACCAACGACCGCAACGTGGAGCATACCTGCGTCTTCAACTGCAAGTATTTCGACCAGCACACCGATGCTTCGCTGCAGCGCCCCAATGCCAACTTCCCCATCCTGCGCTATGCCGAGGTGCTGCTCAACTACGCTGAGGCTGCCAACAAGCTGAATGCCGGCTCTGGCATCGAATGCCTCAACCAAGTGCGCCTGCGTGCCGGATTGGCTCCGTTCAGCGGTAGCCAGGCTGAGATTGACGAGGAGATCTTCAACCAGCGTCGCTTCGAGTTCGTTGGCGAAGGCAAGATCTTCTTTGTCGAACTGCGTCGTGACGTGCTCGCCGACCTTTCGGCCAAGAAGCTCGCCCAGGGCTTTGCCGACAAGCTCAGTTACTTCGATGCAGCCGAGCCGCTGTTCAAACCCCGCAAGGACTTCCTCTTCCTGATTCCTCAGGGTGATCTCGACAGCAATCCTGCCCTCGTGCAGAATCCTATCCCACAGTCGAAGTAATCCCGGTTTATATTATGGCTCCCCTGTCCTGCGATTGGGGAGTCATTTTTTTGCCTTTGCACAAAAAAGGAAGAAAGTTCTTTGTCACTTCGTAAAAAGTTCGTATCTTTGTCCCCGTATTTTGAATATATTACCAAATCTATAAATCGAAATGAAAACCATCCCTATCCTTCTTGGTGGCATCATGCTCTTGTCGCTTGTGGCATGCAACCAATACACCACCGCATTTGAATGTCCTCTTGAACAAGGCTTGTTGCGCGTGGAGTTCCCTGAAGCCGACATCGTGCGTGTGCGTTTGTCGGAGAACAATGATTTCGTGGACAATAAGACGACTGTCGTGCTTCCCGAGGCTTTGAATCACCTCGTCAAAGTGAAACTGGAGAAGCAGGAGGGAGCCTACGTGCTTACTTCCGACAGCCTGCAGGTTCGCGTGGACGAAAAGACAGGTGCCATCAGTTATTTCGACAGGCAAGGCAACCTGCTCCTTTCTGAACGTGACGAACTGCCCAAACAGGGCGAGAGCATCGCACTCGAAGACATCACCTACGACCTGAAGTCAAGCCGAATCGAACAGACTGCCGATGGCGAGAAGGTGGTGATGGACATCCTGCGACACGACACTGTGGGCACTTCGTGGCGCTGGCAGGTGCATTTCGCATTCCCTGCCGATGAGCCAATCTACGGATGGGGCTCTCACATGGAGGATCTGCTCGACCTCAAGGGACAGCAGCTTTGGCTCTGCCAGCATAACTTGAAGGCCATGGTGCCCGTCATCTCCACCCCGTCGGGCTACGGTCTGCTCTTCGATGCAGGGTGCGGTATGCGTTTCGACGATAGCGACAATAAGGGCCTTGTCGAACTGGAGGCTGCCCAGGGTTTGGACTACTATTTCATGAAGGGCGCGACGATGGACCGCATCGTGAACCGTATGCGCACGCTCACCGGACAGTCGCCGATGATGCCGCGCTATCTCTTCGGCTACATCCAGTCGAAGGAGCGCTACCACAGCAGTGACGAGATTATCGGGACGATGCGCGAGTTCCGCAGTCGTCAGATCCCCATCGATATGATTGTGCAGGACTGGAACTACTGGCCCGAGGGATGGGGCATGATGAAGATGGATCGCCGTTATTATCCCGACCCGCAGGCTTTGGCCGACAGCGTGCACCAGCTGCATGGCCGTCTGATGGTCAGCATCTGGCCCAATCCTCAGGGCAATCCCCAGGAGAAGGATTTCAAGGAGCGTGGCTATATGCTCAACCGCTCGTTCGTCAATGTTTTCGACCCCGAGGCGCGTGCTTACTACTGGCAGTGGGCCAACCGCGAGTTCTTCCACGATGGGGAGGGCTTCGATGCGTGGTGGTGCGACTGTACTGAGCCCACCGATGGCGACTGGAGGTCGATGCCCGAAGGTTACGGATGGGATAACCATCAGGACCGCTGGAAACTCAACCTGGAGGCGCAGAATGCCGTGATGGGAGCCGAGCGAACCTCGCTATATTCCCTTTTCGACACACGAGGCATCTATGAGAACCAGCGCAAGACTTCCGACCGCAAGCGCGTGGTCAACCTCACCCGTTCGAGCTATGCAGGTCAGCAGCGCTATGCCGCCATCACCTGGAACGGCGATACCCACGCCTCGTGGCAGTCTTTTCGCCGCCAGATTCCGATGGGCTTGAACTTCATGGCCACGGGGTGTCCCTATTGGACTGTCGATGCAGGCACGTTCTTCACTTACACTGGTGCGCAATGGTTCCTGGGAGGCGAGTTCCCCGACGGCTGCAACGATCCCGCCTATCGTGAGTTCTATCTGCGTATGTGCCAATGGGCTGCCTACCTGCCCGTCTTCCGCAGCCATGGCACCGGTACGCCGCGCGAACCTTGGTACTACGGCAACCCCTTAAACCCCTCGAACCCCTTAACCCCCTCGTACCTTTCGAACCCCTCGAACCCCTCAAACCTTTCAACCCCCTCGAACTTCTACTACACCGCCTTGGTCCGAAACATCGAGCGTCGCTACGAATTGCTGCCCTATATCTATTCGATGGCTGCCAAGGTGACGACAGATGACTATACCATGGCACGAATGCTTGCCTTCGATTTCCCGCAGGATCGGGAGGCACGTGCCTGCAAGACGGAGTATATGTTCGGCCCGGCACTGCTGGTTTGCCCCGTCACTCATCCGCTGTCGGAGACTTCGACACTCGATGTCTATCTGCCCGAAGGTGCCCAATGGCAGGATGCAGCCGGCAATGTGCACGAAGGTGGGCAACATCTGCTCTGTGATGTCTCTTTGAACGAAATACCTGTGTTCGTGCGCAGGGGCAGCATTCTTCCCAAGAGCCCCGTCATCCAGTATTCCGACGAATTGCCTGCACAGACTTTGACCATCGAAGTCTTCCCCGGCAAGGATGCGCGTTTCGACCTCTACGAGGACGATGGCATCACCTACGATTGTGAGAAGGGGGCATACTCGGTCATACCCATCCGATGGAATGAGGAGGCTCGTACCTTGACCATCGGGGAGCGAATCGGAGGTTTCGAGGGAATGAACGCTGACCGTCATTTCGTCGTAAAGTTACTGGATGGAAAGACATCGTTCACCCAGGAGGTTGATTACGATGGTAAGATAGTGCAGTTGACAATGAACTCCCGCTAACTCCCGCATGATAAATATGAAAAAGCTTCTTTTCCCTTTCGTCACATTCTTGTGCGTCCTCGTTAGCTGTGGAGGCTCCAAAGGCCCCAGCGTGACCATTGTCGTGCCCGACGATGCCAATAGCCGGATGAAGTTTGGCGCAGAACAGCTGCGCAGCGAACTCCAGAAGCAGGGTTGCAGGCTGGTGGAGCAGGAGGCCGAGCTCGTCATCCGCTTGAGTCAGGCAAGCCCCACGGATTCCTTGCCCAAGGAGGGCTTCCATATCGTGACTTCGGGAGGTGTGACACAGGTGATCGGCAACGATGCCACAGGCTCGCTCTACGGATGCCGCGAACTTATCGACAACTATATATCGAAGGGAAACTTCCAGTTCCCCGCCGACTTCGCTGATGCGCCCGAGATGGTGCTGCGCGGTCCTTGCATTGGCGTGCAGAAGACGCAGTTCCTGCCCGGTCGCGCTGTCTATGAATATCCTTATACGCCTGAGAACTTCCCCTGGTTCTACGACAAGGAGATGTGGCTGCGCTATCTCGACATGATGGTCGAAAACCGCATGAACTCGCTCTACCTTTGGAATGGCCATCCTTTCGCCTCGTTGGTGAAACTCGAGGATTATCCGTTTGCGGTGGAGGTGGATGATGCTACGTTTGCGAAGAACCGTGAGATCTTCTCGTTCCTCACCACCGAGGCAGAGAAGCGTGGCATCTAGTGATTCAGATGTTCTACAATATCATCGTTTCGAAGCCTTTTGCCGAACATTACGGCATCAAGACGCAGGACCGCAACCGTCCCATCGACCCGTTGCTCTCCGACTATACGCGCAAGTCGATCGCTGCCTTTGTGCATGATTATCCGAATGTGGGTCTGCTCATCACCTTGGGAGAGGCGATAAGTGGCAACGACCGCAAACTCGATTGGATGATCAATACTGTTATACCAGGAGTAAAGGATGGTTTGGCGCAATTGGGAAGAATCGATGAGACTCCTATTATTCTGCGTGCCCACGATGTGGATTGCCGCGCGGTAATGGATGCTGCTCTTCCAATTTACAAGAACATTTACACAATGCAAAAGTATAATGGCGAATCTTTGACTACCTATCAGCCCCGTGGCCCTTGGGCAAAGATTCACAAGGATCTTTCGGAACTCGGCTCGGTGCATGTCGAGAACGTCCACATCCTTGCCAATCTGGAGCCTTGGCGCTGGGCTTCTCCCGACTTTGTGCAAAAGACTGTCGGAGCAATGCATCGGGTGCACGGTGCCAATGCGCTCCACCTCTTCCCGCAGGCTTCGTACTGGGATCATCCCTACACCGCCGACGACCTTGGCAGTGGCAAGCGCGAAATGCAGATCGACCGCGACTGGCTGTGGTTTGCCGAATGGGGACGCTATGCATGGAAGCAGGGAAGAGACCGCACGGAGGAGATTGCCTATTGGGACGAACGCTTGGCCGAATTCTATGGCACCACTACCGACGTGGCCGACAACATTCGTCAGGCTTACGAGGCTTCAGGCGAAATTGCCCCGAAATTGCTGCGTCGCTTCGGCATCACCGAAGGCAATCGAGAGACGCTGCTCCTTGGTCTCTTCATGAGCCAGCTGGTCAATCCGTACAAATACACCATCTACCCCGGCTTCTACGAAAGTTGTGGCCCCGAGGGTGAAAAACTCATCGAATGGGTGGAGCGCGAATGGATGGGTACGCCCCATGTGCCCAATGGGGAATTTCCGCTCGACATCGTCGAACAGTGTATCGATCATGGCGATGGCGCGCTCTCCGCTATTATGCGTGCAGAGAAAGGGAAGATTACTAAAAACAAGGACGAGTTCCTGCGCCTCCGCAACGATATGGCTTGCTATCGTGAGTTCGCTCAATTCATGTATCATAAGGTGCAGGCAGCCAAACTCGTGCTCGATTACCAGTGGAGTCATAAACTGAAGGCAGGACCTGAACTGGAATGTATCGCGTATCTCGATCAGGCTGTTCCCTTGCTCGAAGAGAGTCTCAAGCATTGGCGTCAGCTGGTAGCACTCACCGAGGGGCATTATCTCTATGCCAACTCGATGCAGACGGCTCAACGACGCATCCCCATCGGAGGCGATGATGGCAAGAATAAGACGTGGACAGAGATGCTGCCCCATTATGTGAAGGAATTGGAGGCTTTCAAGGCGAATATCCAGTTGCTCAAAGACAAGGCCGAGGGTAAGATTGCTGAGGCAGCCGCCACGATAGAACCGCTCAAGGATGCGCAATACACGTTGCTCAGCCCGCAGAAGAAAGTGCGCCTCGATGTAGGCTCGCAGCTTTTCACTAACCTGCCTGACAACAAGGTGGAGGCTGTGGCCGACGAATTGAAAGGACTGACTGCCTTGACGTTCGAAGCTCAGAAGCCTCGCAATCGCGTGCAGCAGGTGTTGCAAGGAGATAAGGTCGAGGACGAAGGTTTCGCCTTGGAGTTCGAGGCCAAAGAGCCCTTAAAGGTATTGGTAGGCTACTTCCGCGACGACCAGAGCAGTTATGCCAAGGCTCCCAAGCTGGAAACCGACGCTTCGGCCAACGAATACGGCCAGGCTGAGCCACAACTTCAGAATGCCATCAAGCTCGCTGGTATGCCGCTTGCCAATGTGCACACCTACAGCTTCAATGCTGGTCATCACAAGCTCATCCTCCCCGAAGGCTATATCCTTGTGCTCGGCCTCACCAAGTCAGAGGTCAAGCTGCGCAATGTGGGTCTCGGTGGCAGCGAGGATGCCGTTGATTGGTTGTTCTATTGATTCTTTATTTACCCCGGAATACACGAAAGACACGGAGTTTTGTTCGTCCAAGGGAGGCCAGTGGACTGCGCTGCATTGTCCACTGGACGGAAGACACTGAGGTCTGTCCGTTTCTTCTCTCTAAGGAATATATTTCGCGTCAAGCATCAGTGGATTCCGTCCTGAGTGCGACGCAGAAACGCACTCAGGTCTCCATCGGGACCCTCTAATTTTCAGTGCCTTCCGTGAGTTCCGTGTTCGATAATAAAAAACGTAGGAGGTTTCTACCACGGAACAATTATTTCAATCGCGGAACATTTTTTATCTACCACGGAACACACGAAAGACACGGAGTTTTGTTCGTCCAATTTTCTCTTCGGACTTCATGGACTTCAAGGACAGTGGGTCGCGACTGGGAAAAGTCCCTTGAGTTCGTAGAAATTATTAAAGCAAGCGAAAATCTGTGTTCATCTGAGGCGATCTGTGTGACCTGATTTATCAGATTCGCGGCTCGGTCAAAAATAAATCCGTTCAATCCGAGAAATCCGTAGAGAAGATATTTAGGTCGCTGCGCTCAAAATTATAAAAAAATTAAATCAAAAAATTATAA
>CAJOLH010000022.1 GCA_905235375.1 uncultured Bacteroidales bacterium
CTTGATAGGATCCCTTCTGGATGCTAAGAATCTGACGCTTCGATTGGACTTTCGGTTTTCATCAAATTGATAACTTTTAGGCTTTACAGAATACTAGTAATAATTTGAATAACACACTGTAAATCGACTTGGCTATATCGCTGATCGACAGGAATGAATACAGTTCTTTCTGCCAGATAATACTCCCAATCGTCCGTGTGACACCAATGGAACACATTAGGCCAATAGGTAGCGACAAAAATCTTGTCTGCAATCAGTCTATTTTTAAGAGATTTATCGTCGGTTAAGTATGGATATACCATCGGAACAGCGTCATCTGACAGATGCAGATGCAATTGATTGGTGTCGGCTAAAGCATCGTGAAGAAAGATGAAATTATTTCGGCGCCGCAAGGCAGATGCATCATAGTCAATGGATTGCATCAGCCGTAGCGTCAGATTGGACATATGCTTAATTGGTTGACCAACCAGTCTTGTGCTCTGCTCACGAAAATCCATATAGCCAGCCTCTGTACTGAGGTCAATTCGCTTGGTGAGGAATGACATTCGATCCCATGAAACGTCTTGCTCAAATTCAATGTCCAGGAGTTTATCCGTATAAAGGTAAGCACCATCGGGCACGCCGAAGAACTTACGACAAGTATAAAAGGTATCTATTCCCTTTACTGGCTTAGCGTAGAATGCCTGGGTATTATCTACTATCAATTGAGGACCATACAGCTCGGCAAGCTTCTTGACATAACGCTGCTTCAGACCATAATAGTTGGTATACAGCAATGCCTCATCTGCATGAAGGGTGATCTCTTGAGCTATGTCGAAACTGATGTTGATAGGATAGAATTCGTAGGCTACATTCAGCTTGTGGAATGGCTCGAGAACTACATCGCAGGTATAATAAGGCAGATAAACCTTCCGATACCGACGGGCACGAAGAACATATTCCAGACAGTTGCGCCCTGTATTGAGACGGAGAGCGTCATGATGGAACTCCTCGTGGAAAGGAAGCTCTAACGAGAAATAGCCGCCTATGGGATTCATTGTGGAGTTAGAATTACTTTTACGTAGTTGCGATAGGAATTCATTATCTGTCGGAGTTCGGCCTGTGTATCGAACTTCAGGAATAGAGTGCCAATGGCATTATTCGCTCCTGAAAAAGTGGATACCCTATCGCCTTTACACACACGAACTTCTTCCTCAATAACATATTTTTTCCTAAAAGCCTTATCAATCTCCATATGGTCGAAAACTCCAGCAGATTCATTATGAAGAACCAGAATTGCATAAAAACCATTGTAGTTGGGTTCATGAACGACGGGGATCGGCTCACCGATTGCCTTACACACTTCGGTCTCAACAATATCTACATCAGCCGCATAGTTGAGCATTTCGGCCAACCGATTACCTCCTGCTCTTGGAGATACTTCCATAAGGTAGGGCTTACCATTACGGCAGACACGCCATTCGACGTTGAACAAGCCAGTCTGGACATGCAAAAGAGAACCCAAGCGCTGCAATTCGTTTCTTATCTCACCGAGATACTTAGGGTCCTTGTCAGCAGGCCAGCATTCGGCGGAAGGAGTGAATGGATTCGAAGCTTCGTTGTCGAAATACTGGTCGTAAAAGCCATTATACTTCAAAACGCCATCAACAAAGAAACTCTCACTGCCTGAAGACAGCCCTTCTTTCTCCAAGAAATCCTCGATGATGAAATGACCATTATGGGACTCGTCCAAGGCATGATCTATTGCCTCTTTTAAATCATTCGGGTCATCGACACGAGTAACGCCTTTGCTGCCAGCACTATCAACGGGTTTGACAATAATTGGCCAATTGAAGTAATCAACATCCTTCAAAGCCTCTTCTGCATCAGTATATCCTTTGGCATTCGGAACATTGAATCCGTTCTCAGCTAAGAACTGACGGAAACGAGATTTATCCTGCAAGATGCATGCGGCCTCGAAAGAGCATGTGAAGGGCAAGCCCAATTGTTCGGCCACATAGGCAGCCGTCACGACACCAGGATCGACCGCAAAGGATAAGATTCCATCAATCTGCAACTCTTTGGCAAGCGACAATACTGCTTCCTTGTCAAGTATGCTCACATTGTGATATTCGTCAGAATACTTATGTGCAATGTTATCTGGTAGATAATCCACAGTGATGACATGACAACCATGTTTATGTGCAGCCTTTATAGCTGGAAGCAGGTAATGAATGCCACCGAGCAGCATCAGTTTCTTTTGCATTGCTTACTTAACAACTAACTCAAGTATTCTGTTGATATCGTCATCACTCAGTATATGATGCATCGGCAAGCAGATCACCTCATTAGCAACCTTGGTGGCTACGGGAAGATTCTCGGGTGCCGCGCTGGGGAGACCTCGATAAGTGCTGAATGTGCTGATGAGCGGGAAGAAATAACGACGACCAAGAACATTCTTCTCCTTCATCTCGAGATACAGCTGGTCGCGCGTCTTACCATATTCCTCGGCATTGATGAATATGGGGAAATAACTGTAGTTATGGCGCACACCAGGCATATCGTCGAAGAAACGGATGCCTGGCACATCGCGCAAAGCCTCGCGGTACTTGATAGCCACTTGATGACGAGCTTCAATGGCAGCATCGACTTGCTTAAGATTCAGGAGGCCGTAAGCCGCTCTCACCTCATCCATTTTGCTGTTGATGCCAGGAGCCACCACCTCAGTCTCGCCTGCGAAACCGAAGTTCTTCAAGTAGTCAATCCGTCTCTTGGTTTTCTCATCATGAACTACTAATGCGCCACCTTCGAGTGTGTTATAAACCTTTGTGGCATGGAAACTCAATGTACTCATGTCTCCCCTATTTAATACGCTCTCGCCATTCACTTCAACTCCAAACGCGTGAGCAGCATCGTAGATTACCTTCAGTCCATATTTGTCAGCGATAGCTTGGATAGCATCCATTTTCACTGGTTTGCCATAGCAATGCACTGGCATGATGGCAGTGGTCTTTGGCGTGATAGCAGCTTCAATCTTATTAGGATCAATACCACAGGTGTCCTCCTCGATATCCACAAACACAGGCTTGCAACCGTTCCACCAGATACTATGAGTAGTGGCCACGAAACTGTAAGGTGTAGTAATAACTTCTCCTGTGATTCTTAGGGCTTGAAGTGCAGTAAGTAAGGGTAAAGTGCCATTGGTGAAAAGACTGATATATGGAACTTTAAGATATTCAGCCAAAGCGGCTTCAAGTCGCTTGTGGAAAGCTCCATTATTCGTAATCCATTTACTCGCCCATATCTCCCTGAGCATCTCATTAAACTCGTCGAGATTTGGTAATAGAGGAGATGTAACAGTGATATTATTATTCATTTTTTATTGTTTAGTTAAATGAACTCTGATGAGAAATGTCTTAATCCGTTCTTTAGCGAATGCCTTGTAATCATATTATTTGAGCAACCACCTTTCCCTCTTAGCAATAAACAATTGAACTAAAATAGATCTCGCACAGCTTCGCTAAAGCTTGACACACAGTAAGGTGAAAGCTTAAGAAAATTTCATAAAAACGGTGCAAATATATGAAATTTCAAGTTATAAAAAAAATAAAAACAAAAAAAACTATGAGAATGATATTATTTATGTGAAAATAAACAGTAATTGACAACTTTGATTGAGTTTTAGATACCATAATTATTAATCATTCCAACCCCCACGTAGTGGATATTACCTGGAATTCGGTGCGGCGGTTGATTTGGTCGGCGATGGCTCGCTGGTCGTTGGGGAGTGAATTGACAAATTCTTCGGTCAATTCCTGACCTTCGGGGAGAAATTCATATTTCTCGTGGAGCTTGTCATCGATGACCTTGGGATTTGCTTTGCCGTAACCGATGGGCGTGAGGCGATCCTCGTCGATGCCTTGTTCGATTAAATAATCGACAACGGATTGAGCACGACGCTGCGAAAGGTCAAGGTTGAAGGGCTGTCCGCCCACACGGTCGGTGTGCGCGGCAAGTTCAATGGCACAATAGGGGTTATCGTTGAGAAGTTGGACAAGGTCATCGAGAGCAGGATAGGACTCTTCACGAAGTGTCGCTTTTTTGTAGTCGTAGAAGATATTGTCAATGAGGACGGGATTGGAGATTGTCGGAAGGTAGAAATCGACTTCGTAGTCGGCATCTTCTTCGGCTGGGTCACTCGTGAATTGAGCTCGGCGGTTGAGATAACCTGTCTTTCCTGCCATCATCACGTATTCCGTGGAACGGTCGATGGATGCAATGTAAGAGCCATCGGGTTTGGTAAGTGACTTGAAATTCATTCCATTCCGTCCGACGACACGTACAATAGCCTCTGGGATGGGCTCGCCTTCAGTATCCATGACGTATCCTGTGATGTTGATCTTGATAGAAGGTAGTACGAAGGAATAGATATTGTCGTAGCCTTTTCCTTGCTGGCGGTTGGAACTGAACCATCCTTCCTGCTGCTCTTTGGTCGCACGGCAGAAGGTCATACCAAAGTCGTCGGCGTTGCTGTTGATGGGCACACCAAGATGTTCGAGGTGCCAGGTGTCCCATTCGTCTAATCGTGCGCTGTAGATGTCGAGTCCTCCCATAGACTCGCGTCCATTGGTGCTGAAATAGAGAATGCCATCGGGCGAGAAGGTCGGGAACATCTCATCGGCAGCAGTATTGATGGCAGGTCCTAAGTTCTCAATGAAAGCTATATCTGTGGCTGCACGAAGTTGGGCACGCCAAATATCCAGTCCTCCTTCTCCTCCAGGCATATCGCTTACGAAATATAGCCAACGTCCATCGGGGGATACGGCAGGGTGGGCATAAACGGAAAGTGTGTCATTGCCGAACTGAAGCATGGAGCCTTTCCCGAATGAAGCTTCGGAACGAGACGAGGCATAAAGGTGTGGGGTGGCTATCTGTCCCTTGCCGCCAGCTGCAGTATAATACATTGTGTTTCCATCGGGAGAGAAGGCGGGCGTGCCTTCATCGCCTTCGGAATTGATACCTCCTTCGATGAGTTCGGGACGGCCCCATTTCTCCTTGTCGTCTTTGCGAAGACACCAGATGTCACAGTACTTGGTGCCGGTGATGGGCGATTTCTCGTCACCTGTTGATTTGTCAGCAGAGGAAGTGTAATAAAGCACTTCGTCTTTGTCGCCCCAGATGGCAGGACTGAAATCGGCTCTGCGACCGCTTGCTAATGCAAAACGCTTTACCTCATAGCGCGACCCTGCCTCTTTCCATTCGGCTGCTTTTCGGCAACTTTCAAGTCCAGCCAATGCCAGTTCATCTTCGGCAAAGAGTTCCAGGTATTGCTGATAGGATTGTTCGGCTTCACGGTATTTGCCATTGCGATGTTGGGCTTGGGCAAGGTGAAGAAGAAGTGTCGGATCATCCCAACCATATCGTTGGGCATTCTGGAATCCCGAAGCGGCTTGGGCGGGAATCATGAGTTTCTCGAAACAGAGTCCCATATACCATGCGGCTTCTCCTTTCTTTTCTCGGTCACTGCGTGCATCCGTCTTGCGATATACGGTCTTGAGGGTTTGAGAAGCCTCGTAGTATTCGCCTCGCTTATATTGCTCGATGGCAGAGCTGAGTCGGGCCGTGTTGCACGCGGTCGTCATGAGCAAAAGCAGGCCAAGGGAAAGGGCCGAAAGAAAAGCGGATTTCTTCATCATACTAATAACGAAGAAATCCGCTTTTTATTGTATTTTTCTTATCACGAATTTTCGAATTATCGAATTACTTGATGAAGATTACTTGTCCATTGGTGATTTTGAAGCCTTTGCAGGAGGAGGGTTTGCATCCCTGGAGGTCGAAAGAACAATGAGGATGTTGCAATGAAGGGTTGGACTCGATTGTTTCGAGCGTTTCAGGCACCGAGAGGTGGGAAGTCAGGAAATCATAAATCTGCTGGAGACTTGCGGCATCGTTGGGGACGGCATGGCCACTGGAGAAATCCTTGATGAGATCGGTGGCGACGTTGAGCTGGTCCAACTTGTCCCTTAAGGTGTTGACCTGTGTGCCATAGTAAGTGTCGTCGGTGGAGTTGTAGAAGAAAAGGGTGGGCGCTGTCGATGAAGAGGTGCAAAGATAGGAACCGCCTTGCCGTTCCCATTCTTCGCGATGCGATGACAATTCACCCCAGACGGCGGTGGCGTGCTTGAATTCGTTGCGGCCTTGGGGAAGGAGCGTATAGTCGAAAACACCGGGACCGAGGATGGCTGCTTGCACGTGGTCGTTGGCATCGGGATAAAGACCTCGGGAGGCTTCCTGGAATTCGGGCACATCAAGATTTCCGATGGCCAATGAGCCTGCGGTAGCACCACGAGAGAAGCCGAAGATGGCGATTTCGCCATTGAGCCCCAACGATTCGCCGACAGTGCGAAGGGTACGAACGGCAGACTTCACCTTGCGTGCGGCATCGGGATTGGTTTCGATGGCTCCGTAATCCTTATTATTGCCGTCTTGAGGTTTCCCCTGACCCCAGTCGCAGTACTTCGGATGATCGGCAATCGCCCAAGCTAATCCACGGGCAGGAGCGCCTTCGAGAACGGAGTCGTCGAACATCGAAAGAGTATAGCCTAAGTAGAGGCGCTGATGATGGTAGGCATCTGTAATTGCCCCACCAGAAACTGTGGCATAACTATTGGAATAGGAGAAGGAGAGGAGCACTGGTACGGACGTGCTTGGATTGGATGGATAAATGATATCCATGTAGAGCGAATCGCCTTGGGCTTTCGGAATAAGGCGACCCAGGCCAATTGTACACGGTGGGATCGTCGAGGTAATAACTGACGTCGCGGCGAATGCGATAGCCCTCCATAAGGATGTAGGAGCGAATGGGAGAGATGGACGAAAACCCGCACATCGAACCCTTGTTCAGCTGGTCGTTGATGGAGATGATGTCCTGATTGATGCCAGGAGAAACGGCCTTGGTATTGCCTTCATAATCCAGGCGAATCACACGATAGCCTTCATCGACCATTGCCTGCACATCTTCGTCGTTGGAATGTTGACCGATTTTCCTGAACCCAAGGTTCTCAAGATAAACTATCGTCATGTACTTGCCATTCTGGTCTTTCAGGGCATTGGAGGGAGAGACTGTCGTATAATTGATTTGTGAAGATAGTGTGGTGCTGTTCCATCTGCCCGAACCTGCGTAGAGGGTCGAGGCAAAGGTAATAAGAGCGAATGTGAAAATGTACTTCATTCGTCAAAAGACAATGACGGGGATGTGCCAAGATTGGTTGACACGTCCCCGTAATCTATTTTAAAAGGTGGTGATTATTCACCCTTGATGGCAGCTACGCCTGGGAGCACCTTGCCCTCGATGGCCTCAAGAAGAGCACCGCCACCAGTTGAGATGTAAGAAACCTTGTCGGCGAGACCAAACTTGTTGACGCAAGCTACAGAGTCACCACCACCGATGAGTGAGAAGGCACCTTCGGCAGTTGCTTCAGCTACAGCATTGCCGATAGCACGGCTGCCGTCGCAGAAGTCATCACACTCAAATACACCAGCAGGACCGTTCCAAAGGATAGTCTTGGCACCCTTGAGGGCCTCAACAAACTTCTTGCGGCTATCCTCGCCAGCATCAAGTCCCTCGTAACCTGCAGGAATGGCATCGGAAGGAACATTCTTCACATCAGCACCTGGCTTGAGGCTCATTGTGCCGAAGTCAAAACCATTGGTAGCAACAGAGTCGGTGCCGAGCACGAGCTCTACGCCATTCTTCTTGGCCAGTTCCTCAACGCTAAGAGCTACATCAAGCTTGTCGAGTTCTACAATCGAGTTGCCGATTTCGCCTCCGTGAGCCTTGGCAAATGTATAGGTCATACCACCGCAGAGGATGAGCTTGTCAACCTTGCCGAGGAGGTTCTCGATGATACCGATCTTGGTCGAAACCTTCGAGCCACCCATGATGGCAACGAATGGACGCTTGATGTTGTTGAGAACATTGTCAACGGCAGTAACTTCCTTCTCCATGAGCAGGCCAAGCATCTTGTCTTCGGGCTTGAAGTAGTCGGCGATGACGGCGGTAGAGGCGTGCTTGCGGTGAGCGGTACCGAAGGCATCCATCACGTAGCAGTCAGCGTAGGAAGCGAGCTTCTCAGCAAAAGCCTTCTGCTTCTTCTTCATATCCTTCTTGGCAGCTTCGTATGCAGGATCGGTCTTCTCTATGCCTACAGGCTTGCCTTCCTCTTCTGGATAGTAGCGAAGGTTCTCAAGGAGGAGCACTTCACCAGGCTTCAGAGCAGCAGCCTCGGCATCGGCCTTGGCGCAATCGGGAGCAAACTTGACCTCAGGTACACCAAGGGCAGCGGCTACTGCCTCCTTGATCTGACCAAGGCTGAGTTCGGGCTTAACCTTGCCCTTGGGTTTGCCCATGTGGCTCATGATAATGAGCGCACCACCCTTCTCAAGAATGAGCTTCAGGGTAGGAACGGCACCACGGATACGGGTGTCGTCAGCAATCTTACCGTCCTTAAGAGGTACATTGAAATCTACACGTACGATGGCCTTTTTGCCAGCGAAATCATAATTCTTAATTTCCATCTTTATAAATTATTTAAAATGTGGATAATGATTCATAGTTTCGGGTGCGAAGTTAATCAAAATAAAGTTACCTTGGAAAACCATGGAGCTTTTTAAATGAATAAACTTCTCGTGCAATAGATTGTATCCAAACGTTTGGCACGTTTGGGTAGCAGAACAATTAGATATTCTTCAGTTTGTGAATGGTCTCGGTGGGGTTTTCGCTACGGAACACGGAATTGCCAGCTACCAGCACATCTGCGCCAGCTTCTTTAAGCATACGTCCGGTTTCGAGATTCACACCGCCATCACATTCAATCAGCGCGTTGAAATTACGTTCGACGAGCTTGGCTCTCATTCGGCGTACTTTGTCAAGCATGGAAGGGATGAACTTCTGTCCGCCGAAGCCGGGATTGACCGTCATGATAAGCACGAGGTCAAGGTCGCATAAAACTTCATCGAGCATGACATTGGGCGTGCCTGGATTGATGGCTACGCCGGCTTTCATGCCAGCCTCGTGTATCTGTTGGATGCAACGATGCAGGTTGTGACATGCTTCCTGATGCACGGTCATGTATTCGGCGCCGTAGGAAGCCACTTTCTCAATCCATAGCTCGGGATGAACTACCATCATGTGGACGTCTATGGGCTTGCGAACGACGGGCTGGAGGGAGGCCATCACAGGGAAGCCGAAGCTGATGTTGGGAACAAAGGATCCATCCATCACGTCGAAATGAAGCATATCGGCTTCGCTCTTGTTGAGCATTTCGATTTCACGTTCCAGATGTGCAAAATCTGCACTAAGGAAACTCGGAGCGATAATCATGGAGGGGGAGGGTTAAGAGGATTCGGTATTTCGACGACGGGAACGGGCGCGTTTGCGCTGTTCGCGACGCTTTACGTTGCGTTTGTGGTTGCGCGTTGATGCATCGGGGTCTGAAGCAAGGGCAGCGGGGGTGTTGTTGCGTCGCTCATGTTCGCGTCGTTGACGGGGTTGTGGCCCTTCCCCATCATCGTAGAACAAGCGCCAAGGCAGTTGTGCCTCAGGAAGTAGTCCGGAATTTTCGGCACGAACAAGACGGCGAAAATCATCGCGTCCCTTGGATAGGGAGTTCCTGAAATGAACCAGTATGCGAGGTGCTGCTACATATTCTTCACTTTCGTACAAGCTACGGAAACGTTTGTAGAGCTCCGTGACGTGAAGTATGCTTGCAACCTTCTCCCGTCCGATGCCGGCATTCAAGAGAATTTGTCCTACCTCGTCTCGCCCGTTCAGGAGGGCAATGTCCATCACGAGGCATGCAAGCTTATAGATGGTATCGGTACGAGGATGCTCACGTCCCTGGACGCAGAGTGCACGATGTGTATGTTCCCATAGCGTGAGTCCGTTTTCTGCTCTCTCGAACGGCTTCGAATCCTTGAAATGTTCCTCGATGCCTGGTATTACATATTGGAGCAGGCCTGTGGTCATAAGGTCCTGGATGCTGTCGCCGAATGTTCGGCTTTTAAGCAATTTGTTCAGTTCATCTCGGAGACGCTTGGGCGCAGAGTTGGACATATAGTCGGCATTCTCGCAGATGGCCTTCCAGCAGGTCGGGTCCAAATGGAAACCTTTCTGGTGTTTGAAACGGATGCCTCGGAGCATACGCACGGGATCCTGACGATAGATGGTGACTGGGTCGGAGGGCGTAATCAGCAGACCATCCTTTAGGTCACTGACTCCGCGCCCTGTGGGATCAAGCACTTCACCTGTGTGCAGATTCTTATAGAGCGCGTTGCAGGTATAATCGCGACGCGAAGCATCCTCCTCAAGTGAACAGAATCGTGTTTCGAGGAGCGTGATGTCATCATCGGCATATTCTTCGATATGTGGTTCGACACATTCAACGAGGGTGAGTGAATTGTCGATGATGACATCCATGGCAGTGGTCCCGTAGCGCTGATAATAGAATGGCCCCTTGCATCGATCGGCATGTTCGGCGCACATGTACTCGATAAAAGCCTTCTGCCCATTCGGCATATTAACCAACAGGTCAATGTCGCTATATCGTTCGCCCAGCAGTTCATCGCGCACACATCCTCCTACAAGGTAAATCTGCCCATAGAAGGGTGAATCCTCATGGATGACATCCTTGATGAAATGGAGGGTCTTTTCGAATTTATTCATTTTGATCGAATGGGTCGAAGTGATCGTAATTCTCGGAAAACTCCGAGTAATTGGAAAGGTCAAAAAAGGTCAAACTATTCTTTTTACGGCGCAAAGATAGTGTTTATGCACGAAAAAACCAAAAAAATTTGCACAATTCGACCAAAACTTTTATCTTTGTACCCGAATTATTAAACTAAACATACATGAAAAAGCCAATATTGACATTCTTCTGTGTCATTTGCTTCGTGATGATGGGAACGCTGCAGCTCCATGCGCAGAACTTCCGGAATCAGTCCGACCTGCAGTGGATAGCTGTCCCTGACGATAATGACTGGACTTACGAACTTGGAAAGGATGCCCGCATCAACCTTCAACTATTATGGCATGGTATGCCGCTCGCGAATACGGAGGTCAGTTATTCGATTGGAGGAGATTGTCTCGATGCTGACACCCGAGGGAGTGTGAGGACCGATGCCAAAGGTAAGGCTGAGATTCCCTTCAAGTCACCGAAGAAGGCTGGGTTCCGCGATTGCAAGATGACGTGCGAAGTGGAAGGCGTGCGGTTCGACAATCATATCAAACTGGGTTGGTCGCCTGAGCAACTGACTGCCTTTACACAGATGCCTAAGGATTTTGAGACATTCTGGAAGCAGGTGCTCGAAGAACAGGAGAAGGCAACGAAACCGAATCCTGTTGTCGTTCCTGCACCGGAATTCTCGAGTGATAAGGTGGATTGTTATCTTGTGAAACTCAATGGAGGCTTCACAGGTGCACCACATTGTATCTATGGCTATTTGTCAATACCGAAGAAGGACGGCAAATTCCCTGTGCTCGTTTCACCCCCTGGCGCTGGCGTGAAGCACATGGATCCGCTAAAGACGCAGTTTTATGCAACGGAAGGAAACATTATCCGCCTCGAACTGGAAATTCATGGTATCAACCCGTCGATTAGTGCTGAAGATTACAAGGATATATCCCGCTCGTTCGGCGATCATACAGGCAATGGATATCTCGCCAATGGTATTCAGAGCCGTGACACCTATTATATGAAGAAAGTCTATGCCTGCCTGTTGCGTGCCGTGGATTACCTGACCACGTTGGAACATTGGGATGGAAAGAATATTCTTATTCAAGGAAATAGCCAGGGAGCAGCATTGTCAATAGTCCTGGCAGGCCTAGATCCTCGAATCACGGCTGTCGCTATTGCTCATCCGGCACTAAGCGACATGGCGGGATATGCTGAAGAAGGTCGTACAGGAGGTTATCCTCACTTCAATCGTTACTACAAGGAAATTAAGCTCGACAAACAGGTCATCGAAACTTTGTCTTATTACGATGTGGTCAATTTTGCCCGTTTGGTGAAGTGTCCGGTGTATATGACATGGGGTTATAATGACAATACTTGCCCACCCACCACGTCGTGGATTGTGTGGAATACCTTGACCTGTGAGAAAGAGTGCTACATCACGCCTATCAACGAGCATTGGATTTCGACAGAGACACGATACCGACAGATGAGATTTCTGCAAAAACATTTGAAATGATGAAAAAGATCCTCGCCTTTATGGTGCTGGGCGCCCTTTTGACCGCTACGACTGAGGCCCGTAATTCTTTCCCTCTGAATTATAAATGGCATTCTGTGTGTTATCCTGAAGGTAGAACTGACAGCCTGGAGGTCCAGAACATTGAGCTGCCCCATAATTGGGATGATTATTATGGCTATCGGCAGTATATGCATGGGAATCTGCATGGCAAGGCACGTTATGAGCAGCGTTTTACCCTTTATGGAGTCACGAAGGAAAGCGATGCAGCCGTGGCTTCAAATCAACATTATACCTTGCATCTGGAAGGCGCTGGAAGTTATGTGTCAGTCAAGGTGAATGGGCATGAGGTTTGCAATCATCGGCCAGCAGGCAGAGTCGTTACGAGCCTTGATATCACGGATTATCTCAATACGAGCAATCCCAAGATGGATAATCATCTGGTGATAGAGTGCGATCATCCGTCAAATATTACCGATCTCCCTTGGGTCTGCGGTGGATGCTCGGCAGAATGGGGATTCAGTGAGGGTTCTGCACCTTTCGGACTTTTCAGGAATGTCACACTTGAAGTGACCGACAAGCTGTGTGTCGAGCCTTTTGGCATTCATGCCTGGGCGAACGAAGCGTTGGATACGGTTTTTGTAGATACAGAGGTGCATAACTATAACAATCATGGAGAAATCTGTGTCGTTCAATCGGAGATCGAAGGCCGATTGAAGAAGGAATCCTTTGAATTGGGTGCACAATTAACGCAGATAGTGCATCAGGCAATTCCAATGAGGGACGTGAAACTACAGCATTGGTCGCTTGAAAATCCTCAGCTATATATCGTTCAGACAACAGTGATGCAGGGACGTACGCACGATGTTGTGGATCGCGTACAGACAGAAGTCGGTTTTTCGGAGGTGAAATGGCCTGCACGAACAGCCGAAGGCAAACTCGATGATAAGGATCATCGTTTCTACCTGAACGGAGCCCCCGTCTTCCTGCATGGCGTTTGCGAATATGAGCATCTCTTTGGTCAAAGCCATGCCCTCAGCCCAGAGGAGATAGACTACCGCTGCAAGCTCATCAAGCACATGGGGTTCAATGCGTTTCGTGATGCCCATCAACCGCACAACCTGCGCTACCAGGAGCATTGGGCCAAAGAGGGAATGTTGTGGTGGCCCCAGTTTTCGGCTCATATCTGGTACGATACGCCGCAGTTCCGCGAGAATTTCAAGTCGCTGCTGCGCCAATGGGTGAAGGAACGCCGTAATAATCCCGCTATTATCCTTTGGGGGCTCCAGAACGAATCTACCTTGCCTGAAGACTTTTCTCGCGAGTGCGCCGACATCATCCGTGAGATGGACCCGAAGTGCCGTCCCGTTGGTAATACCTCGAACGGACGATTGATCACCACCTGCAATGGTGGCAGTGGCACTGATTGGAATGTGATTCAGAACTGGAGCGGTACGTACGGTGGCAAATTGGAAGAGTATGGCGAAGAGTTGAGCCAGGATGACCAACTTCTGAATGGCGAATATGGTGGATGGCGTACTGTCGGGCTGCATGACAAGCAGGATCGTTTGCCTCTTTCGCTGTTCGACAGCAAGGCTTCTTGGAGCGAAGAACATCAGTGCGCATTGCTCCATGCCAAGTTGTCGCAGGCATACGAAAACAGAGAACGTCTGTGTGGGCAGTTCCAATGGATCTTGGCGAGTCACGACAATCCCGGGCGCCAGCAACCTGACGAGTTTCTAAGAACCGTTGACAAGGTCGGCCCTTTCAACTATAAAGGGTTGCTTACTGCGACTTGGGAAGCTACGGATGCCTATTATCTTTATGTTGCATGGGGGGCTTTTCTTCGTAATGAATGGCCTGAAGGCACTGAGGAGCCCATGAGGTTGTTGCCTCGTGATGTGGTGGCTCTCGGATATCAGTATGAGGGAATCCCCTTGCCTGATTATTTGCTTGACGAGACTGCCAGCGAGAACTGTTCTCGTCCCAACCTTCATACATTTGCTGGACGGACATCATCGCTTGCCCCTGAAGCCGGACGGGTCTATCTCTATCGCTACAATTGTGGAGGTGATAAGATTACCGATAGCTATGGCAATGTATGGATGGGGGATGACTCACGATATAGTTACAGTTGGGCAATGGCACCCCAGTTTGCTGCCGACAACCTGAGTCCCGTCTTGGGTAGTCAGGACGTACTGCGTGGCTGGGCTCTTGATCCGATTCAAGAGGATGGTCGGATGCTTGCTGCGAAAGTGGATCAGCCACTGTTACGTAACTACCGATATGGTCGTCGTGAATTGAGGTTCATGTTCCCTTTACCTACGGGTCCCCTGTATCAGGTGGATTTATGGTTCGTCAATAGAAGTCATTTCGTATCCCACGTGAGTTATAAGACGATGTCGATACAAAACGGCCTGCTCTACATAGCCTTCCCGCATATCAAGGTGGGGCAGGCGAAAGTTTCGGCTATCGCGATCAGTGTGGATGAAGAGACAGCCAGAAGATTGGGAAAGCGGGGACCTAAAGGAACTTTCGTGTTTGACAAGGGCCTGCTTGATTCAGACCTTCCCGCGTTGGCTGAGCAGAATGGATATCCATATAGCATTGGCATGAATTGGGCACAATTCGATCAGCAGACTATAGAGAAGACCGATAAGGCAAGTCTGCCTGAAGACAAAGGAGGAAGACCGTCTTCCCGATTTGATGTTAATGCTGACCAAGTGAGCTTTGACATCAAGATGGGGCTTGCACAAGAGTACGCTTTACGTTTCCGCTACAAGAATGTGGATTCGAAGACGCCACGCGCTCACTGGACGTTGATGTCGAGCGTTGATGGCAGGCTTGTTGTCGAAGGGGATATTTCATTTCCGCCTACTCCGCCAAAGTTCAAAACCATCAGCACTACTACGGGAACTTTCGTAAATGCTGGTAGCTATCGCCTTGTCCTGAGTGGGATTGAAGGTGTAGAGTTTGAGTATTTGGAGGTTCAATAAGGGAGATTCCGTTAGACCGTTGGACCATTAGACCGTTATACCGTTATACCGGAATTCCGTTTTTTCGTTATTACGAGAAAAATAAATATCGAATTATAAACTATGAATTGGGATCAACTGCTTTCCGCTACCCGTTTTGGCCAAGAGAACCTGAATCTGCGTCCTCACGTTCGCACAGAGTTTCAGCGCGACTACGATCGCCTCATTTTCTCTCCATCTTTTCGCCGCTTGCAGAACAAGACACAGGTCTTCCCTCTGCCAGGGGCAATCTTTGTCCACAATCGCTTGACGCACTCTCTTGAGGTGGCAAGTGTGGGCCGAAGTCTGGCAAATAATGTTTCGATAGAACTTCTGGAGAAATACAAGGGTGAGGAGTGGACCGACAAGCTGCAATCGCTCGACGATATTGTGGCTACCGCATGTTTGGCACACGATATGGGAAATCCTCCATTCGGTCATTCGGGAGAAAGGGCAATCATCTCTTATTTCAAGGAGGGAGAGGGGCAAAGGTTTCAGAATGAGATGTCGCCTCACCAATGGGCTGACTTGACGCACTTTGATGGCAATGCCAATGCATTTCGCCTGCTGACACACCAGTTCCGTGGACATCGTGAGGGCGGATTTGCATTGACCTATAGCACACTTGCATCCATCATCAAGTATCCTTATGCAAGCACTGTGGCAGGTCCTAAGCCAAAGTTCGGCTTTTTCCAAGCGGAGGAGGAATCGTTCCTCCGATTGGTTGAAAGATTAGGACTGGAGGTTATCGAAATCGAAGGCAGTCTGAATCTGGATATGCCTACCACTGAATTGTTCGAACATAAGCATCATCGCTACAGTCGTCATCCGCTATGTTTCCTGGTCGAAGCCGCTGACGATATATGCTATCAGGTAATGGACATCGAGGATGCACATAATCTGAAACTCTTGTCAACGGCAGATACCAAGGAGTTGCTGCTCGGATTCTTCGAAGGGGAGATGCGCGAAAAGATTGTTCGAGGCTTGAACTATGTGTCCGACATCAATGAACAGATCGGTTATCTGCGTAGCCGTGCCATCGGAACATTGGTGTATGAGTGCACGAAGGTATTCTTGGAGCATGAGGAAGAAATCCTTACCGGCACGTTCCAGAAACCGCTGATACAATGTGTCGCACCGCATATTGAACAGGCTTATCAACATTGCTCCGATGTGGCATTTGCTCGGATTTACAACAGTTCGGATGTCGTGGATATCGAAGTCGCCGGTTATCAGATTATTACAGTCCTGTTGCAAAAGTTCATTGATGCGGTAATCCATCCTAATCGCACCTATAGCAAGTTGCTGCTGAATCGTGTGCCATCGCAATATGACACACGCGCTGAAGGTGTATATGCCCGCATCTTGTCTGTCCTCGATTACATCAGCGGCATGACTGACGTTTATGCCTTGGATCTCTATCGAAAGATTTATGGTATGTCGTTGCCTTCGCTTTAAACAAATAAAGGTCCCAAGAACAAGGGACCTTTATTTATTTTAAATTCAGATTTATTGCATAGAACCGATCCAGAGGAGGATCATGGCGATAAGCACGAAGAGCAGGTCGAGCGACTTGCTCTTTATGTTTTTCTCCTTGAAGATGAGCCAGCCGGCAATGAATCCTACCACGACACCGGAACGACGCACGAGGCTGATGACTGATATGAGCGCACCGGGAATGGACAAGGCATAGAAATAGCAGAAGTCAGCAACGGAAAGGAAGATAGAGATGCAGATGATTTGCCATTTCCATTGGAAGGGATGCTTCCTGCGATGTTTCTTGGGTGCCCATAGCAATAGGCACACGAGTCCCATCATCAATACCTGGTAAAAGTTGTACCATGACTGGACAATCATCTTTGGAAATCCTCTGTTTGCCCAGATGCCAAACAATCCCTGGCCATTGTTGGGGTCTCCCACCAGGAATTTGTCGTAAAGACCGGAGATGGCACCAATGAGTGTGCCTGCTATTACTGCCCAAAGCCAAATGGAATGTTTCAGCTGAATGCCTTCCTTCTTGCCGGACGTTGAAATGAGTCCGAAGGCTATAATCGATACCACTACACCTGCCCATTGCCAAGCATTCAGTTTCTCGTCGAAGATGAAAATGGCACCGAGGAGCACAAGAATGGGACGGGTGGCATTGATAGGCGAGGCTATGGTGATAGGCAGATGCTTCAACCCATAATAGGCACAAATCCATGATGCCAGCACGATGACGGATTTCAGGATAATATAAAGATGTATGATATTATCCTCGATAATTGGCACATAAACGGGACTGTCGGCCGAAATAATACCACGGGCTGAAAGAACAACCAGTGGTAGGAAGATGAGTGAACAAAAGACAGTGTTAAGAAACAATACCGGAATGACGGCATTGTCTCTGAGCGACACTTTCTTGAAAACATCATAGCATCCGAGCAGCAATGCACTCAGGAAGGCAAGAAGAATCCACATGACTTATTTGAACTCGTTCTGAAGCGAAACCTGTAGTTCGTCCAAAAGGTCGATGGTCTTGATGCGGAACTTCTTGAATCCAAAGACGAGTTTGTCTTTCTTCTTGTTCAAGGCATACTTGTCAGTGATCATCTCCTCGGCAGTATATTTGTTCAGTTGGTTGCCTTCGGTGTACTTGTAGTTGATGTGGCTCATTTCCAAAATGATTTGCCCGCCTTCGTAACGCACGGCAAGCACATACGACATTTCTGCAAAATCATGTGCAAGGAATGACTTGGAGAAGGTGAGCTCCAAGCTGTAGGAATGCAGTAACTCATTGTCAGCAGTTTGGGGCAGACGCTGGTTGAAGTGCATACGCTCGTCCTTGGTGCAGCGAATCAGCCAAGCGTCAACACGGTTCATGACTTCCTGCTGGGTGAGTCCTGCGGGGACCTCTACCGTGCGGGATAGGACTACCTTGCCACCGACTTCCGTAACGGCACCGACCATGTACTTGATGTCGGTTTCGGGCTTTTCTTCGATGACGGGAGCTGTAATCTGGGCGATGCTTGTGGACAATGTGGCACATGCCAACAGGAGTGTGAGAAGCTTTTTCATTTTTTGAGGGGGTGTGTTATTGTTTTTGGCTAAAGACTTATGAATTCCTGGCCTTGAATGCAAGGGCATAGATGCGCATCTGCTTTATCATCGACAGAAACCCGTTGGAGCGGGTGGGAGAGAGGTTCTCCTTCAGTCCTATTTGCTCGATAAAGTAGAGGTCGGCATTGAGAATCTCATCAGGTGTATGGTCGGAAAGAACCTGGATGACTAAGCTTACAAGTCCTTTGACGATTACTGCGTCGGAGTCACCTGTGAAATGGATCAAATCCGTTTCCTCATCATGGTCTGCCTGGAGCCATACGCGGCTCTGGCATCCTTCGATGAGGTTCTGTGTGGTCTTGTACTTCTCGTCGAGTGGTTCAAGGTTGTTACCCATTTCGATGATCATCTGATATTTATCCATCCAGTCATCAAACGCAGAGAAGTCGTCGATGATTTGGTCTTGAATCTCGTTGATTGTCATAGGGGTGTTTGAGTTATCTGGGTTGTCTGAAAGTTTTGATTTGTTAGAGTGACGGATTACCAAAGAAGCGAGACGAGGACACGTCCAACCTTTCCCAGCGTTTCTTGGGAGATGTTCTCCATCGTGTCCCGTGAGGTATGCCATTCGGGGCAGAAGGTGCCTTCGGCGTCAGGGCGTGTGTCGATAATGTCAACGCAAGGAATATGGAGCATTCGGTTCACGAAGACATGGTCATCGGTGACTCCGCCTCCCCCTTGGTCGATGAAAAGGTCGCTATAACCAAGCCGTGCTGCCGTCTGCCAGATCTCATTGACGAACGAATTGGCATAACGCTCGCTGTAGTATTCGCGATAGAATGTGGCATTGGCAGAACCCACCATGTCGAGCAGGATGCCAAATTGTGCGCGATAGCCATCTTTGGCGGCCTGCTTGCACCACATTTGGGTGCCCAAAGCCCACCATTTCTCGTCGTGACTGCCACTCCATTCGTCTGGTGCTCCATAATCTTCCGCATCGGTCAGGAAGATGTCAATGCCGACCTGAGGAAGCGACTGGCTGCAGAGGCGTGCCAGTTCGAGAAGTATTCCTACGCCGGACGCACCATCGTTGGCTCCCATCACGGGCAACTTGCGTTTGGAGGCATCTGGGTCATTGTCAGCAAAGGGACGGCTGTCCCAATGGCTCATCAGGAGGACTCGCATCTTGGCATCGGGGTTGAATGAACCCAAAATGTTGATGACAGGAAGCTTCGACCCATTGTATGCGGTCATTTCTCCCTCCTGGCATTTAACTGTAGCCCCATGACGGAGCAATTCTTCCTCCAACCATTTCGCACATGCCTTCTGCGCTTCGGAACCTGGCACGCGAGGTCCAAAATCGCATTGGCTTGCTACATACTTGTAGGCGGAATCTGCTGAAAACTGCGTCATCATGTGAGAAGAGGATTGCGGGACTTGACCACCAGCGGATTTTGCATTGCCCGAAGCCGTCCTTTGGCAACTGCAGGAAACCAAGACCAGGAGAAGCAGGAAACCGGTATAAAATCTTTTGCGATGTCTCATTTTTCTTTGTTTTGATGGCGCAAAAATACAAAAAAAACCTCATATTCGACTACAAAAAGCACTTTTTTTTGTGTTATATAACATAAATAAGCATTTTTTTTGCGAAAAATAATGCTACATTCAACAAAATTCATTAACTTTGCCGCAAAATAAGCGTAAAATAGCTCCCACGACCGTTAACTGGGAGACAAAATTTTCTTTAATCGTGAGCAATCATATCACACATGAAGGAGTCGTAGTCAAAGTAGATGGACAACGGGTCACTGTTCAGTTTGTACAAAACTCGGCTTGTTCCGGTTGCCATGCCAAGACCTTATGCAGCAGTGGCACTTCTGATTCGAAGCAAAGGGAAGTGGTGGCAAACAGCTTTGGCATATCGTACGAGGTGGGTGATTATGTCCGCGTGATTGTTTCCAGCGGATTGGCTTGGAAAGCGGTTCTCCTGGCTTTTGTAATCCCCATGCTGCTTGCCTTGATTTGCTTATTCACAATCGTTGGTTACTTAGGCAGCGAGATGTTAGGGTGTCTTGTCACCTTGCTGTTGTTGGGCCTTTATTTCCTGGTTGTGTGGATGCAGCGTGAACGTCTGGAACGAAAGACAGAATTTACGCTTGAAAGACTCTATTAGCGCTTTTTGCAGATCAGCAATGAATCTTATACATTTAAAATATTATTATTAACATTAGTATCACTATGAACGTAATTTTGTTAGCACTTGGCGTGCTTGGCGTGCTTGGTGCCGTAGGCTCTTTGGTACTTTACTTTGTATCAAAGAAGTTCTATGTTTACGAGGATCCTCGCGTGGGACAAGTGGAGGAAGTTCTGCCTGGTGCAAACTGTGGCGGATGCGGATTCCCTGGATGTCATGGTATGGCTGATGCGTGCGTCAAGGAGAGGGATGCCAGCAATTCGCTGGGCAGCTTGCTCTGTCCGGTGGGCGGTTCCGACTGCATGGCTAAAGTGGCAGGAATCCTCGGAGTTGAGGCAGGTGCTGCCGAACCTAAGCTTGCTGTGGTTCGATGCAATGGCAACCTGGAATGTCGTCCTAAACTTTCTAACTATGATGGCGTGAAGTCGTGTGCCGTAGCAGCATCGACTTTCGCAGGAGAGACCGGCTGTGCATTCGGATGTCTCGGTCTGGGCGACTGCGTCAGAGCTTGTACTTTTGATGCCATTCACATGAACGCCATCACCGGACTTCCCGAAGTTGACGAGGAAAAGTGCGTGGCTTGTGGTGCGTGTGCCAAGGCTTGTCCGAAGCTTGTGATTGAGATTCGCAAGAAGAATGCCGCCAAGACACCTGCTGTTAAGCGCGTATGGGTAAGCTGCATCAACAAGGACAAGGGCGGTGTGGCTCGCAAGGCCTGTGCCAGCGCTTGTATCGGATGCGGCAAGTGTGAGAAGACCTGTAAGTTCGAGGCCATCACCATCGCCAACAATCTGGCTTACATTGATCCTGAGAAGTGCAAGGCTTGCGGAATGTGTGTAGCTGAATGTCCAACGGGCGCTATCCACTGCACTACCGCAGTTCAGACCATCGTCGAGAAACTGAAGGCAAAGAAGGCCGCTGATGCTGCCAAGGCCAAGGAAGAGGCCGCCAAGAAGGCTGCCGAAGCTGCTGCTGCCAAGGCTGCCGAAGCTGCTGCAAAGGTTGCTGAAGCTCCTGCCGCTCCCAAGGCAGACCAGCCGCAATAATCAGATAATTGATAATTCATAATTACAAGATATGAAGACTTTTAAACTCGGCGGTGTTCATCCCGCCGCAAATAAGCTTTCCGCCAAGGCTCCCATCGAGGTCGCTGCCGTGCCTGCTGTTGTAGCTATCCCCATGGCCCAGAATCTCGGTGCTCCGTCGAAGGCTATTGTTGCCAAGGGCGACAAGGTGAAAGTTGGTACTCCTATCGGTGAACCTGGAGGTTTCGTTTCTTCTTTTGTTCATTCCTCTGTCAGTGGTACTGTTGACAAGGTGGACGTTGTTGAGGATCCAACTGGGAAGAAGGTTCCTGCCGTATTCATTAAGGTAGAAGGCGACGAATGGCTTGAGAACATCGACCGTTCGAAGGATATCAAGCGTGAAATCACGCTGACCAAGGAAGAGATTATTGCCAAGGTGAAGGAAATGGGCATCGTCGGTATGGGTGGTGCAACCTTCCCGACACAGGTGAAGCTCATGCCTCCTCCGACAGCCAAGCCTCAGTGTGTCATCATCAATGGTGTAGAGTGTGAGCCTTATCTCACCTCCGACCATGCCTTGATGCTTGCTCATCCTGAAGAGATCTGCATCGGTGTGCAGATTCTTGAGAAGGCAATGGGTGTCAACAAGGCTTATATCGGCATCGAGGCCAATAAGCCGGATGCAATCCAGCTCCTGACCGAGACCGCAAAGAAGGGCTTCCCCGAAATCGAAATCGTTCCCCTCAAGCTGAAGTATCCGCAAGGAGGCGAAAAGCAGTTGATCAATGCTGTGATTGGAGCAGAGGTTCCATCGGGAGGTCTCCCAATCGCTACAGGTGCTCTTGTTCAGAACGTAGGCACTGCATTTGCTGTTTACGAAGCTGTTCAGAAGAACAAGCCGCTCATCGAGCGCATTGTCACCGTCACTGGTAAGAGTGTAGCCAAGCCAAGCAACTTCCTGGCGCGTATCGGTGTACCTATCCAGCAGCTTATCGAGGCCGCAGGAGGTGTCCCCGAAGATACCGGCAAGATCATTTCCGGTGGTCCAATGATGGGTAAGGCCATGCCTGACACCAACAGCTACATGGTGAAGGGATGCTCGGGCATCCTCGTGATGAAGAACGAAGAGGCACGCCGCAAAGAGGCCAGTCCATGTATCAGGTGCGCCAAGTGTGTGCATGCTTGTCCGATGGGCTTGCAGCCCAACTTCCTTGCAAAATTTGCAGAGAAGGATATGCTCGACAAGTGTGAGGAAGAGCGCATCTACGATTGCATCGAGTGTGGCTCATGCTCTTTCTCTTGCCCGGCCAATCGACCATTGCTTGATTGGATTCGTCAGGGTAAGCCCAAAGTGATGGGCATCCTCCGTGCCCGTGCAGCCGAAGCGAAGGCCAAGGCTGAAGCTGCAAAGGCAGCTGCTGCGGCTAAATAAGTTGTATGTTGATAATTAAATGTTGAAAACAAATGAATAAATTAAACGTTTCATTGTCACCGCACGTACACAGCGGCAACAGCACCCAGAAGTGCATGCTTCAGGTGATCATTGCACTGTGTCCCGCTCTGCTCTGGTCCTTCTACCAGTTCGGCTTGGGAGCCATCATTGTCACATTGACATCGGTTTGCGCCTGCGTGCTCTTCGAGTTCCTGATTCAGAAGTTCGTGCTGAAGGTGACTCCTTCGATCACCGATCTTTCGGCTGTCCTTACCGGTTTGCTTCTGGCGTTCAACGTGCCTTCTAACCTTCCTGTTTGGATTATCATCATTGGCGCACTTGTCGCAATCGGAATCGGTAAGATGTCATTCGGCGGTCTGGGTCAGAACATCTTCAATCCTGCGCTCGTCGGACGTGTATTCCTGCTCGTAGCCTATCCCGTCCAGATGACCACATGGCCTGTTGAGGCTGGTTATTTCGATGTGGCTACTGGAGCTACTCCTCTTTCTCTGATTACCCAGCTGGTAAATGGCGCCAGTGGCGTTTCCCTCGAGTCCTTGGGCGAGGCATTCCTCGGTACGACTGCGGGTTCGATGGGTGAGGACTCTGCGCTCCTCCTGCTTCTTGGTGGTTGCTATATGCTTTACAAGAAGACCATCACTTGGGAGATTCCCGTCGCTACGCTTGCTTCGGCTTTTGTCTTCGCTTGCCTGTTCTATGGTTTCGAGGACATTCCGGGTGTTAGCAACTGGAACATCATCATGCAGCAGTTCCTCGGTGGCGGTCTGTTCCTCGGCGCTATCTTCATGGCAACCGACTATGTGACCTCTCCTATGAATCCTCGTTCGCAGCTCATCTATGGCGGTTGCATCGGCTTCCTGACCATGGTAATTCGTCGCTATGGCGCATATCCCGAAGGTATGTCGTTCGCTATCCTGATTATGAACGCCTTTGTGCCTCTGCTCAACTCGTATGTCAAACCAAAGCGTTTCGGCGTTGTTAAAAAGTAATCGTTATGGCAAAGCTTGAAAATTCATTGAAGAATATGTTCCTCTCACTGACCGTAATCACGCTGGTCGTGGGTGGATTGCTTGGAGCGGTTGCACATATTACCTCCGAGCCTATTGCTGCTGCTACTGCCGCTGCTCAGAAGGATGCCATTGAGGCCGTAACTCCTGCATTCGATGCAGTGTCCGACCCCTATGTCCTTGAGGATTGTGGCAATGGTCTGCCCGCCACCATCTTCGCTGTCAGCAAGGATGGACAGCAGGTAGGCAGCGCAGTTGAAGTTGTCACCAAGAAGGGTTTCGGTGGTAAGGTGAAAGTCATGATGGGCTTCGATATGGAAGGCAACATCACGGGATACAACGTCCTCGATTGCTCGAACGAGACCCCAGGTCTGGGCGCTAAGATGCCCTTCTGGTTCCAAGGCAAGGGCGAGAATGGCGTAAAGGGTACAGGTGTCATTGGCAAGAACCCTGGCAAGGCCAACCTTACTGTCACCAAGGATGGAGGCGAAGTGGATGCCATCACTGCTGCCACTATCTCTACTCGCGCATTCTGCGATGCCATCGCACTCGCTTACGCCACTGTTACAGGTACTGATGCTAATACGGGTGCCACAGGTCAGGTGAAAGAAGCAGTTGAAGAAGCTGCCGAAACTGTGGGCGATATGGTAGATGCAATCCAGTCAGAAGAATAATAACATTCATGTAAGGAGATTTTTATTATGAGTAAACTCGGTATTATTATCAATGGTCTCATTAAGGAGAACCCTACATTTGTGTTGCTCCTTGGTATGTGCCCCACGCTGGGTACTACCTCTTCGGCCTTCAATGGCATGTCGATGGGTCTCGCTACTATGGTGGTGCTGATACTCGCCAATATCGTTATCTCTGCCATTGCCCGTTTCATTCCCGATAAGGTGCATATCCCTTGCTATATCGTTGTAATTGCAGGTTTTGTAACCATCGTTCAATTGCTGCTCAAGGCCTATTTCCCAGAGGTGGATAAGAGCCTCGGCATCTTCATCCCCCTTATTGTGGTGAACTGTATTGTGCTGGGTCGTGCTGAATCGTTTGCCTGCAAGAATGGTGTCATCGATTCTGCCTGCGACGGCATCGGTATCGGTCTTGGTTTCACCTGTGCATTGACCATCCTTGGTGCTTGCCGCGAATTCCTCGGTACAGGTGCCATCTTCGGAGTGGGTATTATGCCTGAGAACTATGGTGCCCTGACATTCGTGCTCGCTCCTGGTGCATTTATCACCTTGGCTTACCTTTCTGCTATTTTCAATAAGTTGTTCAACAAGTAATACCCCAGTAAGATATGTCATACATTATTATGATTATTGCCGCGATATTTGTTAACAATATCGTATTGGCTCAGTTCCTTGGTATCTGTCCGTTCCTGGGAGTATCGAAGAAGGTTGACACCGCTGCAGGAATGGGTATGGCAGTGGCATTCGTTATGCTCCTCGCTACGCTTGTCACCTGGCCTATCTATTATTTTGTGTTGGTGCCCTACGGGTTGCAGTTCATGCAGACCATCGTCTATATCCTCGTGATTGCAGCTCTTGTTCAGATGGTTGAAATCATCCTCAAGAAGTCTATGCCTTCGCTCTATTCGGCTCTTGGCGTATTCCTTCCTCTGATTACCACCAACTGTACTATCCTTGGTGTTGCCATCAACGTGATCAACTTTGAATACACACTGCTTGAATCGGCAGTCTATGCCGTAGCCACTGCGCTCGGTTTCACACTCGCCATGGTTCTCTTTGCAGGCATCCGTGAGCAGATTGCAGTGACTGATGTGCCCAAGGGCATGAAGGGAACGCCTATCGCTCTGCTCATCGCTGGTCTGCTGGCAATGGCATTCATGGGCTTCTCGGGCATCGACAACACACTCAAGGTGATGTTCAATATCGGCTAATGGATCTTCATACCCAATAAAAAACGGGACGCTCGATTGGGCGTCCCGTTTTTTGCTGTTTTAATAATTAGATTGGCTCCAGATGGCTCATGAAGTAGGGAAGCTGCTTGCGCCACCATGGCCAATCGTGGTCGCAGTCAGAGCCCCAATAGTCGAACCATGCTGGAATATGTTTCTCGCAGAGAATGGTGTCGAGCTGACGGGTAGAATCTAACGTATCTTCTTCCCATCGTCCCTGACCTATGCAGAATACGATGCGGCGTTGGCGATATAGATGCATCCAGGGATGATCTTCCGGCATGTTCCGCAGGAAATCCTGAGGGGAATTGTCGTAGGTGAGTTCGTCAGAATAGAAGGGGAAGCTGTATCTTGTGTGATAAAGTCCCGACAGTCCGATGACCGTGTCGAAGATGTCTGGGCGGCGGAAAAAGAAGTTCGCAGCATGCATCGCTCCCATCGAGCAGCCTGTTACCATGAAGGTTTCTCCGAAATAATAACCTATATTGGGAAGCAGCTCCTCGATGATGTAGTTGAACCAACGCTCGTGCTGTTCAATACGCCATCGTGGATCGCCTCCAAAGTTTGACCAGGTTTCCCAATCGATGCCATCCACACAAATGACGCGAATCTTGCCGGCTTCAATCCATGGCGCCAGCGCATGAATCATGCCCCGGTCAGCAAAGTCGTAGAAACGGCCATCCTGACAAGGGAATGCAATAAGAGCATGACCCCGGTCGCCATACGTCTTGTATTCCATGTCGCGATTGAGGTAGCGACTATACCATTTATGATACTCTACCTGCATGATTATTTCCTGTTGCAAACGTCAAAGATGAACTGGTCCTTTTCTTCCTGCGTGCGGAAACGGGCAATGTACGACTGATTGCCCATCGCTGGAGACAGGGCATCAGGCACGCGGTCCCATTGCTTCAAGGCGTATGCATACTTTTCCATGATGGCTTGATGGTCGAGATGATACTGCGCATTGTCGCGCCTTCCTGCAAAGACGCAGTAATAGTCGTCATGAGGGTCAGGAGTAGTACGACAGTCGAAAGCCACCATGTCGGCCCAGATCTTGTAAACATCCACCGAATGTGCATAGTTCAGCATATCCGGTGTATAACCTCCACCAGGGCGCATATTGACTTCCAAGGCTACGAAGTCGCCCACATTGCCGAGACCAAGATGTGCCCTATTCAAACGGAAGAACTCCAAATGAACGAAGCGGCTGCGCACACCGAAGGCCTTCACCGTTTGACGCCCCCAGTAGCGAAGATTCTCGTTCATGTCCTTTTCTACGTAATAGGTCGAGTCGAGGTCTTGTGCCACAATGTCGGCGATGGAAGGAGGACAAACACTCCACGACTCGAAGATTGGATTTCCGCGTGAATCAATGATGGCATCATAGTCGCAGATGTTGCCCGTGACGTATTCTTCAATGACGTACTGGTCAGCCGGCGCATTGGTCTGGAAGAAATTCAGGAGATCATCCTCGTCGATAATCTTGTGGGTGCCGTTGGCCCCAACGCCGACATCTGGCTTGGCAAAAAGCGGATACCCGGCTTCGTATGCGAAGCGTTTCACGGCTTCATATCCTTCCGAGGCCTTTATCTGACGTGCTGTGCGAATGCCTCCTTCGGCATAATACTTCTTCATCTCGGATTTCTCCTTGATGGCATTGATGGCATCGCCTCTGATGCCGGAAACCACGTTGAAGTCGGTGCGCAGACGTGCGTCCATCTCCAGCCAGTATTCGTTGTTTGACTCTATCCAGTCGATGCGGTCATACTTCCAAGCGAAGTACGCTACGCCACGATAGACCTCGCTGTAATTCTCAAGATTAGATACCTTGTAATACTCTGTCAGGGCATTCTTCAGTTCCTGTTTCAGTTCCTCGTATGGCTGATCGCCAATACCAAGGACGCGAACGCCATTATTCTTCAAGGCGTTGCAGAACTTCCACGCGGCATCGGGGAAGTTGGGTGAGATATAGATGAAGTTCATAATAAGGAATAATTGGTTTTAATTGATAAATCGTAATGAGCCGTTCTTGCAGATAAACCTGCTTTCGTCATCATGGCAGATGAGCATCAGCTTGCCATCTTTCATTCGATATGCCTCACCATGCAGTTCTGTACGTCTGTTCTTGGCATCTTCGGCATGAGTGATGAGCAAATAGGTGCCATCGTTGAGGCAGTAGATGGGATGTGCATAACTGTGTCCTGCAACGATGTCATGAATGAGCAAACGTCCATCGAGCCACGAATCCCGTATCACCTGAAAGTGTGGTAATATGTTGACATTGGTCATGCCAAGACCTCGGAGGTAGATCTCGTAGTCGGGATCCAGGCTCTCGCCATCAAGTTCCGGCGGGGCATATACGAGGTCTGCTGCATTCATGGAGCCTGCACTGATGCCCATGATGACACCCTCAAATCTGCTGAGTCGGGCACGGAGATGCAATTCCCTGAAGAACTTGTTCTCGGTCGGCACATGTCCACCACATAGGATGATGAAGTTGGCATCGCGAATCATTCGCGATGCGTATTTCTGTGTTCTGCGGTCCAACACTTCATATTTGTCGAAAGCCATGTCCGCACGTTCGAAAATTTCGCGCATTTCCCATGCCATCCGATCTGTCATCTCCTTGTCATCGGGTGCTGAAGTTATCAGCAGGCAATGGCATGGATGAGGAAGAACTGTTCGCAGTCTGTCGATAAATCCATTTGCCGGATTCAAGTCGCCCGCCCAGCCGAGAGTTGGGCTGCTTGTTAGGAAGAGAGTCATTCTGAATAATTGAAGTATTATGTTTGTGGAAACATCAGTCAGATAGAAGAACTATGGATTGGCATAAACAGCCTCCATCGTGTCCTCGTTGGGCCAATGAGGTAGGAAGAAGAGGGGAAGCGGATGTCCCCCGACTCCTGTCCAATCGATGCGGCGCACATAACTGAAATCTGGTCCACCAAAGTCGAACGACCTGCCGAAGAGCAGTATCGCGTTCCGACTGTGATCGATTTTCCAAAGGCCACCCCCATGACAATCATCTTCGCCAATGGGGAGCATATCGCGATGCAAATAGACGTGCCCGAATTTGAGGACACCATCGTCGGTTATGATGAATTTCTGAAACATATTTGGGGATATTTAGGGATTCTAAGGGATATTTAGGGATATTAAGGGACGTCACTTTCGGGAGTAAAAGGGGAGTAAAAGAGTAGTAAAAGGGACATTACTTTCGCCTATAGAGAATGGCACCCAAGAAACATTTGTCCTTTAATATCCCTAAATATCCCTTAGAATCCCTAAATATCCATCAAGTTTCGCCTTCGCGAAACTTGAGTAATCTCCGATACTCTTCGCAGCTTTCTATCTCATTCATCGGAACAAGACATGACACCACGCCAAGTTTTCTGGCAGCTTCGATATTATCGTGAGTGTCGTCGAAGTAGATGGTTTCCTCGGGCTTGATCCCTGTGGCCTCAAACACCTTCTGGTAAATAAGGGGATTCGGTTTCGCCAATTGCAGTTGGTAGGAGATAAATGCTTCGTCGAAACACTGCTCAACGGAGTATCCACCCCTTTGGATCAGTTCCTGTGTATAATCCCATGCCGTGTCATAGAGATTACTGAGCAGATAAACCTTGTAGTGTTTGCGCAGTTCCACGAGTGCTGCCAGCCGCGATGCGGGGAGGTCGTCGAGCACGGCATCCATCGAAGCGAGAATCTCATCGTCGGTGGCTTCGGGAAAGCAGAAGGGACGAATAGCCTTGAGGAAGGTGGGCTTGTCGGTAAGCCCGTTCAGGTACAGGGAGATTGGGCCACGAATCTTGCGGTTTGCTATACAACCCTCGAAATCGGGCAGACCCACCGAAAGCAGTGCCTCCGTGTCACGTTCGATGTTCAGGTTGAGCAGCACACCTGCCAAGTCAAAAATAATATTGTTTATCATTGTTTGTTTCTTTCAAGAATATCCATCTTGCTATAGTGTTTCCACCATAAAGGAATGGCGAGAATAAGTGCACAAATATCCGCAACAGGCTGTGCGGCAATCACTCCGTCCAGTCCAAGCGTAATATGGAGAATATAAAGGGCAGGAATGAGGAAGAGCCCTTGTCGGGAGATGCCGGTAAACAATGCGCTCCATGTGGCACCAATGTTCTGCAGGAACATATTGGTTGAGACGGCGAACCCTGTGAAAGCATAGGTCAGGCACTGAAACCTTAGGATGCGGGTGCCAAGAATCAAAACCCTTGTATCGTCCGATTGGAAAAGACCCACAACATTGGGGGCAAACAACAGTCCGAGGACGACAAGCAGGATGGAGTAGAGCGTTGTAGTTGCTGCGCAGAACTTGAATGCCGCGCGAACACGTCCATAGAGTTTCGCTCCATAGTTGAATCCGCAGACCGGCTGGAACCCTTGGCCAAAACCTATGAGCAATGACTGCACAAACATCACGATGCGATTGACCACCGAGAATGCGGCAATAGCAGCATCCCCATAGCATCCTGCCACGTTGTTGAGCACCAGTGCGGTGAGTCCCATTGTCCCTTGTCTGCCTAAGGAGGGAAGACCTCCACGTGCAATCTCGCGATATTGGAGGAGGGTGGGATGGAAGTTGCTCCATCGGATTGCCAGACCGCCCCTCTTGCCGCACATCGACAGCATGATGCAGAAACTGATGACCTGCGAAATGGCGGTCGCCAGTCCTGCACCAGCCACGCCCATCTTGAACCCAAAGATGAGAATGGGGTCAAGACCCATGTTGATCACGGCTCCTGTCATCGTGCCGGTGAGTGCCATCGCCGCATTGCCTTGGAATCGCATCTGGATATTCAGCACAAATGTGCACGAGATGAACGGTGAGCCCAGAAGCAGCCATTGGAAGTAGCTGCAGGCGTAGGGCATGATGGTGGGTGTGGAGCCTAATGTCGAAAGAATCGGCTTCATGAAGAAAAAACCGAAAATGCCCAAGGTCGCGCTGAAGAACATCGCCGAAAAGAATCCTGTGGCAGCAATCTGTGCAGCTTGCTCAGTGCGCCTTGCCCCCAATGCACGGGAGATGTAGTTGCCCGAACCTTGTCCGAAGAAGAACGAGAAGGCCTGGATCAGCACCATATAGGTGAAGACCACGCCCAATGCTGCCGTGGCTTGTGTGCCCGTCTGACTGACGAAGTAGGTGTCAGCGATGTTGTAGAGGGCAGTCACCATCATGCTGCCCATCGAAGGGATGGCCAGCGATGTCACCAGTTTCGGAACTGGCTCAGTTGTCATTTGTCGGTATTTCGCCTCCTGTGGAGTCATTGTTTCTTATTCTCTGTTTCGTTTAACGCCTCTCACCGCTTCTGCTTCTGCCGGATTGTCGGGCCAGGAATGTTTGGGATAGCGTCTGCGCAATTCCTTGCGAACCTCAAAATAGGTCTCCGACCAGAAGCTGTGCAGGTCGCGGGTAAGCTGTACGGGCTTGAAGCCTGGGGAAAGCAGTTCCATCAAGATGGGACGCTCGCCATCATCGACACGTGGGGTATCTGTCATGCCGAAACATTCCTGCAGCCTGACGCGCAGGATGGGAAGTTCTGCTCCCTGACGATATTCCACGCGGATCCTGCTGCCTGTCGGCACGCTGATGTGGGTCGGGGCAAGCCGATTCACCTGCAGCTGCTGCTCGTAGCTGAGTAGCGTCCATAGTGCCTGGGTGAGGTCGATTCGTTTCAAGTCGCTGTTCCCCTCCATAAAGAAGGGCAACCAATCTTCGCAACGCTGCAGCACGGCATCGGTACCAAGGTCAGGAAGGTGAAGTTCGGGGTGCCAGCTGGCTACCGTAGCCACTCGTCGCTGGAGATTCTCCACTTCGTCGTTGAAGTCAAGCATACTTCTGCCTTCCTTCCTGGCAGCTTCGCAGATAACCCTGGTGATGGTTCGCCGCAGTTTGTCAGCCGCTTCTGGGTTTGACGTCGCATCGATGACCATTGGCTTGCTTTCCACCAGAAGGCAGCCGATGCGATATGCACGTTGTGCGATGACCTGTCCTCGTTTGCTGTCCCATGAGATGTTCTCTTTCTCTCTTGCAAAGGCTTTCAGTGCGGTGCGATGCAAGGGTGATGCCAGAAAGATGTTACCGATGCCGCCTTGCTGAGTGTGGATATTTGCTATGGCTATCCAGTCGTAGGCACAGAGGTCATCGTGCGCATCAACCCTTGCCGTGTCACCACTCGCCAATCGGAAGCAGCCGACACCCTCGGGGATGGCTTGTGCGATGCGTTCGGGGTAGGCTGCAGCGAGGAGCATGGATTCCCCTTGCAGCGTTTCTTCCCCTTGCGTTGGAGCCTGCTGTGCCAGCCGCCTGTATTGTTCGGCTGCACGAATGATGCGTTCCCAGACTTTCCCTTTGCGACGTCCTGCGCGTGCTTCGTTCAAGGCATCGAGTCTCAGACGGAGTTCTGCACCCGCATTTTCGGCGACTAACGGGTCTTTTTCATCCAGCAAGGCTGCAATGTCGGCAGCCAGGGCTTTCTGCACCTTGCCATGTGCCAGCACAAGCATCTGGGCAATGCGCGGGTGGCAAGGGAGTTTTGCCAAAGCCCTGCCGTGTCCGGTCACTCGACCTTCTTCGTCCAGGGCATTGAGCTGTCGGAGCAGTCGCAACCCTTGCTCGACATGAGCAGGAGGCGGTGGGGTGATCCATTGCAGTTCCTTTATGTTGCATCCGCCCCATGTCGCTACGTCCAAAGCCATCGGCGCAAGGTCGGCTTCTTCGATTTCGGGCACTCGACACGCTGCCATGCGATGCTCGGTTGCCAACGTCCAGAGTCGATAGCAGACACCTGGGGCAAGGCGTCCTGCACGTCCCCGCCTTTGATCTGCCATGTCCCTGCTGATCTGCACGGTTTCGAGCCGACTTAGCCCGGTTTGGGAATCGAAGATTATCTTTCGACACAATCCTGAATCTACAACCACGCGGACACCTTCGATGGTGAGCGACGTCTCGGCGATGGAGGTGGCAAGCACCACCTTGCGTTCTCCAGCCTTGCTTGGCGCAATGGCTTGCTGCTGTTCCTTAGGCGGCAACATTCCATAGAGGGGATAGATGCGGGTCGATCCCAAGGCCGTGCCAAGCAGTTCGGAGCATCGCCTGATTTCTGCTTCTCCTGGAAGGAATGCAAGGATGTCGCCCTCATGGTCATGATGTGCCTGCCGGATGGCATGGCTGACCGACAATGCACATCCCTCGACGGGCGAAGCGATTGAGGTGGTCTGCGGAGCGACGTGGATGGTCTCGATGGGGAACATACGTCCCTCACACGTCACGAAAGGTGCCTCCAGCATCTTGCTAATCGACTGCGCGTCGATGGTGGCCGACATGACCAGTATGCGGAGGTCGGGACGAATAATCTGCTGGGTCTTTCGCGTCAAGGCAAAAGCTACATCCGAAGCCAGATTGCGTTCGTGAAACTCGTCGAAGATAATCATGCTGACCCCTTCGAGCGTCGGGTCATCCACAATCATGCGGGTCAGGATGCCCTCTGTCAGCACCTCGATGCGGGTGTCTTCCGACACCTTCGATTCAAATCTCACTCGGTAGCCGATGGTTTTCCCCACTTGTTCACCTATCATCGCCGACATTCGCTCGGCAACCTGTCGGGCAGCCAGTCGTCTGGGCTCGAGCATGAGGATCTTTCCACCATCGGACGAGTCGAATAGGATGGTGAGTGGGAGCAGTGTTGACTTGCCTGCACCCGGAGGTGCCGTCACGACCAGCTTGTTGTGCGTATGAAACTGGGCGTTCACACTTTCGGCGATATCCTCCACGGGCAGATGCCCTGCTTCGCGGATGAAGGAACGCATAAACAAAAGACCCGAAGGCATCACCTGCGGGTCGTTTGATTGGTTTGCGGAAAGGTCTATCCCATCAGCACCAGAATCTGTCCGCATAGCACACGCAGGAACATGGTAAGAGGATAAACCGTCGAATAGGCCACCGAAGCCTGGTCGGTACCGCAGATGGAGTTGCTATAGGCCAATGCCGGTGGGTCGGTGGTCGAACCTGCTATCAGACCAGCGATGGTAAAGTAGGTCAGGTGGCAGAACACACGGGCGATGATGCCTACGATGAGGAGAGGAATGATGGTGATCAGGAATCCGTAGAGCACCCACCAGTAGCCACCATCCAGCACCGTTTGAATGAATCCATTGCCTGCACCGATGCCGACAGCCGCAAGGAAGAGGCAGATGCCCATCTCGCGCATCAGCAGATTCGCCGAACCTGTGGTGTAGGTGACAAGCTTGAACTGTGGGCCGAAACGTGCAATGAGTATCGAGACAATGAGTGGTCCGCCTGCCATACCGAGTTTCACAGGAACGGGCATACCCGGGAAGTAGATGGGCAGTGAGCCGAGCAGTACACCCAGGGCAATGCCGAGGAAGATGCTGGCGAGCTGAGGCTGGTCGAGTCGCTTCACCGAGTCACCAATCAGCGACTTCACGTTCTCGACGTTCTTCTTTTCGCCCACTACGGTCACGCGGTCGCCCAACTGCAGAATAAGCAAGGGGCTGGCTACCATATCAACGCCAGCACGCTTCACGCGGGTGATGGTGATGTCGAAGTTGTGGCGCAATCCAAGGTCACCCAGACGGCGGCCGTTCAGCTTCGGATTGGTCACTACCAGACGCTCTGACACCAGTTCGTTGCCTTTCTGCTTCATCCATTGCTTCTCGTCCATATCGACCTTATGGCCCAGTATCGCCGTCATTGCCTCAACGTCGGCTGGCAGGGCGACGATGTAGATGCGGTCGCCCTTCCTCAGACGCGTCTTCCCCTCCACGAGCTCCACGTCCTGCGAGTCGCGATGCATAAGCCTTGACACTACAATCTCGCGTCCTGCTATTTTGGAGAGTTCGACCATGGTTTTGCCATCCACACCCTCGTTGGTTACCTCAATCGTGGCATCCTGCACCATGGCAGCATAGTTCAAGCTGTGCTCCTTGTAGGTTCGCTGTTCCTCATCAAGGTCAACGCGGAAAATCTTCTTGATGAGCACGATGCACAGGATGATGCCCACAACGCCCAACGGATAGGCCATGGCATAGCCTTGGGCAAAGAGTGCATTCGGTTCGCCATTGTGCATATCGCTGAATGTCTGTTGCGCAGCACCAAGACCGGGCGTATTGGTCACGGCTCCATAGAGCACACCGATCATTGCAAACAGGTTCTCGCCCGTCACGAGGTGGATTGCGTAGGCAGTCACGCAGCCCAGCAGCACAATGGCGGTAGCCAGCATGTTGTAGGTGACGCCACCCTTGCGGAACGAACTGAAGAAACCGGGGCCTACCTGCAGGCCGACGCTGTAGATAAAGAGGATGAGGCCGAACTCCTTGACAAAGTTTGATGTCGTGGGGTCGAGCACCATGCCGAAGTGTCCGCAGACAATGCCGGCAAAAAGGATCCATGTCACACCGAGCGAGATGCCTGCTATCTTGATGCGCGACATGGAAAGTCCTACAGCAATGACCAGGGCCACCATTAGTACGGAATGGGCAACGCCCGTGCCCATAAACAAGTTATAAATCCAATCTGTATTCATTTATTAATGATACGCTTGTTAAGTAGTTTTAGTTCTCTTTACGGGGACAAAGATAATGATTTCTACCCATTTTTCCAAAAGAATGCTTAATAAATATTAATTATACGGCCGATAAGCAGACTATCTGCCAAGTATACTTGCCGTAAATTTGGATAATTCGTCAATACTTCCTATCTTTGCACCATAAAAATAATACTTCTATGAAAAATATGATTCAAAAAGTTTTATTGTCAGCGATAGTGGTTATGCCACTGATTTTTTCTTCGTGTGGTCCAAAATCTGTTTCCAGCGATAGTTCTGACGACGACTTCGCTTTGGGAGCCGACATCTCGTGGTACACCGAATATGAGAGTCGAGGCTACAAGTTCTATAACTTTGAGGGAAAGGAGGGCGACTGCAATCAGGTGATGAAGGATTGCGGGCTGAACGCCGTGCGTTTGCGTGTCTGGGTCGATCCTGCAGGCCGCCCTCGTCCGAAGTGGGCTGATGAGTTCAAGGAGTACAAAGCCGACAGCTGGTGCGACAAGAATGACCTGCTCGTCAAGTGTAAGCGTGCCAAGGAACTGGGTCTCGACATCATGGTCGATTTTCATTACAGCGACTGGTGGGCCGATCCCGGACATCAGCCTGTACCTCATGCTTGGGCCGATCATGGTGTGGAGCAGTTGTGCCAGGATGTGGCCGACCACACTATCGACGTTCTTACTTTGCTCAAGGATAACGGCATCGAACCCAAATGGGTGCAGATAGGCAATGAGACCAGCAACGGAATGATTTGGCCCGTTGGTCACGCTACGCCCGATTCGTGCGAGAACTATGCCAAGTTGTTCATTGCCGGCTATGAAGCTTTGAAGAAGGTTTTCCCGAATTCCATCGGTATCGTACATCTTGACAACGGCTGGAATCCTGCGCTCTACGATTGGAACCTCGGTGGCCTCAGGAAGTATGGTGCAAAATGGGATATGATAGGCATGTCGCTCTATCCCTATTGGGCACATCAGAGCGACAGCACGCGTCAGGCCGACCCGACCATCAGCGATTGCATGGAGAATATCCGTCGGGTAGGGGAGATATATCAATGTCCGGTAATGATTACTGAGGTAGGATTCGAAGTTGATGAATCAAGACCCGAAGTACTGGCAGAAGGAAAGCGCCAGCTACTACGAGTCTTGCGTGAATCAAAATCTGAAACAAATGGTATCTGCCGTGGTGTGTTCTATTGGGAGCCCGAGTGCCGCCCGTCGCAATATCGGTTGGGCGCTTTCACCGAGGATGGTCATCCCACAATCATCATGGAGGCATTTTCAGAGATGCGGTAGGTCATCGTAGTCGAAGCCTAGTTCCTTGGCATATTTGTTGCGACGGTGGAGGGCGCTGCGCATTTTTTTGAACGCCTTGGGGAGATGTGGCGTCAGCTTGCGTTTCTCGATGTGGCACTCGCTGCCTTCGGTATGAACCAGATGTTCGTGTTCGAGGTCGGTCATGGCGCGCAGTCCCTTCAGGCCGCGCACACCATGCAGACGTGCATCGTTGGCGTTGTAGCGCAGCTTGATCTCCATCTTCTTGTATGGAGCAAAGAACGTGTACTTTGCCGTGGTGTAGAGGTAAATGCTCTCCTCCGACTCCTGGTGGTTCACTTCCTTTCGGATCTCCCAGGGCTTGTCGAAGGTCTGGACATACTGTTCGAGTACAGCACCGGTGATGGCGTTGTAGCGTGTGATGGAGAACCCCTTCTCGCCGATGATGGCGAGGTAGCGAATCTGCCTGATGCGAAGCAGTGCTAAAATGGCTGGGAAAAGGTGGTTCTGCGAAGCATCCCAGAGATACCGGCTCTTCTCAGTTCCGATGGCTTCTGGGACTGTGTTGAATTTCAACTTACTCATAAGTCATACGTTTTTAGGGGTTAAACATCCTGTTTTATAGTCATGTTTGCAAGTCGTGGCGCATCAATGCGCATTCGCCTTCTACTTGCAGGTTGCAAATATAATGTTTATTTGGATAAGATGCAAATTTTTAGCAAAGAAAATGAATAATTTTTTTATTTTTTATCGAAATTTCTGCATTTTTGCAGCAAAACGACATATTATTTCGCGTCAATCCTCAGTTTTTTTTCATAACACGAATTATCATGAATTCACATGAATTATTTGTGTTATGTCATATCGCGTCAATGGTCGCTGCGCTCAAAATTAACAAAAAATTGAATCAAAAAATTATAAGAAAAACGGGTAGTTTACCATCTCTTTAGTTTTCGGCCATCCCTTTTTGATAATTTTCATAATAATTTTCCTATAATTTTGAGGGAAGCGACCCCAAACATTTTCGATCACGGAATACACGAAAGACACGGAATGTTGTTCGTCCAAGGGAGACCAGTGGACTGCGCTGCACTGTCCACTGGAGCGGAATACACGGAGGTCTGTCCGTTTTCTGTCTCTAAGGACTATATTTCGCGTCATGCATCAGTGGGTTCCGTCCTGAGTGCGACGCAGAAACGCGCTCAGGCCTCCATTGGGACTCGCTAATTTTCAGTGTCCTCGGTGTCATCCGTGTTCGATAAATAAAGATTTTGAGGTATCGCTAATGAAAATTCGCGATAGTTCGTGTTAAGTCATTTTATCGCTGCCCAACCACGTAAGTTTTCGCCAAAGTCCTTCCAACGGGCCACGGGAATGATTGCTGAACCAATAGCGGGCAAAACAATACTGACAAATAACCATGGCAGCACCCACCATTACGGCATAGGTGACGCCCAACCATCGATAGCAAGCCAGACCGTAGCCATAGAAGATGGCACAGCCTATGATCGATTGCAGCAGATAGTTGGTGAGGCTCATGCGTCCAAAGATGCAAAGGTGATGCAGCACCTTGCGAACACCATCGAAAGCATACCAGGCTGAAACTACGGATGAGACAATCATAATCAGGACAAGGAGATTGTAGATCGGATTCAACCATGAGGCAATCGTGCTAAAATCTACAATGCTCAGTACGATGACAACCAATGCCGATCCAAGCAATAGTCTGTGCCATACTTGCAAGTTACGACCTTCGTTGTAAAACAAACGCTGTCTCCCCAACTGCATTCCTAAGATAAAGAGGCAGAGTAGCTGGGTGAGTCTTCCACTGAACACATTGAATCGCAGGTTCAATTCGAATCCGCATTGCAGATTATTGACGACATTCTCCCAGAAAGTCCCCGTCTCGTGCAAGGCTATGGTTTGGCCATACAGTTCCCAAAGACGGGTGTGGTCGATGGTTGTTCCTGTCAGTAGGCAGAACAATTCCACGGGCTGGATGGCCAACAGGGCGATGATGCACCAGACTGCCTTCGAAGGCAGATAACTGATGGGTATCAGCAACAGGCCATAGCAAGCATAAAGCATCAGAATATCCCCGTCGTAGATAGCCACATTGATAAGTCCGAAGCCAAACAACAGGCACATTCGCCAGGCAAACCTTCCTGAAAAGTTATGGCCTTTCTGCTGCTGGTTGTCGTTCATGATGAAGAAACTCAGGCCAAAGAGCATCGCAAAGACTCCATACATCTTTCCGCTCAGCAGCCAAGCCAGCACATCGGCCACCATCTTGTCGCAGGGTAGTGTGTGCACTATTGGCTCTTGGGTAAAAACATCGAAATGCTCTACCGAGTGATACAGGATGATGCCAGCCACGGCGATGCCTCGCAAGGCATCAGCCACATCGATTCGGGTGTTGGGGATATTACGGGTTTTATACATTCTTCTCGCTAATATTTTGGTTCGAATCAATGTAAGTATGTAACAAAAATTAAATTATTTGCGTCTTTTTTCTTAACACGAATTATCATGAATATTCATAAATTATTTTTGTAACGTCATATCGCGTCAAGCCTCAGTGTCCTAAGTGCGACCACTCAAATTACCAGCCTTGCGTCGGCTGGGGCTCGATAATCAGTTCGCCGCCCGTATGACTGATGGGGGTGTGGTCGGTGTCGAGCCCTTCTTGGTGAGGTCCGGCATTGGAGCGTGCCGTGACGCTGCCACCCGTCTGGTAGTAGGTGGGCTGTCCGGCCAACTCCTTGGCTCGCTGTGGGTCGTAATTCTTGGGTATGGAGGTGGCCCAGGGCTTAAGTAGGCCGCTGTTGATGTCAATGCCGTCGTTGTGGGAACTCACCGCATTGACGATACCGCCATTCACGGTCATGGTCATCAGGGCGTTGATGGCATCGTCGTAGGCTTCCACGGTCAGCGTGCCGCCGTTGATGATGATGTCCCTTTTCGATTCCATGCCTTCTGCGCCCGGTGTGCAGGTCGATAGTGTGATGGTTCCCCCTTCGATGAGGATGGTGCCTTGTGCCTTGATGGCCTTGGCTGTGCCCGAGAAGTCGTAGCGTTCGAAGCCAGGGGGAGGAGGGGGGAGAGGAGTTTGAGAGGTTTGAGGAAGACCAGGACCTTTGCCTAACCAAACGGATTGGGGAAGCACTTGAATGTGCTCGGGTTGTCCGCTCGTAGTGATGGTGATGGTCGGGTCGTCCTTGATCTTGAGGTTTCCTTCGATGTTGATGCCCTTGTGTCCTGTTCCTTGTGCGACGATGGTGAGTGAGCCGTCGCCGCCGATGGTGAGGTCTCCCGTGGCTTCGATGCCTGCGTCGCCGAGACGGTTTTCGGTGTCGTCGGCAAGGTTTATTAGGGTATGGTTGCTGCCTTTGAACACCATTGCCGCGTCGGTGGGGTTCAGCAACGTCAGCCCTTCGAGCAGGACGAACGTTCTTTTCGCTGCCGTGAGTTCGAACTGCCCGTTCGCACATTCTCCGCTGAGGTGAATCTTCAGACTCTTGCCCACGGTCTCACCTGCGGTCATGGTGAGCCTGCCGCCGTTGATCTGCCATTTCAGGCCTGCCGAGCCCTCGCCTCGGATGATGACACGCTCGCCTTGCCATTCCACATAGATGTGTTCCGTCACCTTGAAGCGCGACGAGAACATGAGGATGGCTGCGATGAGCGCGGCTATGACTGCCAGTGCGGCTATGGCTCGTTTCATTGTGAGGTCGTGGGGTTATTTGGGGTGCAAAGATATAAAAGAATAATTAATCTGCCAAATATTTGCTGCAGTTTTTCAGTTATGCAGAGATTTTCGTCCTTGTAATCCTTCAATAATTCATAATTTATCGAAGCATGACCAATCTTGGCCAGCATTGGTCATTCTTCTGCGGGATAAAGCACTCTGACGGGCGACAGAGTGCTTGCTCCGCTCGGCGCATACCCAGTTTCGGCCAAAAATGGTCATGCTTCTGCGGGAGGGAGTACTCTGACGGGCGACAGAGTGCTTGTTCCGCTTGTCGCATACCCAATCCTGGCCAAAAATGGTTATTCTTCGGTTGGATCTGACGGCCGACAGAGTGCTTGCTCCGCTTGTCGCATACCCAATCCTGGCAAAAAATGGTCATTCTTCTGCGGGAAAGAGCACTCTGACGGGCGACAGAATGCTTGCTCCGCTCGTCGCATACCTAATTTGGGCAAAAAAGGGTTATGCTTCGATTGGAAATAACACTCTGACGGCCGACAGAGTGCTTTCTCCGCTCGTCGCATACCCAATCTTGGCCAAAAAAGGTCATACTTCTGCGGGATAAAGCACGCTGACGACCGTCGGAATGCTTGCTTCAACCGTCATTCCAGTCAATAATCATGCAATTATTATAAAAAAGGTTTGATTTCTCACTTTCCCATACCATGGCTTGGATATTATCTTTATTAATAACTAACAATTAACAATTGTCGGCTCGAACAGAATTCTACCAGACGAAAGTATCGTCCCTTTTACTCCCCTTTTACTCCTCTTTTGCTCCCGAAAGTAACTGAATTCTAACGATTCTTCTCGTCTCAGGGGTGACCTTGTGACGATCGCTGATGTGCAGGCCGATTGCCCAGACGATGTCGCCTGTGGCATCGCAGAGCAGCCAGGTTGTGGCTTTCTGCATTGGGGTGTAGTGGGCATCGGTGAAGAGGTCGGAGAGGAGGCGCGTCCGTCCCTTCATCCCCAACGGAGCTATGCGGTCGCCTTCCTTCCAGCGGCGCAACGTGAGGGGCTGGATAAGAGTGTCGGCATCGAATGTGTTTTCGAATGGCGATGATGGATGCGGCACCCGCATCATCGGGGCATCGAGTGTCTTCTCTTCGAATGAGAGCTGGGGGCGATGATTGTCTAATTCCTGCTCGTCGAAAGGCATCGTATAGAGCAGTTTGGGTGTGCGAATGACCTGGGTGTGCGACGGGATGGTGTGCTTTGCCGTCCATTCGTGCAGATAGTCTTCCAGATGCTCCGGGAACTGTCGTGCAGCCTCGGCGATGTTCAGCTCGTCCCATTCGAGACCCCATTGGCTGTGATGTTCGGTCAGTGCGTCGAAGAGCCCTAAGTAGCGATTCGCAAACCATTCGGAACCCTGCAGATGCTCCATCGTTCGGGCGATGCCTTGTCGCGTTTGGGGAACCATCTGTTCCATCAAGGGGAGGAGTTGGTTGCGGATTTGATTGCGCAACGTGTCGTTCTCGGCATTGGTGCTGTCGATGATGTAGCTGAGGTCATTGTCGCCCAAATAATCAACGATGTCCTGGCGACTGAGGCAGAGGAGGGGACGGACGACGTATTTCTCCTCGTTCCTTGCCACGATGCCCGTCAGCCCGTGGATGCCTGTGCCCCGCATCAGGTTCATGAGCATGGTCTCGATGCTGTCGTCCTGATGATGACCGAGTGCCACGTATGTGGGGTTTGAAAGGTTTGAAAGGTTTGAAAGGTTCGAAAGGTTCGAGGGGTTTGAGGGGGTTGTGGGGTTCGAAAGGCTCTGCCACCAGTTGTAGCGAAGTTCGCGTGCAGCCATTTCGACCGAAAGATGATGTTCCTCCATGTAGGCAAAGGTGTCGAACTCGCGCACCTGCAAGGGAATGCCGAGCGAGGCACAGAGCGCTTCGCAAAACTGCTGGTCGCGGTCGGACTCCGCCCCACGCAGGTGGAAGTTGCAATGCAAAGCGTGGCACTCGTAGCCGAGGGTGTGCAAGATGTGCAGCAAGGCTACCGAGTCGGGACCTCCGCTCAGTCCTACATACACAAATGGGTTACAGGAGGTCTCGGACCCAGTGCACATTTGTCCCTTATCGTCCCTTAAAATCCCTTCCTTTCCCTTCTTATCCCTAAGAAGAAATAGCTCGTTTCGGGCGATGAATTCCGCGACACGCTGCAGGATATGTTGGCTCTTTTGGCTCATGATGTTTGCGATTCGTTGATTTTTCGCTGCAAAAATACAAAAAATATCGTGAAAATTTCACTAATTGGAAAAAATTAACTATCTTTGCCGCGCATTTTTCACGAAAAAAATAAAAAAACTGCATATATGTTAGAAAAGATTAACGCCATGATGGCCGAGATTGAGGCCCTGAAGGCAAGTAACGCAGACGAAATCGAGGCGCTGCGTATCAAGTATCTTAGCAAAAAGGGCGAGATCACGGGCCTGATGGCAGAGTTCCGCAATGTGGCTGCCGACCAGAAGCGTGAGATCGGTCAGAAGCTGAATGCATTGAAGGCTGCTGCTACCGAGCGGATCGAGGCCCTGAAGGCGGAATATCAGTCGGAAGACCACATCGATACGAACATTGACCTGACCCGTCCGGCTTATCCCGACGAGGTGGGCACGCGCCATCCGTTGAGTCTTGTTCGTCAGGAGATTGTTGATATCTTTGCCCGCATGGGCTTCTCGATTGCCGAGGGTCCGGAGGTGGAGGACGACTGGCACGTCTATGGCGCACTTAACTTTGCCGATGATCATCCGGCACGCGATATGCAGGATACGTTCTTCGTGCAGCGGGATCCCATTGTCGTGCTCCGCAGTCACACCTCTTCGGTGCAGGTTCGTGTGATGAACCAGCAGAAACCTCCTATCCGTGTGGTTTGTCCGGGTCGCGTCTATCGCAACGAGGCCATTTCGGCGCGTGCACACTGCTTCTTCCATCAGGTGGAGGGTCTCTACATCGACAAGGATGTGTCGTTTGCCGACCTCAAGCAGGTGCTCCATCAGTTTGCTGTCGAGATGTTCGGTCCAAACACTCAGATACGTCTTCGTCCCAGCTACTTCCCCTTTACCGAGCCTTCGGCAGAGATGGACGTGAGCTGTACGCTGTGCGGCGGCAAGGGCTGCTCGATGTGCAAGGGTGCCGGATGGCTCGAAATCATGGGCTGCGGCATGGTCGATCCGAATGTGCTCGAAGCCAGCGGCATCGACCCGAAGGAATACACAGGCTATGCTTTCGGCATGGGTGTGGAGCGCATTGCCAACCTGAAGTACCGCGTGAAGGACCTTCGCCTCTTCTCCGAGAATGACAAGCGTTTCCTCAACGAATTTGCGGCAGCGCACTAATGAAGGTTTGAATGGTTTGTATGGTTCGAATGGTTTGAATGGTTGTTTGACCCCATCTTAACCCCTCAAATCTTCAAATCCTCAACCCTCTCAAACCCCTCAACCCTCTCAACCCTCTCAACCCCCTCAAACCCATTATCCTTATGGATTTAATCCCCAGCTTTGCCGTCGATCATACCAACCTGCAGCCCGGCATCTATGTGAGCCGTCAGGACGAAGCAGGAGGCGTGGTGCTCACTACCTACGACATCCGTATGACCGCGCCTAATCATGAGCCGTGCGTTGGCCCAGCGGCCATACACACCATCGAGCACCTTGTGGCAACCTATCTGCGCAATCTCGATGGTTGGAAGGACAAGGTCATCTATTGGGGGCCGATGGGTTGTCTGACTGGCAACTACCTCATCATGAAGGGTGCCTTCACCTGTGAGGAGGTGCGGCAACTGATGATCGGAGCGTTCGAGTATGTGCGCGACTACAGCGACGAGGTGCCCGGCACCACACCTGCTACTTGCGGCAATTACCTGATGCACGATCTGCCCATGGCCAAGTGGGAGGCAATCCGCTACCTCGATCGGCTTCGGAACAGCTTCTGCTCGGAATATCCGGGAGTGGAACGACCCGAGGATGCCAGCGGAAAAGTTTTCTATGATGCGTAATGAGAACGAATGAAGACGCTGTGAAACGATATCCATTTATCATATTGTGTAGTCTGCTCTTCCTGCTGCCGGTGGTAGCAAAGGGGCAGACTACTGCATTTTCGGAGACCCATACCCCACGTTATCCGCACGTCAAACCCAAGCCGGGTGTCAAGTGGTGGAGGATGCTCTATGATGGAGGCATGACGCGAACGGCGAGCGGGACGTGGTACATCGAGATGCCCGAAGGCATCAACGACCTTTCGGTGATGAATTTCGTCGATGGCTACAGTTTCGGTCCCCATGCCCTCTTCGGCTACATGTCGCCTTCGCGTCAGCGTTTCGAGGTGGAGGAGACGGTGCGTTGGGCAGTGAGCCGTGAAGCCCTGCTTGCCAAAGGTGCCTTGCGCTGGTTTTCGCCCGTTGAACAAGCTTTGATGGTGGAACTGCATGGAGGCCGCCATACCGAGGACTTCGACCACGACCCGACGATGCAGATGTCGCAGTCGCTGCTTGCAACAGGTATCTTCGGATGGAACCATTACAAGTTGCTCGAACGTACCGATGCCGGATTGCGCCTGGCTTTTCCTATCGGCAACAACTTCGACGTGAAGATGCACCTTGCCTGGGAACGTCGTCGCGAGATGGAGAATCATAAGTTGACCACCATCTTCGGCACGCATGGGCAGGACAATGTGCCTCGATTGAGGGTCGGCAAGACGGCCAGCGAACTGATGCTCTACGAGGGCGAAACCGATGGCGACATGGCACTGCTCAACCTGGAGTTCAATTACCAATTCGGCCAGCAGCATGTGGTCTTCGATGACATGACCTGCCTGAGCCGTTCGTCCTATCCGCGCATCTCGCTGCTCGCCGATGCCGGCATGGGCAAATGGCACTTCGCTTCGATTGACCTGCGCATCAGCGGCGACTATCACCTTTCGCGCGGCGAAGATGAGTTGAGCTATTTCGTCAGTGGAGGTGGTATCTACAAGCATGGCGACCTCAGTCTCACCGATTGGCATCACCTCGATGCCTCGCGATTCTGGTGGCAGAAGGACAATGCCTTGTCGCGTTTCGTGCTGCTCGACAATTACGAACTTTCCACCGACCGCACGTGGATCGAAGGTCATGCCCAGTGGTCGTCCGACCGTATGCTGCTCACCTGGCTCACCCGCAACGGGATGTTCCTCAAGGAGTATGTGCAGGCCCATGCCGTGAAGGTGCCCTCCCATCGCCCGCATTGGGAACTTCAGTATGGCATTGACCTCTTCCAAATGTGGAAATTCGGCGTGGCTGTCGGCTTCGACGACATGACCTGTCGCGGCGCTGCCTTCATCATGTCGCTGGATATTAATAAAGCAAAGAAATTTAAAAAGGAGTAAAAGGGGAGTAAAAGAGTAGTAAAAGGGGAGTAAAAGGGACGTTACTTTCGCCTGTAGAAAATAGGACCAAAGAAACATTTGTCCCTAAAAATCCTTTAT
>CAJOLH010000023.1 GCA_905235375.1 uncultured Bacteroidales bacterium
CTGGGCTTGCGCGCTGAAGATAAAGAGCACAAAGAAAAGGATTAGGTTGAAAATTCTTGACTTCATGATGCCTTGCTTTTTATTTTCTTAGTTTGGTTTTATTTCGCGACAAAGATACAAATAAATCTGACAGATGTTGTCATTTTCGCTGCAAAAGTGGAGCTTGAGGCTTATTTTTGTTCAAAAATTTGGTGTTTTGTTATTTTTATACTATCTTTGCCCACACTTTTTCAGTTATAAATGAATAATTAACCTAATAAATTCATAGATTCATTCGATGAAGAATTTCGTAGAAGAACTTAGATGGCGCGGCATGATTCAGGACATGATGCCGGGCACCGAAGAACAACTTCAAAAAGAGATGACCTCCGCATATCTCGGTATTGACCCAACGGCCGACTCGCTGCACATTGGCCACCTTGTTGGCGTGATGATGCTTCGGCATTTCCAGCGTTGCGGGCACAAGCCGTATGCGCTGATTGGTGGTGCCACGGGCATGATTGGCGATCCTTCTGGCAAGTCGAAGGAGCGTGTGCTCATTGATGAGCCGATGTTGCGTCACAACCAGGAGTGTATCCGCAAGCAGCTGGCCAAGTTCCTCGATTTCGAGAGTGATGCTCCCAATCACGCCGAGCTCGTCAACAACTACGACTGGATGAAGGACTTCACCTTCCTTGACTTTATCCGCAATATCGGAAAGCTCATCACCGTCAACTATATGATGTCGAAGGATTCGGTGAAGCGTCGCTTCACAGGCGAGAACGGAGCCGAGGGCATGTCGTTCACCGAGTTCACCTACCAGCTCCTGCAGGGCTACGATTACCTTTACCTCAACGAACATAAGAACTGCAAGCTGCAGTTGGGAGGCGCTGATCAGTGGGGCAACATCACCACGGGCACAGAGCTGATACGCAAGGTGACGGGCAACGAGGCTTTCGCACTTACCTGCCCCCTCATCACCAAGGCCGACGGCAAGAAGTTCGGCAAGACCGAGCAGGGCAATGTTTGGCTCGACCCCAAGCGCACGTCCCCCTACAAGTTCTACCAGTTCTGGCTCAACGTGGCCGATGACGATGCCAAGCGCTATATCCGCATCTTCACTTCGCTCGAGCGCGAAGAGATTGAGGAGCTGGAGCGTCAGCAGGCCGAGGCTTCGCACCTCCGTCCTCTCCAGAAGCGTTTGGCCAAGGAACTGACCATCATGGTTCATTCGCAGGAGGATTGGGAGCTTGCCGTGGCAGCTTCCGAACTGCTCTTCTCGAATGGAGGTGCCGAACAGCTCCGTCAGTTCGACGAGACCACCTTGCTCCAGATCTTCGAGTCGGTTCCTTCGTTCGAGGTGAGCCGCGAAGTCTTCAACGAGGGCCGTGCCGTCGATATCCTTGCAGAGGGTATGGGCGTCTCGAAGGGCGAGTTCCGCAAGCTCGTCCAGGGCGGTGGCATCTCGGTCAACAAGCAGAAGCTCACAGCCTTCGACCAGCAGTTCACCGATGCTGACCTTCTGCAGGGCAAGTACCTCGTCGCCCAGAAGGGCAAGAAGAACTACTTCCTGGCCACAGTGAAGTAATTACCCTTGTAGCCTTCGGGGTACTCCCATTCCTTCGAAGGCTACAATTTTCATTTTTTCTATACCTTTCTTATCTTATCACACATGAAATACCTCTTACCATTATTCCTGTTTGCCTCTGCCCTCTTGCTGGCTCCCGCACAGGCACAGCCGATGGCTTCCGACAACAAGATGGCACGACCCTTGGGCGAAGTGCTCAATCGTGTTGAGCAGCAGTTTGGCGTGCGATTCAAGTACAATGTCGATACCACAGGCCTTGTCTTGAACTATGCCGACTCGCGCATTCGTCCCTATAGCCTCGACGAGACCTTGCGCAACATCCTTTCGGTCTTCGACTTCAAGGCATGGGACCAGGGGAAGGGCATCTATAAGATCAAGCCCTACGAATACCCGCGCCGATATGACGAGGATGGCGAGAAAATGGTCAACTATCTGAACACACTTTATAGCAACAAGGAGGAATGGGAGGCCCGACGGGTGGCTTTGCGCCGAGAAGTGCGCGAACGCCTCGGTATCGATCCGTTGCTCGAAAAATGCGTGCCTGTTCAGCCTATCCTTGGCAAGATGCGCCGATATGACGGCTATATGGTGCAGAACATTGCACTTGAGACCCTGCCGGGTTATTATGTGTGCGGCTCGATCTATTTACCCAACAATAAGATTGCCAAGAAAGCTGTTGCGACACGCGATGGCCGTTATCCCGTCATCATCTGCCCTAACGGACATTGGGCCGATGGTCGATACAACAGGGATCTGCAGGTGCGCTTTGCGACGTTGGCCCGCATGGGTGCCATCTGCATCAGCTACGATACATTCGGCTGGGGTGAATCGGAGCTGCAGGTCGGCAAGGATGCACATCAGAGTTCGTTAGCCCACACCTATCAGGCACTTTGTGGAGAACGTCTGCTCGACTATGCCTTGACCCGCCGTGACGTTGATGCTGCCCGCGTGGGAGCCAATGGAGGTTCGGGCGGCGGCACACACGCTGTGCTTTTGGCCACCATTGATGACCGATTCACGGCACTTTGCCCCGTGGCGTCGGTGTGCAGTCATTTCGATGGCGGCTGCCCCTGCGAGAGCGGAATGCCTATCCAATATAGCCAGGGCGGAACCTGCAACATCGAACTTGCTGCCACTTTTGCACCCAAGCCCATGCGACTGATAGGCGACGACGGCGATTGGACACACACTTATCCCACTATCGAGGAACCTTACGTGCGCCGCATCTACGGATTCTATGGAGCCGAGGACCAGTTATCGGTCTTTTTCGAGGAAAATGGCCGTCATGACTTCAAGATCAAGAAGCGTATCGCGGTCTATTCGTTTTTCATGGATGTCTGGAGCCTGCCAACCGAATGCATGAACGAGGAACTTGCAACCATCGAGGCATACGACAAGCTTTTCAGTTTCGGCGGAGCCCAGGATGCCGAAGGTCGCTGGTACCCGACGGGAGAAACGGCACCTGCCAACTTCGAAACCAATGTGAAAAACCTCGTGGAACAGAATTTCGATCAGGAAGGCAAGCAGCTTTATTTCGATTTGCGTTGGGCAGCCGGACTTGAGGAGAAGGCTGACGAGTGGACTGCCTCGCTGAACCTTGGCGATGCTCAGAAAGCCAAGCGTGTGCGCGGTTATATCTTTGATCATCTCAAGGCTGTCACCAAGTGGCACAATGAGCATCCGGGACAGACCACCGTGCCCCACGGCATCAATCCGCGCACAGGGGAACGGCTGCGCCCCGTTGATCTCGACATCATTGCCGATGGCGCTCAGCCTCGTGCCTATCATGACAGCATCATGGCTCAACTCCGCAGGGAACTTACCGAAGAGCAGGTGGAGCAGGTGCTCGACAAATACACTATCGGCAAGGTTGCCTTCACCATGAAGGGCTATCACGACATCGTGCCCGAAATGACGGCAGAGGAGGACAGCGTTTGCCTAACTTACCTGAAAGAGGCACGCGAGGCGGCCATCGATTACAAGTCGATGAAAGAGATTTCCGAGATCTTCGGCATCGCCAAAGACAAGTGCGAACTCTATTTCAACACGCATGGCCGCAACTGGCGACAGATGTATTCCGACTATGTGAAGAAACGCCGTGCAGAGAAGAACTAATAAAATCCCTTTATGAACACCCGCACATTTCTTCTTACACTTGCCCTGTCGGTCAGTAGTTTGACCCTGCAGGCACAATACCCGCAAGTGACCAGTGATGCCAACGCCCGATGGACGGCAAAGGCCCAGTATGAGGATTCCATGTCGAATGTCGCCTGGCAGAAGGCGCTTCCCATCGTCGAGGAAGAGGCTCGCCATGGCCGTCCCTACGTCAAGTGGGCGCACCGCCCCTCCGACTTGCCGCAGGCCGAGATTCCTGCCTTCCCGGGTGCTGAGGGAGGAGGTATGTTCTCTTTTGGAGGTCGTGGCGGCAAAGTGTATGTCGTGACGAACCTGAATGACCGAGGGCCTGGCTCATTCCGCGAAGCCTGTGAAGCGGGTGGTGCGCGAATAGTGGTCTTCAACGTTTCGGGCATCATCCGACTGGAGACCCCCATCAACGTACGTGCTCCCTACATCACTATTGCCGGTCAGACAGCCCCTGGCGATGGCATCTGCATCGCTGGCGAATCGTTTGCCGTCAATACGCACGACGTCATCGTTCGTCACATGCGTTTCCGTCGTGGCGAGACGGGAGTGGAGCATCGCGAGGATTCGTTCGGAGGCAATCCTGTGGGCAACATCATGATCGACCACTGCTCGTGCGAATGGGGGTTGGACGAGAACATCTCTTTCTATCGCCACATGTACGACGAGTCGGAGGGCCAGTACAAGACCACGCCCTACAAGTACCCCACGGTGAATGTGACCATCCAGAATACGATTTCGGCAAAGGCGCTCGATACCTACAACCACGCTTTCGGCTCGACCTTGGGCGGTGAGAACGCTGCATTCATCCGTAACCTGTGGGCCTCGAACAGCGGTCGCAACCCCTCGATCGGCTGGAACGGCATCTTCAACTTCGTCAACAACGTGGTCTATAACTGGGTGCACCGCACAGCCGATGGCGGCGACTATTCCGCACAGTTCAACTTCATCAACAACTACTATCGACCTGGCCCTGCCACTCCTACCGAAGGCCCCATCAGCCACCGCATACTGAAGCCTGAGTCGGGACGTTCCAAGCTCGACCATCACGTCTATGGCCGCGTCTATGCCGTGGGAAATATCATGGAGGGATTCCCCGAAGTCACTGCTGACAACTGGGCTGGCGGCATCCAGGTGGAGGAAAATGACGATTGCGGATTGCATGAATCCTATATGCGTCAGATGCGTCCGGCAGCCATGCCTTATCTGCGCCTCATGTCGGCGCAGGAAGCCTACAATTTTGTGCTGGAGAATGTTGGGGCGACACTCCCTTGTCGCGACATCGTCGATCAGCGTATCATCGAGGAGGTGCGCACCAAGACCCCTTATTTCGTAGCGGATGCTGATAAGTATCAGGGCGACGTGTCGGGACTTTCGCCCAAGTCGCAGGCCGAAGATGGAACATTCAAGTACCGTCGATTGGGCAGAGACAGTTACAAGCTGGGCATCATTGTCGATCCGGCACAGATGGGCGGCTACCCCGAATATAAGGGTGAGCCCCGAAAGGATTCGGATGGCGACGGTATGCCCGACGAGTGGGAGCTTGCCAATGGCCTCAATCCCAATGACCCGCGCGATGCCAATGGCGACATCAACGGCGATGGGTACACCAACATCGAGAAATGGATTAATGGCATTCCGACTGCGATTCACATTGACTGGCGCAATCTGAACAATAATTTCGACACCTTGAATGCATACGGAATACGCTGATGCTATGAGGTTTTGAACGATTAAATTATTTTATTTTAGGGCAAAAAGTTGTGTTTTTTGCTCTAAAACGCAAGAAAACGCAATTTTTTTGAAAAAAAACGATAATTTTTTTATTGTTTAAAAGAAATAATGTATCTTTGCACCGTCAAACGAATATGTTTACAAGGAAATAATATCTTTAATTACTAACCACACAATTAAATTTTTAGCTTATGAAGAAATTCTTCCTCTTTGCTGCCGCCCTGATGACCGGCAGCGCAGTTATGGCTGACACCGAAAGCTATGTAGCAGCCATCGATGCAAGCACCATGGCCAGTGTCTTCCCGGTTGAAGAGATTACTACTGGTTCGTCTGAGGTTTCTTTCGGCACAGCCAACATGGACGTCCTCGCTGTAGGTGGAGCTACTCCCAAGACCATTGAGGCCGATGGCACCGTCACCGAATGGAATACCATTATTTGGAAACCACAAAACACCAACCTTCAGGACGTAAAAGACGGTCTTGAGACTCCTTACTTTTACTATGTACTTGGCACTGGCAATCCTTGCGTAGGTATGGGTGTAGAAGAGATTATCCGCGACGGTGAGCCCACGGGCGAATATCGCGCTACCTACGAGTATTATGGTCCAGAGGATGCCGTTGTCGGCAGCAATGTCTATAGGAATGAGATGCCAAAGCAGGGCCTTTATTACAAGTTCACTCCCAAGGTAGATGGTACGCTGAAGCTCCAGGTCTGGTCGAATAAGGGCAACCGCAACACCTATGTTGTTGAGGAGTCGAGCAAGCAGCCCGTGGCTTATATCGCTGAAGGCTATATCAACGGCCAGAACGAACCGAAGGAAGCTGTAATCGACGGCGAGACCGTGACCTACAATGCCAAGAAGTTCCTCTCCGCTGCCGAGATTCAGGAGATCCACGATGCCGCCAAGGTGGTGGATGGCGTGGATACTGCTCCTTATGTGATTGGTGCCGGCAATCAGGCTTTCTGGGGCTACCTCACCGTGAAGGTGGAGGCTGGCAAGACCTACTGGCTCTTCCAGGATTCTTCCCAGATTGGCTTCGGAGGCTATGAGTTCACGTTTGAAGGCGGAGATGAGCCACAGGTGGATTACGACTACTTCACGCTCACCTTCCCAGAGTTGGCTGAGACTTATGCCGATGGTGACTTCTCAATCACTATCACTGACAACAATGGCAAGTTCTCTGTAGATGAGAATTCCCAGTATTTCGGTGATGAGAAGAGCTATGAGAAGTACAGCACACGTCTGAAGACCGGTGGCAAGAGCAGTTCCAACAGCTTCATTACAGTTAACATCCCCGTAGCCGGCAAACTCCAGATTATGGCTCGCTCGGCTTCCAGCTCGTCGGCTCGTCCAGTGGTTGTCACCCAGAATGAGGTTGAGGTTCTCAACGCAATGCTCGATGACACCAAGGCTATTGAGGTGGAGATTGAAGGCGCAAACAAGAAGGTGTTCCCAATCCAGGAAGTTGATGTGGAGGTTGGCACTGCTACCATCACCTATCCGGACAATGGCATCAACTTCTACTGCATCCGTCTAGCCGTTCCACAGGGCGAAGGCATCGAAGCCATCGTGAATGACGTGGTTGCCACTGATGCCATCTTCAACCTCCGTGGTCAGCGTGTCAACGAGATGACTCCTGGTCAGATCTACATCGTAGGTGGCAAGAAGGTCATCCGTTAATCTTCCGATCGATTAAAGCAAGACTCTTGGCAGGACCTCCAGTGCCCTCGCCAAGGGTCTTTTCACTCTTTTCAACACATATTATTAATTTCACACACTATGTACATCACCAAGAAGTTATTAATGGCTGCAGCCTGTGTCTCGTTGGCATGGGTTGCCACTTCGTGCGCTGATGGCGTAGAGCTCGAAAGCTATGATTCCGGCGTACGCAACCAGCAGCTGAGCGCTCCTGTCCTGGATGCCTCCTGCTTCACGACGCAGAACAGCACCGATGCTACCTACACCGTCATGTCGTGGCCAGTGGTCTATGGCGCGGGTGGATATCTGGTCAATGTCGATATCGTCGATGACCCCTCCAACCCGATTGCTGTAGTCAATGACAGCATTGTCGATGGCTGCTCTCTCACTTTTGTGCAGCAGGAAGACACCAAGTATCAGATTTCCATTCAGACCATGGCCAATGAGAAGTTGGGCAACTCGGCTTCCGATGTCTTGGTCTATAACGACTACACTACCCTTGTGGCTGCTGTCATCGTGCCTCGTGGACAGGATCTTGCTGCCTTTGTGAAGGCTAACATCAAAACGGGTACTCAGGATGTTCAGGCTTTCGAGCTTGAGGCAGGTGCAACCTACGAGGTGAGCGATACCATCGCCTTCGGTCTGCAGCCGGTTCAGCTTCGCAGTGATAAGAATTCGCATGCTACCATCGTCCTGAAGGAGAAGGCGTGCATCACCACACAGGCTCCATTGACAGTGAAGTTCCTCAACTTCGATTGTGAGAACACTACAGCTGCCCCCATCAGCCTCGATCCCAACCCAGATGCTTCGCTCTATTACGACCAGCCGGAATGGCAGGCCAAGTATGGCGGCACTCAGAAGGTTTATTATCTCGATGGAGATGTCATCCTCAAGGATTGCATCTTCCGCGAAGTCAAGGGTAGCCTCTTCAGCGGCAGCAAGGCAAATTGGGCACTCACCAACCTCACCATCAACAACTGCATTGCCGAAGCTGACTACAACAGCAGTGCGGCTTTCATCAGCATGTATGGTGCTTCGACGGGTACCATCCTCAATTTTACGGTAGCCAACAGTTCCCTCTACAACCTGCAGGAGAACACCAGCGGCTACTTCCTTCGCCTTTCCAATGCTTCGAACGCTACACCATCGAAGATCTACGGCCCCGCTTATGCGGGCAGAGGCGGTGTGACCGTGCAGAACAGCACGTTCGTGCGTATGCTCTCAGGTTCGCATTGGGCCAACAACTATCCTCAGAGCGGTACCACTTTCACCCTGAAGAAGAATGTCTTCTATGACACCGCACTCCTCCAGAAAGCTATCCGCAACAATACGGCAGACTTCTCGGTCGATGACAATGTGATCTGGGGTGTCAGCATGGAGGTCGATGCTACCGATAAGGCCAGGTACGCTACTGAAGATGACCCCGGGATGTCCATGCCATCGTCTTCAGCCATCAACTTTGGTGACCCCTATTACGGCCTGAAGTCCTATTTTACCCCAACCAAGGGCATAGCTGCAGCCAAGCAGTTTGGTGACCCACGATACTTCGAATGATTATGAATAGCGCAATCAAAAGAATACTTTTGCCAGTCGTTTGCAGCGTGTTGACGATTTCGGTCATGGCTCAGACGAACCGTACAGTGAAAGGTACTGTAGTGGATGAGTTAGGTGAACCCATCATTGGCGCAACAGTTCAAGTAGTGGGAACCACCACAGGAACCATTACCGACCTCGACGGTAATTACGTGATCCAAGCTCCCGAGAAATCCACCCTCAAGGTGATGTTCCTCGGTTATATTTCCGAAACTGTTCCCTGCGACACCAAGCAGGTTGTCCTCAAGGAGGATGCCCAGCAGCTCGAAGACGTGGTCGTCGTGGGTTACGGCGTCCAGAAGAAGGCACACCTCACCGGTGCTGTCGCTACGGTACAGATGGACGACATCCAGGACCTTTCAAGCGGTGGCCTTGCCTCTACGTTGAGTGGCATGGTCAATGGTGTGAGCGTGAGCGGTGGTGATGCCCGACCCGGCGAGAACGCCACCATCAAGATTCGTGACACCAACTCGCTCGGCGACGTGGGCGTGACGGCACAGGAACCTCTCTACGTCATCGACGGCTATATCTATCCGAATGATGTGAAGGTGGGCAATACCACCGAGAACCTCGGTGCTACAGCATTCAATAACCTCGATCCAAGCGTTATCGAATCGATTTCCGTACTGAAGGATGCCGCAGCCGCAGTCTATGGTGCGCGTGCTGCCAACGGTGTCATCCTCGTCACCACCAAGAAGGGCCAGCAGGGTGCTCCGAAGATCAGTTATTCGGGTACTGTGGGTGTCACCGACGAAGTGGCTCGTCCCAAGATGCTTTCGGCCTACAACTACGGACGGCTGTGGAATGCTGTCAAGGCAGCAGATCCCAAGAATACCACCCTCAACCGTCTGACCGACCTCTTCCAGTCGGATGAACTTGCTGCCATGCAGGGCCTCAATTATGACCTGCTCGACAAGTATTGGAGTTCGGCATTTACCCATAAACATTCGGTCAATGTCAGTGGCGCTACCGACCGTGCATCCTATTTCGCCGGCCTCAGCTACTTCAACCAGGATGGTAACCTCGGAAAGCTTGACTACAGCCGCTGGAACTATCGTGCCGGCGTCGATGTAAAGCTTGGCAGTTGGGTTAGAGCTAACCTCACCGTCAGCGGTGACAACGGCACCAAGAATACTCCGCTCGTGAAGGTCGGTGGTACAAGCAGCGAGAAGGACTACAACCTCCTGCTCACCCATCCATATTATATCCCTGAGGAGGTGGATGGCAAACCTATCGCTTCTTATGGTCCCACCAACTCTTCGGTGAACAGCGACCAGTACTATTCGTTCAACACCCTCCAGGACAATGGGGACTACAGCAAGACGGTTAACAATAACACAACCTTCAGCGGAAGCCTTGATCTCGACTTCGGTTTCTGGAAGCCTCTGAAGGGTCTCACCGCTCGCTTCACCTATTCTAAGAGCATCAACAACAGCAAGACCAACCAGTACGGTACGGACTATACCATCTATACGCTTCACAACCGTTACGGCTCTGGCTCGCACCTCTATACTCCTACGGGTGCAGGTTATGGCGATGATGTGGTGCTCGCTCTCGACAACTTCACGGCCATGACCATTTCGAATGGCTCGCCGTCGTTCCTGTCGCGCAACACCAACCGTACGGACAACTATCAGATTAACTTCAACGTCTCCTACAACCGCGACTTTGGCCAGCATCATGTCGGTGCCCTGTTCTCGATAGAGCGCAGTGAGGCCGAGAATGAGTATCTCTATGGCTATGTCAGCGATCCTTATCCGTTCACTACGGGGCAGTCGAACTCTGCCGAGGCCGAAACCAAGATTGTCACCTTCACCCGTGCAGAGTCGGGCACTCTTTCCTACATCGGCCGTGTCAACTATGCTTACGCCGATAAGTATCTGCTCGAGTTCCTGTTGCGTTCGGATGCTTCCACAAAGTTCGCTCCCGAAAACTATTGGGGCACTTTCCCGTCGGCATCCTTAGGTTGGGTGCTCTCCAAGGAGTCGTGGTTGGCTGACCGCCCAGGCATCGATTACCTGAAGCTTCGCGCTTCGTTTGGTCTCACTGGTCGCGATAATACGGCTGCATGGCAATGGATGCAGGTCTATGCACAGGATGCCAACCGAGGCCCCGCCTTCGGCACAGGTACCAGTCAGGAGACCCTCAACCGTATTACCATCAACAAGAACAATTCGGCCGTGAACCGCGACGTCCATTGGGACAAGTCGTACAAGGGCAATATCGGTATCGACTTCAATACACTCAAAAACCGTTTGGGTATCAATATCGATGCCTACTACACCTGGAACCGCGAGATGCTGCTCAACCTCAACAAGTCGGTTTCGACAGTCATCGGCACCCAGTCGGCAGCCCTCAACGTAGGCGAGATGGATAACTATGGTATCGAAATTTCGCTCAACTGGAAGGACAAGATCGGCAAGGACTGGAAGTACAAGGTGGGCATCAATACCGGCTACAGCGACAACAAGGTGCTCAACATCGACTGGGCGACCGAGTACATCTACCGTCAGCAGCAGCGCAACAAGCGCTCCGATGTTGGCGTTTGGGGTCTGCAATGTCTGGGTATGTTCCGCTCTTATCAGGACATCGACGAATACTTCGACCGCTTTGGCATCACCAGCTATCTGGGCATGAGCAAGGATCAGGTGAAGCCGGGTATGCTCATCTTCAAGGATGTGCGTGGCCCGCAGCAGGCCGACGGATCGTATGCTGCTCCCGATGGCATCGTCGATAAGGACAACGATCAGGTGCGCATCTCGACACGTTCGAGCAATCCCTGGGGCTTCACGACCAACTTCTCGGTGGAGTGGAAGAGCCTTTCCATCACCGGACAGGTCTCTGCTTCATGGGGCAGTTACAGCATTATTCCTTCGGCTGCCCTCAAGCCAGGCGATGGTCTTGACTTCACCAATATGCCTTCGTTCTGGAATCCTGATGATATGTATTCCTATCAGGATGTGTACGATGCTTCGGGCAACGTGGTCGTGAGGTCCAATCGTGAGGCCAAGTACCCGAGTCTCGCCTACTCCAGCATCAATGCCACCACCTCGACGTTCTGGCGTATCAGCAATACGGATGTGCGCCTCAACCGTCTCACCCTTGCCTATTCGCTCCCCAAGGGCTGGGTAAAGAAGATGGGTGTCGATGGCATTCGCGTCAATGTGACAGGCCAGAATCTCATCTCGTTCTACAATCCCTATCCCGACCATTTCACCGACAAGATGGCAGGTGGCTACGGCTCCTATCCGAATCTTCGCAAGTGGACCTTTGGTCTTAGTCTGAGCTTCTAATCCGAAATAACGATAACCAATACGAAAACAATTATGAAGAATCAAAATATCCGTCTCTTCAGCCTCCTCGCCCTCGCGGCAGTAGCCCTGTCTTCGTGCAGCGACTCGTTCCTTCAGGAGAAGAAGAACTTCGATAACGTAAACGTAGATATCTACAATTACTACGAGGGATGCAATGCCCGCGTGAGCGATGTCTATAGCTGGTGCCTGCCCGACGTGACGAGCAGTGCCAACTGGAAGTACAATTGTACGGGCAATGCCGACGACCAGTCGAAATCGACTGAAGAGTTTTCGGGCTTCAGTGCTTTTGTTCATCCCGATAATGAACTCTCGGTGATGGGTGGTAACGCCGTGCCCGACTATTTCCACTATAGTTCGAACAACATCCAGGCCTCCGTCTGGGGACGCATCCGCAACATCAACGATGTGATCCAAGGCATCGAAGGCGGCTCGCTCGACCAGGAAGACAAAGACATGCTGCTGGGTCAGGTCTATTTCTTCCGCGCCTGGTGCTATTATCAGCTCGTCAAGTGGTATGGCGGTGTGCCTATCATGGAGACTGTGGAGGAGCCCGTTGAAGGTACCGAGCATCCTCGCAGCAGTGCCCGCGAATGTATCGAGTTTATCCTCAGTGACCTTCAGAAGTCGGCCACGATGCTCGAAGCATCCACCCTCGATGGCGGTTGGCGTTCTGCCGACGACTGGGGTCGCATCACCACAGGTGCAGCCTTGGCCCTCAAGGGTCGCGTGCTGCTGCTTTGGGCAAGCCCGCTCTTCAACCGCACTGGCGACGAGAGCCGTTGGGTCAATGCCTACAACGAGATGAATGCCGACCTCGCCAAGATACAGAAGTGCGGTTTCCGCCTCTATGAGGCAGGTGGAGCCAATGCTGCCGCCTTTGCTGCCCTGTTCTCGCTGACCAGCAGTTGCGAGGCAGTCTTCCAGACCTGCTACAACACCATCCAGTCGGGCGACACACAGAAGAACTCCAACTGGGAGCGCAGCATTCGACCGAAGAACGCTTCGGGTTCAGGACTCAATCCCTCAGCGATGATTGTCGATATGTTCCCGATGGCCGATGGCCGCCGTCCTTCGTCGTGCAACACCTATTCCAAGCTCCAGGTTTCCGACTATGCTTACAATCCCAACTTCCCCTTCATGGATCGCGATCCGCGCTTCTATCGCACCTTCGCCTTCCCCGGTGTGCGTTGGGCGTTCAGTGGTGATGCTACACAGGCCGATCCCAACAACCCAAGCTACAACAAGGGTGCCGACTATGAACTTTGGAACTACGTCTGGTACACTACTGCCGACGATCGCGACAACATCGAATCGTCGAACAACTACGGTGCCGAGAATTTGCTGGCCAACGTGAAGGGCATGTATGTGCGCAAGCGTTCGGACGATGCCGATGTGAACGGCTCTCCACTCTACAGTTGGGCTGCATCGACCACCGTTTCCGGCTTCACCTATTCCGCAGCTCCCTACATCGAGATCCGTTATGCCGAAGTGCTGCTCAACCTGGCTGAGGCGGCTGCTGGAGCCGGTAAGATGGGAGAGGCTGTCGAACTGCTGCGTCAGGTGCGTCGTCGTGTAGGCTACACGGGCGATTGCGGACTCGATGCCAACCTTGCAAGTGATCAGGCAGCTTGTCTGTCGGCTGTGCTCTACGAGCGTCAGGTCGAGCTGGCCTACGAAGGCAAGCGTTTCGACGATCTGCGTCGCTGGATGCTCTTCGATGGCGGTGCCAATGTTTCCGAAATCAATGGAGCTCCTTCATCATGGACACTCACTGGTTGGGGAGGCAACACCTGCACTTACCTTGGTTTCGCTCCGCTCAATGGCCAGCGCCGCGAGAATCTGGAGTTCCGTGTCAGCGAAGAGACCGTCAAGCAGGGTCTGGGTGGCACTACCATCAACGATGACCCGCTCGTGTTCGAGCTCAACGATCAGGAAATCAGCCGTCCCGCTGCCATCGACCTTCGCTATGACCTGGCCGACCAGTGCAAGGCTATGCGCAACTTCTACGCCGAGTTCCTTGTTCGCAAGACCAAGAAAGGTGATTCCTACACCAGCGACCACATGGAAGAATACATGCACTTCTTTGCAAAGTATTACTTCCTCGGTATTCCACAGGCAGCACAGGCTTCGGATGCGGGTTTGCAGCAGACCATCGGTTGGGAAGACTACAATCAGGGTGGTGCCAATGGCACTTTCGATCCACTTGCAAATTAGTTTCATCAATGAAGTCAATGGGAGTTAGCGGAGTTGACGCTAACTCCTGTTGCTTCTTTATATAATATGAAAAAGATCCTTCCGATCATCCTTACGGCGCTCGCCTATACATTATATAATAATATGTATGCGCAGACCGTTACTTTGAATAGTGATGGGCGCGATGCCTCGTACGTCGCGTCCATCACCTCACGCAGCGAGAAGAACATCTCCGGCTTGGAACTTACCGAGCCGGCAAAGACCAATGTCCTGAATCTGGTCATCAATCGCTATTTCGAACTGAATGACATCTATGCCGAGCGCGATACGCTTATCAATCAGGCCAAGCGTACGCTTACAGGCGACGAGAAGAACCGTGCCATCGATGCGGCTCGTGCGGCGTGCGACAGCAAGCTCTATCGCAGTCATTTCGCCTTCCCTGCCAATCTGGGCATTTTTCTCAGTCACGAGCAGATCATTGCCATTTTCGATGCCATGACCTACAACAAGGTTCAGGTGACCTACGATGCCTATTGCGACATGATTCCGAGTCTTACCGACGAGGAGAAAGCTCAGATGTATGCTTGGCTGTGCGAAGCACGCGACCTGGCCATTGATGCCGAGTCATCGAACAAGAAACATGAAGTTTTCAATAAGTACAAGGGACGAATTAACAACTATCTTTCAGCCCGTGGCTACGACATCACCCGCGAACGCAAGGCTTGGGAAGAGCGTGTGAAGGCTCGTGGAGGATCGCTTTAAGAAGTCTTTTCATCGAAGAAAACATCTCTTTTCTTCAAAGCGAACTTCTAAATCTTGAACCTCAGTTGCAGCCAAAGGTCCTGCTGGTTGTTGCCTTCTATTTCCTGAAGGCCGCTGCTGATGGTGGTACGATTTGCATAGTTGGTCATTGCCCATTTCAGGTCCACGTCGATATGTGGGCCTATTTTTATTGTTCCTGTCACGCTATAACGCAGGCCTTCTCCGTAGAGCATGGGTAGCCCAAAACCGTAGAGGATGGCTTTCTCAGTAAGGTAGATTCGGCTGTCGTAGTCATCGGTGTGGAAATAGCAGGCTTGTCCAACGAGTGAGAATGGGCAGTTTTTCCAAAGTTTGCAGTTCCATGCGAAGGATTGGCTCAGCGCATAGCCGTAGGAATTGGTGGCTACACCATTCTCTTTCTTATTGAATATTCTTGCACGAAATTGTGTCTTGCTGTTGAACGATTCATTGGGTTGGATGCTGAGCATACCATCGAACGAATGTCGGAAATAATCTGCCTTTTGTTTGATGCGATAGCCCAACGAACCATTTACCTTGCGGTGCTCATAGAGCAGACGAGCCATGCCCTCCAACCCATGCGAATGAATGTCTCGAATGCCGTATTGCGGCTGTCCGAACCAGAAGTAGTCGAACATGCTCTGCCATTGCCAATGGGCCGAAAGTTGCCCGTCGATGTTCAGTGTGACACCTTGTTCTCCTTGCATCTCGCTGTTTTCACCCAATGTCGAACCATGCAGTTGCCGATATTTCAGGTCATAGTATCGATAGAGGAGTGTGGAGACCCAGTTGTCGGTCAGTTTATATTGTAGGGCTGTCAAATTGGCTATGGCTCCCTTGTCATCCATTACAAATTCTCCACGTAGAAAACCACCCAGGGCTTTGATAGTGTAATCTGCAGAGAATTGCGTGAGCTGGTGTCCACGGAAATAGTTGGTATTGTAGTACAGGTAGTTTCGCAGATAATCGTACTGCAATTGGGTATAAGTTGCGTGGAACCCTACGTCATACCATTCGCCTCTCCATCCCAGACGAGCACCCGTGAAGATTTCCCAGGCAGCATGACGATGTCCATCTTCGGTCTGGGTTCGATGGTATCCATCGGTCTGTAGTGCTGTGAGAACACGTCGGTCGCTGTGGTAGGTGCCATCGATTTGTCGTGCCGAAAAGTAGGGCAGCAGAGAGAAGTGGCTGCCCACGCGAAGATCCATTGCGCCGCCTTGCATATACGCGTATTCGGCATTGGAAGCAAAGGGGGTGATTGTGTTGTTGCGTTGTTGCGTAAGTTGACGACTCAGGTATTGTTTGCCGAGCGAGAAACCTTGGTTGATCAGCAATCCGCAACCCATTCGAAGCCTGTAATGTCCGACGACGGCATCCTGCAGTTTGAGATTCGAGACAATACGAACATCCTTGGCTCGCACAAAGACATGCCAACTGTCGAAAGCGGGGAATTGATGCCTCCAGGCTTCGCCCGCGTCTTTCTCCATGTTAAGGCCAGCTTGCCAATGTTTGCCGAGCTGCATCCTGTAGCGCAGGCTGTGATGCCAAGGGTCGCCGAGATATGCCTTGTTTATCGACTGCCGTCCTGCCGTTTGTTCCCTGTATCCGGCGCGTTGGTTCAGGGTTCGGTTGCTGCTCATGATAATGTTTTGTTTCAGCCTCCCTTGCAGGAGTGAAGATGCCGTGGTGTCGCTCCAGACCACGAGGTCGCTCAGTTCGTCGAGGAGCTCGCTATAGGCAGCATCGCCCAGCATATCTATGTCGATCTGTTGGAGGATTTGTTCCTGCCAATCGAAGTGCGGGTCTGAAATTGCAATGTCCTGCGCAAAATTGGGAGGGAAAGAACAATAAATACAGAAAAATAGCAAAAGTATGGACTTGGTTGGCATGAATTTGAATTTTTTGCTTTATCTTTGCAGCACAAAATGACTGGTATCTTTCGTACATACAGGCGCATGTTGCTGTTGATGCTGCTTGTGGCACTCAGCGTGTCGGATCCCACGCGGATTGCGGCACAGGGGGTCATTGTCCTTGGCGAGCATCAATATCGGGCAGAAATTGATTTGCTGACGGGCGACACTGTGGCTGTGGTGCAGTTGAAGGATGTCTATTGCTTTACCCGGAAGCACTTCCGCAACAAGCAGCACGAGCGGGAGTTTTTGCGTATGGTTTACGACGTGAAGAAGACGCTGCCAATCGCCAAGGATGCCCGCCGACTGATGACGCAGGCGTATCTTGACATGGAACAAATGAGCGAAGCGGAACAGAAGGTCTATTTCAAGCAGTTGGAAGAGAATTTGCTGGAACAATACAAGCCTCGCCTGAAGCGACTGAATTATCGTCAGGGCAAACTGTTGGTGCGTCTGGTGGATCGTGAATGTGACAAGCAGTCGTACTACCTCATCCGGGAGTTCTTGGGCAAACGTCGTGCTTTCTTCTGGAATATGTTCGGCAAATTGTTTGGCGTAAGTCTGAAGGCGCAGTGGGAGCCTGAAGGCAAGGACAGAGAACTGGAGGATGTGTGCATCCAGGTGGAGCAGGGACTTATTTAAGGGTTTGAGAGGTTTGAGGAGGTTTGAGAGGTTTGAGGAGGTTTGAGAGGGTTGAGGGCCATGTAGCCTTTCGAACTTTCAAACCTTCAAACTTTTCGAACCTTTCGAACCCTTCTTAACCCTCGAATGAATCAATATACCGTTCGTGCTTGTCCTGGAAGATGTCGTCGATGGTGATGAGGATGCCTGACTCCTCGACATTGCCGAATTCGTCGTTGATGGCGGTGCCGAAGGTCTTCATCGAGGGACTGAGGAGCATATATGCGTTGACCAACGGAGGGATGTTGATGCCGAGTTTCCTTACCTCGCAGTTGAGGATCTTGTAATCCTCGTGGAATGTATCTTTGCAGAACAGTTGCTTCATGGCCTCAATGTCTGTGTTGGTTTCGAGGGGATGATAGGGATAGACGAGGTTATCGGGGTCGGGGAAATGCTTCTTCTGGAAATAAAGGATCATGTTGCGCCCATGCTGTGGGAAGGAGGGGTACATGGTGAATTTGCCATAATAGTACTTGCACCCTTTCAGCGTGACGGCGAGCGCACCCAGACCATCCCAAAGATTATCGAGTGTGAAGAGGCTGCGTGCACCGCTGCGGCTCGATTGGCGATCGACAATCACGAACGACCGTCCCAACTCCATCATGTAGGGCAGATAGTCGTGAATGAACTTGTCGGTGTAGTAATACATGTGACTGGTAGCAAGGATGGGTTGTCCCTTTTGGTCGAAACGAATGTCTGGACCATAGATATAGCGATAACCACCGAGGATGGCCTCTTCTTTCGGCTCCCATACGATGAGTTGCATATAGGGTGTCTCCATATAGTCGTAATGATCGACATCACATTCGAGACCCGTGCCGCCACCGGCTTCGCGGAAGACAATTTCACGCAGTCGGCCCACTTCACGCATCAGGTTGGGACATTCGTTGCCATTGAAAATATAGATGTCTGTGCCACCCTTGCGTGCATGACGCAGTAGGGTTGCCTTGGCGGTCAGCTCTTCCTTGAGGATTTCTTTGTCGATAGGAGCTATGATGGGTTGTTCCATGAGATAATTATGAGTTGTCGGAAATCTCGTAATTTTCGGAGTAATCAGAGTATTCGGAGTCTTTATTTCGCTAATAAGTAACTTTGTTCACGCAGCCATTGTGCCCATTCGGTCGGGCTCTTTGACTTGTCGGTGAAGGTTTGCCAAGGTATGGGCTTGCCCACGGTGATGGTGAAGGTCTTGTTCTTGGCGGTCTTCATCATCTGCCAAGGCAGGAGGATGAGGCCGATGTTGAATTTCATTCCCAGTTTGCGTCGCAGCCATTCCACGAAGTAGAAGGTAAAGGAGTTGCGGCCTTCGAAGTGCATGGGGATGATGTCGCGCTGGCTTTCGATGGCTTGGGTGATGACCGACTTCTTCCACTCCACGTCCTGAATCTTTCCGTCGATATATCGGCTACAGAAACCTGCAGGGAAGTTCAGCAGTTGCATGTCGGGATCGTTGTATGCCTTGTCGATAGCCTCCATATCCTCGCGTTTCTGACGGCCCAGGGTATTGACAGGAAGGAAGACGGGTTGCAAGCCTACAATATACATCAGCAGATCGTTGACGATGACCTTGAACTTGGGGAACTTGTGCCCAAGGACGTTGATGTAGGAGATGCCGTCGAAAGCCCCAAGCGGATGGTTGCTGACGAAGACGAAACGTCCCTTTTCCGGGATATTCTCCATACCATGGAGATTGTACTTCACGTTAAGACGCTTGCACATACCTTCGGCGAAATCGACACCCTCTTTGTCCTTCAAGGCGGTGATGGTATTGTTCATCTCCTTTTGACAGATGAGCCATGCAGTGAACTTGAACAGCCACCGGGGTATCTTGGGATATTGCTTGGGGGCTTTTTGCTTGATTGCCTCCTCTACATTGATTAATCTTGCTTCGTATGCCATGAGTAGGGGTTATGAGGGGTTCGAGTAGTTCGAGAGGTTCGATTGGAAAACCTGTCGGCCGTTCACCCATGTTCCAAGGATGCGGTGGCTGAAAGTGGTGCCCTCGAAGGGGCTCCATCCGCACTTGCTCAGGATGTTCTCTTTATTCACGGAGGTTGAGGCGTTTGGATTGACGAGGACAAGGTCGGCGTAATTACCCACGCGAATCTCTCCGCGACCTGCGAGGCCGAAACGCTCGGCGGGATGCTTGCACATCAGTTCGACAACTCTGCTCAGCGGTAGCACACCTTGCCTACAGAGTTCGAGCATGGACAGCAGACTGAATTGTATGCTTGGCATACCACTGGCAGCGCGCAAGGCTCCGCCCTGCTTGTCGCTCAAGAGATGCGGGGCATGATCGGTGGCGATGCTGTAGATGCGTCCGTCGGTCAACCCTCGGCAAAGTGCTTCACGGTCTTGCATGGTCTTGATGGCGGGATTGCACTTGATGCGTGTGCCAAGTCGCTGATAATCCTTGTCGCTGAACCAAAGGTGAGCCACGCAAACTTCGCCAGTGATGTTCGGCGTGCTACCCATCAGTTCGAGTTCGTCGGCGGTAGTGATGTGGCAGACGTGGAGTTGAGCGCCTGTCTCCTTGGCAAGACCGACGGCCATGCTTGTGGTTGCCATGCATGCTTCGGTGCTTCGGATCTTGGGATGATACTCCACAGGCACATCTTGTCCTGCAAACATTTCTCGATATTGGTCGGCGTTTCGACGAATGATGTCTTCACTCTCGGAATGAATGCCAACGACACGCTGCGTGCCGGCGAAGAGCTGACACAGCTTCTGCTGGTCGTTCATCAGCATTCCACCAGTCGATGACCCGAGGAAAACCTTGAATCCGCAGATCTCGTCACGATGTGGCGAATCGGGCTGGCCGTAGAGGGCAAGTGCTTCGTCGATATTGTTGACAGTGATGCCGTACCACAGACCGTAATTGACAATGCATTTCTTTTTGAAGAGACGATGTTTTTCGGCAAGAGCCTCAGGAGAGGTGGTGGTGGGCTTGACGTTGGGCATGTCGAGCACGTATGTCACACCGCCTGCCGCTGCCGCCCGGCTTTCGCTTGCAATGTCCGCCGTCTGGGTCAATCCCGGCTCACGGAAATGGACGTGCGCGTCGATGACACCAGGCAGGAGCCAGCAGGTGGAATCGTTGGTGCAAGGTGTCTCTTCGATGGCTGCAATTCGCCCGTCCGGCCCAATGACCAGATTGCCATGCACCAGGTGCCCCTCGGCAAAAATGCTGACGTCGCTTATAACTTTGGATAGATTCTCGTCCATGAACTGACCTTGAGTTGGATGACACCGAGAACTGCTTCCGAGAAGATTCCCCCCGACATCTTCGAGGTGCCCAGCACGCGGTTGGTAAAGATAATGGGCACTTCGATAATCTTGGCTCCCATCTTCATGGCCGTGAACTTCATCTCAATTTGGAAAGCGTAGCCACGGAAGCTAATCTTGTCGAGTTCCATCTTTTCAAGCAGACGGCGCTTGTAGCAAACGAACCCCGCTGTGGTGTCGTGAATCCTCATGCGGGTAATGAAGCGCACATACATGGATGCACAATACGACATCAGCACACGACTCATAGGCCAGTTCACTACGTTCACACCGCTGACATAACGAGAGCCGATCGACAAATCGGCGCCTTGCTCCCGACAGGCAGCCAACAGGTACTGCAAATCGTCGGGATTGTGGCTGAAGTCGGCGTCCATCTCGAAGGTATAGTCGTACTCGTGCTCCAGGCTCCAGCGGAATCCGGCGATATAGGCAGTGCCCAGTCCCAATTTCCCTTCGCGTTCGATGATGAACAGACGGTCAGGAAACTCGGGTTGCAACGATTTGACAATAGCGGCGGTGCCATCGGGCGAGCCATCGTCGATGACAAGTATATGGAAAGGTTCGCTTAGCTTAAACACATAGCGAATGATGTTTTCGATATTTTCCTTTTCGTTGTATGTAGGAATGATGACAAGACAACGTTCAGACTCGTTTTGTGACATAATCTGAGGTTTAATAGACGGTTTTTGTCAGAATATAAACGAAATTTGGTGCAAAGATACTCAGTTTTTCGCATAAATTGTTCTTTTTTGGTAAAAAAAAGGGGAAATTTGTGAAATTCTTCGCTGAAAAGTATTTTTTTTGCGAAAAAGTAGTTATTTTTGCAGTCTAAAATACAGACTTCGATGAAGAAATACATTATATTTTTATTTTTGTCCATATTTGTATGGACCTTTCCGCAGGCTCAAGCTGCACCTCGTGTCGATAACAAGGCTGAGGGTAAGCGGTTGTGTCAGTTGGGCAGATATAGCGAGGCCAAACCATTTCTGGAGAAGGCCATCAGGCAGAACCCGCGATCGGGAGCATTGTGGTATATGGCCATTGTCAAACAGCATCTCTATGACTTCGATGGCGCTATCGAGGCGCTCGAAAGTTATATGCCTGCCCTATCTTCTGACGAATGGCTCAACCGAGCAGACAGTCTGATGACGGTGCTGCAGATCTGCCAGCGTGCCTACGACCATTGTCAGGATGTGGTCATCATCGACAGTCTGAGGGCTTCCAGGGAAGATTTCTTCACCTACTATCGCTTGGGTGCCGAATCGGGTCGCATACAAAGCGACGAGGGGGAGCCGTATTTCGAGAATCTTGCTGCCGATTATCAGATTTTCAGCACGGGTTGCGGTCTGGAGGATCGTCACAGGTTCCAAGGCGAGTGGGACGAGCGTCAGCCTGTCAATGGCATTGGCTCCGAACAGTTCTCAATCATCAACCCTTTTCTTCGTACCGATGGCGAGACCCTTTACTTCGCTTCCGACAGCATCCCCGGCATGGGAGGTTTCGATATCTATCGCACCACCTACAATCCTGATGTGAATGCCTATTACGATCCCGAACGTCTCGGTATGCCCTTCAATTCGCCCTACGATGACTATATGATGTCCATCGACGAAACACATCAGGTGGGATGGTGGGCTACCAATCGCAATGCCCCGGCCGACAGTGTGACGATTTATCTTTTCCTTCTCGACGATGATCCGCTCTATCTCGATGATCCTACTCCAAGTCGCGCCCGCATCGACAATATTGCCGAGACATGGCGCGAAAAGGGTGGCTATGCCTCGCTCATCGCTGAGCTGAAGGAGGCTCCTCAGGAAATCGTGGAGGATACGAGGTTGCACATCGTCATCAACGATGACAAGATTTATACCAGCGAAGACCAGTTCCGCAATTCAGATGCCCTGAAGGCTTACCAGAAGAGTGTGGATGTGGAGCTGTTGATTGCAGAAAAGGAAACTGACCTTGCTTCCCTCCGTTCGGAATATGCCAAGGCTTCTGCTGCAAACAAGAAGACTTTGGAGCCGAGAATCAAACGAGCAGAAGATTCGCTTTTCGACCTTTATGCCCAGTTGAATGAAGCTGTGCTTCGATATCGCCGCCTTGAGCAGTGATGTCATTCCCTTAAAACCTTTTACTACCCTTTGAATTATGATTGAAACCAGTGAACTTATAATCAATGCAGACGGCAGTTGCTTCCACCTGCATATTCGTCCGGATCAGTTGGCCGATAAGGTCATCATGTGCGGCGACCCGGGACGTGTCGATTTGATTGCCTCTTTCTTTGATAGCAAGGAGTGCGAAATTTCTTCCCGTGAATTTCATACTATCACAGGCACTTACAAGGGCAAGCGTATCTCTGCCTTGAGCCATGGCATTGGCCCTGACAATATCGACATCGTAATGAACGAACTCGATGCCTTGAAAAACATCGATTTCGAGACGCGTGAGATTTGTCCCGAACATCACACGCTCGAATTGGTGCGCATCGGCACGTGCGGAGGCTTGCAGCCTTATTTGCCTTGCGGCACCGACATCGTTTCGAACATCAGCATCGGATTCGATGGTGTCATCAATTGGTATGCCGATCGTGATAGCGTTGCGGATCTCGATTTCGAACGTGAGTTGACCTCGTTTATCGGCTATCCCAAGAAGGCTGCCGACCCATACGTGGTATATGCTGATGCGGAACTCGCAGCCCGTATTGCTGGCGATGACATGGCATCGGGTGTAACCATTTCTGCTGTTGGCTTCTATGGCCCTCAGGGACGCATCTTGCGACTTCCAATTGCTTCCCCGCTCATCAACAAACGCATTGAGGAATTTGAATATAAGGGCCATCGCATTACCAACTACGAGATGGAGTCGGCTGCACTGGCAGGTTTGGCGCGTATGCTCGGACACAAGGCCGTAACCGTTTGCCAGGTCGTAGCCAACCGTGTGGCCCTCAAGGCTGACACCGATTACAAGGTCAGCATGCCCAACCTTATCCAGAAGGTGCTCGAGCGTATTTGATAACGAATGGTTCAAAACCTTTCAACCCTTTCGAACCTTTCACCCCCTTCGAATCTTTCAAACCCCATTCAATTGAAAGTCTCTTTATTCGGAAATAACACGCGCCCCGAGGTGCTGGAGCAGGTGCGGCAGCTGATAGGCCAGCTGTCGGATGTCGAAATCACTGTGCCCGAAGAGTCCGACATAGCACTTAGTGTGGGCGGCGATGGCACTTTTCTACGCACAGCTGCCCGCGTTGGCGAATTGGACATACCTATTCTCGGCATCAATGCCGGACACCTCGGATTCCTTGCCGATGTGCCGCTTGACGAGTTGCAGGAGGCATTGCCCGAAATCCTTGTGGAGAGGAAATATACTGTGCAGCATCGTCGGCTTTTGCAGCTGGATATTCACAATTGTATCCAGCCGTATCAGAAGTATGCCCTCAACGAGATTTCCATCCTGAAACGCGATCAGTCGTCGATGGTTTCGGTCTCGGTGTGGATCGATGGCACTTTCCTCAACCAGTATGATGCCGATGGCCTTGTCATCGCTACGCCAACAGGTTCAACGGCATACTCGATGAGTGCAGGTGGCCCCATCCTTGAGCCATTGTCGCAATGTTGGGTCATTGTGCCGATTGCACCCCATTCGTTGACCACTCGTCCGCTTGTGATTCGCGACAGTAGCACCATCGACGTGGAGGTTCATTCGCGCAACAACATCTACCTCGTTTCGGTCGATGGACAGACCGTGCACTTGACCACCGAGTCACGCCTTACGCTCTGCAAGGCCGACCACACCTTGGGCGTGGTGCGCCGTTCTAACCACACTTTCTTCGACACACTGCGCAACAAACTCATGTGGGGACGCGATGGACGATACCTATAAGACCATAACGCAGAACAGCGAAGGGCTATACAAGGAGAAGATGAGCAAGTTCCTCAGCTTCGCCGTGCCATGCAGTTCCGCGCAGGAAGCGCTCGATATCGTGAAGCTCTATCGCAACGAGTATTGCGATGCGCGTCATTGCTGTTGGGCTTATATGATTGGACCTGAGCGCAAGGAATTCCGTTCGAATGACGATGGAGAACCCTCGGGAACAGCCGGAAAGCCGATACTGGGTCAGATCAATTCGTTCATGCTCACCAATCTTGTGGTCGTCGTCGTGCGTTATTTCGGCGGCATCAAGCTAGGCACGTCGGGACTTATTGAGGCTTATCGCACAGCCGCTCAGGAAGCGCTCTCCGTGGCGCAAATCGAGGAGCGTCTTATCGAAGAAGAGCTGCAGGTGGCTTTCGAATATCCGCTGATGGGCGATGTGATGCGCATCGTCAAGGAGGAGGGAGCCACTGTGCTCGCCCAGGATTTCCAGCTTTCTTGCCGCTTGCATCTCAGCTTGCGTCGTAGCCAGATGCCCCACATGCGTCAACGATTCGAGGACCTGTATGGTGCCACCATCGTTGATACTTAATCCGTCTTAACTCTTCCTAACCTTTTGACCACCTCTTAATTGAACAAATGAAAAATATTTTTCTTGCACTATCATTCATGATGGCATCCATCGTCTCAGCATGGGGCCAGTCAGTTACCGCCTCTTCCTACGAAGTAACTCAGGAAGAGATGCTGCCCGTCTTTCAAGCCAGCCTGACACCATTCAAGTACGGTTTGGTCATTGCACCGACCGACAATAAGCACAAGATGGATTGTCCCACCGTCTATCGCGAGGGCGATAAGTGGTATATGACATACGTGGTTTATGACGGTCAGGGCGGCAAGGATGGACGAGGCTACGAGACGTGGTTGGCCGAGAGCCCCGACCTGCTGCATTGGGAAACACTGGGCCGTGTGCTCAGCTTCATTGGTGAGGACCTCAATCACGAAGCCACCGATGTCAACCCCGATCCCTATATCGACAGCTTGCGTTGGGATGCCAACCAACGTGGCGGTTTCCCTTCGCTGCTCGACTGGAACTGGGCTGGCTCCTATCGCTTGCAGGAGTTCAATCGCCGCCATTGGATGACCTACCTTGGTGGTGCTGGCACGGGTTATGAGGGAATTCGGGGTCCACTTCACATCGGCCTCGCTTGGACCGAAGGCGACATCACCACCGCCCACGAATGGGAAACGCTGAATCGACCCATCATCTCCGAACGCGATGCCGACAGCCAGTGGTTCGAACAGCTGATTCAGTACAAGTCGATGGTTTATTTCGACGAAGAGAGGACGCTGGGCACCAATTTCGTGATGTTCTACAATGCGGGCGGCATCAATCCCGAGACCAACTATAAGGGGGAGCGCATCGGTGTAGCTACGAGCAACGATATGCGCCTCTGGAAGCGTTATCCCGGTAATCCCGTCTTTACCCACGAGAGCCAGGGCATCATTACGGGCGATGCACAGATTCAGAAGATGTATATACGCGATGGCGTGGTGCTCGACAATCCATCCTTCGCCGAACGTCAGGGCGCGCAGCGACTCTACACCATGTTCTACTTCAGCGCCTTCAATCCGACGCGTGAATACAAGGCATACAACACCTTCGCTTGTTCGAAGGACCTTGTGCACTGGTACGACTGGGAGGGGGCCGACCTCATCAAGCCCAGCGAGGAGTTCGATAGCTTCTTCGCCCACAAGAGCTTCGTCGTGAAGCACGATGGTGTGGTCTATCATTTCTACTGCGCTGTCAATCAGTCCCAGCAGCGCGGCATCGCCGTGGCCACCAGCGAAGACATGGGCGAGTCGGAGGTTCACTTCCCCGAACCTCCCGTCAAGAAGAAATAATACTCCTTCATCCTGGTAAGTTTTTACAAAAAAGAAAGGATTCATCCATGTTGTACAGCACGGATGAATCCTTTTTTATTCTGTCTTTTTTGTCATTCATGAAAAGCAACGTTGGCTGTTATTATAGTGAAAATTATCAAAAAAGTACGCGATCAATTGCATGATGTTGGAGAAAATTCGTATCTTTGCCGTGTCAAAATGCTTTGTAAGAAAGCTCTTCGGCTCATGGTGAGAAACCAGTAGCGAGAGAGAAGTATGAAATTGTCATTTGGACAATTATGAGAATTAATTATTAATTACAAATGAGAATCGAAATCTTACGGCTTTTGACTGTATCACTTTCTGTTATTGCGTCATCAACGATAGCTCATGCCCAGCAACAGGTCATGAGCCTGGATGAGTTGTATCGTTTGGCAGATGAGAACAGCCAAAGCATCAGAGTTTATGAAACTGGTCGCCAGAGCGCGGCTGAATCGGTCAAGGCGGCACGAAGAGCTATGCTGCCTGATGTGAATCTGAATCTGAGTGGTTCATATATTGGAAATGCTACACTGATGGATCGCAGTTTTTCAACCCAAGGAACCACCGAAATCCATTATGCCATCGCTCCTTACATAGGACTTGCTTCCTTGGGCAAGCAGGACACCCCTCATTGGGGGAATAATTTTGCCTTCGAGGCCTCACAGGTTCTTTATGCTGGAGGTGCCATCAGTGCTGGCATTCGTATGGCAGAACTTGGCGAGCAGATGGCTTCGCTCGACGTGCAGAAGAACCGGCAGGAGGTGCGTTTCCTCCTCACTGGCTATTATCTCAATCTCTTCAAACTGGGCAATCAGATTAAGGTGCTCGACAAGAATATCGAACTAACCCGTGAGGTGCTCAGGAACATGGAGGCACGACTCGAACAGGGAACCGTTCTTAAGACGGCCATCACGCGCTACGAATTGCAGTTACAGACCCTTGAACTTAACAAGAACCAGTTAGTCGATGCTGCCAGCATCCTCAATCATCAGTTGATTACCACGCTTCACTTGCCAGCATCCACCGTCATCATGCCCGACACAGCATTGCTTACAAGCTTCTTGCCCAATAGTGAGGAATCGCAAGCTGCTTGGCAGGAGCTTGCTGCCCAAAGCAACGTAGGGCTCAAGCAGGCAAGTCTTGCAACCGAACTTGCCGAACAGCAGCTCAAAATTGCCAAGTCCTCCTACCGTCCTCACCTTGCCCTTGTTGCCGAGGATCATCTGGGCGGTCCTTATACCAACGACCTCATCCCCGTGGATGCCAATGCCAACGCTTGGTTTGTGGGACTCGGCGTGCAGTACGAGCTTTCGAGTCTTTGGAAAAACAATCGTAATGTCCGCAAGGCACGTCTTGACGTGCGCAAGGCCGAGGAGTCGCTGGCCTTGGCTCGTGAGGGTGTCGAGAATGGTGTGCAGGCCAATTACGTGGACTTCATGACCGCTTTCACCGAAGTCCGTACGCAGGAAAAGAACGTAGAGCTTGCCGACCAGAACTATGTTGTTACGCAGAATCGCTACGCGAACGATCTGGCACTGCTCACCGATATGCTCGATGCTTCAAGCGTGAAGCTCAGTGCCGACCTCGCTTTGGTCAATGCACGCATCAACCTCCTTTACAATTATTATAAACTGAAGTATATTAGTCACACCTTATAAAAATATGAAACTCTATACCAAACGTCTTGCCTACGACATCGTTGTCACTGCTCTTGTTGTAATTGGCCTCGGCTATGTCGTTAGCCGCTTTGTCCATTTGGGTAATGTCGAATGGACTGACAATGCCACAGTGCGCCAGCATATCACACCCGTCAACACCCGTGTGCCGGGGTTCATCAGGGAGATTCGATTCGAAGAATACCAGAAAGTGAGGAAGGGCGACACCCTTGTCATTATCGAGGATGCCGAGTTTCAACTGGCCTTGGCACAAGCCGAAGCTGGTCTTGCCAATGCCTTGGCGGGCAGCAAGGCCACAGCAACGGGTATTCGCACCACCAGCAACAACCTCCGAGTCAACGATGCAACCATTGCAGAGGTTCGAGTGCAGATGGAGCTTGCCAGGCGTGAACTCGACCGTTTCGAGAAACTGCTCCAGGAGGATGCCGTCACTCGCCAACAGTACGACAACGTAAAGACTGCCTACGAGGCCATCAAGGCAAAATACGAACAGGTGACGAACGCCAAAAACACGACCTCGCTCGTTCGCGACGAGCAAGGTCATCGGCTCACTCAGTCCGAGGCTGCTATCCGTGTGGCTGAAGCGCAGCTCGAAATGGCGCGCCTCAATCTTTCCTACACCGTCATCGTGGCTACAGCCGATGGTGTGCTGGGTGCCAAGGAAATCCATGTGGGACAACTCGTCAATCCTGGCCAGACGATGGTCGAGATTGTTGATAAGGAAGATCTCTGGGTCATCGCCAACTTCCGCGAAACGCAGATGAAACACATCCAAGTAGGATGCCCCGTGGAGATTACAGCAGATGCCGTGCCCGGTATTGTGTATTCGGGAGTCGTCGAACGTATTTCAGATGCTACAGGCTCTGCCTTTTCGATGATCCCTACCGACAATGCCACGGGCAATTTTGTCAAGATTGAGCAACGTATTCCCGTTCGTATCAGCCTCAAGGGCAACTCCGCAGAAACGCTGGGAATCCTCAAGGCGGGTTATAACCTCGAAGTGGAGGTCAAGTACTGATGAAGAGTCCGTTCATTATCCCTTCGTTCAAGGGATTCGTGCCTGCTGCAATCCAGCCTTGGATATATGTCTTCATTGCTGCTTGTTTTCAGCTCAGTGGAGGACGCTATCTGGGTGCATTGGGTTATATGGTAGGCGAGGAGCAGCTGATGCGCGAGGACCTGCTGATGGCACTCTATTGCAATCTGACGGGCATGGCAACCTATTTCCCGCTGCTCTTCCGCATGAAGTTCCGATTCACCAACAAGTCGCTGCTCATGACAGCGGCCCTTGGTGCACTGCTGACCAATCTGCTCATTCCTTATGTTACTTTCCTTCCCTTGCTTTGGGCGCTATGCTTCATCGAGGGTGTCTGCAAACTGCAGGGTACCTTCGAATGTATCTCGAACATCCAGCTTTGGTTCACGCCGCAGCGCGATTTTCGTGTCTTCTTCCCCATAATGCACCTCTTCATCATGGGGACAATGAACTTGTCAAGCTGGATAGCAGTCGGTTTTGCGTTCGGTTGGGACGATTGGCGTCTTACTCATTGGTTTATTGCAGGTCTGATGCTGGTTGTGCTGCTTCTTCTTGTCACTTGTACTCGTCGTGTTCGCATTTTTCGCAAGACCCCGCTTTGGGGCATCGATTGGACTGGCTATGTGCTTTGGAATGCCCTTTGCTTCCAGGTCTGTTACCTAATGGATTATGGCGATTGGATGAACTGGTTCGACAGTCCGGTCACTTCCCTGCTTGTTGGCACCATCTGCATCACCATAGCCCTTATTGTCCATGGTACACGTGTCAAACCGCACGCCTACATCTCGCGCAAGGCTTTTCTCTTCCACAACGTGAAGGGCATCCTGGTGCTCATCACGTTCTTTGAAGTATTGATGGCTGCCGAGCGTGTGCTCGAAGAAATATTCCTTGAGGAAGGTCTAGGTTACACCGACTATACGGGTTCCTCGCGTCATCTGGTGGCTTTCTTCGCATCGGTGGCTGCCTGTGGTGTGGCCTATTGGTGGCTGAAAGTGCGTCGTTGGGGCTTCATCCGTTTGGGTGCAGTAGCAGCAGGTTTAGGTACGGCTTATCTTATGCTGATGTATTTCCTCATTGATCCAGGTCTCAATCTGCATGCCCTTTATCTGCCCGTCGTCTGCCGATCAATGGCAACCACGCTGATGAGTATTATGCTGATGACGCAGCTCAACTTCTCTGTCGATTTCCATACGTTCTTCCAGAGTCTTTCGTGTTTCAACATGATCCACATGATGGGCGGTGGTGCCATCGGCAGTGCCATCTATAGCCAGTTTTTCAGCTTGGCAGTCGGTGACTCGTTTGCGCGTTATTCCCCTTCGATCAACGAGATTGCGTTCTCGCGCAGCCCGTTCAACTTGGGCGAATATATGGAGCATTTCACCTCGGATATGCTCTTGGTTGGCGTTCGTGAAGTCTATGGATATGCCATCTATGCGGGTATCCTTCTCATCTTGCTTTATCTCATCTATGACACTCCGGCCCGCCGCTACCGAATGTACCGAATAGAGAACTGGCACAATGTGGGTCGTCGTTTCTTCATTTTTGTTAAATAAAGTGAAATATCAATGGATTGCGAGAGATTTAACATCTTTAGGGGATTTATTTCCATTTATTAATTTATCTTTGCACGGCAAAACTCATGTAATATCCATTTTTTCTAAATCACTATGCAGCTTAAGCATTTCATTATTCTCCTGTCTCTTTCGGCCAGCTCACTGGTAGCCGAGACTGTATCTGTCGATAGTATTGCCTATCATCGCGATATCAGCGATGTTGTGGTGACTGGCACACGCACAGCTACCGACATGCGCCTTCTGCCCATGACTATCAGCGTCGTCGGCGAATCGAAACTAAACGAGAATCATCGCATCAATCTGCTTCCTACTTTGATGGAACAGGTGCCTGGCCTCATGGTCACCAGCCGTGGTGTGATGGGCTATGGTGTCAGCACGGGTGGTTCGGGCGGCATGATGCTGCGTGGCATTTCGTCGGGCGCTGGCCAATTGATGGTGCTTATCGATGGTCACCCTCAATATCAGGGCATCTATGGACACTCCATTTCCGATAGTTATCAGACTATGATGACCGAACGTGTCGAGGTGCTTCGTGGCCCTGCATCTTTGCTCTACGGTTCGAATGCCATGGGTGGCGTCGTCAACATTGTTACTCGCGGAATGCATGAAGATGGTGTGCGTTCTGGCATTCGTTTGGGAGCAGGAAGTTATGGAACCCTTCAGGCCGATGCCTACAACCAGGCACGCTCAGGCCGATTCTCGAGTACTGTGGCTGCCCAATACTCTCGGAGCGACAATCATCGCCCCAACATGGGCTTTGAACAATACGGGGGATATGTGAAACTCAATTACGACCTCTCTCCTCATTGGAATGTCTATACTGATGCCGATGTTACTCACTTCAACTCTTCTTATCCCGGTGCCGTGGGTGCCGAGATGCTTGAGGCCGACCAATGGATAACACGCGGCGTGGCTAACATAGGTGTTGAGAACCATTTCGCCCGCACTGAAGGTCGCCTCAGCGCTTACGACAACTTCGGACGTCACAAGATCAACGATGGTTATCGCGCTGCAGGTGGCAGCCCGCAGGACCGTTATTTCCGCTCGAAAGACGCATTGGCTGGCGTGAGCTGGTATCAAAGTGCCATCCTTTGGCAAGGTAGTCGTCTCACGGTCGGTGCAGACTATCAGCACATCTACGGACGCGCCTATTACACAAGTCGCAAGACGGGTGAAGTGATTGAGACACAAAATAAGCAGAGTGGTCACGTTCACAACAACGAATACGGAGTCTATGTCGATTTGCGGCAGGACATCGTCTCCTGGCTTACCCTTGATGCCGGTATCCGTTACGATAACCACACCATCACAGGGGGCGAATGGGTTCCGCAGGGCGGTTTCGTGATAAGCCCCAATGCTTCAAGCGAGATAAAGATGATGGTAGGCAAGGGATTCCGCAATCCTACGATGCGTGAGATGTACCTCTATCCGTCCGCCGTCCAATACTGACCTGGAGCCTGAAAGCCTGATGAGTTACGAACTCTCGTGGCATCAGCGCTTGCTTGACGGCAGCTTCTCTTACAGTCTCAACCTCTATTACATCGATGCCGACAACATCATTCAGACTATCCAGCGGCAGAACGTCAACACCGGCGAACTGCGGAACAAGGGTATCGAAGTTGAAGCTTCGTGGAAAGTGAATGAGCATTGGAGCCTTAACACCAACCACAGTTATCTCGACCAGAAGCATCCCGTCGTAGGTGCTCCTGAATATATGGGATTCTTAGGTGCAAACTACCGGCAGGGTCGTTGGTCGGTTGCTGCTGGTCTGCAGCAGGTGAGCGGCCTTTACACCGCCGTCCTCGATAACGAAGAGAAGGAGAACTTCACGCTGCTCAACGTCACCATCGATTATCAGCTTGCCCCTTTGTTCAAACTTTGGCTCAAGGGCGATAATCTCCTTGCCCAGAAATACGAGATTAATGCAGGTTATCCCATGCCTAAGGCTACCTTCATGGCAGGAATCTCATTGGACTTCTGATAACTCCTGTCTTTCTTAAAAATATCGCCATGAATGATTGTGAAGGGACAGATTTTCCCCTTTACTTGACGTGGAAGATGTGACAAATAAAGGTGCAAACTTCATGTTTGCGCCTTTTTTCTCATTTTTTGCCGACCAAATGCACTGAATCTCAGAAAAAATTAGTATATTTGCCCCGAAATATAGGCTAATTACGTCTGTTCCTTCACTTCTCGGGGATTAGCGAAGCTGTGGGAAATGGTCGATAAAGCCCGCTTTGGCTCACATTTAGCAAACAACACGATGGCGAAATAGATGTTCCCCATGAGACAACAACCAGCCTCTCCCACCTATAGCAAGCAGCGCATCGTGCGCAACACCGGCCTGCTCTACGGACGCATGCTGCTCACGGTGTGGTTCAACCTTTGGGCCACGCGCCTCACTCTTGCGAATCTGGGAGTCGATGACCTGGGTGTATTTGGCGTTGTGGGTTCGGTGGTGTCGATGTTCGCTGTGTTCAGCAATGGCCTCACTACGGCGGTGCAGCGTTTCATCACCTACGAATTGGGACGTGGCGAGAAGAGTGAGGTTGACCGAGTGTTCAGCACGTCGCTCAATGTATTGTTGCTCCTTGCCCTCGCTACCGTTGTTGTCATCGAACCATTGGGTCTTTGGCTCATCAATCATAAGTTGAATATCCCCGAGGGAAGTCTTTCGGCAGCGCATTGGGTCTTCCAGTTCACGGTGCTGGCCTTCCTTTTCGAAATCATCGCCATCCCCTACAACGCCTTGGTCATTGCCCACGAGAAGATGGATGCCTTTGCCGCCATTTCTGTTCTGAAGGTTCTGCTCACTTGTGCTGCGGCTTCGTCGCTGAGCTTTTTTGCCAGCGGAAGGCTTATCGTCTATGGAGCCTTGATGGCTGCCATCGCTATCCTCATCCGCATCATCTACCAGATCTATTGTCATCGTCATTTCGCAGAGGCACGCTATTACTTCAGCATCGACCGCGCGAAGATGGGCGAAATCTCGCGTTTTGCTGGCGTTTCAACACTCGGAGGCATACTTTACACAATCAGCGGCGAAGGCATCATGTGGGTGATCAACTGGACGTTTGGGGTGGCCATCAATGCGGTCTATACCATCGCCCTGCAGCTCAAGAACATGATTCTCTCGTTTTCCCTCAACCTCTTCAAGGCGATACAGCCCCAAATCACCAAGACATACGCCGAAGGCGCTCTTGACGTGCATCGCCGGCTTGTATATAGCGGCTCCAAACTTGAGGTCTATCTCATCTATTTCCTGATGCTGCCCTTTCTGTGCCGCACGGAGCAGATCATGGCATTGTGGCTTGGTGACGTTCCTGCATACGCCGTCCCATACGCACAAGGCATCGTCTTCATCAGTCTCACCTACGCGGCTTTCGAGCCCATTCGCACCGCAGTCCTGGCAACTGGTCGCATCGTGAAGTTCATGCTCATTCCCGACAGCCTAACTCTTCTCGTTCTGCCCCTCAGTTATCTGGTGGCTCGAATGACTGGCAGCCCCACGTGGATGCTTGTTTCGATTGTTGGGATGGAGATGTTCGCCTGTGCCTTGCGTGTCTGGTTGGGAGCGCAGGTCTCCACACTTCGCGTCAGGGAGATTCTTTCGCGCATCGTCTTTCCTGCGGCGGTGGTCGCCCTTGTCGATGCCGCGTTCTGTTATTTCCTTTCGCGATTGCTTCCCGACAATCTTTGGGGCCTCATCCTCCTAGTCTTGCTCAACAGTCTCCTCCTGCTCGGCATCATCTACGTCATCGGATTGAGTGCCGACGAACGTCGAAGCATCCTTTCTTTGCGAGGAAAAAGTGTTCGGGAACAAACTTGAGTATCCTTTCGCTGGCGGAGTCCAATTCACTGAAGTAAATTGGACCGCTCCAGTTGGAGCATACAGATTTGATACGTCAAATATGTATGCCGCGATGTTCGGAGTCCAATTCACTGAAGTGAATTGGACCGTTCCGATTGGAGCATACAGATTTGATGCGCCAAATATGTATGCCGCGATGTTCGGAGTCCAATTCACTGAAGTAAATTGGACCGCTTCGGTTGGAGCATACAGATTTGATGCGCCAAATATGTATGCCGCGACGTGCGGAGTCCAATTCACTGAAGTAAATTGGACCGCTACGGTTGGAGCATATAGATTTGATGCGCCAAATATGTATGCCACGATGTTCGGAGTCCAATTCACTAAAGTAAATTGGACCACTCCGATTGGAGCATACAGATTTGAAATACCAAAACTGTATGCTGCGGAATTTAGCAATTGATTTTGAATCGCGTATTTGATTCATGCGGTTAGAAGACTTTCATTTTGACCAATGATAGCATTTATTGATACTGAAGTTAGCGTCCAAAGCAAAAAGGCTGTGGATTTTGGAGCGATAAAGGAAGACGGTGCGTCTTTACATTCTCGCTCACTATCCAAGTTCATTGACTTCGTATCGGCTTGCGACACCATCTGCGGCCACAACATCATTGGGCATGACTTGAAATATGTCTCTTTGCGAAACACTCCAACCATTGTTGACACGCTATTTCTCTCTCCGCTATTGTTTCCTAAGCGCCCTTATCATCATTTTGTTAAGGATGACAAACTGCAAGTGGAAGAGTTGAATAACCCGTTGAACGATGCGATGAAGGCTCGCGACCTCTTTAACGACGAAGTTGCGGCTTGGGGA
>CAJOLH010000024.1 GCA_905235375.1 uncultured Bacteroidales bacterium
ATAAGAAAAACGGGTCGATATTGGTCATGGCCTATTTAGAACACCTTCTTTTGATAATTTTTATAATCAATTTTCTTATAATTTTGAGCGAAGCGACCTCTAAAACATAGTTGTTATATAGAAGCGTCAGTTTTACGAAACACACACTCAAATGTCATTGTGTGAATCGTTATCGGATGTGAGGGACGTGACTCGTCGGAATGTGCGCTGCAAAATTAGTGAAATCTTTTGAGAAAACCAAGCAATCGGGTAGTTTTAGCGATTTTCTTTTGTTTTTGTTGCTTTTTGCCGAAAAAATGCGTATCTTTGTGGCCTCAAAAAGGGGACCACGGGGAGTAAAAGGGTAGTAAAAAGGGAGTAAAAGGGTAGTAAAAGAGGACCACGGGACGATACTTTCGCCTGTAGAGAATGGGACTCAAGAAACATACATCCCTTAATATCCCTTAGAATCATTAAAATAATTATTTGTATGGAGCATTATATTATAATAGGTGCAGTCGGCGCTTTCGTGCTGCTGGTGGTGGTGGCGCTGGTGGCTCATCACGTTGGGAAAGGCAAGGTGGAGTCGAAGCTGGCAATAGCGAACAGGGAAAATGAGCTGCTGGCTCAGCGACTGGCTGAGCTGAAGGACATTTCGGCCAGAGTGCTGGCTGAGCAGAAAAGCGATGCTGACAAACGCATGGACGAGGCAAAGGCTGAGGCTCGTGACCTGTTGGACCGAACCAAGACCGAGCAGGAAGAAGCTCTGGAACGCATGGAACAGCGGCATCGGGAGGAGAAGCAGCAGATGCAGGAGCGTTATCAGTCGCAGCTGAAGGTGCTGCACGAGTTGCAGGAGCAGCAGATGGCTGCCTTGGGCGAGCGGATGCAGAATGCCACCCAGCGGCTCCTGGAGGAGCGTCAGGCTGCCCTTGAGCAGGGCAATACGAGGCAGATGGATGCGCTGCTGTCGCCGCTGCGCGACAGGCTGACGGAGATGAAGCGCGCCTTTGAGGAGAGCCGGGAGGCGGGTCATCGCAATTCTGCGTCCTTCGAGACCCAGATGAAGGCAATGCTCGACGGGACAATGCGGCTTGGCACCGAGGCCCAGCGTCTGACCGAGGCACTGCTGGGCAACGGCAAGGTGCAGGGCGATTGGGGCGAGCAGCTGCTTGCCACGATTCTGGAGAACAGTGGACTGCGTGAGGGCAGCGAGTACGAGGTGCAGGAAAACGTGAAGGACGAGGAGGGCAACAACCTGCGTCCCGACGTAGTGGTGCATTGTTCGGACGGACGCAACATCGTGATTGACTCGAAGGTGTCGCTGACAGGCTACTATAACTACGTGAATGCAGCGAATGAGGCAGAGCGGCAGCAGGCCGAGCGTGACAACCTGACGTCAATCAGGACGCACATCCGCGAACTTGCCGAGAAGAACTACTGCAAGCTCGTGCCCAATGCCGTGCCTACGGTGCTGATGTTTGTGCCCAACGAAGGCAGCTACATTCTGGCCTTGCAGAAGGACAAGAACCTGGCCAACGAGGCTTTCCGCAAGGGAGTGCTGCTCATCAACCCGACGAACCTGATGCTCGCCCTGACGCTGATTTATCAGCTGTGGAAGATTGAGCATCGCGAGGAGGACGAACGGCGCATCGTCGAGACGGCAACTGCGCTTTATGAGAAGTTCTGTGTCTTTGCCGAGACTTTCGAGAAGGTCGGTTTGCAACTGCAGACTGCCCAGAAGAGCTACGACCAGGCCAAGTCGCAGCTGAACGAGGGACGCGGCAACATCATCAAGCGCCTCGATTCGTTGCAGAATATGGGGGTCAATTCGGGCAAGCAGATACCGCAGAAGTTGCGCGAGGAGTGACATGAAACATTTTTGATATATTTTGAAAGAAAAGTTATGGACAATCTGCAATATTTGCGCTATCTTTGCAGCGCACTTTTCGACAGATAAAAATGTCTTTATCGCAAGGTTTAGTTATACATTCGATGTTTATTAATGGTATTAGTTTTATTCTAAGGTATAGATAGTGTTATTATAGGATAAACTGACCGTGAGGCCAGTTTATTTTTTATGTCCTGTTGTCAAAATTCTATGGAATGTTCGTATTTTGACCTTTTATCTCACTTTCCCTCCTGAAAATTTGGGGAATTGTGAATTTGTATTCATCTTTGCAAAACTCAATTCGCAAATAACAATTAAGGAAATTGATTTAGCCATATCAAGTATTACGAAAGAATGAAAAAAATGTTTTTGATGGCAGTAGTCGCCATAATGGCTACAATGCGTTTGGATGCGCAGATCATGAAGGCAGCCGACCTTGAGCAGTATGCCAAGGATCGCTACGGTGACAGGTGGCTCGATGCCGCCGCAAATCTTGCCAGTACGCTTACACTCGACAAGAACGAGAGCCTTACCTACCAGCAGATTGTCGAAGCTCCCGGCAAGAGCAAGCAGCAGCTTTATGTGGCACTCAACTACTGGGCTACAGCAACCTTCAAGGACAATCAGGCCATTACGCTCAACGACAAGGAGGCTGGTTGCATCATCATTTCATCGACCATCCGGAATATCGTGAAGCATACCGGCACCATCAACTCTTATTCGGTGAGCATCACGCCAGTGATTCGTCTCGACATCAAGGATGAGCGCGTGCGTGTGACCTACACGGTGCAGAGTTATGACATCCTGACCGACATCAGCGGCGGTTGGTTTAGTCTCGCCGAGACTGACGACCGCACCTATGGCGACTCGAAGCGCAAGGCCGATGACAAGACCAACGCCAACCTTTATGATGAGCAGTGGGAGATTGCCCATCATTATCCCTTTGTGCCCAAGGATATGCAGAAGCGTACCTGTGCAAAGGCCCTTGTCATGACCCATGCCTATTCGAACGCTGTGCTCGATAAGGTTGAGGAAGCCCTCAAGCATGGGCTCGTGGGTAATGATGATGACGACTGGTGATTGGTTCGGTTGCGAACGTAAAGAGAATTTTCTTCCTTGCCGTGACGGCGATTGTCTGCGCCTTGGATTCAGAATAATTACGTCCTGCCTCAACTGGCAGGACGTTTTTTATGCCCCCAAACACACGTCGAAGCGACAAAATTTAAGGGCACTGGTCGATTTTGTCGCCTTTTGGCTTGCCTGTCGCTATATGCGATGAAGATAAATGTGAAAAGGTTTGGAGCACTCACGAAAAGCCCGTACCTTTGCATCGTCAAAATCAGGGAAATCAAGTCGAAAGATGATTTTAACAATAAAAAAATAACTCTAAAAACTTCAAGTAAAATGAAAAAGATTATGCTTATGTCCGCTATGATGGTGGCAGCATTGACCGCCAGTGCACAATACGATGCTGGAACTTGGTCGCTCAACATACGTTATGGTTCCATAGGAGCAACGATGCTCAACACCCCCGATTTGGATCTTGACGGCGCTCTTGGCCCCAGTTCCCCCATTGCTATGCCCGACGGGACAATTGAGGCATCGGCTACAGGAGGATATGCTATTGGTCTTGAACTCGAAAGACAGTTGACGCAAAAGTTCAGCATTTCGGCTGGCCTCGACTGGCTCCAAGCTGGTACAGGCTGGGAAGATCACAAGTGGAAAGAGGGCAATATCAAATACAAGCTCAAGGATGCTTCCATCAAGACTTATTACTTGGCCGTCCCCGTTACCGCTAATTTCTATGTTTGGAAAGGTTTGGCTTTGCATGCTGGAGTGCAGGCAGCCTACCTGACTGGTGCACATAGGGAGGGCAAGGTGACCTTCGATGACGATGGCGACTACACAATCAGCATGAGCACAGGCAATAGGTCGGAGCTCAACAAGTTCGATTTATCTATCCCTGTAGGAATCAGTTACGAATGGCGCACCCATCTTTTCGTTGATGCACGCTACAATATCGGTTTGACGAATGTCAACAAGGATAAGCTCTACGATAACAAGGATTTGAAGAATGCCTATCTCCAGCTCTCTGTTGGTTACAAGATTCTACTCAACCGCTAAATTCGACTCTGTCGCTAAAACATTAATCACCAAAGACCTCCATCTCGTTTGAGGTCGGAGGCCTTGGCCTTACAATAATCTATAATCTATTACAACAAATAATTGACTTAAGATGAAAAAGTTTTTCTTATTGGCTGTAGCCGCCGTAATGGCTACGATGAACGCTGGTGCACAGGACGATGCTGTGCAGCCGTATTTCGAACTGAACGAGTTGCCCGAATTGCTCGAAATCATGCCTGAACCTCCCGCTTTCGACAGCCCTGAATTCGCTAACGACATTGTTCGTTATTGCTGGGGCAAGCAGCAGCGTATGGATCCCGAACGCGTGGCTTTGGCCATTGCCGATGCCGAGTGGAACGACCTGACGAAATTCTTTGGACAGTATGCCGAAGCCTTTGGCCTGACCATCACCCCTGAGGATACCCCCGAGATCTTCAATTTGCTTGTCAATAGTCTGGCAACCACCGATCCTATGCGCAAGAAGTGCAAGGCATTCTATGGCCGTCAGCGTCCTTTCGAGCGTTTCGACGACGCTATGCCTTCGCATGAGGAGGATGACCTTCGTGGTGAAGGCAGCTATCCTTCGGGACACTCTCTTCGTGGCTGGGGCGTTGCCTTGCTCTTGGCTCAGATTGCTCCTGATCATGCCAACGAGATCTTCAAGCGCGGTTGGGACTACTGCAACAGCCGTGTCATCGTAGGTGCCCACTGGCAGAGCGATGTGGATGCAAGCCGTACGGCTGCCAGCATTGGCTTCTGTGCACTGCAGGGTAGTCCCGAATTCCGCGCCCAGATGGAGAAGGCTCAGGAGGAATATGCTGTGAAGACAGGAAAGACGGTGGGCGTCGAGACAGTGGCTCCGGCTGCACAGGCTCCTGCCCAGCAGTACATCTTCAATGTCGATGGATCCCGCACCACCAATCAGACACGCGGCATCAAGGTTCAGAACGGACGAAAGTATGCTACTCAGTAAAAAAAGATGGTATAAGTAATTTTTCATGAAAATAATTCCCGATACTTTTGGAAGTGTCGGGAATTATCTTTATATTTGCGGCGTCAAAACCGTGAAACTATAACGATTGAATTCAATACTTATGAAAAAACTGTTCACTCTGCTCCTGGCCCTTGCCGCAGTCCTTCAGGCGATGGCCTACGACTTTTCGGCAAAGATGCCCGATGGGCGTGTCCTCTACTTCAATGTACTTTCGAACAATGAGTGCGAGGTGTCGCGTATGTACTACACCGAGCGTAACGCTTCGTATGTGAGCGGTAGCCTTGTCATTCCTTCCCAGGTGACCGATGCCGAGGGCAGGCGCTACACTGTGGTGGGCATCGGCAAGTCGGCCTTTGTGCATTGCCGCAGCCTGTCTTCCGTCACGGTGCCAGCCACGGTGACCTACATTGGCAATGCTGCCTTCCAGAAGTGTCGCAGCCTGACCACCGTCAAACTTCCCGATGCCATCAAGACCATCGGCGATGAGGCATTCGAGGATTGTGTTTCGCTCACCGAACTCTCCTTGCCGCCCAGCGTCATTAGCATCGGTATGGAAGCATTCGAGGAATGTAGTGCGATGAAGTCACTTTATGTCAATAGCATTGTTCCGCCCACAGTGGCCGCCTCCACTTTCCCGCTGAACGACAGCAATAAGGTGCCCTTCACCCTCTTTGTTCCCTATGGTACAACCATGGCCTACCGCAATGCCGGCTACTGGAGCGCATTCGGCGAAATTCGCGAGGCGGGTGGCAATGGCCAGCAGAACTATGGCCAGCAGGGCAATATCCAGCAGAACTATGGCCAGCAGAACTATGGCCAGCAGGGCAATATCCAGCAGAACTATGGTCAGCAAAACTATGGTCAGCAGGGCTATGGCCAACAGAACTATGGCCAGCAGGGAAATATCCAGCAAAACTATAATCAGCAGGGTTATAATCAACAAGGCTATAATCAACAAGGCACTGCCGCCAGGACATTAATGCCTAACAACAATGCCTATACGTCGCCAGAAGGCAGTTATGTGCCCAACGACTACCGTGACGAAGAAGATGAGGTGAGCGACCTGCAGCGTCAGGTCATCGACCTGCAGCAGCAGAATGCCCGCCTCAAGGATGCCATCTATCAGGCACTCCTCAGCTCAAACATCGATGAATGCACGCGCGTGCTCAGGGAAGCCATTTCCAAACGATAGCCTGCCTGCTATTTCCTGATTCTAATGACAGGAGCAATGCCATTGAGCGGTGCGTCGGGCAATGTTACTACGAGGCCTTCTGATGTGCGCTCATATTTCAGCTTTCCATAACCTAACAGCTCCACTCTCGAGACTCCTCCTGGGTGGAGCTTGCTGTTGCGTGCTAACGATCGGATTACAATCCGATGGTCATCTGGCCAGCCTAAAGCGGTGACATAGATGTACTTCGAGGTCTGTGTGAAACGGATGTCACGCGCATCGGCCTTGGCATAGTTGCCATCGTTGAAGCCCTGGGCGTTGATGGCTATTGAAGATTCGGCGATGGGGCCTTCGCCAAAGACCTTCCAGGGACGTGTGCCGATGATGCTTTCCTTGTTGACTTTCATCCATGCGCCAAATTCCTTCAGGATGGCCTCTTCCTTCTCGTCGAATGTGCCATCTGCGCGGAGAGGAACTGAGAGCAGCATGTTGCCGTTTTTCGACACGATGTCAACCAGAAGTTTCACCACAGTGGCTGCGCTCTTGTAGGTGCCGCGTTCGTAGATGTCGGTGTTGTAGTGCCAGCCGCCGATGCAGTTGCAGCATTGCCACGGCTCAGGTTCTATCTCATTGGGTGCACCACGCTCCACGTCCCACACCAATGCCTGTCGCTGCTGGTCGTTCTCCAGAATCTTGCCGAAGACGACTGCCTGGTTCTTGCCGCCATGGGTTGCCATGCTGTGGTTATACATGTGAGCCGTGATCTTCATGCCCGCATCGCTTACGGGGTAGAAGGGGAGCACGGTGACGTCGAAATAGATCAGGTCGGGATTGTAGCGGTTGATGGCGTCGAGGGTGCGGTTGTAGAAGTTGGTCACAAACTCCTGCGAAGGAGGACAGGCTCCGTCCCCCCATCCCCACTGGCGATGAATCATGCCATTGGCCCACGAGCCTTTGCTCAAGGGATGGTTCTGGGCATAGAGTTCCTGCGGGTCGTAGCCTTCCCACCATGTTCCCTTTCCATCGGCCTTTGTCAGGTTGCCATCGTAAGGTACGCCCATCTTGTCGCCACGAGTGTCGTAACGGCGTGAGGGTTCGTACCACGTCCAGGCATGGTCGGCATGGAACGAGATGCCGAAGGGCAGACCCGCCTTTTTGGCAGCTGCTGCCCATCCTGCCAGGATGTCCTTGTGCGGGCCGATGTTCATCGAATTCCAGCGCTGGTACTTGCTGTCCCAAAGGTCGTAGTTGTCGTGATGATTGCCCAAGGCGAAGAAGTATTGTGCGCCAATCTCCTTGTAGAACTGCACCAGCGAATCGGGATTCCAGCGTTCGGCTTTGAAGAGGGGCAGGATGTCCTTGAAGCCCACTTCCGAGGGATGACCATAGTTCTTCCGATGGAATTCATATTCCCGTGTGCCTTCCATATAGAGGCTGCGGGCCATCCAGTCGCCCGAACCTTCGACGCACTGCGGCCCCCAATGCGCCCAGATGCCGAACTTGGCATTGCGGAACCATTCGGGCACCTCGTAGTTGCTGAGCGATTCCCATGTAGGTTCAAACTTGCCCGTTGCCATCGGCTCTTCGTTCTCGAGGACGGGCACGGCATATTCTTGCGCCGTCAGTGTGGCCGCTGTGGCCAAACTCAGAAGTGTGGTAATGAGTTTCATAACTATTGGTATTGATTTTGGGGACAAAGATAATTGTTTTTCTTTGAAATTGCAAGGTTTTTGTGTTCAAATTTTCTCATTCCCTCATATATTTGTCTTCATTTATGTAGATTTGGTAATTTCCGTTAGGAGTAAGCACTCTGACGGGCGACAGAGTGCTTGCACCGACTGCTGTATTGAGCAAGGATCCATGGACACTTACTGCAGGTGGCATAAATTCCCTCTTATCTAAACTTGATAAACAACCATGGCGCGTATCAGACTTGTTTGATAAAATTTTTCAAGGTTTTCTTTAGCTTTTCCCACAGAAATGCTGAAAATGGGAACTCTGATTTTACCTAAAAAAAGAAATTAGGGCAAATCTCTTTCCGAGTGTTAATCATAGCATCTTTAACGGATAAGTATGTAACTAAAATTAACGATAATTATATGCGTCTGTTTCCTTGAGTAACTGAGATTAGTAAATTCGCGGTATTTCGTGTAAAATACTCTATCTGATCGTCAAATTCATATTTGAAAGCCGAACGATGACCAATTTTGGCCGAAAAAGGGTATTCTTCTGCGGGAGTATGACCTATTTTGGCCAAGAAAGGGTATGCGGAGGGTAAAGCATAACCAAAGTTGGCTAAGAAAGGGTATGCGACCGTCGGAGCATGACCAGTTTCGGCTAAGGAAGGGTATGCTACGGTTGGATAGAGCACTCTGACGGCCGACTGAGTGCTTGCTTCGATAGAAGCATGACCAATCTTGGCCAAGAAAGGGTATGCGGAGGATGGAGAATGACCAGTTTTGGCCAGGAAAGGGTATGCTGCGATTGGAAAGAGTACTCTGACGGCCAACAGAATGCTTGCTACTGTCGAAGTATAACCAAACTTGGCCAAGAAAGGGTATGCTGCGATGGGAGCATGACCAGTTTCGGCCAAGAAAAGGTATGCCACGATAGGAGAATAACCGATCTTGGCCAATAATGGTTATGGTGCAGTTGGAAATGGATCATTCTTCATTCTGAGCGAACTTCTCGTTGTGGGAGCGGACTACTAGGACTTTAAGGACATCGCTGCGCGCGAGGGTGTCGCCCTACTTTAAGAAACGCTTTGCTCTATTTATTAATTGTTTTAAAGCTTTAATCAGCAAATAGCTTGCAAAGTTTCATAGTTAACGTGTAATAATAATCAATAACAGCAGTTTTTAGTGGATATTTAACATTTATGATTTAATTATGAACAGTGTGCATTCCACTTTGTGATCAATCACTTATTCTGAATGCGCTCCAGCCACTTTTTGTATGACTTTGACGCTGCAAAGAAGCGAGAATTCCATAACAAAGCCCTATTTTTTTATCAACATTTCGAAAATTTTGGGCAAATTATTTGGAGATGATGTCTGAAAACCTTATCTTTGCCGTGTGAAAGCACAAATACTTCGTAACCCTTAAAAGCTAAGAAAGGAAAATACTATGAAAGTCGGAATTCCAAAAGAAATCAAGCAGGGCGAGAGCCGTGTCGGCATGACGCCCGCAGGAGTGTCAGAACTTGTGAAGCATGGGCACACCGTCTATGTGCAGCATACGGCAGGTGACGGCAGCGGTTTCCCTGATAAGGAATATGAGGAAGCTGGAGCTTCGATTCTGCCCACGATGGAGGAGGTTTATGCTGCGGCTGACATGATTGTGAAGGTCAAGGAACCCATTGCGCCCGAGTACCCATTGATACGCAAGGATCAAATCGTCTTCACCTATTTCCATTTCGCGTGCGAGCGCGAACTCACCGATGCCATGTTGAAGAGTGGAGCCGTCTGCATCGCATACGAGACCGTGCAGAAGGCCGATCGCAGTCTGCCCCTGCTCATCCCGATGAGTGAGGTCGCAGGACGCATGGCTACGCTCAATGGTGCCTACTATCTGCAGAAGACCAAGGGAGGCAAGGGCAAGCTCATCAGCGGCGTGCCGGGTGTGGAGCCCGCCCGCGTGCTCGTCTTGGGAGGCGGCACGGTAGGAGAGGCTGCTGCCCGTATGGCTGCAGGCCTGGGTGCCAGTGTCATCATTACTGACATCAACTTGCCACGTCTGCGTCAGCTTGGCATGGAGTTGCCGCCCAATGTTCACACCGTATATTCCACCGAACACAACATCCGCAAACTGCTGCCTACGGTCGATGTCGTTGTGGGTTCGGTGCTTATCCCAGGTGCGAAGTGTCCGCATCTGATCACTCGCGATATGCTGCAGTTGATGGAACCCGGTACGGTGCTGGTCGATGTCGCAATCGATCAGGGTGGATGCTTCGAAACCTCGCGTCCCACGACGCACGAGGATCCCGTCTATACGATTGATGGCATCATCCACTACTGCGTGGCCAACATTCCGGGAGCCGTGTCGCATACCTCGACCCTGGCGCTGACCAATGCCACCCTGCGCTATGCGCTCGCTTTGGCTGACAAGGGTTGGCAGCAGGCTTGCCGTGATGACCACTCGCTCTATCTGGGTCTCAATGTGGTGGATGGCAAGGTTACCTTCAAGGCAGTCGCCGAGGCTTTCGGCATGGAGTATGAGCCGGTGGAGCTGTAGGGTTTTATTAAGGGATATTTAGGGATATTTGGGGATTCTTAGGGATATTAAGGGACATTTAGGGATATTAAGGGACGATAGCTTCGACTTTTCCAGTTGTAGAAGCAGAACAAATGTCCCTAAATATCCCTTAAAATCCCTTAATATCCCTTAGAATCCCTTCAACCTTACTTCATTGCCTTGGCATTGCCAATGCAGGAGTTAGGCATCTGGATGTGAAGCATTTCGCAGATGGTGGGCGCGATATCCACGATGTAGGAGGGCTCGGAGGTCTCGCCATGATTGACGTGCCAGCCATAGAGCACGAAGGGGATGTGGGCGTCGTAGGGGTTCCACATTCCGTGAGTGGTGCCTACATAGTCGGGTTTGTCGCTCACGTTCTCCCAGCCGGCTCTGGGGACAATGAAGATGTCGCCGCTGCGTGCAGGGTTGTAACCATTGGCGATGCGCTCGCGCAAGAGCGCTGGCATGGTTGTGGTCAGCGCTTTCTCGAAATCGACCACATAGATGAGCTCATCGACTTTCTTGAGTTCCTCGATGAGGGCTTGCTTCACCTCGCAGAGCTTCTTGCCGCTTGCGGCGATGGCCTCATGGTTGAGATAGATGCGTCCGGCATTTTCGCCAAGGACGATATGCTCTACGCCCTGAATGTCCAGTTTGTCCATGACGGCACGTTCAATGCCTTTCATCTTGTCCCACATCTCCAGTCCGCCCGAAGGGATGTTGTGAGCTTTCATCACATTGGGATTGTGGGCAGCGCCGTGGTCGGCCGAGAGGAACATGAGGTAGTTGCCCTTGCCTACTTTCTGATCGAGCACGTTGAAGAAGTTGGCCAGCTGGCGGTCGAGTTCCATATAGGCAGCGTAGTTTTCGGGGCCGCGTGTGCCAATGGCATGGCCGATGACGTCGGTCGAAGAGATGCTGATGGCGAGCATGTCGGTGATGTCGTCCTGACCCATCTGCTCGTTCTCAAGGGCGGCGATGGCCATCTGGAAGGTCTTGGTGATGCCTTCGGGCGAGCGCTTGATATCGAAGCCAGGTTCCGTACGAATCTTATTGTTGGTCTGCTTGACCCATTCGGGCAGCTCATTCATGTAGTAGGTTGAGCTGACGAAATGGCCAGCAGAACCATCCCACCAGTAGGCAGCATCGGCACCATGTCCGGCAGGCAGGATGGCAGCGCGGTCCTTCAAGGCTACGCCGATGACCTTGGCCTTGTAGTCGGTGGCAATTTTCAGCACATCGCCAATACCCGAGGCCAGATTATTGCGAGGAGACATCTGTCCTTCCTTGCTGTCGGAACCAACACTCTGCACCGTCTCGTCGCCGCAGCAATAGGTGTGCTTGCCGTTGATAAAGAAATCGTTGCCGCAGATGCCGTGCAAGGCAGGTGTCGTGCCTGTATAGATGCTGGTGTGACCGATGGCGGTCACGGTAGGCACGTAGTTGATCATGGTGTTCTCGAAGCTGAAGCCCTCATCGACGAGACGGCGGAGTCCTCCTTCGCCATATTGGTCATAATAATAGTAGAGGTAGTCCCAGCGCATCTGGTCCACCACAAGACCTACCACAAGTTTGGGCCGCTGAATCTCGGCCATTGCTGACACGCATACCAGCGCAGCAACAATCAGTGTAAACAGTTTTCTCATATCTTTTGGAATTATAGGGTTATAATTTTTCTATAATTTTGAGCTCTGCGGCCCCTTTGTTATTATCCGCTTTTGTTTTCGATTTCTCGAAATGCTCGCTGCAAAATTACTGACTTTTTTCGATTTTTCCAAATATTTTGCACGAAAATTTGTTTTTGCAAAAAAAACTGTCTATCTTTGCGCTGACAAATAATGCCTTTGCAACATTCAACATTTTCATTGCACCCTATGAAAACCATTTCCCGACTTCTCTTGGTGAGCATGACGTTCCTGGCAGCAGCCAGTATTTTTGCGCAGAATCCTTACCTGCCCCTGTGGGAGTTTATTCCCGATGGTGAACCCTACGTCTTCGAGGATCCAGACAATCCGGGACAGTATCGCGTATATGTTTATGGTTCGCATGACAATCTGGTCACGATGTACTGTGGCCTGGATCAGGTTGTTTGGTCAGCATCTGTCGATGACCTGCGCCATTGGCGCTACGATGGAGTGATTTTCGAATCGAAGCAAGATGCGCAGGGCAAGAATCTGCATCCCGATGGCAAGGGCGATGTCCTTTTTGCCCCCGATGTCAACGAGGTGATTGGCAAGGATAGCACGAAGACCTATTACCTTTATCCGAACAATCAGGCAGGAGGTCGACAGACGATGGTGGCGCGGTCGAGCCGTCCGGACGGGCCTTTTGAGGTTTGCAACTGGAGTCCCGACCATCCGACACAGACTGTTGGCATACTGGGCTTTGACCCGGCTGTCTTTACCGACACCGATGGACGCACCTACGCCTATTGGGGCTTTGGCCAATCGAATGGAGCAGAGCTTGACCCTGCTACGATGGCTACGGTGAAGCCGGGAACTCAGATTGTCGAAAACATGATTCCAGGTTACCGTCAGGACCATACCTATCGTTTCTTTGAAGCCTCGTCGATGCGCAAGATTGAGGACAAGTACGTCTTCATCTATAGCCGTGTGACCAATGATGGGGAGGATGGTCTCCCAGGCTGCAACTATACGTTGGCCTATTGCTATGGCAACAGTCCGCTCGGACCTTGGACTTACGGAGGCACCATCATCGATGGACGCGGCAAGGAGCATCGTCCCGATGGCTGCACAGTGGCCACCGCCACCCCGTTCGGCAATACGCATGGAAGCATCTGCAAGATAGGCGACCAGTGGTACGTGTTCTATCATCGTCAGGCTGGCACCGACGAGTATGGGCGTCAGGCCATGGTGGCACCCATCCGTGTCGAGGTGGTGAGCGGGGAAGATGGTTATGTGCGCATCTCCGAAGCCGAGTTCACTTCCGAGGGTTTCCTTACGGAGGGGCTTGATCCCTACGAGACCTATCCCGCTGGAATCGCATGCTACTATATGGGGCCGGAGCCCGCTACGCAGGATTATCCCAACGTTCATTATTCGGGGTCGCATACTGCGATTGTGCGCAACCAGTACGATGGAACATCCGATCCCTATACTGTCGGCATGAATCGTTGCCCGATGGTCAACAATACGGCAGGTTCGGTCGTAGGCTACAAGTATTATTATTTCGGCAGGACATTCGGACAAGCGGGTCTGCAACTTGTGCTCGACTATACACCCGATGGCACCTCAGGTGCAATCGACTTCTTCCTCGACCGCCCGACGGAAGCTGAGGGCGGTGTGCATCTTGCTACGCTTCTTGTGGAAGGCGAGGGCATAGGTCAGCCTACCACTGCCAATATTGAACTGGAACAACTGAAGTACTACAATGGGAAGCATGCCCTTTTCCTCGTTTTCAGTTCGGAGATAGCGAAACAATCCATTTGCCAACTCAATTACCTGCATTTTGAGAAGAAATAAATAGCGATTGATGAACAGCATACTAATTGTTTTGCCGATTCTTACCCTGCTGATGTTCGACTTGGGACTCACTCTGCGTCCCAACGACTTCATGCTGGTGTTCAAGCAGCCGAAGGCCATTCTGCTGGGCCTTGCCGGTCAGCTGATTGTTCTTCCTCTCATTGCCTTTGCCTTGGCTGGGATGTTCCATCTGACCCCCTTGTTCTACATTGGCGTAGTGCTCATCGCCTGCTGTCCAGGAGGTTCGTCGAGCAACGTCTTCTCGATGCTGGCCAAGGGCGATGTCGCTCTGTCGGTGTCGCTCACGGCGCTCAGTTCGATTATTACGCTTTTCACAGTGCCTCTCATTCTTGGTTGGACCACGATGCAGGTGGGCGAGGCGGTGGGCATCAGTCTGCCTGTCGGGAATCTGCTGTTGCAGAACCTCGTCACCATGCTCATCCCCATCCTGTTGGGTATTGGTGTGAATGATTTCTGGCCGGTGGTTGCAACGCGTATGGAACGCGTGCTCTCGAAGATTGCCTTCCCTGCGCTGATGCTTTTGGCGGGCATCTTCTTCGTGCAGCATCATGCCACCATCGCCGACAATTTCGGTGTCCTTGGCTTCTGCCTTACGGCTTTGATACTCCTTGCTATTGGAGTGTCCTGGTTGGCGGGACATCTGTGTGGGCTTGAAGTGCGTGAGAAGCGTACCATCGTCATCGAGGTGGGTATGCAGAATGCTGCGCAAGCCATAGCCATTGCTTCCAGTCCTTTCATCTTCAACAATGTGGTCATCGCCATACCCGCCATCATCTACGCGCTGATGATGAATGTCGTCCTGCTCACCTACGTCGGGATTATCATCAAGCGAAGGAAATAAGTCTCGATTGATGGCACTTGCCTATATGCCGGTTTCCTGCATCATTCGCTATGCGCGCGCTTGCCGCCACCAGGTCGAGACCTTCGACAAGGTCTGAGCCAACCCTTCGAAATAGCATAACATCGAAATACACAAAGAGTCCCGACGTGTGTCGGGGCTCTTTGCGAAGACACTATTGGAACCATCCAATCAGTTTCTTTTCCCCCTATTCCTCCATTCCATGCCATGCAGATTCACAATAGGTCTGACCGTCATCAATATCATCTTCTTCTCTTGGGGTATTGGGGTGATTTTTTCTCCAATTCCAAATAATTTCAAAATGTTCATTCCTTTCTTTTTTGTTTCGTTCGACATTATTTATTATTTTTCTCTCTATTCCCAAGACTGTGTTCATCAGAAGAATTCTCCTATTCCAAATCTTCATCAGCCAAGCTGCTTGTTTTCTGAGTGCAAATATATAACACTTCTCCCTTATTCGCAAACAAAATTCGAATAAAGTGAAAAATTAACGTAAAATATTGTGTTGAATTGTTGATTTGATAAATGTAAATATCAAATCGGGTGAAAAATCACGCGAAATGGTTTTGATATAGGCGATATTGTCAGAATTCCTGATAGAAACTCAGAGTGGTTGCTTCATCTTCTTCACGACCTATTTCTTCTTCAAGTTCTTCGTTGTAGGAATTCAGGAAACTCATTGTGTGATGCACATACTTTTTCTTCAAGATTCTTGTCACACCATCTGCTCCCTTTTGGAATTTTCGTACGGCATCCTGTCGGATGAACCTGCTGTCGAAGAGAATCAGGTCATGGGTCGCTACAAATAGTTGACACTCTCTATCGGCAGCCAGCGACAGATACATCTTTAATATAAATTCTACTGCTTTCGAGTGCATCAGACGTTCAAATTCATCGACGCAGGCACTCTTCTTGCCTATAGCAATGTCATAAAGCACAATTCCGAGTTTGATGATTTGTTTAATTCCGTCAGATTCCGGATCAAAGTCGAGCGAACGATAGACTGTCATGTATTCTGTTGGCTCATCCTCCTTTGTTTTGGGCAATTCGGTCTGCAATTCGTGGACGAATTTCACTACCTTCTGTTTCAGGCTTCCGTTGGGATATTGTTGTTGCAAAACGTTTTTCACGATGTCAGGAGTCTCGGTCTTGATAAGGTCATTGAGATTGATGCTCACCTCTTCTATGCGGTAATCTACAATTTTCGAGCCTACGTCCTTCAGTAGTTGTGTAAGCAGCTCCTTGATCTTGGCATCTCTCTCAGGGTCTCCCGACGATAATTTCTCAGCCAACGAAATATTTGCCTTATGTACGATACTTAGGCGGTTTACAAAATAGTCATAATTGATTTTCAGTTGTTTGCTTTCCAGGTTCAGCGAGCCGAATGTGGCGAGCACAGTCGCATTGTTCCAAAGATTAATTTCCAGGTCATGCTGATCTGATTCACTCAGGTCGCAGGCGTTTCCGAAATTGATCTTTATGGTTTCGGTCTCCTTGTCGTATTTTCTGCTATAGATCTTTTGTCCACGCCCCTTGATCTTCAGCTCCTCTTCCTCGATGCGTTCACGCGATATTTTGATGTTATAGATATAATTGACATCATCAATGAAGTAAGACAACTCAAGTTCCGAATTCTGCTCTCTTGATTCAATGTCGAGCAGGAATGGCTGGTAATCGGGTTGGATAATGGGTAATTGCGGCTTGACTGTAGCCTTTTCTTTCAGGTATTCTATGCCATTAAGCATTTTGGTCTTGCCTGCTCCATTCAGGCCAACACCAATCAAAAGTTTTAATATTCTTTTCCCATCAATCTCCTTAAACCATGACAAAGGCAGGTCGTTGTTTGGTCCGGCTTCTTTGCGGGAAGCAACAAACGACAAGATGGCTTCATCACGGTAAGACTTGAAATTTTTAACTTTAAAATATTCTATCATAAAAATTGCTTATTAGTTAGCTCATTTTTCGGTGACAAAGATACGAGATTTTTTTGTTTTTTACCAAAAAATGTGCTATAAATTTGCGCCAACGGTGAAAATCGCACGGATTTCGTGCAATGCACTTTACATTTTGTGCATTTATCCTGACATTTCCCACTCTACACGAACCATGTTTAATAGGTCATTCCCTTATTCATGGTTCGTGCTGGAAGGGAAAGGAGATTCATCAATTGTAATAAATCAATTGTTTCACCTGTTTGTTTTTTCGAAGCTTCTGGATAGCCCTTTCGCCGATTTGCCGTACGCGTTCGCGCGTCAGTCCCAGGTCGTGGCTTATCTCCTCGTTGCTGCAAGGCGTGCACCCGATGCCGTAGATATGCTTCAGCACATAGATGTCGCGAGGTTTCAGCGCTGAAACCATCAAATCCTCCAGCTCGATGTGCAACGACTCCTTTTCGAGACTCAGATCGGCGTAGTAGCTGTTGCTGTCGGGAATGATATCGACCAGGGTGCCGCCATCCTCATCGGTAAGCGGTTCGTCAAGACTTGCGTTTCGACGGCTGGCCTGCAGCAGCTCTTTGAGCTTGTCTTCGTCCATCTCCAATTCATCTGCCACTTCTTCGATGGTGGCGGAACGGCCTTCGCGCTGTTCGATGCGGTTGAAGGTGCGACGCACTTTGCGTAGCAGGGTGTCCTGATTGTGCGGCAGACGGATCTGACGCGAATAGTCGGTCAGCGCCTGCATGATGGACTGGCGAATCCACCATACGGCATACGAAATGAACTTCACGTTCATCGTTTCGTCAAAGGCTTCCGCTGCCTTTACCAGACCGAGGTTGCCCTCCGAGATGAGATCCGCAAGGGCCATGCCCTGGTCCTGGTACTTCTTTGCCACCGACACTACAAAGCGCAGATTGGCCCGCACAAGCTTTTCCAGGGCCTGCTTGTCGCCCTGACGGATGCGGCGAGCCAACTCCTTTTCGTCTTCAGGAGTGATGTTCTGCTCTTTCGAGATGTCGTTCAGATAGATGACGAGCGAATCTTCATCACGGTTCGTGATCTTTGGTGTGATTTGTAAATTTTTCATCCTATTCCTGTTTTTATTTGGTTTACGGGGCAAAGATAGTGCCTTTTCCTTGTCCCCGCAACCTTTTTCAACCTTGCATTAACATTTCTCTTGCCACCATCAATGTGTGGACTCTATCAAATAGTGTCAGAACAGCACAAAATGTAAACAGTTATTCAAGTTAAATTTTTGCAACTCTCGCAAAACTTCTGTATCTTTGCCTCGGATTACAAACAGTCAACTTTTTTTAACGTAGTATATTTGGTTGGTTTGGGAAATAGTTTTATCTTTGCACCGATTTTACAAGGGCTTTTCTAATGATACGTCTTCAGAACATTCATAAGACTTACCAATCTGCAACACCGTTGCACGTACTCAAGGGCATCGATCTCAATATCGATGCGGGTGAACTCGTGAGCATCATGGGAGCTTCGGGGTCGGGTAAATCCACCTTGCTCAACATCTTGGGAATCCTCGACGACTACGATGAAGGCACCTACACCCTCGATGGCACCCTCATTCGAGGCTTGAGCGAGACGCGTGCCGCTGAACTTCGCAACCAGATGATTGGCTTCGTTTTCCAGTCGTTCAACCTCATCAGCTTCAAGAATGCCATGGAGAATGTTGCTCTTCCTCTATATTATAAAGGTGTGGGCAGGCGCAAACGCAACGACCTTGCCTTGGAATATCTCGAAAAGATGGGGCTGCGCGAGTGGGCCGACCATTATCCGAGCGAAATGTCGGGCGGACAGAAGCAACGCGTGGCCATCGCCCGTGCCCTCATAGCCAACCCGAAGATCATCCTGGCAGATGAGCCAACGGGAGCCCTCGATTCGAAGACAACGCTGGAGGTAATGGACCTGCTCAAGCAGGTGAACCGCGAAGAGGGGAAGACCGTCATCATCGTCACCCACGAGCGTGACATCGCCAATGCCACCGACCGCATCATCCACATCAAGGACGGACAGATATCGAGTGACGTCAGACAACAATGATAACCGACCAGATAGAAGAGATTTATGTTTCGATGAGCCGCAATAAGCTGCGCATCGCACTGACGGGATTCAGCATCGCCTGGGGCATCTTCATGCTCATTGTGCTGCTGGGTGCCGGCAATGGTCTGCTGCATGGCATGGAGGATGCTTTTGCTTCGCAGACCATCAACACTGTGTCGATTTTTCCGGGTTGGACATCGCAGAGCTTCGAGGGGCTGCGACGATATCGGGAAATGTACCTCGACAGCGAGGACCTTCAGCTGCTTCGCAACAGATTCCCTCACCAGATTGCCGATGCACAACCGTCTTACGAGACCTCGGTCCGTGCCTCAAAAGGCCTGCTCTATACGACGACATCGCTCATCGGCGTTTATCCCGAGTACATTGCCACGAACGGATACAAGGTGGTGGAAGGGCGCTGCCTCAACGAGATGGACCTTCGCGACAACCGCAAGGTCTGCATGGTCACGGCCAAGACCATCGAGGAACTCTTCGGAGATGAAGAGACGCACCTGGGCGAGTGGATTGACCTCTATGACATCCCGTTCCAGATTGTGGGCATCTACAAGGCTCCGCGTGAAGGCGAGACCTATATCCTGTCGCCCATCACGACGGTGGGCACCATCTACAAGCCCAACGGACACTTTTCGAAGATTACCTTCCTGGTGAAGAATCTGGAGACTCCGGAGGTCAACGAGGAGTTCGACAATGCCTTGAAGACAGCCTTGTCGGCATCCAAACGCTACGACCCGCAGGAAAGGAATGCCTACTGGGTGTGGAACTCTTATGAGAACTATCTGCAGGCGATGCGCATCCTGCGCTATATCACGCTTTTCATCTGGCTTATCGGTATCGCTACGCTGATAGCGGGTGTGACAGGCATCTCGAATATCATGCTTATCACCGTGCGCGAAAGGACCCGCGAATTCGGTATCCGCAAGGCGTTAGGAGCCCGCCCTCGTCAGATTGTTTCGCTGGTGCTGCTCGAGTCGGTCGCCATCGCATTGGTCTTCGGGTACATCGGTATGCTGATAGGCACTCTTCTGACCAAAGGTGTCGGTGCCATGCTCGAGATGGGAGGCGGCAATGGTGCACAAATGTTCAAGGATCCGACGGTGGATTTCAAGACTGTTCTGCTGGCCACCCTTGTGATGGTCATTGCAGGAATGATTGCCGGATATATTCCCGCCAAGCGGGCAGTAAGTATCAAACCTGTGGAAGCTTTGGCAGCAAATTAGTATGGAAGAACTTTGGCAAGAGATATGGCAGACGATCAGCCGTAACAAGTGGCGTTCGCTGATGACGGCCTTCGGCGTTTTCTGGGGGCTGTTGATGCTGATACTGCTGCTCGGCTTCGGTGCAAGCATCACGGGCGGACTCATGGACAGCATCAAGAGCGTCCCGAGCAACAGCATCTTTGTGATGGGCTCACGCACCACGATTTCGTACAAAGGCTTTGGCCGTGATCGCCGCATCGATGTCGATAACATCGATATGCAGCTCGTCCAGGGCGAGATGCCCGAGAAGATACGATACATTACTCCTATCAACTTCGCAGGGACCAAAAATGCTAATGTCGGGGAGTTCAACTACGATGCCTCGGTGGTGGGCACTACGCCGAGCTACTACCATGTGTTGCCCACACAGATGATTTATGGTCGCTACCTAAACGAGGTCGATCAGCGTGAACGTCGCAAGGTGTGCGTCATAGGACGACAGGCCTACGAGACGCTTTTCCCCGGAGGCGGCGATCCCTGTGGGCAGATGGTTCTGGTGGGCAGCATCTCCTATACCATCGTGGGGGTAGCCAAGAAACTATCGGAGCTGGTTTCGATAGGCACCGATTTGGATCGCTCGCTGCTCCTGCCCATCAATACCGAACAGCTGATGTATAACGAAGGTTCGCAGATCGACCTGTGTGTCTTCACGCTGAAGGACCAATATCCCGTCAGCGAATGGCAGGAGCCTATACTCAGCATCATGAAGGATCACCACTTTGTGCATCCCGACGACAAGAATGCGTTCTTCTGCATCAACCTTTCCGAGATGGTTACGATGTTCACTTTGCTTTTCCGTGGATTGGACATCCTGCTCTGGATTGTTGGCTGTGGTTCGCTGCTGGCTGGACTGATCGGCATCTCGAACATCATGCTGGTGACCGTCAAGGAACGCACACAGGAGATTGGCATACGCAGGGCATTGGGCGCCAAGCCGCGAACCATCGTGCGTCAGATTCTGGCCGAAAGTCTGGTGCTGACAGCTTCGGCGGGTCTCGTTGGCCTGATGGCTGGTGTCTGGCTCCTTCGTTTGGCAGGAAAGATCATCGAGGCAAATCCTTTGGAGAATTATCCTTTGGGAGATCCGCAGATAGGTTTCTCGGTGGCTTTGGCTGCTATGTTCGTCATCATCATCGGTGGATTGCTTGCCGGCTGGATGCCTGCAAGACGTGCGATGAAGATCAAGGCCATCGAGGCCCTTAGGGAGGAGTGACAATGTGAGTCAGGGAACACTACTCCGAAGAATTCGAAAATAAGTAAAAACCAACAATATGAAAAAGTACATCAACATTGCTGTCTGGTGCGTGATTGGGCTGTTCGTCCTCTACACCTTCTATTATCTCTATCAGCAGGCATTGCCCAAGGTGAAGGTCTATGAAGTGCTTACTCCCGAAACGCGCGACATTGTGAAGACGAGTGTGGCCAGTGGAAAGGTGGAGCCGCGCGACGAGGTGAATATCAAACCTCAGATTCAAGGCATCATCACCGAGCTATATGTGGAGGCAGGAAACAAAGTGAGGCAGAACGACCCGATAGCGAAGGTGGCGGTAATCCCCGACATGGCACAACTCAACAATGCGCAAAGTAATGTGCGCACGGCTCAACTCACCCTGGAGGAGACGCAGCGTGAACACGCCCGCCTGCAGTCTCTGCATGAGAAGGGGCTTGTGTCGCACGAAGAGTTTGAGAAGAGCCAGAATGCGCTCGACAAGGCCATCGAGTCGCGCCAGGCTGCCCAGGACCAACTTGACATCGTGACCGATGGCATCAGCAAGCGTTCGGGAAAGATCAACACGACCATTGTGCGCAGCACCATTTCGGGCACAATCCTCGAAGTTCCTGTCAAGATCGGTACTTCGGTCATCAATGCGAACTCGTTCAACGAAGGTACAACAGTGGCTACAGTGGCCGATATGAGCAACATCATCTTTCGTGGCAACATCGACGAGACCGAAGTGGGACGTTTGCGTCAAGGAATGCATATCGACCTCACCATCGGAGCCATTCAGGGCGTGACTTTGCCTGCTACGCTCGAATACATTTCGCCAAAGGGCAACGAGAGCAATGGCGCTATCCTCTTCGAAATCAAGGCTGCTGCACAGATCCCCGACTCGATTCTGATTCGTGCCGGATACAGTGCAAATGCAAAGATTGAGTTCGAACGTCGCGACCAGGCACTCTGCGTACAAGAGACTGCCATCGAGTTTGAGGGCGATTCGACCTACGTCTATCGCCTCACATCGAGCGAGACAGCCAAGCCGCAGACTTTCGAGCGGACTCCCGTCGAGGTTGGCCTGAGTGATGGGCTCTACATCGAGGTGATTAAGGGCGTCACAGGAGATATGAAGCTTCGAGGAAACGAAAAGAACGACGAGAAGAAGTAGGAAGGGAGAGCCTTTACGATGACAGCGGGGACGGCAAATTGAGCCGTCCCCGCTGTCATGTTATGCAAGTGTCGTTCAGAAACCCAACTCGGCCTTGACGAGCGGGAAGACATCATCGCATTGCTCAGGAGAGAAGTACATGATGCCGGCCTGCTTGAGATCGAAGATATAGGTGTAGCCGTACTTGTCGCCCACCGTCTGTATGGCCTGCGACACACGTTCGATGATTGGGGCAGTCTTGGCCTCACGCTGTTCGCGAAGACTCTTGGCGGCCTTTTCGCGGAACTGCTGGATGCGCTGCTGCAACTGCTCTATCTCCTGTGCCCTTGCCTCGGCAATGTTGGGGTCGAGTGTCTGCTGAACGGCGACGAAGTCACTGACCTTGATCTGGTAATCTTCGCCCATTTTCTGAATCTCGTTGTCGTAGGAGAGCTGGATTTGAGCCAGTTCGTCCTCCACGGCCTTGCTTTCAGGCATCAGTCGGAAGAGCTGGGCCATGTCGATATTGCCAAACTTGGGCGTCGTCTGTGCACTCATGCCAAAGACAAGAATGCAGGACAAAAGACAGGTTGCAAGGAAGTGCTTCATAAGAGTTTATTTCTCAACCAAAATTATTTTATTCCAAGTTCAGACTTAACGAGAGGGGTCACGTCGGTAGTCTGTGAAGCGGAGAAATAGGTGGCGTCGTTGGTTGGGAAGACAGCAAGGTACTTCTCGCGCTCGCCCACAGCCTTCACGGCCTTGAAGAGCTTCTCCTGAATCATGCCAAGCTGCTGCTCGCGATACTGGGTGATCTGCTGGTAAGCGCTCTGCTGATACTGTTCGGCGCGCTGCTGGAGCGAACGGAGCTCGTCCTCACGGACGCCACGTGTCAGCTCATCGAGCGTGTCTGCCTGCTCAACGTAAGCCTGGTACTTGGTCTGGAATTCGTCCTGCATGTTCTTGGCCTGTGTCTGGAATTTGTTGGTGCGGTCAGCTAATTCCTTCTCAAGAACTGATGTCTCGGGCATGGCCTGCATTACTTCGTCGAGGTTGACGGTACCAATCTTGAGGGTCTGAGCATAGGAAGTGATGCTCGCGATAGCAATGATGGCTGCTACAAAGAGTTTTTTGAACATAGTTTTTGTGTTTGTTTTGTTTGATTTATTTGATTTCTATAGTTTGTTTTTATTTATCGATGTTTTATTCTAAGACACTTTTACTCCAGTCTGTAAACTGGGGGTTCAATCCATTTGAACTATTCGAACTTTTCAGAACTATTCGAACCTTTCCTTAGTATCCCATCTTCTGCAGCACCTCCTTCGAGATGTCAATCTTGGGGCTTGCATAGATGATGCTTTCGGCAGATGCGCGGTCGATAACCATCGAGAAGCTGTTCTTCTCGGCAATTTCTTTCACGGCATTGTAGATGTCGTCCTGGATGTGTCCCACCAGGCTGTTGCGCTTCTGATAGAGTTCGCCTTCGGGGCCGAAATACTTGAGTCGCAGATCCTGCACCTCCTTCTCTTTCGACAGGATGTCGTTTTCGCGCTGGATTTTCTGCTCTTGTGTCAGATAGACCATGTCGGCCTCATACTGCTTGTACATCTGTTCGGCCTCAGCTGCTAATGTCTCGACCTCTGCCTGCCAGCGCTTGCTGATCTGGTTGAGTTGCTCGTTGGCCATTTCGTACTGTGGTATCTGCTTCAGGATATAATCCATGTCAATAAGGGCATACTTTTGTGCAAATGCATTCACGCTGCCCAACAGGGCGACAACGCATGCGATGATGATTTTCTTCATATAGCAAAAGGATTTTTAAGGGTTGATTTTGCTTTTAAGACTTTAAGAAAATATTGAAGTTTAAACATTCTACCGTGAAAGCGCCACTTAGAACTCCTGACCGATGACGAAGTGGAAGTTCGAACCCGAATCGTTCGAAGAGCCGAAGGTCTTGTCGAAACCGTAGCCCCAGTCGATACCCAGCATACCGATCATCGGGAGGAAGATGCGGACACCTGCACCCATCGAACGCTTCAGGGCGAACGGATTGAAGTATTTGATGTCCGTCCAGGCATTACCTGCTTCGGCAAATATCAGTCCATAGATAGTCGATGACGATTCGAGCATGAATGGATAGCGAAGCTCGGCGACAAGGCGTGCGTAGCAGGTCGCTACGTCATTGGTGTAGCTGTAGTTCGAGGTGAGCGAACCGTTCTCGTAGCCACGCAGTGGGATGTATTCGGTAATGTAGCTCGACGAGTAGTACGAGTTGCCGTCACCGCCCATGTAGTAGCTGTTGAAAGGCGACAGCTTGTTGGGATTATAGTGGCCCAGGAAGCCGAAGTCCGAACGGGTGTGGAACACGAGCGTGCGGGTATTGCCGACGATGGGGGTGAAGGTCTTGGTCGAGAACTTGATCTTCCAGAACTCCAGCCAACGCATCTTGTCCTGCGAATACTTCTCCTGTTCGGCAAGTTTGTCCTTGTCCTCGAAGAGGGAGTAAGGGGGAGCCATCTCGGCATCGAGGGTGAAGGTCGAACCGCGACGTGTGTAGTACGGGTTGTCGATGGAGTTGCGCGAAAGGATGGCTTCAATGGAGAGGCTGTTCGATGTGCCGTTCGAAACGGGGAAGTACTGCCAGTCCTTGAGGATATAGACGTGGTAATTGAGCAATGATTGCAGCTGGAAGTAGTCGTCAGGCCAGCTCAGACGCTTGCCAAAGCCCAGCGATGCACCAATCATCTGGATCGACTTGTCGGGGTCGATGGCATATTCGTACGAGGCTGTGTTGCCGTAGCCGCCATAACCATATCCGTAGCCGCCATAACCATATCCGTAGCCGCCGTAATAGCCGTTGTAGTAATTGTTGTAGTACGTATTGCTGTAGTAGCGCGAGTTGATGTCCGACTGGCGGGAATAATACACCGAGAGGTTGAGCGAATTGGGTCGCTTGCCTCCAAACCAGGGATTCATGTACGACAAAGAGTACGACTGGTAATATTGCGCATTGGTCTGCACAGATAGGGTAAACGTCTCGCCTTCGCCCGAAGGATAGATGCCGTGGTAACGCGACGGATGGAACAGATCCTTCATCGAGATGTTGGTCAGTTTGAGTGAGACGCGGCCGATGAGGCCTGTCGAACCCCAGCCAAGCGAAAACTCCACTTGGTCGTTGGCCTTTGACTCCAGGTCGTAGATGATATCGACGGTGCCGTCCTCGGTATTGGGTACGGGGCGCGGGTTCATCTTCTCAGGGTCGAAGTGTCCGGTCTGTGCCAGTTCGCGTGCCGAACGGATGAGGTCGGTCTTCGAGAAAAGCTCACCTGGGCGGGTGCGAAGCTCACGGCGGATTACGTGTTCATAGAGGCGGTCGTTGCCGTTGATCACCACCTTGTTGATGCGAGCCGGAGGACCTTCCACCACGCGGAACTCCAGATCTACCGAGTCGCCCTCGATGTTCACCTCGATGGGATCCATGCGGAAGAAGAGGTAACCCTGGTCCATATAAAGGGTGCCGATGCCGTCCTCGTCCTCGTCAATGCGTTTCTTGATTTTCCTCTGGTTATAGACATCGCCTCGTTCGAGCTGCAGGAAAGCGAGCAGACGCTCTTCCGACTCGATGGTGTTGCCGACGATCGACATGTGGCGGATATAGTACTTCTGTCCCTCCTCGACGTTGATGGTGAGGTTGATGTGCTTGCCGTCGTAGCGTTCCTGCTTGTCGCTCAAAATGCGTGCATCACGATAGCCCAACTCGTGGAACTTGTCGAGGAGCTTCTGTTTGTCCTCCTTGTAGGTCTCTGGCACAAACTTCTTGGCACGAAAGGCGTTGTACCACTTGTTTACGGCATTCGTCTTCTTCAGCGCTGCATTGGCCTTGCGGTAGGTCATGTAGTTCTTCTTGAGCGGCAGCAGCTTCTTGTGACCGATGCTGTCCCATGTGTCGAGACCGTTGATGACGAGGTTCTTGATCTTCACCTTCTCGTGCTTATCTACGTAGATGGTGAGGTTCACCATGTTCTGTAGTGTGGAGTCGTCCTGCTGATAAATCTCGACATCGGCATTCTGATAACCCTTGCCATCGTAGTAGCGCTTGATGATGGTCTTGGCGCGGTCGATGATGTTGGGCGTCACCTGGCTGCCCTTGGCCACACCTATCTGCGCGTCGAGGTCCTCGCGTTCCGACTTCTTGACACCGTCGTATTCGATGTTGGCGATGCGCGGACGGGGAGTCAAGGCGATCTTGAGCCAGCAGTCGTTCTCATACACCTTCTCGAGCGTAATGGTGACATCGCTGAAGAGTCCCTGTCGCCAGAAGCGTTTGATGGCGTTGGTCACTTCGTCACCCGGCACGGTGATGGTCTGTCCGATAGAGAGGCCCGAAAAACCAATGAGGACATAATCCTCGTAATTGTCGGCACCGGTGACCTCGATGCCGCGTATGGTGTATTTCTTACCGGTCTGTGCGGTCTGGTTGACCGTAGGGTGGTAAATGGTGTCGTTAGGGAGCTCTTGTGCCAAGGTGATGCCCGCAAGCGACATCACGAGGAGGAGCAGTATCGTAACTTTACGTATCATTAATTTAATAATGTGTAATTACAGGGTTATTTGGTGCTGGCTTCCGCCTGCACTTGGGCGCTTGTCTTGCCGAAACGCCGTTCGCGTGACTGGTAATCGACGATGGCATCGTAGAACTGCTCGTGGTGGAAGTCGGGCCAAAGGACAGGGGTGAAGTAAAGCTCTGCGTAGGAAATCTGCCAAAGCATGAAGTTCGAGATGCGTTCCTCGCCGCCTGTGCGAATCAGCAGGTCGGGGTCGGGATACCATGCGGTGGTCAGGTTGCGGCTGATCGTCTCCTGGTCGATCTCTTCGGGTTTGAGGCTGCCCTCGACACACTGGCGGGCCAGACGTTGCATCGTGTCGGCAAGCTCCCAGCGTGCGCTGTAGCTCAGGGCGATGATGAGGGTGATGTCTTCGCAGTCCTTGGTCTGGTCAATTGACCAGTGGAGCTTGTCCATGGCAAACTTGGGCACACGGCTGAAGTCGCCTATCATGCCAAGGCGCACGCCCTTGCGTATCATGTCGGGTGTCTCCAGCTCGACAGCGTAGGCGATGAGGTTCATCAGCGTGTCAACCTCCTTTTGCGGGCGGTTCCAGTTCTCGGTCGAAAAGGCATAGACGGTCAGGTATTTCACGCCTGCCCACTTGGCTGCCTCGATGGTGTCGTGCAGCGAATCAATGCCGGCTTTGTGGCCTTCCGAACGATCCATACCCCGCTGTTTGGCCCAGCGTCCGTTGCCATCCATGATGATGGCCACCGACTTCGGCGAGCGGGTTTTGTCGATTTGTTCAAGTGTTGCCATATAGAGTTGGTGTTTTATCTTTTGTCATTTCCTCATCTGGTTCTTCTGGTTATGACATTCGACGCAGCGTTCCTTGAAGTCGAATGTCACGCTCAGCTGGATCGATGCCATCCAGTCGTTGTCGATGAGCGAGCTTGTGGCGATGCCCTCGGGGTCAACCCTGCCATCGAGCTTGTCGCTGAAAGTCTTGGTGAAGAGGAAGGTCACCTGACTGTTCCAGCGCTTGGCCATCTTGAACTTGTAGCCAGCGCCGAAGGGAATGCCCAGAGCAAACGACGAACCGTCGTCATCGCCGTCAACCAGCCCGAACGAGATGCCGGCGGTGAGGAAAGGCGTGTAGCGTTTCTTTTCGCGATAGTCTTCGCCCAGACCGTAGTTCCAGAAGTGTATCTCGGGGCGAATCTGCAGCTGCCAGTAGCGTCGGCTGAAATCGTAGTCGCCACCAGGGAAGGCCGCGTCGAAGTCACGTGTATCTCCCTTGAGCCCCGAACTCTGAAGTTCTGCTGCCAAAGCCCAGCGCAGATTGAGGTTGTAGCGATAGATGAGGCTGTACGAGAGGGCTGGACTATAGACTGCCTTTGATGCATTTACGTCGCCGTAGCCCCAGCTGGCACCTATACCGCCACCGATTTCGTAGAGGTATTCCTTCTCCTGTGCCACAACGGTGGTCAGCTGGATGGCAAGGAGCCAGGTCATCAGCCATTTCTTCATGCTCTCAACGTCGCTTGTCGAATGTGAGAGAGTTCAGACATCCTCCCCACACCGAGGTTTTGAACGTGCCGTCGGCGCGGCATCCACCGAAGAAGTACATCTTGTAGGACTGGGGATCGTAGAAAGCCGAATTGCAAGCCACTTCCCCAATCGGTGTGTTGTCGGCATACTGGGTATAGTAGCGGCTCAGACGATGCCAGCTCACACCACTGTCCTCCGAATAGTAGAGCGTGGTGTAGTACTTGCCGTAAAGCCTATGGGTAGGCACATTGCCCGTGGCGGTAAAGCCTGGATGCAGCAGCCAGAACGTCTTCGGCTTGTCACTGTCGATGGTGTATTCGAGTACCGAGGCTCCCGACATGCCGGGCATCTCTTCCTGTGCGAACTCCACCCAGTTGGGGCCATGCACATCGTCATTCCAGCCGTCGCACGACCATGTGCTCGATACGAATTGTCCTTCTGCCGTCAGTCCACCAGTGATGTAAAGGCGTGAGGTGAGGTTGCCGTAGTCGCTGCGTGCCTCAGTCCAGATGGGACGGGTGAAGCCTGCCACGGGGAAGTTGCTGGGTATCTGTTGGGCCACATTCCAGTTGGTGGCATCGGCCGAAACTGCAAAGCGATAGGCACCATCTGCCTTCACGATGACATTCAGCGAATCCTGGTTCCACCGTCCATAGACGTCCTTTGTCTTGTATTGGTTGCCCAAAATGGCTACAAACGTATGTTCTCCGCTGGACACCTCCCAGTGGAACCCGTCGGCCGAGGTCATCAGCCTGCCGTGGGTCTTGCCGATGGCATAGAGTCGGTCATGCCAGTTGTAGAGTGTAGCGAGGTCCAGCAGTTCGCCCTCGGCCACGCTGACGTCAGCCATCGGTTGCCATTCCGTGGGGCTGTTTTCGCTGAGCTGTGAGGTGCTCACCTTGTAGCTCTTGCCATTCTCCTCCACAAACCAGTAGAGTGTCTGTCCGAGGGTGTCGGTGCGCTGGTCGGTGATGTTCATGTCGGCCCACAGTTCATCGGTATAGTCATGCCAGACGATGGTGTCGCCCTCGACTTTGTGGACATTGACCTTGATGTGGTAGGTCTTGCGGTTGCCGCCGCGAGCCACGATGGTGAGGAGCACATTGGGGTAGGAGGCAAAATAGAAGGCCGAGTCGGCCGAGAACTGCGCATATTGGCCAAGCTCACCGTCCAGCCCGTAGAGCCTCAGGTAGGCACTGTCGGGCGTAGAGAAGCTTGCAGAGATTTTCACCGAGTCGGCGATGGTACCGCGAGGCAGGGAGTCGGGGTTGAAGATGATGCCATCGTTGGGATAGAGTGCATGAATCGAGTCGTCGCTCAAACCGAAGTTGTCGATGGTGAACGAATATCCCGAAAGGCTGGAACAGACATTCGAGTTGTCAACGAGCGAAAACGATGTTACGATGCAGTTGTAGTAGTCGGTCACCACAATCTCCGAGTCGTTTGAATCCAAGCAGGAGCAGAGGCCGACAGCGACCATTGCCCAGCAGATCAGACCGGATATATGTCGAAAAAGTTTCATATCTCTTTTTAATACCAAAAATCGTGCGCAAATTTAGTGATTTTTCTTCAAAGATAGCTCTTTTTGGGCGTTTAATTATATTATTTTAGGGAATTTCGTGTGAAAATGCAATTTTTTTAGAAATTATGACACCTTTTTATGCCAATCTTTCACAAAAATTCCCTAACTTTGCACCATGCTTGATACATTAAAAAAGATACGCGCGCGACTGTCGCAGGTGGTCGATTCGCAGGGTTTGTCGCTTTACGACGAGCGTGAGGTGCGCGCGCTTGCCGACCTGCTGCTTGAGGAAATCTGCGGTGTCAGTCGCACTGATCGGCTCCTGCATCCCGATCACATTCTCTCCACCGTTCAGCGTGAACGGCTCATGACTGTCGTCGCCCGTATGGAACAGGGTATTCCCGTCCAGCAGGCATTGGGATATGCTTGGTTCTATGGTGCGCGCTTCGAGGTGAGTCCCGATGTGCTCATTCCTCGGCCCGAAACTGCCGAACTTGTCGATTGGATAGCTTCCGATCTACGTTCGCATCCGGCTTCCACATCCAGCACGTCCCCTTCTGTCTCGATGCCTCTCACCATTTGCGACATCGGCACCGGATCGGGTTGCATCGCCATCAGTCTTGCGCGTAACTTCGGGGATGCAAAGATCCTCGCTCTCGACGTGTCGGCACCGGCATTGAACATCGCTCGCCGCAATGCTTGTCAACAAAATGTTGATAACATTCAATTTGCTCAAATTGACGTGCTTGGATATGTTGATAACTTTGAATCCACTTCGGTAATGACCTCTGAAAACAATACTTTTCCACAGGGTTATCAACATTTCGATGTCATTGTCAGCAATCCGCCTTATGTCTGTCGGAACGAGGCTGCCCAGATGTCCGAGATCGTTTTGAAACATGAGCCGGAAGTGGCCCTATTCGTGCCCGATGATGATCCGCTCATCTTCTATCGCGCCATTGCCCGTTTGGGACAAAGACACCTGAAAAAGGGCGGTGAACTCTATTTCGAGATCAATGCTGCTTACGGACAAGCCACGTGCGAACTGCTTCGACAGATGGACTATCGTGAGGTCGAGCTGCGTTGCGACGTCACAGGCCGCGACCGTATGGTGAAAGGAAGGATCTGCTAACTTCCTTTAATAAGTAACTCAAGTTGAGCATTTGCTCAACTTGATGGATAATAAGGGATATTTGGGGATATTAAGGGACGACACCTTCGCCTATAGAGATTGGGACCCAAGAAACATACGTCCTTTAAAATCCCTTAGATTCCCTTAAAATCCCTTAGAATCCTCAAGTTTCGCATTTGCGAAACTTGAGGAAGTAAGAATAACTATATTTGAACTATTGCTTATGAAATTGACTTACGAACAAGCCCTCAACCGAGCTGCCGCACTCTGCAGCCAGAGCGAACGCTGTTCTGGCGACATCTTCACAAAGGCGCGTTCCTGGGGGCTCACGGAGCCTGAAGCGGCTCGTTTGGTGGGCAGTCTGACGCGTGACGGATTTCTTGATGAGGCACGTTATGCGCAAGCTTTTGTGAGCGACAAGTTCCGCTTCGAGCAGTGGGGGAGGGTCAAGATCTGCTACGCTCTTCGTGCCAAGGGCATCGATGATCGACTCATCGACGAGGCTCTCGACGCAAAGATCAATCCTGACGATTATCTTGCCACCTGTGCCGACCTTTTGAACAAGAAGATGCGTACACTCGAACTGCCTCTATCGCCTGCCGATCGCGCCCGCCTCATTCGCTTTGCCTCCCAGCGCGGCTTCGAATCATACATTATTTCGAAAGCCCTTCATGCCCTTTCGGATCAGTCTTAACCCCCGCTCCGCCTGTTGCGATGCCATCGCCTCCGGGCTTTGCTCTCGCGCTCCGAAGGAAGCAACCACTTCCTAACCCATCTTATTCCTCATCCCTGTCCCCTCATGCTTTCCCTGTTCCTTCCCCGTAGGTGTCCCTATTGCGACCGCATGTTGCTGCCGCAGGAGGAGGGCGTTTGTCTCCGTTGCCTTCCCCAGGGTTCATGCCGAGCTGCCTGGCAACGATGTCGAGCGCCAGCTGTTCGGCCGGTTCCCCTTCGAGCATGCCACGTCTTTCTGCTTCTATGGACAAAAGGAACCCTTTGGCAGCATCCTTCGTCAATCGAAGTTTCACGACCGGCCTTGGTTGAACGCTTGGGTCACGCGACTCTTCGTGCAGGAACTGCGGCTGGCAGCCGACGAGCGTGGAGTGGAAGGCTGGCCTTACGACATCGATGTCATCGTCCCTGTCCCAATCCATCCGTTCCGTCTGCTGTGGCGTGGCTACAACCAGTGCGCCGGCATCGTCGAAGAGCTGAAGCGGGCGTGGCATATTCCAGTGGAGTCGCGCTGTCTCTACAAGCAGCGACACACTCGCTCGCAGGTGGGACTGTCGGGCAGCGAACGATTTTGGAATGTGGATAAATCCTTCGCAGTGCGTCATCCCGAGCGTCTCGCTTCGCGGCATGTCCTCATTGTCGATGATGTGCTCACCACGGGTTCTACGATGGTGGCTGCTGCCGATGCCCTGCTTCAGGCGGTTCCCGATGTTCGCCTTAGTGTGCTCACCCTTGGTCTTGCAAGAGGTTAGTCATTGCCCCCTCAAAATGTCATTTCTCTCCCGAATTCCCCTTTTTTAGGCCTATTTATATTTTTTTAGTTGTACGTACACGCGAAAAGTCAAATTTTTACGTTACCTTTGCAGACCTATCGCGAAATTATCATTATTCAAACATAGAAATGAAAACTATCGAACGTCTCGTAGCTGAAAAGCTCATGGCCATCAAGGCCGTCAAGTTGCAGCCCACCCAGCCCTTCACCTGGGCATCGGGCTGGCATTCACCCATCTATTGCGACAATCGCAAGACCCTTGCTTTCCCCAACATCCGCACCATCATCAAGACAGGCCTCGTCAGTGCCGTGCAGCGCATCTATGGCGACAAGGTCGATGCCATCGCAGGTGTCGCCACCGGAGCCATCGCTCAGGGTGCCCTCGTTGCCGATGCCCTCGGTGTGCCCTTCGTCTATGTACGTTCGGCTCCCAAAGACCATGGTATGGGCAACCTCATCGAAGGTCAGATCGAGGAGGGCTGGAATGTTGTTGTCATCGAAGACCTCATCTCCACCGGCGGCTCCAGCCTCAAGGCCGTTGCTGCGCTCCGTCAGGCAAAAGTCAATGTGCTGGGCATGGTGGCCATCTTCACCTATCAGTTCCCGCAGGCCCAGCAGGCATTTGAGGAGGCTGGTGTCGAACTGACCACCCTCTCCAACTACACTGAGCTCGTTGCCGAAGCCGCCGAACAGGGCTACATCCAGCCCAGCGACATCGAGGTCCTCAAACTCTGGCGCGCCAATCCCAGCGAGTGGGGCCGCTAAACCTATCCGGTTCCCAGCGTTTAACCCCGTCTGGCCACCGCGTGTTTGCCCCGTCTTTTTGTCAGCAGCCAAGCTTGGCTGCTTCTTATCCCCCCTCGAACCTTTCTTAACCCCCCATTCCCCCTCCCATGTCCAAATATCAAAGCGAGGTAAAGATCATCCCCGCATCACAATACCAGGTTTGGAACCGCATCAGCGACCTGTCGCAGTTCCAGACGATGAAGGACAATATGTCCCCCGAGATGAAAGAGTCCCTCAAGGCCAAGATAGCCGAGCAGGGCGGCGGCAAGGTCACGTTGAGCGACCTGTCGTTTACGCGCGACACAGCACTCTTCAAGGTCAATGGTATGCAGATCGGCTTAGGCATTGTCGATCGCGAAGAACCCATGAAGTGCGTCAAGTTCCAGTCCGACCAGAGTCCTGTTGACGTAACGCTGTGGGTGCAGCTTCTTCCCAAGACACCCTACGAAACCCGTTGCCGTGTCACCGTCGAAGTCGATATTCCCTTCTTCCTCAAGCCGATGGTCGGCAAGAAACTCGATGGTGTCGCCGACCAGCTTGCCGAGATGCTCACCAAGATTCCCTATTGAAACATGAAACTCTGGGAAAAATCTGTTCAGGTCGATAAGGACATCGAACGCTACACCATCGGTCGCGACCGCGAGATGGATCTCTATCTCGCCCCCTACGACGTGCTTGGCTCCATGGCGCACATCACCATGCTCGAAAGCATCGGACTGCTTACCCATGACGAACTTGACATCCTGCTCGGCGAGATGAAGCAGATCTACCGCGATGCCTGTGAGGGCCGCTTCGTCATCGAGGAAGGTATCGAGGATGTCCATAGCCAGGTGGAGCTCATCCTAACGAGCCGACTGGGCGACATCGGCAAGAAGATCCATTCGGGTAGAAGCCGTAACGACCAGGTACTTATCGACCTCAAGCTCTATATGCGTCACGAGATCGAGGCCATCGTCGAGGCAGTGCGTCAGCTGTTCGATATGCTGCAGGTGCAGTCCGAACGCTATCGCGATGTCCTCATGCCCGGCTATACCCACTTGCAGGTGGCTATGCCCTCCAGCTTCGGCCTGTGGTTCGGAGCTTACGCCGAGAGCCTCGTTGATGACCTGCAGGTGCTGCAGGGTGCCTATCGTGTGGTCAACCGCAATCCCCTTGGTTCTGCAGCCGGCTATGGGTCGAGTTTCCCGCTTCGTCGCCAACTGACCACCGACCTGCTGGGCTTCGACTCGATGGCCTACAATGTCGTCTATGCGCAGATGGGACGCGGCAAGACCGAGCGTATCGTTGCCCAAGCCTTGGGCGGCATTGCCGGCACCATTGCCAAGCTCGCCTTCGATGCCTGTATGTTTTCGAGTCAGAATTTCGGCTTCATCAAACTGCACGATGCCTTCACCACCGGGTCGTCCATCATGCCCCACAAGAAGAACCCCGATGTCTTCGAACTGACACGTGCGAAGTGCAACAAGCTGCAGGGTGTGCCCGAGCAGATCATGATGATCACCAACAATCTCCCGTCGGGCTACTTCCGCGACCTGCAGATTATCAAGGAGGTCTTCCTCCCCACCTTCGACGAGCTGAAGGACATCCTGCGCATGGTGACGCTCATGATGGAGCACATCACCGTCAACGAACACATCCTTGATGATCCGCGCTACGATCTGATGTTTTCGGTCGAAGAGGTCAATCGCCTTGCCTCCGAGGGTATGCCGTTCCGCGATGCCTACAAGAAGGTGGGCCTTGACATCGAGGCTGGACGTTTCACGCCTGTCAAGGAGGTTCATCACACCCACGAGGGCTCCATCGGCAATCTCTGTACTGCCGAGATTCGTGCGTTGATGGATCATGTGCTTGAAGGCTTTAATTTCCAAAAGGCCCATGATGCCATCGCTGCACTGGTTCGTTAGCAGGTTCTCCGTTCGCGGACTGTCGCTCCAGCATTGGCTGCTGTTCGGCTGCTTGTCGGTGTCGCTCTTCGCAGCCTGTACCAGCGTCGATGCCGTCGAGTCGCCTGTCCCTGCCTACAATGTGAGCTACAGCTGCAACATCAGCACCATCAACGCCGCCCTTGAGCAGAACGACCTCCCCAATCTCGATAGCCAGCCTGGAGTCGTCCTGATCAACAAGTATCAGAACGTCTCCGACAACATCGGTGTCTGCGGCTTGTTGCTCTATCATGCCGCTACCGACGATGAGTTCTACGCCTACGACCTCGCTTGTCCCTATTGCTATCGTCGCGGCACCCTGTCAGCCATCGGCATGAAGGATCCCTTCATCGCGCGCTGTCCCAGTTGCGAATCGGAGTTCGGGGCCATCCAGTACGGCTCGCCAGCTCCCACTGCCGGTCCTGCCAATACCGAGAACTTCCACCTCCGTCAGTACCGCGCCCGTCTCACCACCTACACCACGCTAGTCGTCACGCGCAAGTGAGGTAGAAAGACGAAATTCGGTATTCCTTAATTCCGTAATTCCGGTATTCCGAAATACTCGCCCCCAAAAAATAATTCAATGCGTTTCCTCCCGTTAGCCCTCCTCCTGGCCCTTATCGCCACCATCGCCTCGTGCAGCGACGACATCCTCACCGATGCCGGTGCGCAGCCGTCGTATGTGCTCAACGACAGCGACTGCTACAACCTTGGTGTGCTGCTCACGGGACACAACACGGCTACGCAGAAACTGATGCTCTACAATCGTCAGAAGGGTGAACTCTCCCTCTCGAGTATCTGCTTGCGCGGAGGCGACAGCAGCATCTTCCGCATCAATGTCGATGGGATGGCAGGCACCGACTTCACCAATCCCGACTTCCTCCACATCGCCCAGGGCGATTCGCTCTACATCCTTGTCGAAGCCACGTTCTCGGGAAGGCAGGACGAGCGTGACGTTGTGCGTGAGGACTATCTTGACATCGTTTGCAATGGCCGAACGCAGAGCATACGCCTCGTCGTCACCACGCGTGACGTGGAGGAACTGCTGAACGACACTATCCGTCGCGACACCACATGGCATACCGGTGGCATCGACAAGCTGATCTATGGCGCATTTACCATTGCTGCGGGTGTCACGCTCACCGTCGAACCTGGTGTCACGCTCTATCTCCACGACCATGCCTTCATCGAAGTCTATGGCACACTGCGCCTCCAAGGTACGTATGAGCGGCCCATCACCCTCATCGGTGACCGTACCGATAAGATTTTCGACAATCTTTACTATCGCGATATGTCGGCCCAGTGGGGCGGCATCAACATCCATCCGGGCAGTACAGGAAACCTCTTCCAATATGCCGGCATCCGGGGCATGACCACGGGCATCGTCGTTCGCCAGGACACTGCCGACACGCGTTTCCTCGCAGAAGCTCCCGAGGGCATCGTCATCCCGGGCGATCCCAAGCGTTATGCCTACGGCCCCGACTTCTTGAGCGACGAACGCCAGCAGCTCATTGTCCGCAGTTCGCTCATCATGAACTCCGACTCGTCGCTCATCGCTGCGACCAACAGCAACATGATCATCGAGAACTCTTGCCTGATGAACTCTGCAGGAGCTCTGCTCGAACTGGCAGGCGGTGCCTACGACGTCACCCACTGCACTTTGGCCAACTACAACTACTGGGCAGCCTTCTCGCGGTGCGATGTCGTCATGCGCAACTATCAGACACCCACCGACACGACCCGTCTGTGGTGCCCGCTCTATCGGTGCAACTTCACCAACTCCATCATCTACGGCAATTCCGGCATGAACCCCAACATCGATGCCAATGGCTATACCGTCTTTGTCGATGAAGCGGGAGTGCGCTTGGATAGCATCTATAATTATCGCCTCGACCATTGCCTGGTGCACTCCACTTCGGGCTTCGACGATGATGACTGCATCGCCATCCTTTGGGATGCCGATCCGCTCTACCTGCTTGTCGATATGCCCAACTACATCTGCAACCCGCATCTTCAGCCCGAATCGCCCTGCATTGCCGCCGGTGAGCCGCGCACTGTCGCCCGTCTTCCATTCGACCTCGACAACCATCCCCGCGCTGCCCAGCCGTCCATCGGCTGCTTTGAGCCGAGATTGGCAGCCATGTATGGCTGCCTCTTAACCCCCTCGAACCCTCAACCCCCTCGAACCCTCAACCCCCTCGAACCCTCAAACATCTCGACCCCCTCAAACCATTCTTCCCATGTTCTCTTCCCAAGTTTACCAAGAGCGGCGTCAGCGCTTGCAGCAGACCCTCGGCGGTGGCCTTGTCCTCATGCTGGGCAACGGCAGCGCTTCCTATAACTACCCCGACAACAACTATCCGTTCCGTCAGGACTCCACGTTCCTCTACTTCTTCGGTCTCGACTATGAAGGGCTGGCAGCCATCATCGACATTGACAACGACCAGACCATCATCTTCGGTGACGAACTCACCATCGACGACATCATCTGGTCGGGCGTACAGCCCACGCTGGCAGAGCGCAGTCTTGCCGTAGGTGTGAACGAGACGCGCCCCATGGCCATGCTCAGCCGTCACGTCGAGCTTGCCTTGGAGCAACAGCAGCCCATTCATTTCGTGCCTCCCTATCGCGGTCACACCATCCTCTGGCTTGAGCAGCTGCTTGGCACCAAGGTTAGCACCACACCCGGCGATGCCTTCCTCAAGGGAATGCCCGTCGCCACGCCCAGTTTGGAGCTTTGCTACAACGTCGCCGATATGCGCAACCACAAGAGCCCCGAAGAACTTGAGCAGCTGGCCGAGGCGGTCGATATCACCGTGACGATGCACGAGACCGCCATCCGCCTCGTCCGTCCTGGTATGCACGAGAAGGACATCGCAGCCGCTGTGGGCGAAGTATGCCAGCGTCTGGGTTATTTCTTCTCGTTCCCCACCATCTGCACCAATCATGGCGAGACGCTCCACAACCACGGCTACATCCACCAGCTGCGCGAGGGTGATATGCTCCTGCTCGATGCAGGTGCCGAGAACGCCATGCACTATGCTGGCGACTGCACCACCACCATGCCTGTCGGTCGTGAGTTCACCGAGCGTCAGAAGTCCGTCTATCGCATCCTCATTGACACTTACGAGCGTGCCGCTGCAATGCTTCGTCCTGGCATCACCTATCGCGAATGTCATGTGGCAGCTTGGGCCAACATCGCCGCAGGCCTCAAGGAACTCGGCATCATGAAGGGCGACCCGATGGAAGCCGCCGAAGCGGGTGCCGTGGCTATGTTCATGCCTCATGGCCTGGGCCACATGATGGGCCTCGACGTGCATGACATGGAGAACTACGGCGAGGTGCATGTCGGCTATCCGCGTGGCGCACACAAGGATCCGCGCTTCGGCTTCGCTTCGCTGCGTCTGGGCCGTATGCTCGAACCTGGCTTCGTGTTCACCGTCGAGCCCGGCATCTACTTTATCCCCGACCTCATCGACCAGTGGAAAGCCGCAGGCAAGTTCGCCGACTTCATCTGCTACGACGAACTCTCCCATTGGCGCAACTTCGGTGGTATGCGCAACGAGGAGGACTACCTCATCACTCCTGATGGCGCTCGTCGCGTTGGTCGCAAGAAGCCCTACACTCTCGACGAACTGGCGGCATTGAGGGGCTGAGAGATTTCGTTATTCGTAACTAAAGGCGCAGCTTCACACGATGCTGCGCCTTCAGTTGTATATGTAACAAACTAAATCGAAAAAGATAGTCTTTAGTGCGATGGTCAAGGATGCAGGGCATTAGTCCTCCTCATCCCAGATACCATTGCGATTAGGAGCCAATACTGGTCCATATGGATCTGCAGGATCATCGGGTTAATCACTAATAGTATCACCACCTGATGTGTTAATAACATTGTAAGAATCAAGTCTCTCTCAAAGGAAGTCCGGTTGAGTGTATTTTTTTTTCATAATTAAACAGTCGATTAAAGAGGAGACCAGTCCTTGTACTAAATATAATCAAATTAACGGGTGCAAAGATAACGCTTTTTTCGATATTAGCAAAATAAAGAAGCTATTTTTTCTGTTTTTGGCGTTTTTTTGCAAATATTGCCCGATTTTAATTTTTTTTCGCCCTACTTTTGGAAAGAGAGAAAAAATACTGTATATTTGCACCGTTCATTTCACACATTTGTCCTTTAACTCCCGCGCAATCGCATTGCCGCACGAGGTCTGGTTATGAATGTCATTCTTTAATCTATAAAATATGAAATATCTTTACGTAACTATTTTTTCTCTTTTTGCTTTTGCATTGTCAGCTCAAGATGTTTCAAAGTTGACGGGTAATGTTATCTTTTATGATATGTCGAATAGACATGATAATTATCATGATGCATTCGATGGTAATGTTGCGACCTATGTCGCAGGGAACGAAAACAACCCGAAGAGCTGGATTGGCTATGATTTCGAAGAGCCCTGCGTGATTACGAAAATTCGCTATGCGAGTGATACAAAAGTTGACTCTAATACGAAGATGAAGGGAGGTTGGTTCGAAGGGGCCAACAGTTCCGATTTCAGCGATGCCATTCCTCTCTACTGGATTACTGAAGAACCTGTGAAAGGTGAATTGAGGGAAGCCGAAGTGAGCATATCGAGAGGTTTCCGCTATGTGCGTTATATGGGTCCGCGTGACGATCATACCAGAATCGCTGAAATGGAATTCTATGGCAAGAAAGCAGTCGTAGGAGATGATAAAACGATGTGTTCGATAGCAAATATTCCTATCATATCAATTATATGTTTGGACGGTTCTGAGCCAATAGACAAGGAGAATGAAATAAAATCGATTGTGACGGGTCTGATGCCTAATGGAAAGAACTTCATTCAGGATACTGCCACTGTGAGACTTAGGGGTAATTGGTCTTATAACACGAGCCCGAAGAAATCCTATCGTGTCAAGTTAGGCACTAAGCAGAAATTCTTTGGCTCTCCTGCCAAAGCCAAAAAGTGGACGCTGATTCCGAATTACGGTGACAAGAGTTTGATACGCAATCAACTGTCATTCGATATCAGCGAGCGCTTCGGCATGGCTTATACGCCATTCCACATGATGGTACACGTTTGGGTGAATGAAGAGTATAAGGGCGTGTACCAGCTTTGTGATCAGGTAGAAATTAATAAGAATAGAATTAATATCACCGAAATGAACGAAGATGGAGAGGATACGGAAGGAGAAGAACTGACGGGCGGATACTTCATTGAGATCGATGCTTATGCCCACGAAGAGGACTGGTATTTTTATTCAGACCCAGTTCGTTCAGTATATTATAATTCAGATCAGTACAAAATCCCTGTCACCGTCAAGTCGCCGGATGATACCAAATTGACTGTACAGAGGGATTATATTAAAGAACACTTTAATAAGTTGGTAAGCTTGGTGCGAACTCAAAACTATGACGTAGAAAACGGATATCAGCAGTATCTCCATCTTCCCAGTTTCCTGAAGCGTCATCTCCATCAGGAGTTTGTTGGAAATCCCGATGCCCTTTGGAGCTGTTTCATGTATAAGGAGCGAGGTAATGATACGATTTATACGGGTCCAGTGTGGGATCATGATCTGGCTTTCGACAACGATGATCGAACTCACCCTAAATTGATAAACAGCAATTATATGAGTTGGTTATATACTTATGGCTCCAGAGCGAATGGTACTGAAACTTTTTGGAATAATATCCTTGCCGATCCGATTGCAGTGCATAAGATGCAGGCCGAGTGGGCACGTTTGCGCTGCACCAAGGCTGTGGACGAGACCGAACTTGATGATGTAATCGACGATTATTACAATTTGCTTGGTGGTGTGGCTCAGGATATGAACTTTATTCGCTGGGACATCCTCAATACTCAAGTTCATCAGAATTATGTAGCACGTGGCTCCTATAAAGCAGAGGTGAATTATCTGAAGACTTATCTGGGCTATCGCATCCCTTGGATGGATACGAAACTGGCATGTGCTGCAGATAACTTTGAACTGACCATGACCGATGCGAAGTGGTCCACATTGTATATCCCATTTGCGGCTGAGATTCCTGATGGTCTGACAGTGTATGTCGTGACTGACACCCGGGGTGACAAGCTGGTGAAGGAGGAAGTCGATTTGATTGAGCCTTTCACACCTTATTTGGTGAATGGCGAGGCTGGTACCTACACGCTCAAAGGCTTTGAAGTCCCCGACTGGGATGGCCAGACCAAGGGCCTGCTTACGGGTACGAGCAATACGATACAAGCTCCAGCAGATAGCTATGTGTTGCAGAAGATTAACGGTGTTGTATGTTTCCGCAAGGTCGTTCCTCCCGGTTACCCAACCATCACTCCACACAAGTGTTATCTCTTCCCACCACATTTTGTGGTAGAAGGTGCCCCCGAGCGTCTCCAGATTGATGATGAGGAGACCAACGAGCTGGATTTTATCGAGTCCGAAAGCCACAATGGCATCCTGCGTGTATATGGTCTGAACGGCACACTGGTGTATGACGGCAGCACGGGCGATCCCAATGCCGACGAGGTGCTGAATACACTGCCCAAGGGTGTGTATGTCGTAACCATGGATGGCAAGGAGTATAAGAAGATAGTAAGAAATTAATTCGTACGACCTCCCATAGCAGTAAGCACTCTGTCACGCGACAGAGTGCTTTTTATTATCTCCGCATGTCCTCTAACGGACGTTAGCGGACATCCTTCTGCCTCCGCATATCCTCTAGCGTACGTTGGCGGACATCCTTCTGCCTCCGCATGTCCTCCAGCGTACGTTGGCGGACATCGTTCCGTCTCCGCATGTCCTCCAACGGACGTTAGCGGACATCATCCCATCGCAGCATGTCCTTCAGCGAACGTAAGAGGACATCATCCAGTCAAAGCATGTCCTTCAGCGAACGTAAGAGGACATCATCCCGTCGCAGCATGTCCTTCAGCGTACGTTGGCGGACATCATCCAGTCGCAGCATGTCCCTCAGCGTACGTTGGCGGACATCATCCTGTCGCAGCATGTCCTTCAGCGGACGTTGGCGGACATCATCCCGTCGCAGCATGTCCTCCAGCGGACGTTGGAGGACATCATCCTATAGAATCATGTCCTCTTACGAACGTTGGGGGACATGCCGCGACAGTATCAGGATTAATGCAACAATGGAGTGGGAAACATCATACGGAAGTAAACACCTATCGGCTCGAACCGTATTCGATTACTTGTTACCTTCGTCCGTTTCCGTTTCTTTAGATGTTATGTAAGCAACCGAAGGCGCAGCACCACACGATGCCGCGCCTTTGTTTTCAGCGGATAGAGCGAGAATGAATTCTCCCCTCATTTCACCACGACCTTCAAGCTCTTCCCGCCCATCTTGATGATGGCGGTAGTGCCGATGTGCTGGTCGATGCGGATGCTGGCCGCTCCACTGCGACTGATGGCCTGACCTATCAGCTGGCCGTCAGTGCTATAGACGGTGATCGGCTGACCATCGTCGGCACCAGTGATGCTTAGAATGCCATTCTGCATCTGGATCATCACTGGGCGGGCAGGTGCCTGTGTGATGCCGACGCCATCGCCCTTCGGCTCGGCCTCTATCCAGCAGAGGGTGGCGTAGGCCATGTCAGAGTCATTGTAGCCCGCCTTGGTGGCATAAACGCTGATGTTGTAGGTGGCGGTGAGCTGGACCTCATTGCTGCTGAACGAAGCGATATCCGAGTCCGTGATGGTTGATTGGCATGTGGCGCCTTCCGTTTCACAATCGAAACGTATCTTGCCATCCGAATAGCTGATGGTTGGGGTAGCACACTTCTCCTGGCCTGGGATATCGCCCGAGTTCTTTTCGTAGATCTCGTAGAACTTATTCCAGTAGATGACACGCCTATAATCCTCCACACTTCCCTTGGGAACATAAAGGGGCTTGTAGAGGAACACCGAATCGTCGAAAGCCGTCTCGGGCAATGGTGCAGAGCGTGGATCCTCGATATCAGAGACGATGCTCTTCAATGGGCAGCCTTGGAAGGCATACTCACCAATGCTTGTCAGATTGCCGGGCAGGACGAGCTCCATAAAGCTCGCTGTGGCCACATTATGGCCGTTGGGGTTGGCGAAGGCCCCTTGTCCGATTGCCTTCAACGCTTTGTCGAAGCTGATGCTGGCCAATAGTGGACAGTTCGAGAATGCCTCTTCTCCAATCACCTCCAGATCTTCGTTGAAGCTGATGCTGGTCAATTGTGGATTGTTCTGGAAGGCTGCCCTTCCGATCTCCTTCAGAGATGAGGGCAGTTCGAGTGATGTCAGCCTGATCCCACGGAAAGCACCCTCTTCGATCGTTTCGATACCGGATGGAAGCTGGATGGAGGTGATAGCTGTTCCGTTGAATATGCAGATGGGTATCGTGCGAATGCCTTCAGGCAGTACAGCTTCCTCCAATAACGGGCATTGACTAAAGATGTATGTGCCCAGTCTGTTCACACTGTTCGGCAGTTGTATTTTCTTCAGCGCGTTACCACGGAATGCTTCATTACCGATACTATCCAGTCCTTCTGGCAGAACGATGTCTTGCAGGTAATTACTGATAGGTAGTCCCTCTCTATAATAGGCTTCTCTCATGAAGGCTCTATCCCCGATAGTCTTTACACCTTCATGCAGAATTGCGTGCTGGACATTCGCAAGTCTGCACAAGTCTGCAGGGACTTCTTCAATGGTCGAAGGAACCTCAAGAGTATCAATATTGGTTTCTCTCATATAATTACGGAATGGGTTGTCGAACCCTACGACCGTGTATTCCTCTGAATCGATGGTTATAGTCGAGGGAATGATCATATTGCGACCATCGTAATCGAAAAAGAGTTCATAGGGAGCCCCACGTTCAGCAGATTTTGTCTTATATGAGCTCACGAGGGCAGTCTTGGCACTTGAGTCAAATTTGTAGCAGATGCTGTCGATGATTCTGCAATCATCGGGTATGGGTAGTGTTTCTGCGTTTCCTGGATTTACACATGCCAGAGCAAGCATGGCAACCGATATGGTTTGTTTGATGATTTGTTTTGTCATAACTATATAATTTTAAAGTTGAAGAATGAATATGATCCAATTGATTTCACACTGAAATCGACCCCATCAGAGGCAGCAAAACTGTCAGAAAGAAAAGGATGAGCTTTTTCATAATAGAATAAATTATTTATTTCGCTGCAAATTACGTAAATATTTATGACATATGCAAGAATTTCGCTGAAAATCTTGTCAATAAGTATGGATATTTGTCACAAGGGGGCATTATTCCCCGTTTTTCACCGTCCTCCAGTGAGCATTCTCAATTCTCGGATTAAATCGCGCGTGAACTCATCGGCTCCACGTGCATTCAAGTGTGAGCCGTCGTAGAAGAATTCGTTGCGATGCACGTACTTCGCACTGTCTGTGAAGTCGAGGAACAGGAAACCGTGCCTTCGGGCTAGCTCCATGATGGGATCAACTCCCGAATCGTGATGGCCATACCACGTGGGAGAAAAAACGAAGACGAACCTCGTGTCTGCCACATCACTTATCATTTCGTTGAAATACCTCAGCTTCAAGCTGTCGGTCAGCGACTCTTCCTCGGAAGCCTTCTCGTTCAGTTGCCTTTCGTCCCTGATCCTGAGCGTATCCAGCTCGCTGTGGACAGGCAGGAAGCCGAGAGTCATATTGTGAACGGGATGCAGGTAGTCCAGCAGAACCCCTGATGGAACCGCGAGTTGTAGCGGTAGAGCATGCTCAGCATCTTGTACCTTTCGCGTGGGTCTATCTCGTCGAACTCCCTTCTGACAACCTCGTCATCGTAATGACCCTTCAGCCAGCCCAGGTGCTTCGTGTTGTCACCCTGAAGGACATCGTAGGCGGGCGTCACCTCGTAGATGACGAGGCGAGGATGATGGCGCCGCCTGATCATCTCCCACCAGGCGCGGAAGAGGATGATGCCCTCGCCGTCCTGCCCGCAGTTGTAGCACGACAGGCCGAGGGAGTCCCCGATCATGGCGGCATTGTAGTGGTGGATGGCGCGTGACGAGCCGAACACCAGCACGTCGTCCACCGACTGCCTCACGATGTGGTTCTGGTGGCCGAGATAGCCGCCCGATGCGTGATCCGACATATAAGAAAGGATTGTGCCGAGCCCCCTGTCCAGCAGAACGGCGAACAGGAGGAACAGGCTCGTCTTGATGATAAACCGCCTCATGTCTCTGATGATTGCATGTTTCCTAGAAGTTTGCATAGATGAACTGGTCCGAACCGAAAACCCCGCAGAGGAGGATGAGGACGAGGACGGCAAGGTAGGATGCCCACCGGACAGGCCTGCTGTTACAATGGAAGGGAAGACGCATTTCTCCAAATGCCTCCTCCACCGAATCCATCAGCAGCAGCAACCCGACAGCCAGGGTCATGTAGAGCGTGGCCGTGCCGCCCGGTGAATAGACGGTCTTCGGAAGAGACGTGTCAAGGATCCTTGCGACCACATTGAAGGCATCGCCCAGGGTGGGCATGCGGAAGAATATCCAGGCGAAGGTGACAAGCAGGAAGGTGACGGCGGTCTTGACGGTCCTGCCGAGCCATCCGTAACTGCATTTCTGCTGGCCCAGCATCTTCTCGATGACCTGGCTGATGCCGTGCAGCAGTCCCCAAGCGATGAAGGTCCAGCTGGCACCGTGCCAGATGCCGCTGACGAGGAACGTCACGAGGATATTCAGGTAGTTGCGCAGCCTCGGGCAGCGGCTGCCGCCGAGCGGGATGTAGATGCAGTCCCTGAGCCAGGTGGAGAGCGAGATGTGCCAGCGGTGCCAGAAGTCGGTGACGCTGACGGCGAAGTAGGGTCGGCGGAAGTTCTCGGCAAGCTCGATGCCGAAGACCCTTCCCACGCCGATGGCCATCAGCGAATAGCCCGCGAAGTCGGCATAGATCTGGACGCTGTAGAGCAGGCTGGCCACGAGGCACGTCATGCCGGTGTAGTTCACGTAACTCCCGAATACCGTATCGACGTAAAGTGCCACGCGGTCTGCCACCACGACCTTCATGAACATTCCCCACAGCAGCATCCTCAGTCCCTCGACGGCCTTCGTGTAGTCAAGGTAGGGACGGAGGCGCTTCAACTGCGGGATGACGAGCGAGGCCCTGTTGATGGGTCCGGCGAGGATGCAGGGGAAGAACGAGACGAAAAGGGCGTAGGTCAGGAAGTCGCGCTCGGCCTCCTGCCGTCCGTAGTACACATCCCGCAGGTAGCCCATCGCCTGTAGCGTGAAGAAGGAGATGCCGACGGGAATGGCCCAGTTCAGGCCCGTCAGGTGAAACTGCAGGCCTGCCACGGCAAGGGCCTGACTGATGGCCTCGCCCGCGAAGCCGAGGTACTTGAAGAGGAACAGGGGCAGCAGCGCCAGCACCACGCCGGCCGCGAGCACATGCTTCGGATATCTCGCCTTATCGAGAAGCAGGGCTGAGAGCCAGGTCACCGCCGTCACGCCCAGCAATACCAGCGCATGGGCGGGCTTCCACTGCATGTAGAGCAGATAGCTCACGGCGAGCAGGAACAGGTTCCTCGCCCTGCCGTGGCCTGCGGGTATCGCATAGTAGAGCAGGAAGATGAACGGGAACAGTATGATGAAGCTGAACGAGTTGAAGATCATGGGCTGCGTTCCTTATTGCTGCATTGTCTACTTATTACTGCATTGTCTGACTAATGCGGGTTCGTGAATCATTTGACATGACAAGCAGGTATTTCCTGCCGCCTTGCAGCCTGAGACCCCGGTAGTCGTCCCCTACGGGAATGCCCCAGGCGTTGTAGGCGGGACCTGTCGTTTCGGTGCGGTCGCAGGGCACTGCTTCAATCCCGGAGGTGCTGAGGCTGTACGGATTGGCAACGGCATCGACGGCCAGCTGCTGGGCGACGGGGGCGTTCTCGTCGGTAACGTCCACGCACGCCTCGGGAAAACGGGCATTTGCGCGTTCGGCCTCGGTGCAGGCGTAGCGTGCCGGGTTGCCGAGGACCGTGACACCGAAGAGCGGGGCAATCACGGCCTCGAAGTAGGTGCAGGATGCCGTATATTTCCCCAGTCCGGAGGCCAGGTGCGAGCCGTCACTCGCGTAGTCGGCGGAATTGCCCGGCGGCTGCTCGCGCAGCGACTCGACGGCCGTGCCGCAGGGGATGACGACGCTGATGTCACGCTCCTCAGTCAGCCTTCTCACCGATTCGGCGATCTGCTGCCAGCGGACGAGGCTGCCGTTCCCCTCGATGCCTGTCAGCCAGTCGGCGTAGCTGTGGATGATGTGGAAACCGATCTCCGCCTCGGGCTGCTCCTTGCGGATGATGGCGAGCAGGTCGTCGAGATGCCCTGCGTCACCGTCGCCCGTCCACTGGTCATAGACGTGGGCGTACTCGCTCCGCTGGTGCAGGACGATGAGGTCCCAGGGCTGTTCGGTGAGCACGCTGCGCATGAGCGAGCCGTCATTCGGGTCGGCATCGCCGTCGGGTGTCACGACAGGGGCTCCGAGCACCCGGCGGAAGTGACAGGGCTGTTCATCGCGGTCGTAATAGCAGTCGGACCACGACCTGAACGAGCCGCTGCTGCGCGTGAGCGCACAGAGACTCAATCCTTCCTTATCGATGCCGCTGCCTTCGACTATCATCTTCAGCATTTCCGTGTAGTTGTCGGTGTAGGAGTTGCCGATGTCGAGGATGCGGTAGGGCTCCCTCACCTCCGTGGCTATATGCTCGTCCAGCCATTCCTCGCGGGTGCAGAACCACGCCCTTGCCTTGTCCAGATGCTCGCTGAGGCTGGTGTATCCGCTGTTCCACCGCTCGGCATCCAGCCGCATCGACGCATCGACGGCCGAGGCCTCGTCCGATGCAGCGTATTCGTCGATGTACGACAGCATGCCGTCGAACACCGTGCGGTGCAGGTCTGCCCAAAGCGAGCGGTATGCCTCCCTGAAGGCGCAGTTGGCGCCTGAGAGCAGACGGTTGAAGAAGAAGCGGTAGGTATGCACGTTCGACCACTCGCCCTCCATCTGAAAGATGCTGTCGAAATCCCAAAGTACGGGCATGCGTGCCTTAGAGCCGAGGCTGTCGTCGCATGCGACGAAGATGTTCGCCCCGTAGCAGTCCTCGGTGCCCAGTATCTCATGGGCGAGAAGCCATCGTGCCCATGACTCCACGTCGATGCAGGAGGGGTAGTCGGTGCCCTTGACGGCCTTCTCGATCCTTTCAAGCTCGCGGGTGACAAAGGATAGTGCCTCCCCGGTGACATTGTCGGATTCGGGGTACTTGAGCGTCCAGCGGAAGTGAGGCATCAGCGAGGACGGGATGTTGAGTGAATCGAGCCACCAGAAGGGGTCGGACTCAGCGATAAATCCGCTCTCCTCCGTGCTGATGCGGCAGCGGGTGTTGCGCTCCACGGGCTCGCACAGCAGGTAGAGGCCCCGGTAGTCGCCGTTCATCACGAGGTTGACGTAGCGGTGGGCCGGTGTCCACTCCATGCCGATGAGGCGACCCGTCTCGAAGCCGATGTGCAGACGGAACAGGGGATCCTTCAGCAGAACCCAGTCCCGGTCGGCATACTTCCCCTCGTCGCCGCGAAGAAGCAGGTCGGCCCTCCTCTCCAGCTTCACCTTGTAGGGCTTCTTTGGGGTCCAGGCGCTCGAGTTGCCGCGTATCTTGACGCGCATTCCGCCGACATTCTTCACGTAGGGCCCGCTGTCGTAGAGCGTATCGCCTCCCAGGGTGATGCAGAGGCGTCCCGGCACCTTGGTCGCATTGGTGATGCCCATGCCCACGGCTCCCTCTTCCTCGGGAGGAACTGCATACTCGCACGTCGGCTCCTCACCGTCCACCGTCTCTATCGTCACCACGGGGAGGCCGAGGGAGCGGATGGAGTCAAGGGAAATCGAAAGCGATGCTGCACAAATGGGCAGAGCTGACGAAAACTGCAGCAGTATCAATAATGCTGCTGCAAGTGTCAAGGGGAGGATTCGTGTGCGACACATTATATCAGAACTATACAATGACACCATTGGCATTCGTCCACTGTCCGTTACCCTTCGACCAGATGGGCATGTTGATCGTTGTGTCGAAGTAATCATTGGATGGGGATTGAGTCAGGAGAACGGTTGCCAGTGCCAATAGGATTTGTACCAGATTTGGGCTTTAATGGTACGGGGTTAGATGATGAACTAAATAACTCTGCTGGTTGAAAAAAGGTGATGAATGACATCATCAATAAGAATAATAAGATTTTCTTTTTCATTGTTTTTCTCTTTTGTTGGTGATTATTTTTTAGCACCGCAAAGATAGTAATTATTTTTTTATTTTATTGGGTCATAAAAAAAAGAATGAACTCGATGAGTTCACTCTTTTGTGCTGAATATTAACAAGTTAATGATGTTATGTTTTTTTAACAATTCAAGCTATTGGTACATCATTTTTCTGCACTACGCAGATTCCGTTTTATGGTCTCCAAAGCTTCCAAAATATCTTTCGCTTGTTTAATGTCAGACTGCTTGAGCTTTTGTTTCAAACGCTTTTTTCGCATATAGAGCGATTCCACATCTTCTTTATTAAATAGATATGCAATTGTCTCGTAAGAAAGGCCCATCAGCACATAGCGCAAGAAGTTGACATCTGCATTTGTAAGTTGCAAATTAGTCATTTTCGCTTTGGTCATTGCTCCATTGAAATAATTGTCAATGCCTTGGTCTATTTCATTGATTGTTTTGTCATCAGAACATAATCGTTTCAACTCTTCTTCAACCGCTACTAGCATCTTTTGCTTGAATTCAAGCTTGCCTTTTTTCTCAAATAAAATTATACCAAGCCTATCAAAAAAACCAAATCTATCTATAATCAGACGACTCAGTTTGCTGGTCACACTTGTTAACCGCACCTTTTCCAATTTCTTCTGTAATGTCTCGATTTCTGATTCAAGAGTCTTAACCAACTGACTCTGCTCGCAATAATCTCTAATCTTATCATTGAGTATCTTATTGCGTGAGTTAAAGACATGATATAGATAAGCGAACACAACAAATACCAACAACAGGCAGAACGCTGCAACGATAACTGTCCAACGCCGGTATTCGGCATATCGATATTCAGTATAATTCTTTTGTTGAATCTCGTAATTACGTTGATAATCGGAAACTGACTTTGAGAAAACAGCGGTTATTACATTATTTTGGACTTCAAACCGATTGTGAATTAAATTAAGCGCTTCTGAATAGGCATTTCGTTGTTTTGCTATCCAACTGCATTTTTCGTAGAAGAATACCTTTTGTTCTGGAGTCCTTATAGCCCTTTCGGCGCGATTAATATAAGCATCTGCACTATCGTTTAGTCCCTTTATCTGGAATAGACACGCTTTATTCATAAGATCGACGGGACGAAGAATAGGCTTCTTCAATAAGTCAAGAAGGCTATCGGCTAATTCATATCGTTCCGAGGTCATGCATTGTTCTATATAAGAGGTGAGACATTCCTGTACGATGGGATCTTTAGCAGGTAATGAATCTAAAACTTGACGGAACAAAAATTCAGCAGTGTCAAATGTCAATAGGGTGGAATATATTTGACCTAACTGAGACCTTATTGAAAAAGTTTGACGTATATTACCAGACAATCTTGCGTACGTCAAGCTTTTTTTGCCGTAACTAATAGCATCATTACTATAGGTGTCAGCACTGAGTGCAGATAGATTGCCATAGATTAGACTAAGATAATGATTGTCGTCCAACTTCAGTGCAAGACTCTCGGCTTGTCGATAATCGAAAAAAGCGGCCCCATAATCTTTTGCGTTCCTGAAGATGGCTCCGTGATAAAAGTGCGCCAGCATCTGCTCCCGTTTGCTTCCATGCTCGTCATAGTAACGGACAGCACGTAGGATGAGACTGTCGTTAGTGTCGTCAATGTAGTTCTTGTCGTGCGTCTGCGTCTTGAGCAGGGCATAACGCGCCATCTGACGGTCGCCTTCAATGCGTACAGAGCCTGCATCAAGGAGGCTGTCAAGGCGAACAAGCTCGATGAGAGCAGAATCAGGATGCTGCTCAACGACCTGCTCGATGCGGTCGAGCGTATCGCTGACTTCACGATTGCCACGACTACAGGACAAAAACATCAGTCCTACAATCAGAGTAAGAATTACAACTATGGGGTATTTCAAAGAATTGCTTTTCATGTTAATATAACGAAGAAATCGGCTGTTTATTGTATGGTCGAGTTTCAATTTATGGAAATGAGATGAATACAGACATAAAAAAAGAGACCCGAGCTATAGCAACCCAGATCTCTCGTGTAAGGTGGCGGCTTCCTACTCTCCCGCTTTCGCAGTACCATCGGCGTTACAAGGTTTAACTTCTCTGTTCGGAATGGTAAGAGGTGGAGC
>CAJOLH010000025.1 GCA_905235375.1 uncultured Bacteroidales bacterium
GAAGAATCGATCGAATGCACTCTGCTTCTTGGGCAACGATGTACAAACCACACGCAACGCTCCATGGATTGGAATGCTATTGAAATACGGTTCAGAGATTGTTAGGTTGAACGACGAAATCCGGCGATAGAGTAATGGTTTCATGACAAAAATCCATAACAAGAAACAGATGAGCAGAATTCCCGTGATGACTAAAACCGCCAACTTTAGAGGATTGATTTTTCTGTCATAGGAAGATCGTAAAGTAAGCACATAATCAGAAACAGGCGCCTGGTTTATAGTTTCCAGATTACGTCGTGAACCAGAAACTGGAGTGAGCTGATAATAATGCTTACCCTCCTCGCTATCCTTATTGTGGATGATACTCAGGACCGCAGGTTGGTTTGGATCAATATCGATACGACCATCTAAACACGGTTTGCCATTGAAAAGAAGCTGGCATTGCTGTAACGTCATATGCCCCTTCTCGTCAAAAGTCTTCTCAGAAAATTGAAGTTTAAGATGTGCTTTAGTTTGCTTAGCAGATTCATTGAATTGTGGATTTAGATCTACTGTTAGGGTGTCCATTTTCTTTGCTTTACTCCACCAGAAAGAATCATACCAGCTTGCATCACCAAGATTAATTTCCTCAAATGGTAGTTGAAGTGTGCGTTCTGGAATATTTTTAACAAGAACTCTTAATTCTGGATTAACAATCTTTACGTCTCGGCTATCCACTCTAAAGCGAACAAAGAAAGATTGTGGTAGATTTGACAAATCCATCTTCGGTGAAAAATGGAACTTAGCACGACCATTCTTAATAGCCCCTTCAACTAATGAAACTTCCAATAGAGAGTCTGTTGTTGATGCTTCCGCAGGGAAAATGCCTTCTGCTGAGAAGTTAACTATTACATCATGTGGATCCAAGGTGTTGAAACCCAAATCTTCTTGTTCGAATTCTCCAAAAATGTCAATATCATCACCCGTAGACAAAAATACCATATGATCACAATCATTGACTGCTTTAACAATGCGTGAATCGGCAGCGTCAGTTGACAGCGCGACATAATAACCGCGAACGTTTTTCATTATATCACACCACTGCCTTATTCGATCACAAACTTTAGCGGTTCCATCAGGAGGATTCATGTTATCCTCTCCATCAGTCAATAAGCAAAGATAATTATCCTTATTGGGGTCAAGATAATTCAAGGCGCGATCCCATGCTTCACAAATATTTGTTCCCAATAGCTGTTTGGGATAATTGGCAATACTTTTTTTGTATGAACTCCAATCGAGATCGGACTTTAGTTCATGAAGGACCGACTTTTCAAAAACTTTTCCTTGAAATGGTATTATCGTCACCATTGAGTTATCCGAAAGATTGCCAATACTTTTCTCGAGAAAATTCATGGTTGGATCCCACAAATGATATCCAAGCATTGAATTCGAGCAATCCAATACATAAATATAATTACGTTCTCTTTGAGCCCAAAGAGAAGTCCCGACAGATAAAATTATTGCGACTAAAAGAGAGCGTATTAAAATTTTTTTCATTTGTATCGTAGATTTGTATTTATAACTAAATTGCTAAAGATGATTCTAAATTGAGATTTTAGCTTTATTATTCATATCTTCCTGGTCTTGCAACGTATATTCCGTACCAGGTTCCAAAGGGGTATCGAGAGGGTCAATGTAATGATTGGGTGCTGTAATCATTACACCATTGCCAAAGGGCTCAAGATTCCATTCATGTTCCCAAGATGAATTTATCTCAAAAATAATCTTACCCATAAAGAATCGATTCATAATTCCCTGCTTTTGAGGGCGTGAAGTAAATACTACTTTGCGAGAACCATTTACTGGAATTGAAGCAAAATATGGTTCGATGACATTTATATTGAAAATCTTCAATGTCTTCACTACCTGTGGCCTAATAAATAGGAACCAGACTATAATTGAAAAGAGGATTATTAAAATCAACCAGAACAATCCTAGCGCCAATGGATTCCAACTTTTATTGAACTTTATTTCCCATTTGAACAAATCCAGCAGTTGCCCGGCAGTGATTTCTGAACTGCAAATACGTTCAATGCCGCCTGACGACACCAATCGTAACATACCTTGATGGGTTCCTGACTTTGCGTCAGGTAGATATGTAAATTTGAGTGTGACCTCGGGCTGGGAAGATGTCACCTTGAAGCTATTTTGGTCTAATAACTCGCCATCCTTCTCAATTCGCAGTTCCTTAGTCGGGACAAGATTCCCTTCCAAATCGACAAAGGCGAATTCAGCAAATGCCTTGTCTCCTTTAGCTTTGGCATCAGCGTTGAAGTCGAAGATGAACGTTTTAGTCAGGGATGCAGTATCAGCAGAACAAGGCCAAAACGAATCATAATACTTGACTTCTCCCAATTTTTCTATTGGGAGTTTTTCTTCATTGCAAGATATGAAGAACAAGACTATGAAAGTATATAAAAAAAGGTAAATGCGTTTCATTTAATTGTATATCTTGTGATGGCAGGTTCAAGTTTGTTGTTGCATTTTACACTTATTACATCGGTCACCCAGAAGTAAAATTCTCCGGGATTTTTATCAATCGTGAGTTCTACCTTAACAATTTCTCTTTCGGGTAACTCCGCCTCAGTTTTTTTGCCTTCGATAAACAAACGTAGTTTTCCATTTGTTATCTCTGAGCCTTTGATTAGATAATTATTATTTGTAGTACTAGCTGTAACTTGGTAGCCATTAGTTGGACCGAAAATAGGTATATCAACATATTTACCTGTGCGAATATTGAAGACAGCTTTATCTTCAACTCTGGTGATACGGATATTGACATCAGCTGAGGATACGTTCCAAAAATGTGGCTGTTGATCAACAATCTTTTCGACCTCAGGATTCCTTGCCACTTTGTCAAGCATCACATAAAACCCATATACATTCTTTTCCCCATATTTATCACTCCATCCTTTCAAATCGTTAATAAAACGGGTAGGATCAGGCCATTCATCATTTCCATCAGTCATGAGGAACATATATGTCAGGCCATCTTTCAAGATTCGGTTATTGCCATAAAAATCCTCAATGGGATCTTTATGATAGGTCATAGTGTTCTTATTCCATGTAATATCTCTAATGGCTCTTATTAATTTTTGTTTGCCTTGTTCGGTTGCTTCGGCCATAATAGGTTCCAAAACAGCATCCTTGTCACTATCATATGCAAATCGAATGACATAAAGCTCTGTGGTTTGGTCTTCAACCTTTTCAATTGCTTTAATCAAGTTGTCGCAAACTTTATCTTTTATACCCAATGTAACCATAGAGTATGAGCAATCCAGATAATATACACGACGTTCCCTCATCACCTGTGACCATAGAAGAGAAGGAATCAATAATAATATCATACAAAAGAATTTTGTTCTCATTGAGTATAAAACGGATAAAACTGACACAAGGGAAATGTCCAGAATAGCCCCCATGCCGCCTAGAATATAGATGATAGGCTTAAGGTTTCCAATTATGTATCACTATCGAATGATACGTTGCTAAGTTCATACAAGCCCGCAAACTAAGCGTCTGTAAACGCTTTTTTATGTCTGTTCCTTCACTTTTCGCCTCAACAGAGAGAGGCTGAAGTGAATGAACGCCGCAAATATACATATTATTTTAAATATTGGCAAGATTTCGAAGAGAAAAAGTGTGTTTTTTCATAACATTTTTACCTTTTACACTCAAAAATACGGCAGATAATTAGCAAATGGTGGATTGCTTTTGAAGGTAGATGGCATCAAACCGATTGTATTAGAATGATTGCTAAATATTTCGTAATTATTCATTCCCCTCTTTAAGCGCAAGGATTTCATCGGCGAGGATATTGAGGAGGCGAGTCCTTATTTCTATCTTTTTCGCCAGCATCTTGTCCCAATCGTCGGGCAGGGCGTCCAGCTCTTCGGCCATGCTTATCAGGGCATCACACTTATTATTATATTCTTCGTCGGTGGCACTGTTGATTGAGAACAGGTCGTAGAGCATATACATGTATATGAAATAGAAGGTGTTGTTGTTTCGCTGGAATTGCTTGAATTTATCAGAAAGAGGTTCCTCTTCTTTCATATAGTCAGGATCGAACATGCCTAAAGCATACCCCATTGCGTCGAACATATCCGACTTGCTCTCCATGTTCGATACCATATAGAAATGAATGAAGCCGAGGTCAGACTTCAATTCATTGAAATGCAAATGCTTATTGGGCATGATGGTATCGGGGTCAATTTCGACGACGGTTTCAGTAAGTTCCTTGAGTTTATCGGGATCACCAGTCATGATTGTCCTTGTATATGACATTCCATAGCTGATGTAGGTGAGTGCCGAATAGACCCTTGCCAGGTCTCTCCATTGGGATTCATCGGTTAGCTCCATGGATCTGGCGATGCTATCTGCCATGCCGTATGCCCATAGGGATTCTACGTCATGATCCACTTTATGAGCCACACTCGATAACCTGCACACGGAATGCTGAAGATCCTTGATGCCGCCATCCACTTTTGTTTGACACGAAATGCACATCAGTGTGCAAAGAACGGGAAATAGGTACTTTTTCATAATGTTATTTGTTAGTTTTGAGCGAAACTACGCAAAAAATATGAAAATAGCAAGAGGTATGGTCTAAAAAATGCTCTGTGCTTGTTTCCTCGGTGCTAAAATTAGTGAGTTTGCGTCTATACGACTGGCTGTTTTGAGGTCGCTGCGCTCAAAATTATAAGAAAATAAATTTGAAAATTAACAAAAGAATTTCACTTTTCAATTGTCCAAAATAGAAGCAGCAAAAGTATAGTTATGAGTGAAGGAATGATATATCAAATTGGATAAAGCGCATCAAAGTTCGTACGCGTTCTATTTCTTTTCGGAAATAGAGCGTCAACGTCCGTAGGCGTTCCATAGCCGATAGAAGATGGAGCGTCAACGTCCGTACGCGTTCCATTTCCGATAGAAGATGGAGCGTCAACGTCCGTACACGTTCCATTTCCGACAGCAAATGGAGCGTCAACGTCCGTACGCGTTCCGTTTCCGATAGAAGATGGAGCGTCAACGTCCGTACGCGTTCCGTTTCCGATAGCAAATGGAACGTCAACGTCCGTACGCGTTCCGTTTCCGACAGAAGATGGAGCGTCAACGTCCGTACGCGTTCCGTTTCCGATAACAAATGGAGCGTCAACGTCCGTACGCGTTCCGTTTCCGATAGAAGATGGAGCGTCAACGTCCGTAGGCGTTCCATTGCCGATGGAAGATAGAGCATCTACGGACGCAGACGTGCTATATACGATTGAGATAGCAAAATGTCTTTTATGGTTGAGTCTTTGCGCTTCTTTATTACAAGAATTGTTCTTATGATGGGGCGCAGAGCTCAAAATTATAAGAAAATTGATTTGAAAATTACTCAAGTTTCGCATTTGCTTCCGATTGCGCACAGGTATTGTGCTGATGTTGTGTTAATAGGAAGCATATCGGCGCGATAGGATTAGGGGATGCATATCTACAATAATCCTGTCATATAAACAGGCACTAATGTCGTTTCTCCATTCATGCGCAGATCTTTCGTATAGACCAGATATCGGCTTCCGATACGAGAAGAGTATTTCTGACAAAACGCATCCAGCGAAGCATGTGTCCTATAGCCTGATGACTTTACCTCTATCGGACAAATCTTGTTGCCTCTCGACAACAGGAAATCCACTTCGTAATTATGCTTTTCATCCTTAGGGAATGTGTAGTAAAATAGAGAATTACCTGCCGATGCCAGCATCTGCGCCACAAGATTCTCATATACATAACCTAAATTTGCCTCTAACTTGTCGCTGAGCAATTTATCATAGATGATATTTTCGGTATAGTTTTTGTCCCAAAAAGCAAGTGTGACGAATAATCCGGTATCCGATAGGAACATCTTGTAACGGCTTGTGTCCTTGTTGAGCGACATGCCCACATTCGGATCAGTACAATGCCAGCAAAATAGCATCGTCTTGCTTTCTTCAAGATTCTGCAGCAGTTCTGTAATTTTGGCATCAGTTTGCTGACCTATCACCGAGGAAGGCTGGTAGCGTGATGCATTGCTGCTCAACTGTGCGGGTATGTTTTTAAACAATTGTACAGCATTTCCTGTAGGGTCAATCTTTTGAAAATCTTCCAGATACAGATTGATAATTCCTCGTTTCGTCTTGTCCACCAAACTCAAATTATTCGTGTCCAGATAGGTATTTACCGCTTGTGGCATACCTCCTACAAGCATATACAACCGCAGGTCGCGCATCTTCATGCGTGCAAGATCGTCTCCCAAAGAGATACGTCTGTCAAACTGCTGTTTCAGCAAAGGAATGGAGGAAGTGTCGCCCAAGGCCCACCTGAACTCTTCATAATCCATCGGAAACATTGGAAGTTTTTCCTCCTCACTGGGAATTGTAATGTCCTTGGTATTCTTGTGAATGCTAATTAACGAACCTGTTTCTATATAATCATATCGGCCATCTTGCACCAGATACTTGATAGCTTGACGTGCCAAAGGGCATTTCTGCACTTCATCAAAAATGATTGCCGATTTGCGCTCAATGAGCGTGACGTGATAGATTTGTTGCAATTTAAGAAAAACCATGTTCAAATCCATCAAATCCTCCCACAACTTAAGGACATTCTTAGTAGCCTTGTTAAAGTCAATAAGAATGTATGAATCGTACTCTTGTTTTGCAAACAGCTCTACTATCGTTGACTTTCCCACACGTCTTGCACCTTCCACTAAGATGGCGGTTTTTCCGTTTTGGTTTTCCTTCCACTCAATCAACTGTTGATAGATTTTACGCTTAAATATCCGTTCCATAGATTAAACTATTGAAAATGTGCTGCAAAGATAATGATAAATTTGATTCCCCGCAAATTTTTTTCGCAAAAATACGTGCTGACCCCGAAATTTTTTTCGCAAAAATACATGCTGACCCCGAAATTTGAGCAATCTTCTAAGTAACTATTCAGAATTAACTATACATATTTTTCTTTTAACACGAATTATCGCGAATTATCATTAATTTTGCAGCGCAGTCCACTGGGTCTCCCTTGGACGAACAAGATTCCGTGTCTTTCGTGTATTCCGTGGTAGATACCTCCAACGTTCTTTTTTATCGAACACGGAAGACACCGAAGACACGGAAAATTAGCGGGTCACAATGGAGGCCTGAGTGCGTTTCTGCGTCGCACTCAGGACGGAAGACACTGAGGCTTGACGTTACACAAATAATTCATGTATATTCATGATAATTCGTGTTAAGAAAAATGACGCATATAATTATCGTTAATTTTGGTTACATACTTATCAACTGAGAGTGGGAATATTAATTGTCTTTATGACTGTGTTTTCCACTCTGTGATATTGCGTTCCTTGGAGTTGAAGCAGATGCCTACCTTGGTAATTGGACGACCATCGAGGGCGTACTTGTTGGCATAGCCCCGCTGATTGATTTGCTCAAGGGCAGCCTCGGCACTTCCGTCGTATTTCAGTTCCATCACGTAGATGCCTTTTGGCATAAGCAGTGTGAGGTCGCTTCGCCCCTTCGCACTGGGTTCCTCGGCACGTATGTCGGCACCGAAGGCGGTGAGCAAGGTGTAAAGCAAAGCGTGGTAATAGTGTTCGTTGCGATTGTCGGCCTCCCAATGATAGGGCACACCTGCGAAGAATGTCTTGATGGCTTCGATGAAAGCGGGAAGATCAGCACTAAAACGGAATCGGGCATACGCATTGAAGAGCACACTGCGGTTGGTCTCACTGCCCTTACCAATCACATGTCTATAAAGACACTCGGCAAAGCCTCGACGCACTTCCTGGTTGGGGATTCCAAGCTTATAGAAGTAATCTCCCATTTCCCCTTCGCAACTCCTGATGGTCAAATAGCCACTCTGGTAGAGAATAGGCAAAGGATCCTCGAAGCTCTCGAAGGGGAGGTCGAACATGGTACTACTATAAATGTTATCCTCGATGGTCGAAATATCTACAGGCGGCATTTGTGCCAGCATGTCGATGAGTGCACCACTGGTGCCACGGTCGAACCAGTAGTCAGATTCCTTGCCCGTGTCGAAGGCATTGATGAGACTGAAGGGATTGTAAATGTCGGTCAATGCTTCGCTGAAATGGTAGCCATCGTAACGTGATTTCAGATGCGCAAACATTTCACCATAACTAATCTGATTACGATTGGCCATCCATTCGATGTCAGACTTCAGTACACTCGTCAATTCCTCCTCGCTGATACCGCAAAGTGAGTCATAAGCTGGAACCATGGAGATATTCTTCAGGTTATTGAGTTTCGAGAACACTCCCATCTGCGAGAACTTCGAAATACCCGTAATGAACACAAACTGCAGGTGATCGTCCTCGGCCTTCAATGGGCCGAAGAGGTTCTGGAAACGATGACGGGCTAAATCTACTTTCTCAGCATTGCCCAAAGCATGGAGGATGAAGTTGTCATATTCATCAACAAGCACAACAGCACGCTTACCCGTTTGTTCGTGGCTGGTACGCAGAAGGGTCACCATGCGCAAATTGATTCCCATCTTGTCTCTATGGCTGATGCCATATAACCGCTCATAGCTACTCAATGTCACATCTATCATTTCATCAAGTTGCTCGATATCGCGTAAATCGCCTGCACTGAAGTCGAAATGAAAGACGGGGTACTTCTCCCATTTCCACTTGGTGGTTGCAATGAAGAGCTGCGGCTGCTCAATGCCGTCTTCTGTGGTGAAGGCCTCGAACAGTTCGCGACGACCTTCGAAGACAGCTGCCAGAGTAGAAACCAGCAAAGACTTCCCGAAACGGCGCGGACGGCTCAGGAAATAGGGACAGCCCTCGGTAATCATCTTGTAGATAAGGGCTGTTTTGTCAACATACAAATATCCGTCTTTACGGATCTTCTCAAAGCTCTGTATGCCTACGGGATATTTTCTCATGATGTTAAAAGGTGTTAGCGGGAGTTAATGGGAGTTAGCGGGCGATACTAAAGTTTCTCTTCCAGACTTCGAAGGTCATCGAATAATCGTTGTTCCCGTCGGCGGGGACATCGGTGGAGCTGATGCAGGTCATGCCCTCGGGAATTGGAGGAATGCTGGCATCAAAGTCTTCGACATGGGTATGGACACGAGTCAAGTAGATGCAGTCGGCGTCGTTCCATGCCTGATTGTAGATTTGAGCGCCACCTATCACGAAGCTGTCGGCGGGACTGTGCTCAATAGCCTCGATGAGGGAATGATAGACTTCGACCGAGGTTCCTGGCTTGAGGTTGCTCATCACTTCTTCGGAGACATGGAAGAGGGCATCGTGCGTCACCACCACATTGCGTCGGCCTGGCAAAGGACGACCGATGGACTCGTAGGTCTTGCGGCCCATGATGACGGTGTGGCCTTTGGTCGTGGCCTTGAAGTACTGCAGGTCGGCACGCAGGTGCCAGGGCATCGTGCCCTGGTTGCCGATGGCGTTGTTCTCGGATGCTGCGACGATGATGTTCATGCGCTACGGTTTTTGTGTTTATTTTCTACGGAGTGTTTATTTCTCTACGGACTTCAGGGGACTTATTGGACTCGCTACGCGCATCGGGCTAATCCTGAGGGTCTATGGAGTCTTTTCTCTACGGACTTTAGGGACTTTGGGGACTTCGCTACGCGCTTCGGGTCAATCCCGAGGGTCTATGGAGTTTTTCTCTACGGACTTCAGGGACTTTGGGGACTCGCTACGCGCTTCGGGCTAATTCTGAGGGGCTATGGAGTCTTTTCTCTACGGACTTCAGGGACATTGGGGACTTCGCTATGCGCATCGGGCTAATCCCGAGGGTCTATGGAGTTTTTCTCTACGGACTTCAGGGACTTTAGGGACTCGCTACGCGCATCGGGCTAATCCTGAGGGGCTATGGAGTTTTTCTCTACGGACTTCAGGGACTTCGGGGACTTCGCTACGCGCTTCGGGCTAATCCTGAGGGGCTATGGAGTCTTTTCTCTACGGACTTCAGGGACTTCGGGGACTTCGATACGCGCTTCGGGTCAATCCCGAGGGTCTATGGAGTCTTTTCTCTACGGACTTCGGGGACTTCGCTACGCGATTCGGGTCAATCCTGAGGGTCTATGGACTTTTTTCTCTAAGGACTTTAGGGACTTATTGGACTCGCTACGCGCATCGGGCTAATCCTGAGGGTCTATGGATTCTTTTCTCTACGGACTTTAGGGACTTCGGGGACTTCGCTACGCGCATCGGGCTAATCCTGAGGGTCTATGGAGTCTTTTCTCTACGGACTTCGGGGACTTCGCTACGCGATTCGGGTCAATCCTGAGGGTCTATGGAGTCTTTTCTCTACGGACTTCAGGGACTTCGGGGACTTTTAGTGGGCAGAAATTGGGGACGGGGAAAGTCCTTTTAGTCCGTAGATTTATTTATTTCCTATAGAGAAATATAATCGCAGAGATTGATTTATCGTGCGTAGGGATTTACCACTGTGTGGATGCCATCACGAAGGTCTTCTTCATTGAAATTGATGACGTAACCCAATTCGCAATTCTTCATACGCAAGTAGGTATAGAGCTGCTTTTCAAAAACCTTGCGATATTCGCTTACGGATTTCAATTCGAGGATGACCTTATTGTCAACGATAAGATCAAGACGAAGATCGGCTTGCAGTTTTTTGTCTCTATAAACGACGGGAACGGGGACCTGACGCTCTACGGTAAAGCCCTGAATTTGCAGTTCATAGGCTAAGGCTTCCTCATAAATGCTCTCCAGAAGGCCAGGCCCTAATTCGTCAAAGACGTCGTAGGCGCAACGCAATAGTCTATATGTATAATTTCTATCCATATTCGTTTTTTATCTACGTTATTCTTCTCTGTGTATTCTTTTTTCTACGGACTTTAGGGACATTAAGGACTTCGCTACGCGCATCGGGCTAGTCCTGAGGGTCTATGGACTTTTTTCTACGGACTTCAGGGACTTATTGGACTTTTAGTGGGTAGAGATTGGGGACAGACAAGCGTTGACGCGCGTTAGCGAAGTCCTTTAAGTCCTTTTAGTCCGTAGATTTAATACATTGTTATGTCCGTAGAGAAAGAGAGCCTGAGAATCACTCTACATAGAGAACGAGGCCTTTGAGGTACTCGCTTTCGGGATGGTAGATGTTGATGGGATGGTCGGCAGGCTGGTGGAGCTGATAGAGGATACGAACGCGGCGACCTACTTGGGCAGCAGCACTGAAGACAGCGCAACGGAAATCTTCCTTGGTCACCACCTGAGAGCAGGAGAAGGTGAAGAGGATGCTGCCCGAAGGCATTCGTTCGAGGGCTGCGGCGTTGAGTTTCTGATAGCCGCGCAAGGCATTGTGAAGCACTTTCTTGTGCTTGGCAAATGCAGGCGGATCGAGGATAACGAGGTCGTAGGGGAAAGACTCTCCCACGTTTGAACATGCATCTCCTTCGGCAACGGTAAAGCGGAAGGGATCCCTAAGGAAATCGAAGGCATCTGCCACAAATGCCTGATGACGCGAATCGCCCGGGAAGTTCAACTCCACGTTGGCATTGGTGATGCTGATGGCCTGCTTCGAGACATCGACGGAATGAACCAGTTCAGCGCCACCACGCATGGCATAGAACGAGAAGCCTCCCGTGTAGCAGAACATATTGAGTACACGACGTCCACGTGCAAAATGCTCGACAAGGGCACGGTTCTCGCGCTGATCGACAAAGAACCCGGTCTTCTGCCCCTTGAGCCAATCGACATGGAACTTCAATCCGTTTTCGAGGGCCACATCGCTGATGGATTGTTCGAGCGCACGACCTTGGGCAGCATCTGCAACGGGTTTGCCATCGATAATAAGATAGCCATTCACCGAATTGCCTTCCGCCTCAGCCTCCTGACGCGCTTCGGTCTTGTAGCCCAAGGTGGTCTCCGACTTGTAATAGACGTTGCGAATCTCGGCACCAGCCACACGAATCAAGTCCTCGGCCAACGCCTCGCGAATGTAATGAATGCCTGCAGTATGCGCCTGCATCACAGCAGTATGGGCATAAACATCGATAATCAGTCCCGGCAAGCCATCGCCTTCGCCATGAACGAGACGATAGGCATTGTTGTCGTCGCGAATAAGCCCCAACGACTGGCGCAACCCGTAGGCCGACTGCAAACGACGCAGGAAGAACTCATCATCAAATTCGTCTTCATCGAACGAGAAGATTCTCACTGCGATGGAACCTATCTGATACTGTCCTAATGCGAGAAATTCGCCTTGCGAAGACACAACACGCACCCAATCGCCCTCCTCAGGTTGGACCTCGCTGCCAAACTCATCCTCCATCCGATAGATAGCACCTGAGAAGACCCAGGGATGGAAGCGAAGCAGCGATTCTTCCTTTCTATGTTTCAGAACTATCGTGGTCATTGCCGAGTGATGTTAGCCGAACAGCGGTTGGATGATGAATTTCCAGATATCGTTGAGATTGACAAAGAGCATCAGTGCGATGATGATGGCGAAACCAATCATCTGAGCACGCTCCTTGGCCTTGTCGCTGATGGGGCGACGAATGATGGCTTCGATGAGCAGGATGAAGATGTGACCACCGTCAAGACCCGGGATGGGCAGGATGTTCATGAACGCCAATGCTACCGAGAAGAATGCCGTCATGGCCCAGAACTGCAACCACTGCCACGTGTCGGGGAAGATGGAGCCCATCGTACCGAAACCACCCAACGACTCTGCACCTTCTTTGGTAAAGACGAGTTTGAACTGGCGCACGTAATTGTAGAGCATATTCCAGCCTCGCTTGATGCCGGCAGGAATCGATTCGAGGAAGGTGTAGTCGATATGGGTGAACACATCTTCGGTCATATAATTATGGAAGAATGCACCCATCTTGCCCTCTTCGCTGACGAGCATCGTGGCCGACATGAGCGAATCGCCGCGATAGAAATCGACTGTAAGTGAATCGCCCTTGTGCGACATCAGCGCGAGGGTGACCTCATGACGAAGCATCGTGAGCGAGTCGCCTGCCAAGAGTCCTGCCTTCTCTGCAGGACTATCGGGCATGATCGAATCGATGACGAAAGGCATACGGGCGATGGCGAACAGTTCGAGCTGGAGATTATCACGAAGGAAGACCTGACCGATAGTGTCGGGCAGGGCAATCTTCACTTCCTGACCATCGCGACGCACCGTGACATCGTTGGCGAGCAACAGGTTGCTATTGAGACGTGTATAGTCGGTGGTCTTGCCATCGACAGCGAGTATCTGATCGCCAGGACGGAAACCTATCTGCTGGGCATACTCGGAATATTCTATACCGAAAGGCAGGTTCTCGATCTTGATGATGTCTGAGCCCCAATGCCATGCCATGCAGATGTAGATGAGGACTGCCAAAATCAGGTTGTTGAGCACACCACCCACCATGATCATGAACTGTGCGAACTTGCCACGCTTGGCAAACGCATCGTCACGATCGGTTTCGGCATGTTCGGCATCATGCGTCTCATCGACCATGCCCACGATAGCACAATATCCACCGAGGGGTACCCAGCCAATGCCATATTCGGTGTCGCTGGGATTGGGACGGAAGCTGACCTTTCGGTTACAAACGAAGATGCCTTCCTTGTTCCATTTCAAGAAGGAGAAACTATAGGCATCGAAGAAGAGATAGAACTTCTCGACACCCACCTTGAAGATACGGGCCCACATGAAATGTCCCAGCTCATGCACAAAAACCAGAATAGACAGCGAAACGATGAGCTGCAGGGCCTTGAATAATATTGTTTCCAATGTTTTTTAAGGGGAGTAAAAAAGGGGAGTAAAAGAGGAGTAAAAAGGGAGTAAAATTAGGACAAGTTTGCGGAATACCGTAATAATGGGATACCGTAATTTCGGAATTTCGGGCCTATCAGAACCATTCAAAACCTTTCAAACCAATCCTAACCATTCAATATCTCATGCGCCTTGATGCGGGCTTCGGCATCGATGTCGAAATAATCTTCGAGCGAAGGACTGGCGACGAAAGGCATGGCTGCCAAAGTCTGCTCGTTCACCTCAGCCATCTGAAGGAACTTGCACTGTCCGCGACGGAAAGCCTCGTTAGTGACTTCGTTGGCGGCATTAAGCACACAGGTGCGGTCACCACCCGCTGCCAAGGCCTCGAAAGCGAGACGCAGATTGGGGAATCGCTCCATGTCGGGGCGCTCGAAAGTTAGATGGGCATAATCCTCGATGCGGAGCTTGCCATTGATTTGCGAGGGCATACGGTCGGGGTAGCTGAGGGCGTAAGCGATGGGGACCTTCATGTCGGGGCAACCCAACTGCGCCTTGATGGCTCCATCGCTGAACTGAACCATAGAATGTACGATTGACTGCGGATGCACAGCCACCTCAATCTGGTCGGTGTTCATACCAAAGAGCCAGCGCGCTTCGATAACCTCGAATCCCTTGTTCATCATCGAAGCTGAGTCGATGGTAATCTTGGCTCCCATATCCCAGTTGGGATGCTTAAGCGCTTGGGCAGCTGTCACGTCGCGCATCTGCTCCATCGTGAAGGTGCGGAACGGGCCACCTGAGGCAGTGATGATGAGTTTGTCGATAGGATTGTCGAGATAATGCGGCTTCTCGGGGTCGGCATTGTTGTCGGCAAGCCATGGGAAGCAGCCGCGTGCAATGCTCTCGCCCTGCAGGCATTGGAAGATGGCCGAATGCTCGGAATCGACAGGCAGGATGGGCACCTGATACTCGGCACAGAGTCCCTCGATGAGCTGACCTGCCACGACGAGCGTCTCCTTGTTGGCGAGAGCCAGCATCTTCTGCGCCTTGATGGCAGCCACGGTAGGGCGCAAGCCCGCAAAGCCGACCATTGCGGTGACAACCATGTCAATGGGGTCGGCAGTGACCACCTGACAAAGGCTCTCGGAACCAGTCCAAACCTTAATGGGCAGGTCGCTCAATGCCTCACTGACCTTGTCGTAATAGTTCTCATCGGCAATGACGACTACATCGGGATGGAACTGACGAGCCTGTTCGATGAGCAGATCGGCCGAACGATTGGCGGTGATGGCATAAACACTAAAAAGATCGGGATGCTCGGCACAAACCTCCAATGTCTGCCGTCCGATACTTCCCGTACTGCCAAGGATTGCTATATTACGCATAATCTTGTTTCTGTTGCTTCATTTGAGGGTGCAAAAATAATAAATATTTTTGATATTTCCGCACTTATTCAGGAAAATTATAACTCAGAGACCCATTTTTTCATATTTTTATTTGTTCCGATAACGAAAAAACTCTATCTTTGCAGTATGAACGTAGCAGTTTTATTGGCAGGTGGCAGTGGCCGCCGCATGGGAGGTCCGGAACCCAAGCAATTCATCCAAATAGCCGGACGCAGTATCCTCGAACACTCAATCCGCGCCTTCCACGAGCACGAAGGCATCGACGAGATTGTTGTAGTGGCTCATGCCGACTACATCGACCGCATACGTGGGATTGCCGCACCCTACGAGAAGGTCAAGCACATCGTTCCAGGCGGCAAAGAACGCTATGACTCATCGTTGGCGGCTATCGCTTGTTACAAGGGACAAATGAGCGTGAACCTTCTGATTCATGACGCTGTGCGCCCGCTCGTTTCAACGCGTATCATCAGCGACTGCATCGAAGCGCTCAAGACGTATAAGGCCGTCGATGTTGCCATCCCTTGCACCGATACCATCGTGGAGGTCAATGCCGAAGGTGCCATCTGCCGCATCACCCCGCGTTCGATGTTGCGCAACGTGCAGACGCCACAATGCTTCCGACTGGAGACCATTGCCAAAGCATACGAAATCGGGCTCAAGGATCCAACATTCGTCACTTCGGACGATTGCGGTGTCGTCTTCCGATATCTGCCCGACGAGCCCATCTACGTGGTAGCCGGCGAAACGACGAACATCAAGGTCACCTATCCCGAAGACCTCATCCTTGCCGAGAAGATCCTCAAACAGTGAACTTTGTTTTTAATTCCTAAAACACACGAAAAGGCGAAAAAGACGAAAATTTTTCGTAGGTTTCGGTTTTTTCGGACCTTTTCGGAATAAAAGACTATTGAATTTTCGGAATCATATCTCACAAAACAGCGAATTATAGAATTTCGGTTTGTCTCAATGGTGGACATCCCAATTCTATAATTCGCTAATTTGTTATATAGAGTTTGTTGAGTCAGGTCAGAGCGTGCGGAACTGATAGCCCTGCCCTATCAGGTATTCGATGGAGGCAGGAAGAGCCTCCTGAATATTGCGCCACGACTTGGGCTGGTCATGAAATGTGATGATAGAGCCATTGCGCACATACTTTTTCACATTGTTGATGACATCCTGCGCATTGAGGCGACTGGAATAGTCGCGCGACACAAGATCCCACATGATGATTCGATATTTCTTCTGGAGCAACGATGCCTGACCGAAGCGCAGCCAGCCGTGAGGTGGACGGAACAGATCGGACTGAATCAGGACATTGGCCTTCTCGACATTGGCAAGATAAGCCTTCGATTCGTAAGTCAACGCAGAAATATGGTTCATCGTATGGTTGCCCAGACGATGACCGGCAGCCTTAACCTGCTCGAAGACGGCGCGATAGCGCGCCACGTTTTCGCCGACGCAGAAGAATGTGGCTTTGATTCCATATCGTGCGAGCACATCCAACACCCAAGGGGTTACCTGGGGTGTAGGACCGTCATCGAATGTCAGATAAACACTTTTTGGCTGCGATGGGATGCGCCAAAAGCTGTCCTGAAACATCAAACGACGAAACCATGTGGGTGGTTGCTCGATGAACACGCTTGAGGTTTACTTAAGCAACTTGTACTTGTCGTAGGCAAGGTCGAAGTAACGACGGAACTTGTCGGCATACTCCTCGTCGAACTGATGATCGCCGGCATCCTGTGCCATCTGGAGAGCATCGCGCATGGTGAGCAGATGCTCGCGGATGGTACGGTTCACACCCAGTATTGACGCTTTGTCAAGACGGAATACCCACTGCAGGTAATCCTCGTTCTGCGCCAGAATGTCGCCTACGATACGACTGCCTTCCTCGGGCTTGTCGCAGAGATAATAAGTCTGTGCGAGGGTCAGGGCGGTATAGTCGTAAGGAACGTTAACCGACGGAATGGTCTTGTCGCAATACTCGGTAGCTGCAAGGGCACGAACGGTGTCGCCCTGATCGAGAAGCTCGTCTATCATGGTGACAAACATCATACGCTGGGTGCGGCACATACGGCGATTGTTCTCATCAAGATAGACGGAAGGATCCTGGATATTGCCCCAGACAAACTTGTTCATCATGTTGTCATAGGTCTTGTCAATATCGCAGGAACTGGTTCCACCATTCTCAAGAGGCACAATCTGATAGGCCAGACCCACAAGGCGGAAGTAACGATTGAGCGAGAGATACATCTCCGATCCTACAGTGGTTGCGAAGTAGATGGGACGCTTCCAGCCATCGCGGGCTATATTGTCGATCATCGACAACATGGCAATCTCGTTCTTGGTGATGTAGTTCTTGTTCGACAGATCGATATGCATACGACGTGAGATCAGGCTCTTGTCGGGAGTATCGATGACAGGAGAATTAGCGACGGCAGCCGAGTCGATGTTGATATACATCTTGCGGGCCGGAACGATAGGCACATTGTCATACTTCCGCAGCTTGTCCTTATAGAGCTGATCCATGACGGCGGCAAAGGATGCTTCCTTGCCATCGGTCTCATCGTTCACATACGCATAGTTGAGCAAGTCGGCTACATACTGCGAGGGAGTGAACGAGATGGGCAGAGGTTCGGACTCGTAGGCCTGCGATTTCATCTGGTTGATGTACCAATCGGTTTGCAGATACGAGAGGTTGCAGACGCGAACGTCGGTACGATAGCCCTCGACCTCCTGGTTGTACCACAACGGGAAGGTATCATTATCGCCATTGGTGAAAATGATAGCGTTAGGCTCAAGGGAAGTGAGGTAGTTCTTGCCGAAGTCGCGAGCAGTGAATCGGCCCGAGCGGTCGTGGTCATCCCAGTTCTGGCCTACCATCTGGAAAGGCACGCCAAGACAAATCACGCCAATGAGGGCTGCGAAGACCACGTTCTGCTTCTTGGTCAGATGCTCGACGATGGCGACAAGACCTGCCACACCCATACCGACCCAGATGGAGAAGGCATAGAACGAACCCGCATAGGCATAGTCACGTTCACGAGGCTGATAAGGAGTCTGGTTGAGGTAGAGCACGATGGCAAGACCCGTCATGAAGAAGAGGAAGAATACCACCCAAAAGCCCTGGATGCCCTTCTGACCTGAGAATGCCTGCCAAAGCAGACCTATCAGACCCAAAAGAAGCGGCAACATATAATAGACGTTGTGGCCCTTATTTTCGGTGATGGATGCAGGCATATTATCCTGATCGCCTACAAGTATCTCGTCAATGAACTTGATGCCGGTGATCCAGTTGCCACGGTCAATCTCGCCAACACTCTGCACATCGCTCTGACGACCCGAGAAGTTCCACAGGAAGTAACGCCAGTACATGAAGTTGACCTGATAGCTCAGGAAATACTGCAAGTTTTCGGCAAAAGTGGGAACGGTGATGGTCTTGCCATCGACACGAATCTTCTGCCCCTTGAAGTTGCTCCACTGCTTGTAACCCTCGACATGATTGCCCTGCTTGGAATACATACGCGGGAAGATTGTCGTGTAATTGTACTCGTAAGTCTCCTTGTGTCCGCTTACGAAATACTCGTCGGGATCGTCGGGGCTGGTCTTGACAACCTTGGCGTAGATGGGAGATCCCTTCTTGACGATAGGCGCCCCGCTTGAGTCGCGCTTCACGTCGCTTGCAAAGGTCTGCCCGATGAAGAGCGGGTTCTCGCCATACTGCTCGCGGTTCAGGTACTTGGTGAACGAGAACAGCTCGTCGGGAGAGTTCTGATCCATAGGCAACTGAGCCGACGAACGGATGATGATCTGTGCAAAAGTGGAGTAACCGATGAGGATGGTCAGCAAGCACATCAGGATGTTGCTGGCAATACGAGCATTCAGCTTCTTCCATGCGAAAATGCCAATGACAAAAGCGATAGAAAGAACGATTCCGAGGAACCAGCCGTCGCCAATGAAAGGCATACCGCAAAGCACTATGCCGGCTGCCAACAGGATGCGCAAGGTCCGATCAGGGGTATCCTTCTTATAGCTCTTCCATACGCCGTAAGCCAGAAGTGCCAGGACAAAGAAGAAGTAGAAGACGGTGCCGGTGTTGAATGGGAAACCGAGGACATTGACCGCAAAAAGCTCGATCCTGCCAGCAAGCTTGATGAAACCGGGGATCATGCCATACAGGATGAACGCAATGATGAAGACCGAAAGGATCAGTGCGCCCAAGGTTCCCTTCAGTTCGGCATTAGGCTTCTTCTTGAAGTAATAGACCAACACAATGGCTGGGATGCAGAGGAGGTTCAAGAGGTGTACGCCGATGGAGAGACCGATGATATATGCCAGCAAAATGATGTAGCGGTCGCCCTCGACACCAGCACTCCGCCCCTCCCACTTGAGGATGAGCCAGAACACCAGCGCCGTCATGAACGACGAGAAGGCATAGACCTCTGCCTCGACAGCCGAGAACCAGAATGTATCAGACCATGTGTAAACCAATGCACCTACCATGCCGGAGAGAAGGATGGTGATGGCCTGGCTCCAGGTCATGTCGTTAGCGGACTTGTTGTTGCGGCAAACGACCTTCTTAGTGAGGGCCGTGATGGTCCAGAACAAGAAGAGGATAGCACCTGCCGAGAAGAGTGCCGACATACGATTGACCCAAAGACCTGCCTGTGCCATATCGCCGCCTGCAAAGTTTACGAAGAATCGTCCGGTAAGATTGAAAAAAGTATTTCCAGGAGGGTGACCCACCTCGCCCTTCGCGGCACAGGTGATGAACTCCGGACAATCCCAGAAGGATGCAGTGGGCTCCACCGTATTGAGATAGGTGAATGCTGCCACCACAAAAGCAATCCATCCGAAGATGTTGTTAAGCAACTTGTATTGCTTGATCATGATAGTTTAAAATTTGGTTGATGTTATATAATTTGGGCGCAAATTTACTCAAAAAACATCAAAAACCCAAATTTTGAGCGTTTCAATTATGTTTTTTAAGCAATCCGCAGCCCATTTTTTACATTCTTACAGTTTCACTTAACATTTATCCGACAAATTATTACCGCTCCAAGGTAATTGCCATCAATCCAATGACTACGTCATTCGAGAGCGTGGAGAGGGTGAAACCCGTGAGTTTCCGGCTCGGATCGAGAGGCATCTTGAGAAGCTGCGCCGCTCCATCGGGGATGCTCAAGCCCTTGGCTATCGGCGTATCGGCCTCGAAGTCGGTGACGTGCACGTTGACAGCACCATTGTCCTCACCGGAATTCTGCAAATCCTGCTTAAGGCTGCGCGACACCTTGCCGCTACCCAGATGCACGCGATAAGGATGCTGATTCGTGCTCCAGAAGGCATGGTTGTCGTAATAATAATCCTGCTCGATGGGGCACCAGTTATACGGATTGATGAGTTGAAGCGTATCGGCCCTTCCGTCCTCATAGCTCGCTATGACAAGCCCATTGGCAATGCGACTCTGCATATTGTTGGTACTGCCCGCAAGAAGCAGATAAGCGCAGGAGAAACCTGATTCCACCGCCAAGGCTCCCGATGGGATGGCAAGGTGTTCGTCGGCGACAGGTACTGTGACGCTATTGGGGTAGTTATCCCAAAGCGAAGTGTAGAGGATGTTTCTGCCTTCCTTAGGCAAATGGAATCGGAGGCCACCGATGCCTGTATCATAGAAATCATCATCGGAAATAGCGCGACGAAGCCCATCGTCCTCAATGGCAGCCGTCATCAACGGCACACACCAGTCGCCCATGCCCTGAGAGGGAATCTCCAAAGTAGTGTAAGGCGAACGCGGAGAGAGATACTGCTGGCGATAGATGTCGTCAACCGATGCATTATAATAAGCGTACAGCCTAAGGTAGGCATGGCGACTTGACGCGCCAAGTGTGACCTCGTCCAAGCCAAGGGCGGTCTCATCGAGCGCGGGACGATAGGGCTTGGCTGCCGGCTGATCATGTGCAGGCACAGCACTGGAAGGCACAGTGATTCGCTGTGTCACCTCGCGATTGCCATCCACTTCCATAAATCGGCCATCGCCCAAAGGCAAGCGCACGATAACCTGCAGTGCCTGGGGGAAATGCTGCTCTATGTCGTAGATATCCTCGCCATTCTCACGATGGAACCGATAACTGAAATAAGGAGTCTTGACGTTGGCATAATCCCACTCAGGTGGGAATCCCGGCTGCAGATAACAGCGTCCATAAAGCGCATCGGGCCGAATGCCGAACAATCCCTGCATGATGGCGCGTGACGTGATGCCCACATTATCTCCGAAGTCACGATATGCTTCCTTGAGCGCCTTGTCGTAGTAGCTGATCTGACCGAAGTTGCCGGGGCAGGCACCAGCGCACATCTCATCGAGCAGGTCGCTGTAGAGCAACCTGTAGCCCATCTCGCGCCGACCTGCAATGAAATAGGCCAATGCCATATTGGCCACCTCTTCGTGAGCCACATTGTTGGTGCTCCATGCGTAGGGCATCCAGTCGGATGTGCTGATGGTAAACAAATCCTCACTTGGAATCGAAGACAGAGGACAGGAAACATTCAACGGAATATGCGGAATGCAGGCATCCACCCATCTTGTCGCCTGATAAGCCTGTTCGGGAGAGCAGGCACCGCAATCGATGGGCGTGTAGATGCTCCAAATGGCAGGTTTGTCGTGTACGCGCTTCAAGCCCATGAAATCCTGGAATTCCGCCCAATGTCCATCGACTTCATTATTGGCAGGCAACCAAAGGCGACGATTCATGGCTTCGAGTATTGCTTCAGCCTCCTGACGATAAGGTGTCGGATCCTCCCCTATCAATTCGGCAATGCGAGCAATCAGAAGATTACCGCGATAGTTATAGGCCGACGCATGAGTCACTGCTCCGCTGTTGTAGTAGAGGGCATCGCTGGCCCAGATGCAGCAATAGCCATCGTAGAGATGGTCTCCATCAGGATCCCAGTTGCGCTTTTCCCATTCAAGGTGCAGTTTCAATGTAGGCCAGAACTCCCGCATAAGTGCAGTATCCGCATCGTACTGGAAATGCCAGAGCAGTTCGTCGATATAGTTGAGATTCATGTCGTAATGGCTCATCTTACGGTCATCATTGGGCAGTTTGCAGATGTAACCGTTGCTATACATGGGTGTACCCCACTTCTCAGCTGAACGGGCGAGGTTCTTGGTCGTATCCTGGGCAGGATGTGGGTAGATGGGCTCGATGTCGCGCACCATACTTCGGGCGTATGCACGGAAGTGACTGAGCTGGCGATCGAACCATCCCGTCACATCGCCCACGTAACCTCCGCGCCAGCCGGCAAGTGGTGTGCGCCATCCGATACAACCATGCAGCCACGTCTCCCCATCCCACAGGCCATCGGCAGCAGCCATCAAGGTGGGACCAAGGGTGTTGATCAAGGGGTCGGGTGTCTCAAATCCCAACTGCCCGACCAATTGCTCATGGAACGCATCCTCCTCCTGCATACGTTGCGCACCGTCTTGGGGAAGAAGCACAACAAGATGATCATTATCCACAAGGCGCAGATAAGTGATTCCAGCCGCATCCCACTCCAACTGCTGACGCTGAGATTCGGGACAATCTGCCAACGCTTCAAAATTTTCGCGCGGGTCGGTACCCAAATCGCCATTGCGTTTCATCTTCGTCTGAGCTATGGGACGACGCAAGGCAAGCAGCCGCAATGTCTTCCTTTTGCCCAAGACACGCTTGGGGAACCCCTTGGTCTCGAACTGCCAGAGGGCATTGTTGCCCTCCTGCTCGGCAATGGCCTTCACGTGGAGTTCTCCACCGAGCCAAGATTCATCACTAACGATATACTCCCGCTTGCCACCTTCGTAATAAGAGCGGCAATAGGATGTGGAGTCTAGCGCATAAAGGCGATCACCGACCTGAATGTGCAGTTGGATATTCCATGCCTTCCCCTTGTCGTAGGTGGCAAATAGAGGGCGGTCGCTGGTTTCGAGCCGCCAGTTGGCATGAGAACCATAAAGTGCACGAGAATAGCGATTCGTTCCGTTTACACGAACAAAACCACGCCCCTCGGGAAGATATTGCAAATCACGATGGCCTGCTGCGACTGCTGTAACCGTCAGCATCAGAAAAAGAATGTAAAATAGTGTGCGTTTCATGGGGCAAAGATAAATAATATTTGGTGAAAAACAAAATTTTGCATATATTTTTTGTGCAATTGGAGAAAAAGCCTTATATTTGCAGCATGAATCAGAAACAAACAGGCCCAATAGGTATTTTTGACAGCGGCTTTGGAGGGCTCTCCATCTTCCGCGAAATACGTCATGTCCTCCCCGAGTATGACTACATCTACTTGGGCGACAATGCACGTGCCCCTTACGGTGACTTGCCGTACGACAAGGTTTATCATTTTACGCGGCAAGCCGTCTTCAGAATGTTCGACATGGGCTGCCCGCTGGTCATTCTGGCTTGCAATACAGCTTCAGCCAGAGCGCTGCGCACCATACAGCGCAAGGATTTGCCCGTGTGTGACGACCCGTCGCGCCGTGTATTGGGCGTAATCCGCCCAACAGTAGAACGTGTTGAACAACTCACGTATTCCCGACACATCGGTCTAATAGGCACCATTGCGACGGTCTCTTCGCACTCGTACGACCTGGAGATAGCCAAGGATCCCACCTATTTCTCACAAGTGCAAGGAAGTGCAGCTGCTTCAGAACCCGCCGAACCGACCTATTACGTACACGAAAATTCGAAGATTGTGGCCAGCAACCCCAATCCCGTCATCCTCACTTCGCGAGCCTGTCCTGACTGGGTGCCCATGATTGAGGCGGGGAAGATGAAGGAGATGCACGGCATCGTGAAGAATGACCTGGCCGAACTTCTTGACCAGGATCCGGAAATAGACACCATCATCCTCGGTTGCACGCATTACCCGCTCATCACTTCACTCATCCAAACCGTGCTTCAAGAGTTGGATCATCCGGAGATTATCCTTATGCCTCAAGGCAAACCGGTAGCCTATAGTCTGAAAGATTACCTCATCAGGCATCCCGAAATGAAGGGTCGCCTCTCAGCCAACGGTAGTGCGAAATACCTCACGTCGGGAGACACTGGAAGATTTGAGGTATTGGGCTCACAGCTCATTGGAAAAGGAGTGAAGATCCATGCAGAGAAACTGATATGGTAAAGTGAATGCCTCATTCATTATAGAAATAATCTCGTTATAACGTATATCTTCATTACGCTATAACGAGATTTCTTTTCACATTCCGAACATCCTTGAAATCCGGCGAATGCCTGCGACAAGTATGTCGATCTCCTCTACCGTATTGTAGAAGGAGAAACTTGCTCGTACCGTACCCAGTATTCCCAAACTTTGCATCAAAGGTTCAGCACAATGATGACCGGTACGAACGGCGATGCCCAGTTTGTCGAGCAACATGCCCATATCATAATGGTGAATATCACCCACCAGGAAACTCATTACCGCTGACTTTTCGTGTGCATTGCCGAATATGCGCATACCAGGAATCCGCAGGAACTCGTCGGTACAATATGTGAGCAGCTGATGTTCATATTCCGCGATATTATCCATGCCGATAGCCTCGACATAGTCAAGAGCAGCAGCAAGAGCCACCGTACTGATGAAGTCAGGTGTGCCAGCCTCGAATTTATAAGGCAATTCATTGAAGGTTGTACCATCGAACGACACTGTTTTGATCATCTCGCCGCCTCCCTGATAAGGGGGCATCTTTTCGAGCCATTCACGCTTTCCATAAAGTACACCTACACCTGTTGGACCATAAATCTTATGACCGGAAAAGACGAAGAAGTCGCAATCGAGCTCCTGAACATCCACCTTGAGATGAGGCACGGACTGCGCACCATCGACGAGGACAGGCACTCCCCTACGATGAGCGATTTCGATGACTTGCTTGACCGGATTGACCGTACCTAACACATTTGAGACTTGCGTCAGGCTCACCAGCTTGGTGCGCTCGGAGAAAAGGCTTTGAAGATGGCCAAGATCCAGTTCCTGCAGTTCATTCAGGCGAACATGGCGAATGACTATACCCTTGCGTGACTGCAGCAACTGCCAGCTGACGATATTGGAATGATGTTCCATATCGGTGAGAATCACTTCATCACCTTCGTTCAAGAATGCCTCGCCAAAGGAAGATGCCACCAGATTGATGCTTTCAGTTGTGCCTCGTGTAAAGATGATTTCGGCACTTTCCTTGGCATTGAGGAACTGCTGCACACGTTGACGTGCACCTTCATGGAGGTCGGTAGCATCCTGGCTCAGGAAATGAACACCACGATGCACATTGGCATTGTGATGCAGATAACCATCACGAAGCTTTTCAATTACGCAAAGTGGCTTCTGCGTGGTAGCTCCATTGTCTAAATAGACAAGTGGCTTGCCATAGACCGTGCTATCAAGAATGGGGAAATCCTTTCGGATTGAATTAATATCTAACATGTCTCGACTTTTTCGGAATAACACTATAACGTAATCACGGTATAACGGTATAACGGCATCACGAAATCCCGAAATAATTGGAATAAATAATTCAAAAAGCCCATACAAGGAAACTTGTACGGGCTTTATCATTGTTTGGGCATGATGCCCGAAAGTACCGATTTACTCAGCCTTTGCCTCTGCTTCGGCAGCTGGAGCAGCTTCGGCGGTCTTCTTCGAACGTGAACGACGAGTCTTGGGCTTCTTCTCGACATTGTCCTTGAGAAGGTTCTCGTTGTAATCCACGAACTCGATCATTGCCATTTCGGCATTGTCGCCGAGGCGGTTCTGGCCAAGCTTAAGGATGCGGAGATAGCCACCGGGACGGTTGGCAATCTTCACTGCGATGTCGCCGAAGAGCTCCTTCACTGCCTCCTTATCCTGAAGGTAAGAGAAGACGATACGACGGCTGTTGGTGGTATCCTCCTTAGCGCGGTTGATGATTGGTTCGGCGTAAACACGCAATGCCTTGGCCTTGGCAACTGTGGTGTTGATGCGCTTAGCCCTAATCAACGAAACAGTCATGTTGGCGAGCATAGCCTCACGATGAGACTTGGTTCGTCCAAGGTGATTGAATTTCTTATTATGTCTCATTGTTGTAATTAGTCTTTATCAAGTTTATATTTGGAGATATCCATTCCGAACGAAAGGTTGAGACTCTGAAGCAGCTCCTCGAGCTCGGTGAGAGACTTCTTGCCAAAGTTGCGGAACTTGAGAAGGTCTGTCTTATTGAATACAACCAACTCACCAAGCGTCTCAACTTCGGCGCTCTTCAAGCAGTTGAGAGCACGAACGGAGAGATCCATATCGGTAAGCTTGGTCTTGAGAAGCTGACGCATGTGGAGAACTTCTTCATCGAATTCCTCATTAGTGTCGTTCTCAGTAGTCTCAATAGCAATCTTCTCGTCGGAGAAGAGCATGAAGTGATAGATCAAGATCTTGGCAGCTTCACGCAATGCATCCTTAGGATGGATTGAGCCATCGGTTGTCACTTCAATCACCAGTTTCTCATAGTCGGTACGCTGTTCAACACGGAAAGGCTCAACAAAGTACTTCACGTTGCGAATAGGTGTGAAGATGGAATCGATAGCAATAGTAGTTACCTCAGCATTGGGATTGCGGTTCTCTTCAGCAGGAACATAGCCGCGACCCTTGTTGATGGTCAATGTAATATCAAAACTTGCACTGGAGTCCATGTGGCAGATGACCAGTTCAGGATTAAGGACATCGAATGCAGTCATTCCCATGTGCAAGTCACTTGCCTTGAGAACTTCCGTATTCTTGACCCTAACAGTGATGGTTTCACTCTCTGTACCTTCGACGATCTGCTTCAAGCGGACCTGCTTGAGGTTCAAGATGATGTTGGTAACATCCTCTAATACACCCGGAATGGTGGCAAACTCATGCTCAACACCTGAAATTTTTACACTGGTGAAAGCAAAGCCTTCGAGTGACGAAAGCAGAATACGGCGTAAAGCATTACCAACTGTAATGCCGTAGCCTGGTTCCAGAGGTCGGAATTCGAACTTGCCAGAGAACTGGTCAGATTCCAACATGATAACCTTTTCGGGTCTTTGAAATGCTAAAATCGCCATATATGGACTATTTATTATTTAGAGTACAATTCGACAATGAGCTGCTCCTGAATGTTCTCAGGGATATCAGCACGCTCAGGAATGTGGAGATACTTGCCGCTGAGGGAGTTCTGATCCCACTCAAGCCATGGATATTTGCTGTGGTTGAAACCTGCGAGAGCGTTATCAACAACCTCAAGAGCCTTCGAGCGCTCGCGAACGCCAACAATCTGGCCGGGCTTTACGCAATAGGACGCAATGTTGACAACCTTGCCATCAACCACCACATGCTTGTGGAGGACGAGCTGACGAGCAGCAGCGCGGGTTGGAGCGATACCCAAACGGTAAACGATATTATCGAGACGGCTCTCAAGAAGCTGAAGAAGTACTTCACCGGTTACACCCTTCGTACGCTCGGCCTTCTCGAAGAGACGACGGAACTGTGACTCGAGCACACCATAAGTATATTTAGCCTTCTGCTTTTCCTTAAGCTGCGTGCCATACTCGGAAGTTTTCTTACGACGATTCAAGCCATGCTGACCAGGTGCATAGTTCTTCTTAGCGAGAACCTTGTCTGGTCCGTAGATAGCCTCGCCAAGTTTGCGGGCAATGCGGGTTTTTGGTCCAGTATATCTTGCCATAGTTTTTTTACAATTTAAGCATTAAATTAATTAAAAAACCACATTATTCACACATTATACCTTGCGACGCTTTGGAGGACGGCAACCATTGTGTGGAAGTGGTGTCACGTCGATAATCTCAGTTACCTCGATACCAGCGCCATGGATGGTACGGATAGCCGACTCACGACCGTTACCTGGACCCTTAACATAAGCCTTCACTTTGCGAAGACCAAGATCGTAGGCGATTTTTGCGCAATCCTGAGCTGCCATCTGAGCAGCATAAGGAGTGTTCTTCTTCGAACCTCTGAAGCCCATCTTACCGGCAGATGACCAAGAAATCACCTGACCCTCGCTGTTTGCGAGTGAAACGATAACGTTGTTGAACGACGAATGTACGTGAAGCTGGCCGTTAGCACTAACCTTCACGTTACGTTTTTTAGCTGCAACTGTTTTCTTTGCCATAGTTTTCTTCTACTTTAACAGATTACTTTGTAGCCTTCTTCTTGTTGGCAACAGTCTTCTTCTTACCCTTGCGTGTACGAGCATTGTTCTTTGTGCTCTGGCCACGTACTGGCAAGCCAAGACGATGACGGATACCGCGGTAGCAGCCGATATCCATGAGACGCTTAATGTTCAACTGAACTTCAGAACGAAGATCGCCTTCTACCTTGTAGTTGGCACCGATATACTCACGAATAGCGGCGGCCTGTGAATCAGTCCAATCTTTTACCTTGATGTCTTTATCGACACCAGCATTCTTCAAAATGGTATTTGCGGCGCTGCGGCCGATACCATAGATGTAAGTCAACGCGATTTCTCCACGCTTGTTCTGCGGAAGATCTACGCCTACAATTCTAACTGCCATATAAATTTAAATAAATTGTGTTTTTTGCGAAAAAATGCCTGCAAATATACGTAATTTATCCTTGACGTAGCTTAAATTTAGGATTTTTTTTGTTAATTACGTACAAAACGCCGCGGCGACGGACGATTTTGCAATCTGGAGTGCGCTTTTTGAGCGATGCTTTAACTTTCATATCGTAAGAATTTTATTTGTAGCGGAAAGAAATTCTGCCTTTCGAGAGGTCATAGGGCGACATCTCTACTCGAACCTTGTCACCTGGCAAGATCTTGATGTAGTGCATACGCATCTTGCCGGAAATGTGAGCGGTAATCTCGTGTCCGTTTTCGAGCTCTACGCGGAACATAGCGTTCGAAAGGGCTTCGACGATGGTACCATCTTGTTCAATTGCTGCTTGTTTTGCCATTCAATAAATGTTGAAATTTTACTTAGATAAATCGATCGCCTAATACTTCCTGAATATAGTCGAAGGTGGAAAGAATCTCGGTCTTCTCTTCGCGGATGGCCAGGCAATGCTCGTAATGAGCCGACCACTTATGGTCACGTGTACGCACCGTCCAACCGTTACGGTCGATAGTGACATTCTTCGATCCCATGTTGATCATTGGCTCGATGCAAATGCACATTCCCGAACGAAGCAGCGGTCCGACACCACGACGTCCGTAGTTGGGGACATCAGGGTCTTCATGAAGACCACGACCTATACCATGACCCGTCAGTTCACGAACAACCGTGTAACCACGTTTCTCACAGTAATCCTGTACGGCATAACCAATGTGACCTACTCGATTACCAACCTTGGCCTGTTCGATACCGATATAAAGACTCTCCTTCGTTGTTCGCAACAAGCGGAGAACCTGCTCATCGACATCACCCACGGGAAAAGTGTAACAGCTGTCGCCATTGAAACCGTTGATGACCGCTCCACAATCGCATCCGACAATGTCGCCGTCCCTAAGTTCATAATCAGAAGGGAAACCATGTACAACCTCGTCATTGACTTCGATGCAGAGGGTGCCCGGAAAGCCTTCATAACCCTTGAAACCAGGAACGCCACCGTGATCACGGATAAACTCCTCGGCAATTTGGTCAAGCCTAAGGGTAGTAACACCTGGCTGGACCCACTTGGCGACTTCGCCAAGTGTCTGTCCAACCAGTTGATTAGCCTGTCGAATCAGCTCTATTTCTTCGTCAGTCTTCAGAAATATCATAGCGAGATATCAATAAGCAGCTACAGAACCTGTGCGACCTTTGATCTTGCCGTTCTTCATCAGACCGTCATAGTGATGCATCATCAGATGCGACTCGATCTGCTGGAGAGTATCCAAAATTACACCCACAAGAATCAGGAGTGACGTGCCACCGAAGAACTGTGAGAATTCCTGTGTGACGCCAAGGATACGGGCGAAACAGGGAAGGATAGCCACAAATGCCAGGAAGATAGAACCTGGAAGGGTGATACGCGACATGATCTTGTCAAGGAACTCGGTAGTCTTCTTGCCAGGCTTGATACCCGGGATGAAGCCGTTCTGAGACTTGATTGCATCCGACATCTGCTGAGGATTCATCGTGATGGCGGTGTAGAAATAGGTGAAGACAATGATCAGGATTGCAAATACAAAGTTATAGGTAAACGTTGTATTGTCAAAGAAACTTGACCAGAAGCTTGCAGTGTTCTGGCTTGCAAAACCTGCAAACACAAGAGGGATGAACATGATAGCCTGTGCGAAGATGATAGGCATTACGCCTGCAGCATTCACCTTGAGAGGTATATACTGGCGAACACCACCATACTGACGGTTACCACGAATCTGCTTAGCGTACTGTACAGGCACTTTGCGGGTACCCTGTACCAAGAGAATGCTGATACCAATCACGATAAGGAGGAACACAATCTCGAGGAGGAAGAGCACCAGGTTGCCGGTCGAAGAGGCAGCCTGTACAAACTCCTGCGAAATTGCCGTTGGGAAGCGTGCGATGATACCGATCATGATAAGGAACGAGATACCGTTGCCAATACCCTTGTCGGTGATACGCTCGCCAAGCCACATCACAAACATCGAGCCTGCAGTCAGGATGATAATGCTGCTGAAGTTAAACCACCAGCCCTGATTTACAATAGCCGGGCCAATCTGATAACGAAGGTTGGTCAGATAAGCGAAGCTCTGGAAAATGAGCACAACTACTGTGAGCAGACGTGTGTACTGATTGATCTTGTTACGACCACTCTCGCCTTCCATCGAAAGCTTGCGGAGCGATGGAAGAACCATCGTCAGAAGCTGGATGATAATCGAGGCAGAGATATAGGGCATAATACCCAATGCGAAGATTGAGGCATTCGAGAATGCTCCACCAGAGAACATATCCAAGAGTGCCATAAGGCCACCACGAGTCTGATTGTGCAGCTCATCGAGCAGACTGGCATCGATACCCGGAAGAACTATGAAGCAACCCAAACGATAGATTGCAACGAGACCGAGCGTCCAAAGGATACGAGTGCGGAGCTCTTCAATCTTCCAAATGTTTTTGAATGTCTCAACTATTCTCATGACGTTTACGCGTTAACTTTTACTACTGTACCACCAGCTGCTACGATAGCCTCCTCAGCCTTCTTGGAGAAAGCGTGAGCAGTAACTTCGAGAGCTACACTGAGAGCACCATTGCCAAGGATCTTGACAAGATCTTTCTTGGCTACAAGTCCAGCCTCATGAAGAGCCTGAACATCAATCTTAGTAAGCGACTTTGCAGTTGCAAGTGCATCAAGAGTAGAAAGGTTGATAGCCTTATACTCTACATGATTGATATTCTTGAAACCGAACTTCGGCAAACGACGCTGGATAGGCATCTGACCGCCTTCAAAGCCGATCTTCTTCTTATAGCCGGAACGCTGCTTAGCGCCCTTGTTACCACGGGTTGAAGTGCCACCGAGACCGGAACCTGCACCACGGCCAACACGCTTACGGGTCTTTACAGATCCAGCGGCAGGCTTCAAATTACTTAAATTCATATTCTTTGCACTTAAATTAAGTTAGTGATATGGAGGGGGTGTGACTTGGTTTCCCTATAGTCGCCACACCCCACCCGAGGATTTTTCTGTTAATTAGTCAACAAGAGCGACAAGATGAGCGACCTTGCGAATCTGACCACGAGTGCACTCGTTGTCAGGAAGCTCGCGGACAAGACCGATACGGGTCAGTCCGAGTGCATCAAGGGTCAACTTCTCCGTCTTAGGGCAGTTGATGCGGCTGCGAATAGCCTTTACTTTAATAGTTGCCATAATTTGCTTGGAATTTATTAACCTTTGAATACAACATCAAGTGAAACACCGCGATTCTCAGCGACCTCCTTGGCATCACGAAGCTCACAGAGAGCCTGAATCGTGGCCTTGACGAGGTTATGGGGGTTGGAAGAGCCCTTCGACTTGCAAAGGACATCCTTCACACCAGCACTCTCCAAAACAGGACGCATAGCGCCACCTGCCTTCATGCCGGTACCCTCGGATGCTGGAATGAGGAGGACCTCAGAACCACCGAAGCGAGCAGTAACCTCGTGAGGAATAGTACCCTTGAGCACAGGAACCTTGACAAGGTTCTTCTTGGCGGACTCAACACCCTTTGCAATGGCAGCCTGAACTTCGCCTGCCTTACCAAGGCCGTAACCTATGGTACCATTGCCATCACCTACCACAACGATAGCAGCGAAAGTGAAGGTGCGACCACCTTTGGTAACCTTAGTAACACGGTTGATAGCAACCAAACGGTCCTTCAACTCGATATCATTGGCATTCTTTACTCGAATCATATCTGTCATTTATTAGAATTTGAGACCCCCTTCGCGGGCACCCTCTGCCAAGGCCTGTACGCGGCCATGATAGAGATAACCATTGCGATCGAAAACAACCTCAGTGATGCCGGCAGCTGCACACTTCTCAGCAACAGCCTGGCCGACCTTCTTGGCAACCTCAGTCTTGGTGCCCTCGGTAATACCCTTTGAACCGGCAAATACAAGCGTCTTGCCCTCAAGGTCGTTGATAACCTGAGCATAGATGGACTTGTTGCTGCGGAACACGGTCAGACGGGGACGGCTGGCAGTACCATTAACCTTCTTGCGAATACGGTGCTTAATCTTAATTCTTCTTTCTTTCTTAGTAATCATAATCGTCTAAATTAAAAGGTTAATTATTTAGCACCGGCAGACTTGCCAGACTTACGACGAACAACCTCACCTACATAGAGGACACCCTTGCCCTTATATGGTTCAGGCTTGCGGAAAGAACGAATCTTGGTGCAAATCAGACCAAGCAGAGCCTTATCGCAAGACTCCAGGGTAATCAACGGGTTCTGGTTACGCTCGCTCTTGGTGGTCAGTTTGACCTCCTTGGGAAGTACCATATAGATGGCATGAGAGTAACCGAGAGAAAGCTCAAGGACATTGCCAGTATTGCTGGCACGATAGCCGACACCCACGAGCTGAAGCTCCTTCTTGAAGCCTTCGCTGCAACCGATGACCATATTGTTGATCAAAGAGCGATAAAGGCCGTGCAGAGCCTTGGTCTGCTTCTCATCATTGGGACGAGTAAATTCGATCTTTCCATCCTCAATGGAGAGCTGAATACCGCCTGTAAGTTCCTGGCTCATCTCTCCGTTCTTACCTTTTACGGTAACAACATTATCCTTCACAGTGACAGTTACACCTGCAGGAATAGTAATAGGCAATTTACCAATTCTTGACATAGCTTATACCTCCTTTCATTAATAGATGTAACACAGAACCTCACCACCGACCTTCTGGGCAGCAGCCTCCTTGTCGGTCATGACACCGCGCGAAGTGGAAAGAATGGCGATGCCGAGTCCGTTAAGGACACGTGGCATATCCTTATAGCCCACATACTTGCGGAGACCTGGTGTGGATACACGAGTCAGACTCTTGATGGCACTCACGTGGTTTACAGGATCATACTTCAAGGCAACCTTGATAGTACCCTGTGGGCCGTCGTCGATGAACTTGTAGTTCATGATGTAACCCTTCTCGAAGAGGATCTTGCAAATCTCCTTCTTCAAGTTTGACGCTGGAATCTCAACGACACGATGCTTAGCTGCGATGGCGTTGCGAAGACGGGTCAAAAAATCTGCAATTGAATCAGTCATTTGATTTTGTTTGTTAAATTGATCCGGAACCTCCGGACAATATTTAATAAAAAACATATACGCAAATATCGGCGGGTCTTTAGGCCCGCTGATATTCTATTGTATCAGAGAGTGTGGGTCCACCGGATTACCAGCTTGCCTTCTTGACTCCAGGGATGAGACCGGCAGAAGCCATCTCACGGAACTGGATACGAGAAAGACCGAACTGGCGCATATATCCCTTTGGACGACCAGTCACCTTGCAGCGGTTGTGAAGGCGAACTGGAGAAGCATTCTTTGGAAGAGCCTGAAGCTCCTGAACAGCCTCATAGTCACCGGCAGCAGCACGCTTCTTGAGTTCTGCACGCTTTGCAGCATACTTCTTCACAAGAGCCTGACGCTTAACCTCACGGGCTACCATTGAAATCTTTGCCATATCTTGATCTTACTTTTTAGCGTTCTTGAATGGAAGACCGAACTCCTTCAGCAGAGCATAGCCCTCCTCGTCAGTCCTGGCAGTGGTCACGAAAGTGATGTTCATGCCAAGAAGGCGCTGAATGCTGTCGATGTTGATCTCAGGGAAAATAATCTGCTCAGTAATACCGAGAGTATAGTTGCCACGACCATCGAGCTTCGACTCGATACCGTTGAAGTCACGGATACGAGGGAGAGCTACGCGGATCAGACGCTCGAGGAACTCATACATCATCTGGTGACGAAGGGTAACACGTACGCCGATAGGCATCTGCTTACGAACCTTGAACTGAGCGATATCCTTCTTCGAAAGAGTCTGCACAGCCTTCTGTCCGGTGATGGCAGTCAGTTCAGCGATAGCAGTTTCAATGATTTTCTTGTCAGCAACAGCCATTCCGAGGCCCTCGTTGATGACAATCTTCTCGAGACGAGGCACCTGCATAACAGTAGTATAACCAAACTGCTTGGTGAGTGCAGGAACGATGGTCTCTTTGTAATATTGCTTAAGTGATGCAGTATTTGCCATTATTTAGACCTCCTTGATTACTTGTTGATTTTAATATTGGTGACCTTGCCGTTCGAACGGATGGCCTTGCCATTCTCATTGATGCGATTGAGTTTGGAGACATGGATGGGAGCCTCCTTCTCAATGATGCCGCCCTGAGGATACTTTGCATTTGGCTTGGTGCTCTTCTTGACGATGTTGATACCCTCGACGATAGCCGTCTTCTTCTCAACATTCACCGAAAGGACTTTGCCGGTCTTGCCCTTGTTCTCGCCAGAGTTGACAACGACGTTGTCACCCTTCTTTACGTTCAATGTATTCATATCTGCATTTACGTTATTAGAGCACTTCAGGTGCAAGTGAAACAATCTTCATGTTAGCAGCACGAAGCTCACGGGCCACAGGGCCGAAGATGCGCGAGCCACGCATATCACCAGCGTTGTTCAAAAGAACACAGGCATTGTCATCGAAGCGGATGTACGATCCATCGGGACGGCGAACCTCCTTCTTGGTACGAACGATAATAGCTTTGCTGACGGTACCCTTCTTCATGTCGCTAGAAGGAACAACACTCTTCACAGTCACTACGATAATATCACCTACAGATGCATATCGGCGACCAGTGCCACCAAGCACGCGGATGCAGAGGCACTCCTTACCACCGGAATTATCGGCGATCTTAAGTCTTGATTCAGTCTGTATCATAATATTTACTTAGCCTTTTCGAGGATTTCTACTAAACGCCAACGCTTTGTTTTGCTCAGCGGACGAGTTTCCATCAGGAGGACACGATCGCCTACCTGGGCCTCATTCTTTTCGTCATGAGCATGGTATTTCTTTGTCTTGTTGACAAACTTACCATAGATTGGGTGCTTCTCCTTGTACTTCACAGTAACGGTGATGGTCTTGTCCATCTTATCGCTGGAGACGATGCCCATTCTAGTTTTTCTAAGATTTCTTGTTTCCATTGAAAAAATCTGTTCTAAAATAAATTTGAGTTTTGAGGATGCTTACTCGACCTGAGCAGCAGCTGTACGGTTGTTGAGTTCTGTCAGCATACGTGCGACATCACGACGGGTAGTGCGGATCACCATAGGATTGTCCAGAGGGGCAATGGCATGGTTGAACTCCAACGATTCCAGCTTTGCCTTTGTCTCAGCAATACGACCTTGCAGTTCCTCAGTTGTAAGATTCTTAAGTTCTGAAGTCTTCATTGTAGTGGTTGTTTGTATTAGAGAACGACAAGTTCTGGATCATAATCGCGACGAACGACAAACTTGGTCTGGACAGGGAGCTTCTGTGCACCAAGGCGGAGAGCCTCCTTGGCAACCTCGAAAGGCACACCATCAATCTCAAAAAGGATGCGACCGGGGTTGCAGTCTGCTACCCAGCCTTCCGGATCACCCTTACCCTTACCCATTCGGACATCGGCAGGCTTGCGAGTATAAGGCTTGTCGGGGAACACGCGGCACCAGAGCTGGCCCTCACGCTGCATGTAACGGGTGATAGCGACACGAGCGGCTTCAAGTTGACGCGCATTGATCCATTTATTCTCAAGCGTCTTGATTCCGAATGAACCGAACGCCAACTGATTGCCTCGCTGGGCATTGCCCTTGAGGTTGTTCTTCTGCTGACGGCGGAACTTAGTTCTTTTCGGCTGTAACATTGTTCTAAAGCTTCTAAATCGTTATTAAATTATTTTTTGTTACGGAAACCGCCACGACGCTCGCCATCACGACGACCACGACGCTCACCACGGCCTTCGCCCTGTGGACGACCAGTTTCCTTCTGCTTAGCGAAGTTTGGAGCAAGATCCTTCTTGCCATAAACCTCACCACGGCAGATCCATACCTTGATGCCGATCACACCAACCTTGGTGATAGCCTCAGCCAGAGCGTAGTCAATGTCAGCACGGAAAGTGTGAAGAGGAGTACGACCCTCCTTGTACATTTCCTTACGAGACATTTCTGCGCCATTGAGACGACCCGAGCACTGAACCTTGATACCCTCAGCACCTACACGCATTGCCGACTGAATAGCCATCTTGACGGCACGGCGGTAAGCAACCTTACCCTCCACCTGGCGTGCGATGTTGTTTGCTACGATTGAGGCATCAACCTCAGGCTTCTTGATCTCGTAGATGTTGATCTGAACATCCTTATCAGTGATAGACTTGAGCTCCTCCTTCAGCTTATCTACCTCGCTGCCAGCCTTACCAATGATAATACCCGGACGAGCAGTGCAGATAGTGATGGTGACGAGCTTAAGTGTGCGTTCGATCACAATGCGCGAAAGGCTTGCCTTGGCAAGACGTGCATTGAGATACTTGCGAATCTTAGCATCCTCTACGATGGTATCACCACAGTTCTTGGAAGCAAACCAATTGGAATCCCAACCACGGATGATGCCCAGACGATTTGAAATTGGAGAAATTTTCTGTCCCATGTTAGAGAATATTAAGCTTCTTTGTTAATTGTATCAACGTAAATAGTCACGTGGTTGGAACGCTTGCGAATGCGGTAAGCACGTCCCTGAGGTGCTGGGCGAAGACGCTTGATGGTGGCACCCTCATCAACGATGATTTTGCTCACTTCGAGCTGGCCAGCCTCGGCCTTCTGACCGGTCTTGGCCTCCCAGTTAGCGATTGCGGACTTCAAAAGAAGCTCAACACGGGCAGCAGCCTCCTTGTTGGAGAAGTGAAGGACACCCAAAGCCTTGAAAACCTCCATGCCGCGTACCATATCTGCTACGAGACGCATCTTGCGTGGAGAGGTTGGGATGTTGTTATACTTAGCAAAATAAGTAGTCTTACGTGCTTCCTTCAGCTTATTGGCAGATGTCTGTTTTCTATTAGCCATTTTTCTTGAATTATTTTAGTAAGACCCTACATTTACTTGCGATTACCAGAGTGGCCACGGAAAGTGCGGGTCATGGAGAACTCGCCGAGCTTGTGACCAACCATATTCTCAGTCACATAGACTGGAACGAACTTGTTACCGTTGTGAACAGCGATGGTGTGACCAACGAAATCAGGGGAGATCGTGGTAGCACGAGACCAAGTCTTGACTACAGCCTTCTTGCCCGACTCATTCATGGCAAGGATCTTCTTCTCGAGCTTTACGCTAATAAACGGGCCTTTTTTTAAGGAACGACTCATATTATTATATTAAATAATGTGTTACTTCAAAATTACTTCTTATTAGCTCTCTCGATAATGTACTTTGAAGACTGCTTCTTTGGTGAACGTGTCTTCAGGCCCTTAGCGTAGAGACCCTTACGCGAACGTGGGTGACCACCAGACTGACGACCTTCGCCACCACCCATCGGGTGATCGACTGGGTTCATTACAACGCCACGGTTGTGTGGACGACGACCCAACCAGCGTGAGCGACCTGCCTTACCACTCTTCTCGAGTGCGTGGTCAGAGTTAACAGTTGCCTTGCAGGTAGCAAGAATCTTGCGGGTTTCGCCAGAGGGGAGCTTGATGATAGCATAGTCACCTTCTTTTGAAGTAAGCTGAGCGAAGTTACCAGCAGAACGAACAAGGGCAGCACCCTGTCCCGGGCGGAGCTCGATGTTGTGAATGACTGTACCTACTGGAATGTCCTTAAGAGCAAGAGCATTGCCAACTTCAGGAAGTGCTTTTGCACCCGACTCCAGATGAGCGCCTACCTTGAGGCCGTTGGGTGCAAGAATGTAACGCTTCTCGCCATCTACATAGTAGAGAAGTGCGATGTTTGCGCTGCGGTTTGGATCGTACTCGATAGACTTAACTACAGCAGGTACGCCATCCTTGTTGCGCTTGAAATCGATGATACGGTAAGACTGCTTGTGACCACCACCGATGTAACGCATGGTGAGGCGGCCCTGGTTGTTACGTCCGCCAGTCTTTTTCTTACCGACAGTGAGAGACTTTTCGGGCTTACTAGCAGTGATCTCTTCGAACGTGCTAATAGCTTTGCCTCTCTGGCCCGGAGTTGTGGGCTTAAATTTGCGGATTGCCATTGTTTGTTTTAGCATTCTCGGCCGTCGCAGACGCAATTTCTGAAGTTCCGAGTTACCATCCGACGTATCGCGATGGGCTTTCGAACAACTTTGCTGCGCCCGGAGGGCGGCCGAAGTTAGTGAATATTGAAATTAGTTGATGTTAGCGTAGAAATCAATCGTATCGCCTTCCTTGAGGGTCACGTAGGCCTTCTTGTAAGCGGCAGTCTTGCCGACCTGGAGTCCTCTCTTGGTGTAGCGGGTCTTGACCTTGCCAGCGTAGTTGATGGTGTTAACCGACTCAACGGTTACGCCGAACTTCTGCTCTACAGCCTGCTTGATCTGGATCTTGTTGGCCTTGGGGTCAACAAAGAAGCCATAAACGACGTTGATAGGAGCGCTACCATCCTTCTTCTTGCGAGCTTCAGATGACTTGTCTGTAATCTTGGTCATCTTCTCAGTTACGATGGGTTTAATCAGAATTGCCATGTCTGTTACTTGCTTTAGAGGTTGTTAACTGTTTCAACAGCGCTCTCTGAAATCACGAGTGTGCCGCAGTTCATCACACTATAGGTGTTGAGTGAATCTGCTGGCAGGACGCTGACGTTCTTGAGGTTTCGAGCAGACAAAAGTACGTTTTTATTTTCATTTGAGCAAATAAAAGCCACCTTTTTTTCTGCAACCTGCAGATTTTTAACTACGTTAGCAATAGCTTTGGTAGATGGAGTTTCCAATTTAAGATCCTCAAGAACGATAATTGCGTTCTCAGCAGCCTTGGTCGAGAGGGCGCTCTTACGAGCGAGAGCCTTCACCTTTTTGTTGAGCTTGAAGCTGTAATCGCGGGGCTTGGGGCCAAACACACGACCGCCGCCAACAAGCACTGGCGAGTTGATGTCACCGCGACGTGCACCGCCGCCGCCCTTCTGGCGACCGAGCTTGCGGGTAGATCCGCTGACTTCGCTACGCTCCTTTGACTTGTGGGTACCCTGACGCTGGTCAGCAAGGAACTGCTTAACAGCGAGGTAGATTACATGGTCATTTGGCTCAATGCCAAAAACCTCATCGTTGAGGACAACCGTACGACCGGTTTCCTTACCTTCCTTGTTCAATACTTTCAGTTCCATTACTTCTCAATCGTTAAAAGTGAACCCTTTGCTCCTGGCACGCTGCCCTTCACGAGAAGGAGGTTGTGCTCAGGAATAACCTTCAACACCTGGAGATTCTGCACAGTCACCTGCACATTACCCATCTGGCCACCCATGCGGAGACCCTTGAATACGCGTGCTGGATAAGAGCAAGCGCCGATTGAACCTGGCTTACGCAGACGGTCGTCCTGACCGTGAGTGCTCTGACCAACGCCACCGAAACCATGACGCTTCACAACGCCCTGGAAGCCGTGACCTTTGGAGGTGCCAATCACGTCAACGAACTCAGCGTCACCGAAGAGATCATTCACGGTGATAACATCACCGAGCTGATACTGCTTCTCGTAACCCTTAAACTCTGCAAGGTGCTTCATTGGAGCAACACCTGCTTTCTTGAGGTGACCCATCACTGGCTTGGAGACATGCTTCTCAGTGGTCTCCTCGAAGCCGACCTGAACAGCTTCATAACCATCTTTCTCGATCGTCTTGATCTGAGTCACAACACAAGGACCTACTTCAATAACAGTGCATGGCACGTTCTTGCCATCAGCACTGAAGACGGAAGTCATTCCGACTTTTTTGCCTAATAATCCTGGCATATTTCAGTTACTTGTTGTGCCTGGCGGGAATGTCATCTAACGAAAACGTTCCACAGGCGGTTAATAATATAAAATTGTTTGTTACCTGACAGTTTAGGCCGAAATTTCCCCTATTACAGGTTCCATCCCGGTTATAAGACCGAGGAGGGGTCACCTCCCCAGTCCCGAAAATGTATGGTTATTACACCTTGATCTCAACCTCGACACCTGAAGGCAGCTCAATCTTCATCAGAGCCTCTACAGTGCGTGGTGTAGCCGACACGATGTCAATAAGGCGCTTGTAGGCGCAAAGCTGGAACTGCTCACGGCTCTTCTTGTTCACGAAGGTCGAGCGGTTGACAGTAAAGATGCGCTTCAAGGTTGGCAACGGGATAGGGCCATTGACCTTGGCACCAGTTGACTTCACAGTCTTTACGATCTTCTCAGCTGACTTGTCAACGAGCATGTGGTCGAAAGACTTCAACTTAATACGAATTTTCTGATCCATATTTGGTTTTAAGAATTTACGTTAGTTAATTATTGATCTTTACGACCTTGATTACTTGATGAGGTCAGCGCGACCGCCGCACTCCTCGAGTACCTTGCGGGCATTACCCTTATCAACCTCGGCATAGTGATGGAACTCCATCGTAGAGCTTGCACGGCCAGAAGTGATTGTACGAAGGTCTGTTACATAGCCGAACATCTCGGCAAGCGGAACGAAGGCCTTTACGAGGCGGGCACCCGAACGAGTGGTGTCCATGCCCTCTACCTGTCCGCGACGCTTGTTGAGGTCCGAAATCACATCGCCCATCGACTCCTCGGGAGTCACCACCTCAACCTTCATGATAGGCTCAAGCAGGATAGGCTGTGCTTTCTCGCAACATGCCTTGAAGGCAAAGTTGGCAGCGAGTTCGAACGAGAGCTGGTCGGAATCGACGGGATGGAAGCTACCATCCTCAAGAGTGACTTTCATCGAGTCAACGGGGAAGCCGGCCAAAACGCCCGACTTCATGGCTGCGGTAAAGCCCTTCTGTACCGATGGGATATATTCGGCAGGCACATTACCACCCTTGACGATGCTCTCGAACTGAAGTCCGGTAACGCCCTCGTCGGCTGGGCCAACGGTAACGATGATGTCGGCAAACTTACCACGACCACCCGACTGCTTCTTGTAAACCTCGCGGTGACGGGTAACAACACCCTTGATGGACTCCTTGTACGAAACCTGGGGACGACCCTGGTTGCACTCAACCTTGAACTCACGCTTCAGACGGTCGATGATGATGTCGAGGTGAAGCTCACCCATACCCGAGATAACGGTCTGACCCGTATCCTCGTTGGTCTTGACGGTGAAGGTTGGATCCTCCTCTGCGAGCTTGGCGAGGCCAATGCCGAGTTTGTCAAGGTCTTTCTGCGACTTGGGCTCAACGGCGATGCCAATCACAGGATCGGGGAACTCCATCGACTCAAGTACTACAGGATTGTTCTCGTCGCAGAGGGTATCGCCAGTGCGGATATCCTTGAAGCCGACACCTGCGCCGATGTCACCGCAACCGATCTCCTCCATAGGGTTCTGGTGATTGGAGTGCATCTGGAACAGACGGCTGATACGCTCGCGCTTGCCCGAACGTGGATTGTAAACGTACGAACCAGCCTCAATCGAGCCCGAATATACGCGGAAGTAGCAGAGACGACCTACGTATGGATCAGTAGCAATCTTGAATGCGAGAGCCGACATGGGCTCGTCGTAGCTTGGATGACGATCGATCTCCTTCTCGGGATCCTTGGGGTCGTGACCAACAATAGCTGGAGTATCGACTGGGGAAGGGAGATAGCGAACCACAGCATCAAGCAGAGGCTGAACGCCCTTGTTCTTAAACGACGATCCGCAAAGTACGGGGAACACCTCCTGTGCGAGGGTCATCTTGCGAAGTGTTGCATAAATCTCCTCCTTGGTGATGGTCGAAGGATCCTCGAAATACTTCTCCATGAGAGCGTCGTCAAAGTTGGCGACCTGCTCCACAATCTTGTCACGGTACTCCTGAGCCTCAGCAACGAGCTCAGCAGGAATCTCGTCAACCTCATATTCGGCACCCATGGTCTCGTCGTGCCAGTAGATAGCCTTCATCTCAATCAGGTCGATGATGCCCTTGAAGGTCTCTTCCGAACCGATAGGGAGCTGAATAGCCAGTGCATTGGCACCGAGCATAGAGTGCATCTGATCCACTACATCAAGGAAGTTGGCACCCGAACGGTCCATCTTGTTGACGTAAGCGATGCGAGGTACGTTGTATTTCTCAGCCTGACGCCATACGGTCTCCGACTGTGGCTCAACGCCGCCTACAGCGCAGTAGGTTGCAACGGCACCATCGAGGATACGGAGCGAACGCTCTACCTCAACAGTGAAATCCACGTGACCTGGAGTGTCAATCAGGTTGAACTTATATTTCTCGCCCTGGAAATTCCAGTATGCTGTGGTGGCAGCAGAAGTGATAGTGATGCCTCGCTCCTGCTCCTGGGCCATCCAGTCCATGGTGGCAGAACCATCATGCGTTTCGCCAATCTTGTGAGTCTTGCCTGTGTAAAAAAGGATGCGCTCTGAAGTAGTCGTCTTGCCGGCATCGATGTGGGCCATGATGCCGAAGTTACGTGTGTACTTCAATGCTGCGTCTTTAGTATTTGCCATATATTAATATATAATATGTATGAAGACTCCAATTAGAACTTGAAGTGTGCAAATGCACGGTTGGCCTCAGCCATCTTGTGCATATCCTCCTTGCGCTTGAACGCACCGCCCTGCTCATTGTAGGCATCCATGATCTCGGCAGCGAGCTTGTCAGCCATCGTCTTGCCGCCGCGCTTGCGGCTGTAGATAATCATGTTCTTCATCGAGATTGACTCCTTGCGGTCGGGACGAATCTCGGTAGGAACCTGATAGGTGGCACCGCCAATACGGGTTGACTTAACCTCGACGAGTGGGGTGATGTTGTCGAGAGCCTTCTTCCACACCTCCAAGGCACTGATGCCCTCCTTCTCGGCCAACTTCTTGCCGACGATTTCCATTGCGGTGTAGAAAATAGTGAACGCAATGCTCTTCTTGCCATCATACATCAGATGGTTGACGAACTTGGTTACTTTTACTTCGCTGAAGACAGGATCTGGAAGGATAACTCTCTTCTTCGGCTTTGCTTTTCTCATTTTGTTTGAAATGTTTAATGTTTGGTTGTTTCTCTTGGGGGAATCTTCATCCGTGCCTATCACGCTTGTTCCATCACTGGAGTTATGCGGGCGGGATTACTCAACCTTTAAGAGCCTTTACCAACTTGTGTAAAAGGTTTGAAACTTGTTTTCTCTCTGCGAAGATTACTTCTTCTTTGGAGCTGCACCAGCCTTAGGACGCTTGGCACCGTACTTCGAACGACGCTGTGTGCGACCATTTACGCCGGCGGTATCCAACGTGCCGCGCACAATGTGATAACGTACACCTGGAAGGTCCTTCACACGACCGCCACGTACCATGACGATGGAGTGCTCCTGAAGGTTGTGACCCTCGCCCGGGATGTAGGCATTTACTTCCTTGCCGTTAGTCAAACGTACACGTGCCACCTTACGCATAGCAGAATTAGGTTTCTTAGGAGTAGTGGTGTAAACACGAGTACAAACGCCACGACGCTGTGGGCATGATGCCAGGGCCGGTGACTTGCTCTTGTCTTCCAGAACTACGCGACCTTTTCTTACTAACTGTTGAATAGTAGGCATTTTGTTTTTACTTTTAGACGATAAATTGTTTGTTTAACTCTCATGCAAAATCCTTTCACCTCGGGCACACTTCGCCCTCGCGTGCGATTTTGCGGGTGCAAAGTTAGAAAATTTTCCTTAATCAACAATGGATTACACTAAATTTTCTTTAAAACTTTTTCACTTTTCTTCCCATTCGGCATATCTACATGGCATTTTTCGAGGGTCAAAGTGTTAAATCACCGAATTTTCAGAAGTGCTAACTTGTTCAAATTGAATATGAAGAAGCAACAAATTGCGCCCTGACATCCGAATGGGACACCAGGGCGCTACTTTCAAAAACTATCTATTAATGATTATATGTCAATGACAACCTACATGGTTACTTGCTGGCAAGAGACTCGTCGATGAGCAAGGTATCCAGACGCTTGTTCCTCAGCGAGCTGTTCATCAGACCGAGGTACTTGCGATACTGGGCCTTATCAAGGGTCTTGTAAGCGTAAGCAAGGTTGATGTTGAGCGCTTTCTGCATACGAGCGCCACGCTTCTCTTCCTTGGTACGTTCCAGACGCTTCACCGAATAGCCGAAGTTATCCGAGGCATATTCCATCACTTCCCTCTGCTCCTCAGTGAGGTTCAGATAGCGCGACAGCGAACGCATGTTGATATTGAAATTGTAGTTTATAGGAGTTTCGTTGTTAACAGTTTCAACTTTCTCCTGAGCATTCAAGTTAGAAGCGGCCATTATGATGGCAGCAACTGCAATAATCATCTTTTTCATAATTAAATCTTATACCTTAAATAAATTAAACAATAAATAGTTAATAACACCAATCAATTAAAACACAATTGATAAGAACAGCCATGTAAGCAGCAGATACACTGCCATTGTAGCTCCGATTGAAATAAAAAGATTTTTCATACCTTAAATTGTTTTTTTAATTGTTAAAAATAAAATGCGATTGATAAACGCGATAAAAGTAGTTTTAGTTTCTTTTGTCTTTTTGTAGTTTCTTTGTTTTTGACGCTGCAAAGGTACGGGGTTTTTCATTCGCTCAATCAAAAAAAGGCCAAAATCGAACATTCGGCTGCCCGAGGGACTCCGTTTTGCCCGTTTTTGGCAGTTATGACTGGCAAATTAAGAGGTCTAAAATGGAAAAACGAACGCAAAAGGCCCCCATCCGAAACAAAAAGTTCGCGATGAGGGCCATATATTAATAATGTGTAAACTGCTAACGCACGAAAATCTGGTCCACTACGATGCCTTCAAATGGCGTTCTGAGCCTCAAAACCTGCTTTTCCCCGCGTTTGCAGGGCAGATTGACGCACTTCACTGTCTGGTTTCGAAGCACGTTCTCCTTCCACTCCTCGCTTCGGCCCACCGTACGGTAATCCACCGAGCGATACTCTTTCGCATCGAGCGACACTTCGATCGTGAGATGCTCATCATCGACGGGATGCGTGGGGAGTAAATGAAGTTCCACCATCAGGGAATCGACATCCTTGGGTGCTGTGAACGTGTAGGTCACCGCCTCATTGGGCAGAAGCATGATGGCTTTACCAGCGTAGCCCAGTCCCTCACATGCAGTAAAACGCCCCTTGGCTTCGGTTCCGTTCCATTGGGCAATATAATTCGCCTCATCAGGCCAT